>MERD01000069.1:0-136555 GCA_001771935.1 Betaproteobacteria bacterium RIFCSPLOWO2_02_FULL_67_26
AGATCGCCGGCGGTAAGGACACCCTCGAAGCGCTGCGCAAGATCAAGGGCGCCTCGGCGGCGTTCGTCTCGCGCGGCGACCGCAGCGGCACGCATATGGCCGAGATTGCGCTCTGGAAGCAGGCCAAGGTGGACATCGCGGCGGAAAAAGGACCCTGGTACCGCGATACCGGCCAGGGCATGGGGCCCGCGCTGAACACGGCGTCGTCGATGAACGGCTACATCCTCACCGACCGCGCCACCTGGATCTCGTTCAAGAACCGCGGCGACCTCGCGATCCTGGTCGAAGGCGACAAGCGCCTGTTCAACCAGTACGGCGTGATCCTGGTGAACCCGGAAAAGCACAAGCACGTGAAGAAAGAGATGGGGCAGGCCTTTATCGACTGGGTGGTCTCGCCCGCTGGACAGACAGCCATTGCTGATTTCAAGATCGGCGGCGAGCAGCTGTTCTTCCCCAACGCCAACGACAAGGGGGCGTGATGGTTGCGCGGGACCAGGCGGCGATATACGCTGCTCCCGCATGGAGACCCCACACGCTCCGGTAGCGGCAGCGCCGCCCGCCGGCCACGCCGGGTTGCGGTTCGACCGGGGTGAATGGGCGGGCGCGTTCGGCGATCTCGGCACGCTGGTCCCGTTCCTGCTGGCCTACATTACCGTCGTCGGCGTCGAGCCCGCCGGCATGCTGCTCGCGTTCGGCATCGCGTTTGTCGCCGCCGGCGCGTACTTTCGCACTCCATTTCCGGTGCAGCCGATGAAAGCAATCGGCGCGATCGCCGTGACCGGTGCCGCACAGACTGCGGTGATCACGCCCCAAGCGGTGGCGGTCGCGGCGCTGGCGACGGGCCTGATCTGGCTGGCGATCGGCGCCAGCGGCACGGCTGACCGCATTGCGCGTTGGGTCGGCCGCCCGGTCGTGCTGGGCATCACGCTGGGCCTGGGCCTGGCATTCATGCTGGAAGGCACGCGCATGATGGCGGCCGGGATCTGGCTGGCCGTGCCGTTGCTGCTCGTTACGATCCTGCTGCTGTCCAACCGTGCCTTGGTGGCCATGGTGCTGATCCTGGCCACGGGCGTGGCGTGGGCCGTGCTGACCGACCCGGCGGTGACCGGCGCGCTGACCCGGGTGGAAATCTCGCTCAAGTACCCGGCGTGGCCGTTCCAGGGCCTGACCTGGGAGGCGTTCTTCGTCGGCGTGGTGTTGCTCGCGCTGCCCCAGATTCCCCTGACGCTGGGCAACGCGGTGATCGCGCCGGTTGAATTCAACAACCGGGAGTTCGCCGACCGGCCCGTCACCGAGCGCAAGGTTGCGGTCTCGACTGGGGTCATGAACACGCTGGGCAGCCTGATCGGTGGCGTCCCGATGTGCCACGGCGCGGGCGGGATGGCGGCGCAGTTCAGCTTCGGGGCGCGAACCGGCGGCGCGCCGGTCATCATCGGCGGATTGCTGATCGTGCTTGCGCTGGGCTTCAGTGATTCGGTGGCGATCCTGCTGCGTCTCTTCCCACACCCAGCGCTGGGCGTCATGCTTTTTCTCGCCGGCGTGCAGCTTGCGCTTGGGTCCTGCGACTTCTCCCGGGACAAAGGCGAGCGCTTCGTCACCCTGGGCACCGCGGCGCTTTCGGTGTGGAACGTCGGGGTGGCGTTCGTGTTCGGCCTGACGGTGCTGTGGATCGTGCGCAAGGGCTGGTTGCGGCTTTGAGCAGTGGCCGCCACGCTATGACCTCAGCGCGCGCGTGGGGAGCGGGCGCACTCGCGAGCGCCATGCTCGCGGGGCTGGTGCTCATCGCCTTCTCGGTGGGGCGCTTCCCGGTGTCGGCTGGCGATCTGTTGAGCGTGCTGTGGACCGGCCTGACCGGCAGGGAGCACGGCCTCGATCCCACGATCGAGACCGTGGTTCTCAAGATCCGCGGGCCGCGCGTGGCGTCCGCGTTGCTGATCGGCGCGGCGCTGGCGGCGGCGGGCGCCGCGTACCAGAACATGTTCCGCAATCCGCTGGTCTCGCCGGACATCCTGGGGGTTTCCGCCGGCGCGGCGGTGGGCGCGGTGCTCGGTATTTTTCTCTCGCTCAACGTGATCGCCATCCAGTCGCTCGCCTTCGGATTCGGGCTCGGCGCAGTGGGGCTGGTGTACGTCATCTCCAGCACGGTGCGGGGCCACGACCCCCTGCTGGTGCTGGTGCTGGCGGGGGTGGTGGTGGGCTCCCTGCTGGGGGCCTGCGTCGCACTGATGAAGTACCTTGCCGACCCTTACAACCAGCTGCCTGCAATCACCTTCTGGCTGCTGGGAAGCCTGGCTTCGGCATCGCCCGAAGACGTCTGGTCCACGCTCCCGCTCATGCTGCTGGGGCTCGTGCCGATGTGGTTGTTGCGCTGGCGGATCAACCTGCTCTCGCTCGAAGACGAGGAAGCGCGGGCGCTCGGCGTGGAGACCGGCCGCATCCGGTTCACGGTGATCGCGGCGGCGACCCTGATGACATCGGCGGCGGTAGCGATCTCGGGCGTGATCGGCTGGATCGGGCTCGTCATCCCGCATTTCGCGCGGATGCTGGTCGGGCCGGACTTCTCGCGGTTGCTCCCGGTCTCCGTCCTGCTCGGCGCCGGTTTCCTGCTGGGCGTGGACACGCTGGCGCGCACCGTGGCCCGAATCGAGATTCCGCTCGGCGTGCTGACCGCGTTTGTCGGGACCCCGTTGTTCCTGTGGCAGCTCGCGACGGCGCGGAGAGGCTGGCAGTGAAGCTGGAAGCGAGCCATCTCGATTTCGGTTATCGCGGCCACCGCGTCGGCAGCGATGTCTCGTTGTCCCTGGTGTCGGGGGAGGTGCTGTGCCTGCTCGGGCCCAACGGGAGCGGCAAGACGACACTCTTCAAGACGCTGCTCGGCTTGCTGCCCTCGCAGGGCGGGCAGGTCCTGGTGGACGGTATCGATGTGCGCCGGAAGAAGAGGGACGAGGTCGCTCGCTTCGTGAGCTACGTGCCGCAGGCGCACGCGGCGTTCTTTCCGTTTACCGTGCGGGAAGTCGTGTTGATGGGCCGCACGGCGCACCTGGGCGTCTTTTCCTCGCCGTCCCGCCACGACCGCGAAGTGGCGCAGGCGGCGATCGAGCGCATGCGTCTTGGCCACCTCGCCGGCTCGATCTATACGCGGATTTCCGGGGGGGAGCGCCAGCTGGCCCTCATCGCCAGGGCGCTCGCGCAGGACGGGCACATAATCGTCATGGACGAGCCCACGGCCAACCTCGACTTCGGCAACCAGGTGCGCGTCATGGAGCACATACAAGCCGTGGCGCGGGCGGGCATGGGCGTGCTGCTGTCCACGCACGACCCGGACCAGGCATTCCTGTGCGCGGACCGCGTGGCGATGCTGCACGAGGGGCGCCTGGCGCGACTCGGCGCGCCAGACGAGGTCATCACCTCGGAGAGCCTGGAACAAATCTATGGCGTGGACGTCGTCGTCACCCGCGTGCCCATGGACGGCGGCAGGCAGCGGGCGATTTGCATACCCGTGGTGGCTGATTAGAATCGCGGCATGGCACGCTACCCGGGACTGCTGCTGCGCATCCTCGCCGCGAACAACCCGGCGATGGGACCGGGCAGGGCCCGGCTCGTCGCATTGATAGCCGAAGCGGGCTCGATTTCATCGGCCGCGCGCGAAATGGGCATGTCGTACCGCCGGGCGTGGCAGCTGGTGGAGGCGCTCAACCAGAGCTTCAAGGAACCGGTGGTCCTGACGGCTGTCGGCGGCAAGCGCGGGGGCGGTGCCGTCGTCACCGAGTTCGGCAAGCGCCTGGTCGCGCAATACCACGAGATGGAAGCGAAGGCGTCGGCGGCGATTGCCGCCGAGCTCGAGGAATTCTCCACGCACCTGCGCAAGCCCTCCTCAAAGCGCAAGCCCCGCTGATATGATGGCGCCAGGAAGTGTATGAAAATCTTCGGTTTTGCAGGATGGTCGGGCAGCGGCAAGACGACGCTCATCGAGAAGCTGATCCCGCTGTTCGTGGCGCGCGGCCTGAAGGTATCGCTCATCAAGCACGCGCACCACACGTTCGACGTCGACCAGCCGGGGAAGGACTCCTACCGCCACCGCCACGCGGGCTGCACCGAGGTGCTGGTGAGCTCGTCCCGGCGCTGGGCGCTGGTGCACGAGTTGCGCGGCGCGCAGGAACCGGGCTTCGCGGAGTTGATCGAACGCCTGTCGCCGTGCGATCTGGTGCTCGTCGAGGGATTCAAGCGCGAGCGCTTGCCCAAGCTGGAGGTGTACCGCGCGTCCACAGGCGAGGCCCTGCTGCACGCGCAGGATACGGACATCGTGGCGGTCGCGAGCGATCAGCGCATCGATACGAAATTGCCGCAGTTCGACCTGAATGACGTTCCGGCGATCGCTGATTTCGTGCTGAAGCACGCCGGACTATAATTCCCCAATGGTTACAGTGCTTTATTTCGCCCGGTTGCGGGAAGTGTTGGGGCAGGGTTCGGAGCAGGTTGCGCTCCCGGCATCGGTGCGGGACCTCGAAGGGCTGCGGGCGATGCTGGTTGCTCGCGGCGGAGCGTGGCAGCAGGAGCTTGCGCCGACCAGGCCGGTGCGCGCTGCGGTCAATCAAGCCATGGCGATGGGCGATGTGCCCATTTCCGACGGCGACGAGGTGGCCTTCTTTCCGCCCGTCACGGGTGGATGATGGGTGATGCATGACAGTAAGAGTCCAAAGCGAAGATTTCGATGTCAGCACGGAGATCGCGGCGCTGCGCCGCGGCAATCCGAAAATCGGCGCGGTGGCGAGCTTCATCGGCGTGGTGCGCGACGTCAACGAGGGCGACGCGGTCGCGGAGATGACGCTGGAGCATTACCCGGGCATGACCGAGAAGGCGATCGAGGAGATCATCGGGCAGGCGAGGGGGCGCTGGAGCCTCTACGAGGCGCTCGTCATACACCGCGTCGGCAAGCTCAGGCCGACGGATCAGATCGTCCTGGTGGTGGTCACCAGCGCCCACCGCGGCGACGCCTTCGCGGCCTGCGAGTTCATCATGGACTACCTCAAGACCCGCGCCCCGTTCTGGAAGAAGGAGCGAGCTGGCGGCGGTGCGCGCTGGGTCGAGGCGCGCGAAACGGACGACATCGCGGCGGAACGCTGGCGCCTCAAAGGCTAGAATCAAGGCTTCGTGTATCATTCGATCCCAAGGGAGATGGCATTCCTCCACGGAGTCTCTGACGGAGACTCTCAACCGCCGCAAGGCTGATGATGCCTACGTAGCTCGCCGGATGAGCGGAGCGTAGGCGTCATGTCCGCACCCTCCGACGCGTTCGAGCGGCTGAATAATTGCCGGAGACTCTCGAATGACTGAAGTCTGGGGCCTTGCCGCGCTGTGGTTCGCGTTGGCGCTGGGCGCAGTGGTGCTCTCTATCGTGCTGCGCATCGCCAATGCGCTATCGGAAATCATCATCGGCATTGCAGCCGGGGCCCTGATCGGGGCCGCAACGCTCGGCGTTGACCAGTCGTGGATCAAATTTCTGGCCGGCGCCGGGGCGATCATCCTGACTTTTCTCGCCGGCGCGGAGCTCGACCCGGTCGTGTTCAAGGCCAAATGGAAGGAGGCCACCGCGGTCGGGCTGGTGAGCTTCGCCGCGCCGTTTCTGGGCTGCGCCGCGGCCGCCTACTACCTTCTGGATTGGAGCACGGAGGCGAGCTGGCTCGCCGGCGTGGCGTTGTCCACCACCTCGGTGGCGGTGGTCTATGCGGTCATGCTCGAGTTCGGATTCAACCGGACCACGTATGGCAAGACCCTGCTGGCCGCCTGCTTCATCACCGACCTGGGAACGGTGCTCGCGCTCGGGTTCATCTTCTCGCCCTTCACCTACAAGACCGCGGTGTTCTTCGTCGCGGCGCTCGCCGTTTGCCTCCTGCTGCCCTGGCTTACGACACATCTCTTTGCCCGCCACGGCAACCGCTCTTCGGAGATCGAGGCCAAGTTCCTGCTGCTCGCGCTGTTCGCCCTGGGCGCCCTTGCGGCCTGGGCTGACAGCGAGCCGGTGCTGCCGGCGTATGTGGCCGGGATGATGCTCGCCGGTACCGTGGGCCGCGATCACGCGCTCGTTCGCCGGCTGCGGACCCTGTGCTTCGGATTGCTCACGCCGTTCTACTTCATACGGGCTGGCGCCTTCGTCTCGATTCCGGCGTTGATTGCGGCCCCGGTGGCGTTTCTGATCCTGCTGCTGTCCAAGCTGGCCGCGAAGAGCGCGGGGGTCTATCCCGTCACCAAGCTCTTCGGTTCGGCCAATCCCGAGGCGATGTACACGACCTTGCTCATGTCTACCGGGCTTACCTTCGGCAGCATATCCGCGCTCTACGGCCTGAGCCATGGCATCGTCGACCAGTCGCAGTACACGCTGTTGATCCTCGCGGTGATTGCGAGCGCAGTGGTGCCGACGCTCATCGCGAACGCGTACTACCTGCCGCACCACCTGTTGCCGGCGGCGGATGAAGGCAGCGAGGCTACTCCGGTTCCCACGGCCGTCGTGGGACGGGCGCCCAGGAGCAGGTAGGGGGAGCACCTGCAGCCGGAGTCCTCGGCGGCTGCCATTGGATTAGAATGGGTTTTCCCTTTCACGGCATGCCTCACATTTCTCGAGATCATCATGTCCTACAACAAACGCAGCCAGATCATCACCCAGGGCATCCAGCGCTCGCCCAACCGCGCCATGCTGCGCGCGGTCGGGTTCAAGGACGCCGATTTCAGGAAGCCGATCATCGGCATCGCCAACGGCTATTCCACGATCACGCCGTGCAACCTCGGCCTGGGCGAACTCACCCTGCGCGCCGAGGCCGCGGCGAAGAAGGGCGGCGCCATGCCGCAGACTTTCGGCACCATCACGGTCTCGGACGGCATCTCGATGGGCACCGAGGGCATGAAGTTCTCGCTGGTGTCGCGCGAGGTGATCGCGGACTCGATCGAGACCGCGGTGCAGGGGCAGCGCATGGACGGGGTGCTCGCGGTTGGAGGCTGCGACAAGAACATGCCGGGCGCGCTGATCGCGATCGGCCGCATGAACATTCCCGCGATCTTCGTCTACGGCGGGACCATCAAGCCCGGCCATTACAAGGGCCGCGATCTCACCGTGGTGAGCTCGTTCGAGGCGGTGGGCGAATATACCGCCGGCAAAATCGGCAAAGAGGAGTTGACGGGCGTCGAGCGCCGCGCCTGTCCCGGCGCGGGCTCGTGCGGCGGCATGTTCACCGCCAATACGATGTCCTCCGCGATCGAGGCGCTGGGCATGAGCCTGCCGAAGTCCTCGACCATGGCAGCCGAGGACAAGGAGAAGCACGACAGCGCCGCCGAGTCCGCCGAGGTGTTGATCGCGGCCATCAAGAAAGAACTGCTGCCGCGGAGAATCATGACGCGCAAGAGCTTCGAGAACGCGATTTCCGTGGTGATGGCGGTGGGCGGCTCGACCAACGCCGTGCTGCACCTGCTCGCCATGGCGCACGCCGCTGAAGTGCCGTTGACGCTGGATGACTTCGAAACCATACGCGGGCGCGTGCCGGTGCTGTGCGACATGAAGCCCTCGGGACGCTACGTCGCGACCGACCTTCACCAGGCGGGCGGCATCCCGCAGGTGATGAAGATGCTGCTCGAGCATGGCCTGCTGCACGGCGATTGCATGACCATCACCGGCAAGACCGTCGCCGAAGTCTTGAGGAAAGTGCCGGCGCAGCCGCGCCAGGACCAGGACGTGATCCGCCAATGGGAAAAGCCGATGTATGCCCACGGCCACCTCGCCATCCTCAAGGGCAATCTCGCCCCGGAAGGGGCGGTCGCCAAGATCACGGGGCTGAAGCGCCCCGCGATCACCGGGCCGGCGCGCGTGTTCGATTCGGAGGAAGCAGCGATGGCCGCGATCCTCGAGAAGCGGATCAAGTCCGGCGACGTCGTGGTGATCCGCTACGAGGGACCGAAAGGCGGCCCCGGCATGCGCGAGATGCTGTCGCCGACCTCCGCGCTGGTGGGAGAGGGCCATGCCGAAGACGTGGGCCTGATTACCGACGGGCGCTTCTCCGGCGGCACCTACGGCATGGTGGTGGGGCACGTCGCGCCGGAGGCTGCCGTGGGCGGGCCGATCGCGCTCATCGCGGAGGGCGATTCGATCACCATAGACGCCAACCGGCGCCTGTTGCAGGTCAACATCCCGGAAGGCGAGTTGGCGCGCCGCCGCGCCGCGTGGCAGCCGCGGCCTGCGCGTTACAACCACGGCGTCATGGCCAAGTACGCCGCGCAGGTGTCGAGCGCCTCGCGGGGCGCGGTTACCGACTGATCCTCATCCCTCATCGTCAGGCGCGATGGCGGTCGCCTACAATGTTCTGACGCTCTGGGGCCCGCTCACTTTGCTGGCGGGCGTCGTCGGTGCAATCGGCATCTACCTCTTGTACCGACCGGTTCTCGAACCGGAGCGGCGTTCGTTTCTTCGTTACATCGCTATTTCCGCCGGCGCCGGCTTCGTGGGCTACTGGATAGGAACGGCCATCGGCATCGGCATTGCCTGCATGCCGGAGAATGCCGGCAATTTGTGCGGCCTCATAGGCGTTTTCGGAGTCGGACCGCTGGTGGCAGGCGTTGCGATATTCGCGTATGCCTGCTACTGGGCCAGCCAGGCGCGTTCCGGCGCCTGAGGCCCGCCGGTTCAGGACCGGTTGAGCAAGCAGCGCGCGGATTCTGCCGTCTCACTTGCCGTAAGGCCGACCGGTCCCACGCCGCCAGCGACCGCAAGATCGGCCGCGGCGCCGTGCAGGTGGACAGCGGAGAGCAGGGCGGTTTCCGGCTCTGCACCCTGCGCCAGCAGCGCCGCAATCATTCCGGTCAGCACATCCCCCTGGCCGGCGCTCGCCATGCCGGGGTTTCCCGACGTATTGATGTGCCACGTGCCATCCGGCGCAGCGCAGACGCTGCCGGCGCCCTTGAGGACCACCAATGCGTTGAACTTCGTCGCAAGCCGGGTCGCCGCTCGCACGCGGTCGGCCTGTATTTCGCGCGTGGTGGTACCGAGCAGTCGTGCGGCCTCGGCGGGATGGGGCGTCAGCAGTTTCGGCGACTTGCGCTTGCCGAGCAGCGCCGCGAGAGGGGAGTCCATCGCGACGAGGTTCAGCGCGTCGGCGTCGAGCACGAGCGGCAAGGACGATTCGAGCGCCACGCCCAGGTAAAACGCGGCATCGGGCATCTGGCCGAGGCCAGGACCGACAGCCAGGCAGGACAGGTGGCCGAGCTTCAGCACCTCGTCGGCAGTGCGCAGCATGAGTTCCGGCTGGACCGGATCCACCAGCGGCGCATCGTGCGCGATCAGCCCCACGTAAACCCGCCCGCTGCCCAGCTTCAACGCGGCCCGCCCCGCGAGCAGGGCGGCACCGACCATCCCGTGATCTCCCCCGATGATACCCACGCTGCCGTAGTCGCCCTTGTGCGTGTTGCGTGAACGCGGCTTGAGCGCTGCTGCCAGCACCTCTGGCCCGATCAAATGGCCCTGAGCCGGCCGCAGGGCGTGCGCGTCGAGATCCAGCGTGCGCAGGTGAAGCTCACCGCTGTAGTCGGGACCGTCGAGCGTCAGCAGCCCGGGCTTGAGCGCAATGAAGGTGACCGTATGAGTTGCGCGCACCGCGCAACCCATTACGAAACCGGTGTCGGACTGCAGCCCGCTTGGAACGTCGATCGCCAGCACCGGTGCGCGGCAGGCATTGATCGCCGCGATCCACTCCGCGTAGATTCCCGTCACCGCACGATCCAGCCCGATGCCGAAGATACCGTCCACCACCAGTCCCCAATTCTGGGCCTCTGGCAAGGCCCGGGAAACGCCGCCGCCCGCCGCGCGCCAGCCGCGGAACGCGGCCTTGGCGTCCGTCGAAAGTTTTTTCTCGTCACCGGCAAAGACAACGACGGGATTGAAATACCACTGCTTGAGGTGGCGCGCCAGCACGAAGGCGTCGCCGCCATTGTTGCCGGGGCCGGCCAGCACCAGCACCGGCTTGCCGGTTCCACCCGATATGTCCCGTGCAATTTCGGCGGCAACAAGTCCCGCGCGTTCCATGAGAGGCGGCGGGTCTTTCGTCGCCGCAGCCTCGATGGCGCGGACGTCCACCGTGAGATAAACAGGCGTGTCGTGAGCGGCGTGGACCTTCATAAGTGCGTGTAGTTTAACGTGTATCCGTGTAAAATACGTTTTTAGCGACTCCGATTTCCGACATGTCGCCGATCACGAGGCTCAGAGGTCGCAGCGCGCTCTCGGCCTTCCGCTCCAGCAGGCTCCTCGGTTCCCTCAGCACCATCGTCCCGCGCGTCACTGCAGTACGCGCCGAGTTCTGGCATTTCGTGCAGCTCGCGCGGGCACTGTCGGAAACGGAAACGCAGCGGCTCGAGCGCATCCTGACGTACGGCCCGGCGGAATCCGCGGGTGCTGCGGAAGGAGAGTTGATGCTGGTCGTGCCACGCTTCGGCACGATTTCTCCCTGGTCATCCAAGGCGACCGACATCGTCCGCCATTGCGGGCTCGATGCCGTGCAACGCGTGGAGCGGGGGGTGGCGTACTGGGTCCGGTCGCGCGACGGTGCGGCGCTTACTGCGAGCGAGCGCGCGGCATTGGCGCCCTCGGTGCACGATCGCATGACGGAAACGGTGCTCAACGCCTTTGACGGCGCCGCCCGGTCGTTCGAGCATTTCCCGCCCGCGCCGCTGGCCGCGGTGGACCTCCTCGGCGGGGGGGTCGCGGCACTGGAGCGCGCCAACCGGGAAATGGGCCTCGCGCTGTCGCCGGACGAGATCGAATACCTCTTCGAGCATTTCCGGCGCGTCGCGCGCAACCCCACCGACGTCGAGTTGATGATGTTCGCGCAGGCGAACTCCGAGCATTGTCGCCACAAGATTTTCAATGCCGACTGGATAATCGACGGCCGGCCACAGCCGATGTCGCTGTTCGGCATGATCCGCACCACCCACGAGAAGCATCCGCGCGGCACCGTTGTCGCTTATGCCGACAATGCGGCGGTCATGGAAGGGGCTCGTGTTTCACGTTTTTTCCCGGTCCGGGACGGCGCGTACGCCTACACCGAAGAGCTCACGCACACCGTGATGAAGGTGGAAACGCACAACCACCCGACGGCGATCTCGCCGTTTCCCGGCGCGGCAACCGGGGCGGGCGGGGAAATTCGCGACGAGGGTGCGACCGGGCGCGGCGCCAGGCCCAAGGCCGGGCTGACCGGCTTCAGCGTATCCAATCTCTACATACCGGACTTTGTCCAGCCCTGGGAGCTGTATGCGGACGGCAACCACGGAATTGGCCGGCCGCGGCGCATCGCCTCGGCGCTCCAGATCATGCTCGAAGGCCCGATCGGCGGAGCGTCCTTCAACAACGAGTTCGGGCGGCCCATCCTCGCGGGCTATTTCCGGACCTTCGAGCAGCCGGTCGCGGGCGAGGTGCGCGGCTATCACAAGCCGATCATGATCGCCGGCGGCATCGGCAACCTCGCGGCAGGCCACGCCACGAAGCAGGATCTGGAATCCGGCGCCCTGCTGATCCAGCTCGGCGGGCCGGGCATGCTGATCGGGCTCGGCGGCGGGGCGGCATCCAGCATGGATACCGGCTCCAACCAGGAGGGCCTCGATTTCGACTCGGTGCAGCGCGGCAACGCGGAAATCCAGCGCCGCGCGCAGGAGGTCATAGACCGCTGCTGGGCGCTGGGGGAGGGCAACCCGATCCGGACCATCCACGATGTCGGCGCCGGCGGGTTGTCGAACGCCCTGCCGGAGCTGGTGCACTCGGCGCGCCGCGGCGGGCGTTTCGAATTGCGCAAGATCCCGAACGAGGAGCCCGGCATGTCGCCGCTTCAGATCTGGTGCAACGAGGCGCAGGAACGCTACGTGCTGGCGATCGCCCCGGGGGCGCTCGATCGCTTCCGCGCGATCTGCGAGCGCGAGCGTTGCCCGTTCGCGGTGGTCGGCGAGGCGACGGGCGACGGCCGGCTCACTGTCGACGATTCCCTGTTCGGCAACAAGCCGGTGGACATGGAGCTGGCCGTGTTGCTCGGGAAGCCGCCGAAGATGACGCGGGACGTGACGCACGCGCGCCACGAATTGCCCCCGTTCGATCTCGCCGGCGTGGACCTACGGGAGGCGGCATACCGCGTGCTGCGGTTGCCGGCGGTCGCGGACAAGACCTTTCTCATCACCATCGGCGACCGCACGGTCGGGGGGCTTACCGCGCGCGACCAGATGGTCGGTCCGTGGCAAGTCCCGGTGGCGGATGTCGCGGTGACGCTAATGGGGTACGACACCTTCCGCGGCGAGGCCTTTGCCATGGGCGAGCGCACGCCGCTGGCGACGGTCAGCCCCGAGTCCTCGGGGCGAATGGCGGTGGGCGAGGCGATCACCAACATCGCGGCCGCGCCGATTGCCGACATCGGCGACGTCAAGCTCTCCGCTAACTGGATGGCCGCGGCGGGGCATCCCGGCGAGGACGCCGCGCTGTTCGATACCGTCCGCGCTGTCGCGATGGACCTGTGCCCTGAGCTCGGCGTGAGCGTGCCGGTCGGCAAGGACAGCCTGTCCATGAAGACCGCGTGGGAGGAGAACGGTGCCCGGAAGGAAGTCACTGCGCCGCTGTCGCTGATCGTCTCGGCGTTTGCGCCCGTATCCGACGTGCGCGGCACGCTCACGCCCCAGTTGCGGACCGATTGCGGGAATACCGTTCTGCTGCTGGTGGACCTCGGCTCCGGTCTGTGCCGCATGGGCGGCTCTGCCCTGGCCCAGGTTTACGGGCGGACCGGGAACGTCGCGCCCGACGTCGACGCGCCCCGGCTCAAGGCTTTTTTCCAGGCGGTGCAGGAGCTCAACCGGGATGGAAAGTTGCTGGCCTACCACGATCGCTCCGATGGCGGCGTCTTCGCCGCCGTGTGCGAGATGATGTTTGCCGGTCATAGCGGCGCAAAGCTCGATATCGGCGATCTCATACGCGGCAAGTCGGCCCTCGAGGTGCTGTTCAACGAGGAACTGGGGGCGGTCCTGCAGGTGCGGGAAGGGAATGACGCGCGGTCTGCACAGGTCAGGTTCGCGCTGGCGGGCATCGCTTGCCAGCGGATCGGCGCGCTTGCCGGAGGCCTGCGGCTGTCCATCCGGCGCGGGAAGGGGGAGATTTTCAGCGCCAGCCTGATCGATCTGCGGCGGGCGTGGTCGGAGACGACGTACCGGATGCAGCAGCTGCGCGACCACCCCGAGTGCGCCCGGCAGGAATACGACCGCATCCTCGACGCCGATGACCCGGGACTGAACGCGAAGCTGACGTTCGACCCGGTCGAGAACGTCGCCGCCCCATACCTCAATCGTGGCGCCCGCCCGCGGGTTGCGATCCTGCGCGAGCAGGGGGTGAATGGCCAGGTCGAGATGGCGGCTGCCTTCGACCGTGCCGGTTTCGCGGCGTGCGACGTGCACATGAGCGACCTCATCGCGGGGCGCATCCGCCTCGGGGACTTCAAGGGTTACGCCGCATGCGGCGGGTTCTCCTACGGGGACGTCCTCGGAGCCGGCGAGGGGTGGGCGAAGTCCATTCTCTTCAACACCCGGGCGCGGGAAGAATTCGAGGCGTTTTTCGGCCGCGAGGATACGTTCGCGCTCGGTGTGTGCAACGGGTGCCAGATGATGAGCAACCTGCACGAGCTGATACCGGGCACGGAAGCCTGGCCGCATTTCGTGCGCAACCGGTCCGAGCAGTTCGAGGCGCGCTTCGTGCTGCTGGAGGTGCAGCGCTCGCCGTCGCTCTTCTTCGAGGGCATGGCGGGGAGCCGCCTGCCGGTCGCGGTCGCCCACGGTGAGGGTTACGCGGAATTCAGGGATCCGGCGGCGCGCAAGGCGGCGGAGGCGCTGATCACGGCGCGCTTCGTGGATAACCGGGGCGCGGTGACCGAGGCCTATCCGTTCAATCCCAACGGGTCCGCGGCGGGGATAACCGGCCTGACCACGCCCGACGGCCGCTTCACGATCCTGATGCCGCATCCCGAGCGGGTGTTCCGCACCGTGCAGAACGCCTGGCACCCCGCGGGCTGGGGCGAGGACGGGCCGTGGCTGAGGATGTTCAGGAACGCCCGCCGCTGGGTCGGCTGATCACTCGATCTTGGCCTTGGCGCGCAGGTCCGAGATGATCTTCTGGTATGACAGCTTCTGCTGCTGCTGCTGCATCTGCTGCTGCAGGTTGGGCTTGACCTGGTCGTAGGGCGGGACCTTCAGGGCCCGTTCGTCGTCGAGCCGGATCACGTGCCACCCGAAATTGGTCTGCACCGGCGTCTCCGTCATCTGGCCCTTCTTCAGCCTGGTCAGCGCGTCGCCGAACGGCTTGACGTAGCCGCTCGGGGCGCTCCAGTCGAGCTCGCCGCCCCGCACCTTCGTGCCCTGGTCCTTCGACCGGTCAGCGGCCAGCTTCTCGAAGCTCCCGCCGCCCTTGATCTGGGAAATGATGTCCTTCGCCTCGTCCTCGTTCTCCACGAGAATGTGGCGCGCCTTGTATTCGCGAGAGCCCAACTGCCCCTTGATGCGCTCGTATTCCTTCTTGATGGCGTCCTCGCTGACGGGGGCCGAGCGGGCCGCGTCGCTGAGGACGGCGCGCACCAGGACGCTCTGCCGCGCCAGATCGATCTGCGCGGCGACCTCGGGCTTCTTGTGAAGGCCGCGACGCGCGGCCTCCTGGGCCAGCAGCTCGCGGTCGATCAGCTCCTGCTTGACCGCGTTTCTCAGTTCCGGTGAATCGGCCCGGCCCTGGCTGGAAAGATCCTTTATGAATAGATCCATGCGTTGCTGGGGTATGGTCACGCCGTTGACCCTGGCGACCCCGTTTTGCGCGTGCGCCGCGGTGGCCAGGAGCAGGCCGGCAAGGAATAGCGTGCATGACTTCATCGGGTTTCCTTTTCGCTTGATTGTCAGATTTCGCCCGGCGCGTAGGCCTTGATCGCGAGCGCGTGGATTTCACCCGCCATCATCGAGCCCAGGGCGTCGTAGACCATGCGGTGGCGCGACTGCACCGGCTTCCCGGCGAATTCCCGGGAAACGATGATAAGCCGGTAATGCCCGCCGCCGGCCCGCGCGCCCTCGTGTCCCGCGTGCTCGGCGGATTCGTCGAGGACCTCGATCGACTCCGGCGCGAGGGCCGCGAGCTTCTGCTGGATGCGCTCGGCGACGCTCATTCGGCCTTCTTCTCCTCGACGTAACGCGCGAGCAGCAGCCCCTGCAGCAACACGAATGCCACCATCAGCCCGATGCCGCCGAACAGCTTGAAGTTGACCCAGGTGTCGGTCGAGAAATTAAAGGCAACGATCAGGTTCAGCGCGCCCATCACCGCGAAGAACCCGACCCAGCTCGCGAGCAGCCTGGTCCAGACCATATCGGGGAGGGCGATCTGCGCTTCCATCATGGCGCGGATCAGGTTCTTCCTGAACCCCAGCCCCGCCACGGCCAGCGTGACGCTGAACAGCCAGTAGAGCACCGTCGGCTTCCACTTGATGAACGTCTCGTCCTGGAGCACCAGCGTCGCACCGCCGAACACCACGATCACCGCGAGGCTGACCCACAGCATGTTCTCGACCTTGCGGCGGCGCATCCACAACCAGCCGATCTGCAGGAAGGTCGCGGCCATGGCGACAGCCGTCGCGACGTAAATGCCGTAGAACTTGAAAGCGACGAAAAACAGGACGACCGGAAAGATGTCGAACAGGAATTTCATGGGCGCCTATTATGCCGCTTCGCGAGTGACCCGTCACGCCGTCAATCCGGCAGAACCTTGCCGGGATTCATGATGTTGTTCGGATCGAAGGTGTGTTTGAGCGCGCGCATCATCGCAAGTTCCACGCCGCTCTTGTAGCGCGCGATTTCGGCAAGCTTGGACTGCCCGATGCCATGCTCGGCGCTGAAGCTCCCGTGGTGGCGGAGCGCGATGTCGTAGACGAGTCGCGTGACGTCGCCCGCATCGCGCGCCGCGGCATCGTCACGGCGGCGCCCCGGGACGAAGACGTTATAGTGCAGGTTGCCGTCACCCAGGTGCCCGAAGCAGATGATATTCACACCCGGGAAGCGCGCGTCCAGCGCAGCCCGGGCCTCCCCGATGAAAGCGGGAACACTGCTGACCGCCACCGCGATGTCGTGGCGGTAGAGCATCTCCGGCTCCGCGCGCGCGGCTTCCGGGATGGACTCGCGCAGCTTCCACAACGCCTGCGACTGGCCCTGGCTTTCGGCGATGACGGCATCCCGCGCGGGGCCGCGCTCCATCGCCGCCCCAAGCGCCTGCTCGAGTTCCCCGCGGATGGCGCCACCCTCGCGCGCGTCACCGAGATCCGTCAGAACATACCAGCCATGCGGCGCGGGGAGGGGGTCCCGGGCGCCCGGAATGTGGCGCACCACCAGATCGAGGCAGTTGCGCGAAATCAGCTCGAAAGCCGAAATCTTGTCGCCGCAATGCTGCCGCAGCAGGGCCAGCAATTCCAGCGCGGATTCCGGAGACGCCACGGCGATCCACGCCGTGGCGCTGGAGCGGGGCAGGGGGAAGAGCTTGAGCACCGCCGCGGTAATCACGCCCAGAGTGCCTTCCGCGCCGATGAAAACCTGCTTGAGGTCGTAGCCGGTGTTGTCCTTGCGCAGGCCCCGCATGCCGTCCCAGACGCGCCCGTCCGGCAACACGACCTCGAGGCCCAGCACGAGCTCGCGCGTGTTCCCGTAGCGCAACACGTTGACGCCGCCGGCGTTGGTCGACAGATTGCCCCCGATCTGGCAACTGCCTTCCGCGCCCAGGCTCAATGGGAACAGCCGGCCCGCCTCGCGCGCGGCCTGCTGCACGTTGGCGAGGATGCAGCCGGCCTCCACGCTGATCGTGTTGTTCAGGGCATCCACTTCCTGGATCCGGTTCATGCGCCCCAGGTTGAGCACGATTGCCCCGCCGCCCGCGTCGGGTACCGAGGCGCCGCACATGCCGGTGTTGCCGCCCTGCGGCACGACGGCCGTGCGCGTTTCCGCGCAGATCTTCACCACCGAGGCAACCTGCCCCACGTTTGCGGGCCGCGCCACGGCCAGCGCCCGCCCGTGGAAGAGGCCGCGCCAATCCACCACGTGGGGCGCCATTTCGCGTGGGTCGGTGAGCAGGCCCTGCGCGCCGACCGCATCGCGAATGCGGTCGATCGCGCCTGGACGCTTCCGGGATGATTTGGCGTTGTCGGGCATGATCAAGCTTCCGCCGCCATTGTAGCGTGACCGCAATGCGGCTGGCGCCGCGGGTCGCGTGCTCTTTTCAAATCCGCGGTTCTGCAACTAGAATTGGGGCGGACGGACTCACGCACCCGTGATGTGATGGATTTCGCCGCCACCATTCGAACCGGATTCACGCGCTGGCAGGCGTCGGGGCTGCACCTGCTGATCAGCGCGATCATCGCCGCAGCCGTGCTTACGGTCATGCTCGGCGTGTGGTATCCGCGCCCGCTGTTCGAGGCGCAGGGTGGCATGGGCCTGGTGTTCATCCTCGTCGGGGTGGACGTGGTGATCGGGCCGTTGATCACGCTCGTCATTTTCAAGTCCGGCAAGCCCGGCCTCAAATTTGACCTGGCGGTGATCGCGGCATTGCAGCTCGCCGCCCTGATCTACGGCGGCACCGTCGTGTTCGCGGCGCGGCCGGTTTTCCTCGTGCTGGTCAAGGACCAGTTCGAGGTGGTGACGGCGGCGGAGCTGCATCCGAAGTGGCTGGAAGAGGCACGGCGGCCCGAGTTCCGCGCGCTGCCGGTGAGCGGCCCGGTCCTGGTGATGCTGGAGCAGCCGGGCGACGAAACGGAACGCCAGGCCATCATCCAATCCGCCCTGGCCGGGGAGCGGGACGCGCAGCATTTCACGAAGTACTACGTTCCGTATCCGGAGCGTGCGCGCGCAGCGCTCTCCAACGCGCTCCCGGTCGAGACGGTGCGGCGGCGCTATGCGGAGACGGCACGGGTGATCGACGCCTATCTCGCGAGCTCCGGGAGGAAGGACACGGATGTGCGCTATTTCGCCATGCGCACGCGCTACGAATGGATTGCGGTGCTGGTGGATGCAAGAACCGGCGACATCGTGAATATGCTGCTGGTCCCCGACTCGTGACCGGCCGCTACGCGGCGGCGATCAGCTCCCGCAATACGTAGGGCAGGATGCCGCCGTGCTGGTAGTAGTCCACCTCGATCGGCGTGTCGATGCGAAGCGTAAGCGGCACGCTGTCCTTCCTGCCGTCCTTGCGCGTGATCGTCATGGTGACGTCCTGCATCGGGATGATTGCCTTCTCGATGCCGGCGATGTCGATGACTTCGGAGCCGTCGAGGTTGAGCGTCTGTGCGGTGGTACCCGGCTTGAACTGCAGCGGCAACACGCCCATGAACACCAGATTGGCGCGGTGAATGCGCTCGAAGTTGCGGACGATGCACGCCTTGACGCCCAGTAGCTGCGGGCCTTTTGCCGCCCAGTCGCGCGAGGATCCTTGCCCGTATTCATCGCCACCGAACACCACCGACGGCACACCGTCCTTCTTGTAGCGCATCGCCGCCTCGTAGATCGAGGTCTGCTCGCCTGAAGGCTGGTGCACGGTGATGCCGCCCTCGGTGCCCGGCACCATCAGGTTCTTGATGCGGATGTTGGCGAACGTGCCGCGCATCATGACTTCGTGGTTGCCGCGGCGCGCGCCGTAGGTGTTGAAATCCGGCACCTTCACGCCGTGGTCCTGCAAGTACCGGCCGGCCGGCGCCGTGGCGCGGATCCCGCCAGCGGGGCTGATGTGGTCGGTCGTGATCGCGTCGCCGAAGATGCCCAGCACGCGCGCCCCCTTGACGTCGCCGACCTTGCCCGGCTTCATCGAGAAGCCTTCGAAGTAGGGCGGCAGCCGCACGTAGGTGGATTTCTCGTCCCAGCGGTAGGTGGCGCCGACCGAGGAGGGGATCTCGTCCCACATCGGGTTGCCTTCGCCGAACGCGGAGAACAGCTTGCGGTACATCTCGGGGTCGGTCGCGAACTTCATGACCGCGCCGATCTCCTGGCTCGAGGGCCAGATATCCTTCAGGAACACCGGCTTGCCGTCCTTGCCGGTGCCGATCGGGTCCTTCGACATGTCGATGTTGATCGTCCCGGCGAGGCCGAACGCGACCACCAGCGGCGGGCTCATCAGGAAATTCGCCCGGATGTTCTGGTGAATGCGCGCCTCGAAATTGCGGTTCCCGGACAGCACCGCGGCGGCAACGATGTCGTTTTTCGCGACGGCTTCGTCGATGTGGCCATCGAGCGGGCCGGAGTTGCCGATACAGGTGGTGCAGCCGTAACCGGCTACGTAGTAGCCCAGTTGCTCGAGATAGGGCAGCAGGCCCGAGTTCTTCAGGTACTCGGTGACGGCGAGCGAGCCCGGTCCGAGTGAAGTTTTCACCCGGGAGTGGGGCTTCAGGCCTCTTTCCACGGCCTTCTTGGCGAGCAGGCCCGCGCCCAGCAGCACGCCGGGGTTGGAGGTGTTGGTGCAGGAGGTGATGGCGGAGATCAGCACGTCGCCGTGGCCGACGTCGACCCCCGATTTGCTGGTCGGGACGCGCTTGCCCATCTCGCTGCCCTTGCCGTAACCGCCGTCCGTGAAGCTCTTCCCCATCAGCTCGCGGTACTTGCTGCCGATCAGGGGCAGGTCGATATGGTCGTGCGGGCGGCGCGGTCCGGAGACGGCGGGCTTGACCTTGGAGAGTTCGAACTCGACGACCTGGCTGTAGTCGATGTCTCCCATCCTGGGCATGCCGTATAGGCCCTGCACTTTGAGATAAGCCTGGACTGCCGGCACGATGTCGCCGCGCCCGGTCATCTTCAGGAACTCGCAGGAGACGTCGTCCACCGGGAAGAAGCCACAGGTCGCGCCGTATTCCGGGGACATGTTGCCGATGGTTGCGCGGTCGGGCACCGACAGCGACGCGGCGCCTTCGCCGAAGTACTCGACGAACTTGCCGACGACCTTGGTGTCGCGCAGCAGCTTGACGATCGCGAGCACGAGGTCGGTGGCGGTCACGCCGTCATTCAGCTTGCCGGTCAGGTGCACGCCGACGACGTCGGGCTCGAGGAAGTACATCGGCTGGCCCAGCATGGCCGCCTCGGCCTCGATCCCGCCCACGCCCCAGCCCAGCACGCCGAGTCCGTTGACCATGGTGGTGTGCGAGTCGATGCCGACCAGGCTGTCGGGGTAGAACATGCCGTCCTTTTGCCATACCACCTGCGAGACGTACTCGAGGTTGATCTGGTGGCAGATGCCGTTGCCCGGCGGGATGATCTGGAAGGTCTTGAACGCGCCCGCGCTCCACTTCAGGAACTGGTAGCGCTCGCGGTTGCGCCTGAACTCGATCTCCATGTTCTGCTTGAGCGCATCGGCGGTGCCGTAATTGTCGATCTGTACCGAGTGGTCCATGATCAGGTGCCCGGGGCAGAGCGGCTCGATGATCTCGGGATTCTTGCCCATGGCTTTCGCGGCCTCGCGCATGGCGGCAAAGTCCACGACCAGCGGCACGCCCGTCATGTCCTGCAGCAGCACGCGCGCCACGACCAGCGGTACCTCCTCGTGGCGCTCGGCCTTGGGCTTCCAGCCGGCCATGTTCTTCAGGTGCGCTTCCGTGATCTTCTTGCCGTCGCAGTTGCGCAGCGCCGACTCGAGCACGACGCGGAGGCTCACCGGCAGGCGGGAAATCGTTCCGAGCCCCGCTTGTTCCAGCGCGGGCAGCGAATAGTACTTGCCGGTCTTGCCGGCGTACTGGAACTCCTGGAGCGCGTTGAACAGGTTGTGGCTCATGGTGGCTCCGTCAGCGCGGGACGAAAATTATATCTTGCGCCGGGTCAGTGGGATAGCGCTTGCCTGGATGCGGGCGATTCGGGAGCCGGAGGACGCCCGATGGGGGTGTGCTACCATCCGTCGCCGGAGGAGAAACGAACCATGATGACCGATCGGGTCATCTTCGTCTGCACGATCGTCGTGGCGGCGGTCTATCTCTATGCCACGACCCTGATCCCCACGCTCGAGATCGGCGACCCGCTGGGGCCGAAGGCGTTCCCGCGCCTGCTCGGTTTCTGCCTGCTGCTCGCGGCCGCGATGCTGTTTGTCGAGATGTGGAAGGATCGCCAGACAGCGGCGGCGGCGCCGGCCCCTTCCGGCCCGCGAGACGTGCGTCATCTCTGGATCCTGGCCGGCGTGGTCGTGTGGAGCGGCCTGTTCTACGCCGTCCTGGAGAGGCTGGGATACGTGGTTGCCTCGGCCATCTACCTGCTGGCACTGATGGCATGGTTCAACCGGGGCAAGTGGCGGGCGAACGTCGTGACCGCGGTGCTGTTCAGCGTGTCGAGCTACGCCCTGTTCGCCAAGCTCGAGGTCAATCTGCCCAAGGGCATCCTCCCGTTTTGAGGGCGCGGCGGCGCGGAATTGATCGATGGACACGCTGACGCACATCCTCAACGGCTTCTCGGTCTGCCTGCAGCCGATCAACCTGTGGTACACGTTCGTCGGGGTTTTTCTCGGCACGATCATCGGCGTGCTGCCGGGCATCGGGCCGTCGGCCGGGATCGCGCTGCTGATCCCGGTGACCTACGGCATGAATCCGACGTCCGCCCTGATCATGATGGCGGGCATCTACTACGGCACGAAGTACGGCGGATCAACGACGGCGATCCTCATCAATACGCCGGGCGAGTCCGCGTCGGTCATGACGGCGATCGACGGCTACCAGATGGCAAAAAAAGGCCGTGGCGGCGCGGCGCTCGCCATCTCGGCCGTCGGTTCGTTCATTGCCGGCACGCTGGGCGTCGTGGGACTCACGCTGTTCGCGATTCCACTCACCAGCATGGCCTTGAAATTCGGCCCGGCCGAATACTTCATGCTCATGTTCTTCGCGATGACGGCGGTTTCCACGCTCGCCGGCAAATCGCCCGCGAAGGCGGTGATCGCGACCCTGATCGGCCTGATGATCTCCACCATCGGCATCGACCTGCAGAGCGGCCAGCCGCGCTACACGATGGGCGTCCCCGAACTGCAGGACGGCGTCGGCTTCGTGATCGCGGTGGTGGGCCTGTTCGCCATCGCCGAGGTCTTTTCGCAGATGGAGGACATGACCAAGGGCGTGCGGCCGGAAATCATCAAGCTGCAGGGCAGGCTCTGGTTTACCCGCGAGGAATGGAATCTTTCCGTGCGTCCCATCCTGCGCGGCGGCGTGATCGGATTCATCATCGGCGTGCTGCCCGGCGCCGGCGGCACGATCGCCTCGATCATGAGCTACGTTTGGGAGAAGCGCCTGTCCAAGCACCCGGAGCGGTTCGGCCACGGCGCCATCGAGGGGGTGGCCGGTCCCGAGGCCGCCAACAACTCCGATACGGCCGGAGCGCTGGTGCCTTTGCTGACGCTCGGCATCCCCGGCGGCGGGGCGACGGCCGTCATGCTGGGCGCTTTCATCATGTACGGCATACAGCCCGGGCCGCTCCTGTTCCAGAACCGGCCGGACCTGGTGTGGGGCCTGGTGGACAGCATGTATGTCGGCAACATCATGCTGCTGATCCTGAATCTGCCGCTCATCGGGCTGTTCGTGCGGCTGCTCTACATTCCGGGCGGCATGCTGATGGCGCTCATCATGGCGATATCCACCATCGGCATCTACGCCATCAACGGCAATCCCGTGGAGCTCTATTTCGGGCTGCTGTTCGGAGTCATGGGCTACGTGTTCCGCAAGGTCGACATACCGGTCGCGCCGCTGGTGCTGTCGCTGGTGCTGGGCGGCATCATGGAGCAGTCGTTCCGGCAGGCGATGACGATTTCCGGGGCGAATCCCGGGATCTTCGTCGGCAGCACGATCTGCATCGTGCTGCTGGCCCTGTCCGTGCTTTCGGTGCTGCTGCCGTTCATGCTGCCGCGGCTGAAGTCCTGGCGCGAAGGTTCGGCGAACGCCGAGGCATAGCGCCGGTGATGCGTGACCGGCGACCGGGGAGCCTGAACCGGGATTCGCGCGCTACACGCGATGGCTTGCAGAGAATGGTGAATGGAGAGAACGAATGGGCAAGCGGGTTGCATATTTGGGGGTGGGGGCGGTCGGCGGCTACGTTGCCGGCCATCTGACGCGCGCGGGCCATGACGTGACGCTGATCGATCCGTGGCCGGAGCATGTCGAGGCCATGCGCGGGAACGGGATCGAGCTCTCCGGCACGACGCCGGCGGAGCGCCACACGGTGCCGGTCAGCGCGATGCACGTCACCGACGTGCAAAACCTCGTGAAGCAGAAGCCGATCGATATTGCGTTCGTGAGCGTCAAATCGTACGACACCGAGTGGGCAACGCTCCTGCTGCGCCCGTACCTCGCGCCCGACGGTTTCATCGTCTCGCTCCAGAACTGCATCAACGAGGAGCGCATCGCCTCGCACGTGGGATGGGGCCGCACCGTGGGCTGCATCGCCAGCCTGATCGCCGTGGAGCTCTACGCGCCCGGCAAGATCAAGCGCACCGTGCCGATGGGCGGCGACCGGCACACCGTGTTTCGCGTCGGTGAGCCGCACGGACGGGTCACGCGGCGCGCGGAGGAGGTCGCGGAGATGCTGCGCGCGGTGGACAGCGCCAAGGTCACCACCAACCTGTGGGGCGAGCGCTGGTCCAAGCTCGTGATCAACTCGATGCGCAACGGCCTGTCCGCGGCGACCGGCCTCTACGGCAACCAGCGCGACACGACGGAGGGCCCGCGCGGGTTGTCGATCCGGCTGGGGAGCGAGGCGGTGCGGGTGGGCCAGGCCCTGGGCTTCCCGCTCGAGAGAATGCTGGGGATGGACGCCGAGACGCTCGCGCGTGCCGGCGAAGGGCACCCGGACGCGTTGACCGAGATCACCAACGTCTTGATCGAAGGCGCGAAAAAGCGCTCGGACGACCAGCGCCCGTCGATGGCGCAGGACATCGCCAAGGGGCGCCGCACCGAAACCGACTTCATCAACGGCTTCGTCGCCGCGCAGGGTGCCGGGATCGGCGTGCCCGCGCCGACGCACGTCCGGATGAACGAGGCCGTAAAGCGCGTCGAGCGGGGGGACGCGAAGCCCTCGCCGGAACTGATCTGCGGCTGGTGATATCATTGATCCGCCGCGCCTGAACGGTGCTCGAACAAGCCGCCGGCCGGCCGGCACGCCAGTACGGAAGTCCGGAACAACGACTTGAAAACCAGGAGGAAACCATGAGAAATGCGCTCGCGTTCATTGCGGCCTTCACGCTGTTGGCTGTCGCACCACGGGCAGGGGTGGCGCAGCCTTTGTCGTTCGAAGGCAAGACGATCACGATCGTGTGCGGGTTCAAGGCCGGCGGCGGCTACGATCGCACCGCCCGCATCCTGGCCCGGCACCTCCCGAAGTACCTGCCGGGCACGCCCAATGTCATCGTGCAGAACATGCCGGGCGCCAACAGCATCACCGCGGCCAACCACGTCTACAACGTGGCGAAGCCGGACGGCCTGACCATCGGCACCTTCAACCGCAACCTGGTGCTCGCGCAGCTCACCAACGTGAGGGGGGTGAAATTCGACCAGACCAAGTTCGCGTGGATCGGATCGGCGGCGAGCGAGTCGACGGTCCTCGCGATCCGCAGCGACCTGCCGTACAAGACCTTCGACGACCTGAAGAAATCGGGCAAGACCCTGGTGATCGGAGCGACCGGGCCGGGGGCCAATACCTACGACTTTCCGCTGCTGCTGAAGGAGCTGCTCGGGGTCGACCTCAAGATCGTGAGCGGCTATTCCAGCAGCTCGGACATCATGCTGGCGATCGAGCGCAAGGAGGTGGACGCGCGGGCCGGCTCCTACACGTCGCTGCGCCCCTTCATCGACCGCAACCTGGTGCATCCGGTGATTCGGGCCAAGGCCATCGAGGCCGGGATCGAGCAGCTGCCGGTCGACGAGAATCTCGCGCCCAATGCCCGCGCCAGGGCGGTCATGGCGCTGCGCTCCGCGCCCGAAGTGGTCGGCCGGCCGTACGTGATGACGCCGGGCACGCCCGATGACATCGTCAAGGCGATGCGGGACGCGTTCAGCAAGGCCATCAAGGATCCGGAGCTCGTCGCCGAGGCGAAGAAGGGCAAGATGGAGCTCGAGTTCATGCCCGGGGACGAGGCGCTCAGGATCGTGAAAGAGGTCCTGGCGCAGCCGAAGGAAATCGTGGACGACTTCCGCAAGTACATCAAGTTCGGCGAATGAGCGGCGCGCCGGAGTGGTTTCGACGCCTTCCGGGCCAGTCGGCGAAAAAGGGGGCCTTGCCCCCTTTTTTTGAGCCTCCACCGGCCGCATGATCGACGCCCTGCTCGAAGGCCTGCTCCTCGTCCTGCAGTGGAAGGCGTTCGCCTTCATGCTGCTCGGGATCGCGCTCGGCTTCTGGGTCGGCCTGCTGCCCGGGCTGGGCGGCGTCACCACGCTGGCGCTGATGCTTCCCTTCATCTACGCGATGAGCCCGGTCGAGGGGTTCGCGTTCCTGCTGGGGATGCATTCGGTGGTCGCCACGACCGGGGACATCACGTCGGTGCTCTTCGGCATCCCCGGAGAAGGCACCACCGCGGCGACGATCCTCGACGGGCACGCCATGGCGAAGAAAGGGCAGGCCGGGCGGGCGCTGGGCGCGGCGCTCGCCAGCTCGCTCGTCGGCGCGCTGGTCGGCGCGCTCGCGCTGGCGCTCGCGATCCCGGTGGTGCGTCCTCTGGTCCTCGCCTTCGGCTCGCCCGAGCTCTTCATGATCGCCATCGTCGGCATTGCGTTCATCGCGTCGCTCAGCGCGCAGGGCGCGCGCGGAATGCTGCGCGGGTTCCTCGCGGGCGGGCTCGGCCTGATGGTCGCCACGATCGGGCAGGACCCGCAGGCCGGTGTCGCGCGCTATACCTTCGACTCCCTTTACCTCTGGAGCGGCCTCGACCTCGTGCCGGTGCTGATCGGCATCTTCGCCATCCCCGAGATCGTCGACCTCATCGTGCGCGGCGGCTCCATCGCGGGGGAGATGCCCGGGGGCCGCCTGAACCAGGGCGCGCTGGAAGGCGTCAAGGACACGTTCCGCCACTTCTGGCTCACGATCCGCTGCAGCCTGATCGGCACCTTCATCGGCATCATGCCGGGGCTCGGTGGCGCGGTGGCCCAGTGGCTCGCGTACGGACACGCCGTGCAAAGCGCGCGCACCGTGGAAGAGCGGGAGGGATTCGGCAAGGGAGACGTGCGCGGCGTCCTCGGCCCGGGCGCGGCCAACAACTCCAAGGAGGGCGGCGCGCTCATCCCGACCGTCGCATTCGGCGTGCCCGGCAGTTCCTCCATGGCGATCCTGCTCGGCGGCTTCTTCCTGCTCGGGCTGGTGCCCGGTCCCGACATGCTGACCACGCACCTGGCGGTCACGTTCTCGATGGTGTGGACGATCGTGCTGTCGAACGTCATCACGGTCGTCGCGTGCTTCCTGTTCCTCAACCATCTCGCCCGGCTGACCGTCGTGCGCGGCCATTTCCTGGTCCCGGTGATCCTGGTGCTGGTCTTCATCGGGAGCTATACGGCCAATAATCACTACGGCGACGTGGTCCTGATGCTGTTCTTCGGCGTGGTCGGCTACCTGATGGTCGCCGGCGGCTGGCCGCGGGCGCCGTTCGTGCTCGGCCTGGTCCTGGGCAAGATCGTCGAGAACAACCTTTACATCTCGGTTGCGCGCTACGAATTCGCCTGGCTGACCCGGCCCATCGTGCTGGTCCTCCTGGCGCTGGCGGTCGCGGTGATTCTCTACCCCCTGATCCAGGCGCGGCGTTCACGGTCGAGGAGCAACGCGCATGCATAGCAAGGCTTCGCTGATCCTCGGCGCCGGCATCGTGCTCGTCTCGGGAGCGGCCATCGTCATCGCGCTGGACTGGCCGTTGAAGGCCAGGCTGTTTCCGCTGGCGATCGGAATTCCGGTCTTCTGCATGGCCATGGCCGAGGTCCTGTGGGGGCTGCTCGACCCCGCGGCCCGAAGCGAGGCGATGGAATTCCGCCTCTCCGACGAGGCGCAGGGTGGGGTCGCGGTGCGGCGAACGCTGCTCGCCGTCGCCTGGATGGCCGGGTTCTCCGCAGCGATCGTCCTGCTGGGATTCCCGTCCGCCATTGCGTTGCTCGTATTGTGCTATCTGCGGCTCCAGGGGCGGGAAGGCTGGATCGTTTCTGGTATCTTTACCCTCGTGGTCTGGGCGCTCTTCTACACGGTCTTCGACCGGCTCCTCCACCTGCCGTTTCCCGCGGGGCTGGTTCAGGGGTGGCTTGGCCTTTAAGCCGACATGATTCCCGCGAAGCGCCTGCGCTATTCCGCCATCGTTGACCGACCGCCGCTCGTGCTGCCGGAAAAAGCCCGCGTCGTGATCTGGCCGGTGGTGAACGTCGAGGTGTGGGACATATCGCGCCCGATGCCGCGGCAGGCGCTGCCGCCGCCCACCGGCATCCCGCATCAGCCGGACGTGCCGAACTGGGGCTGGCACGAGTACGGCATGCGCGTTGGCTTCTGGCGCCAGAAGGCGCTGCTCGACGAGCTGAAGATCGTGCCTTCACTCTCGATCAATGCGCGCGTCTGTCTCGACTACCCGCGCGTGGCCCGGGCGGCGCGCGACGCCGGCTGGGAATTCATGGGCCACTCCTACGACCAGCGCCCGGTCCACACCGAGCCCGACCAGGCGGGGATGATCCGCCAGTCGGTGAAGGTGATACGGGAGTTCACCGGCAAGCGACCGGTGGGCTGGATGGGCCCGGGGCTGACCGAGACACTCGATACCCCCGAGCTGCTGGCGGGCGCCGGCATCCGGTACATCGCCGACTGGGTGATCGATGACGAGCCGTGCACGATACGCACCCGGGGCGGCAACCTCGTGACGATGCCTTATTCGATGGAGCTGAACGACATCGCGATGATGGTGGTGCAGCACCATCCGGCCCGGGAGTGGGAAACGCGGTGCATGGACTACTTCGACCGCGTCTACCGCGAGGGGAGGCAACGCGCCAAGGTGATGGCGATCGCCGTGCACCCCTACATCACGGGCGTCCCGCACCGGATCAAGTATCTCGAAAACGTGTTCCGGCGGCTGAGGAAGCGGAAAGACGTGCTGTTCTGGACCGGCGAGAGGATTCTCGACTGGTATCTCGGGAGCCGCAAGCGGTGAGCCCCGGCGGATCGGATGGAAGTGCCGGAAAGTTACCCTGCGTTGATCCAGATCAATCCGGCGCGCCGTCGTTTCCTGCGTTGCCTTGACAGCGCCCTGAATTTTTTTGAGAATTAACGCCTTACCGCCCCGGTTCACCTAACACGCGAGGAGCGCCCATGGCCAAGCAACCCTGGAAAACCGACAACTGGTTCGTGAGCCAGTGGAATTACGCGGACGAAGTGCGCAAGGATTTCAAGTTCGCCAAGCAGATCAAGATCCACGACATCACCTTGCGCGACGGCGAGCAGCAAACCGGGATCATCCTCAGCAAGGACGACAAGATCCGCATCGCCGAAGCGCTGGCGGAAGCCGGAGTGCATCGCATCGAGGCCGGCATGCCGATCGTTTCGCCCTCGGATGCCGAGGCCATCAAGGAGATCGCCCGGCGCAATCTCGGCCCGCAGATCTTTGCGTTTTCGCGCTGCATGAAAGAGGACGTCCAGCGCGCGATCGACACCGGCGTCAACGGCGTGGTGATGGAGATCCCGTCCAGCCAGCACATGGTGGACCTCGCCTACAAGTGGCCGATGGAGAAGGCGATAGAGACCTCGATCGAGGCAACCTTGTTTGCCAAGAAGAACGGGCTGGAAGTCGTGTTCTTCCCCATCGATTTCTCCCGCTCGGAAATGAACTGGGTGCTGAACCTGATCAACCGGGTCGCGACCGAGGGCCACATGGACGCGCTGGCCCTGGTGGACACGTTCGGGGTGGTGTCGCCCCACGCGATGCAGTACTTCGTGCGCGAGGTCAAGAAGCGCATCAACAAGCGCCTCGAGGCGCACTTCCACCAGGACTTCGGGATGGGTGTCGCGAACACCATCATGGCCGCCGCCGAAGGCGTCGAGGTGCTGCACACGACCGTGCTCGGCGTCGGCGAGCGTGCCGGCAATACGCCGATGGAAGAAACCGTCATGGCATTGCTGACGATGTACGGCGTGGACGTCGGGCTCAACTACAGCAAGCTCACGCCGCTCGCCAACCTGGTGCAGAAGCTCACCGGGGTGGACGTGCCTTCGAACAAGCCCGTCGTGGGCAGGCAGCTCTATCAGATCGAGTCCGGGATCATCGCGAGCTGGTACAAGAACTGCGGCGAGGAAAACGCGACCGAACTGTTTCCCGTGCGCGCGCAGTTCGTCGGGCAGCCGCCCGCCGAGGTGGTGATGGGCAAGGGCAGCGGCATCGATTCGGTCAAGGCCTGGCTCGCGCAGATGGGTATCGAGGCGAGCGACGACGAGGCGCTCAAGATGACCGCTGCGGTCAAGGGCTACTCGCTGAAGAACAAGCGGCTGCTGACCGAAACCGAGTTCAGCAAGATCGCCAGGGACGTCATCGCGGAGCGCGCGGCGGCGTAACGCGGATCTTTTGGAATGTGGAGGAGAACACTGCCATGACGCTTGTCATCAAGCCGGTTGTAAGGATCGCCCCGAATAACCAGGTATTCGATCTGCCGGTGATCGTCGGCATCGAGGAAGGATTGTTCGCCAGGGCCGGGCTCGACGTCAGTTTTTCGGCGAGCCATGCGGACCGGGAGCGGGACAGCGCCGAGAAGCCGATCCTGTCGCGGCTCAAGGAGCAGCTGTTCGAATGCGGCTCGGCCGACAGCTACAACGTCTGCGAGTGGGCGAGCATCGACCGGCTGGAGCGCGGCCAGCGCGGCGGCAGCATCGCGGCCCTGCGCGCCGCGGTCGCGGCCCAGGCGATCCTGACGTTCGACGAGCGGCTCCAGACGCCGCGCGACATGGCCGATGTTCCCGTCGTGGTGCAGGAGCTCACCGGCTCGCACTACACGACGCTGCAGATGCTGGAGAGCGCGGTTGGCCGCGAGCACGTCAATATCGTGAATGGCGGATTGCCGCAGATGCGCTGGGCGGGCCTCAAGAGCGGCGCTTACCGCGCGGTGACGGTGATGGAGCCGTTCATCAGCCTCGGGCTCAAGGAAGGCGCTCACATCATCGCCTCCTCGTTTTACCGGGGCGGCGAAGTGGTGGCGCCGGAACTGACGCCGGAGCAGCGCAAGGCCTATTACGACGCCGAGAACCAGGCCGTGGATCTCATCAACGCGGACTTCTACAAGTACGCGCATCACGTCACCGCGCACGCCAAGGACGCGTTGAAGCCCAACGAGCTGCTGCGCGCATTCGTCCGCTACAAGCACGTTGACTACTACGATCCCGCCCTGTTCGGCCGGGCCTACGACTGGATGAAGGCGCGGGGAATGACCGAGGGCCAGAGCCAGCACGCCGCCCTGGTGGTGGGCTGAGCGCTCAATCGGGCCGCTGCAAGTCCGCGATTACCGCGTTCAGGAAGCGCCCGGCCTCGCCGCCCGTCACCGCGCGGTGGTCGAAGGTGAGCGACAGCGGCAGCACGCGGCGCACCGCCGGCTTGTCGTCCACCACCACCACCTGCTTCGCGATCCGCCCGGCGCCGACTATCGCCACCGTGGGGGGCAGGACGACCGGGGAAGCGTAGCGCCCCGCGATCGAGCCGTAATTGGAGAGCGTGATGCTGTTCGCGCGCAGCTCTTCCGGCGGCACCTTGCGCGCGCGGGCAGCGGCGATCAGTTTCTCCAGTGCGCCCTTCAGCTCGTCCGCGCCGCGCTCGCCGCAGTTGCGCAGCACCGGGACGAGCAGGCCGTCCGGCGTATCCACTGCAATGCCGATGTCGATCCGTTTCAGCACCCAGCGGCCGATTTTCTCGCTGTCGTACCAGGCGTTCAGCGCCGGCTCGGCCCCGCAGCCCGCCACCAGGGCCCGGATCAGCCGGAGCATGGTGAAGCTGCCCGCCGGCCACGACTCGATGTCGGCATCGTCCATGATGGTCGCGGACGCCACCTCGGCGGTCGCGAGCTCCATGTTCTGCGCCATCGCGCGCCGCACGCCCCGCATGAGCTCGATCGGCCCGATTTCGGCGAGGATGCGCGCGGCGCGCTGAACGTCGCTCGCGGTGATCAGCCCGTCGGCGCCGGTGGGCGTGACCATCGCGAGGTCCACGGTGAGCTTGCGCGCGAGCGCGCGCACCGCCGGCGTCGCCTTGATCCCGCCGCTCACCGGCGCGGGTCCGGCGGGCGCCTCCGCCACCACCTTCTGGCCGACCTCCACCTTGCCCACTACCGTGCCCGAGTCCTGGCTGTCGCTTTCCCCCTCGTAGGCGACGAGGGGCGCGCCGATGTGCGCGATGTCCCCGGCCTTGCCGTAGAGCCTGGCGATCTTCCCGGCATAGGGGGCGGGAATATCCACCACCGCCTTGGCGGTTTCCACCGATACCATCGGCTGGTCGGACTTCACTTCATCGCCCACCGCGACGTGCCACTTCACGATCTCGGCCTCCTGCAGCCCTTCACCCAGATCCGGCAGCTTGAATATCTTCATAAGAAATAGACAGGATTAACAAGATTTACAGGATGAGTTCAATACGAAAACAGCTCGGTTGGTCCTGGTATCGGTTTCAATCCTGTTAATCATGTTAATCCTGTCCATTTTTTCAGGCGAAGGCGAGCGCCTTCTTCACCGCGGCAATGATCCGCGCCTTGCCCGGCATGTACCGATGCTCGAGTCGGGAATACGGCACCACCACGTCGTAGCCGGTGACGCGCTGCACCGGCGCCAGCAGGTTGAGCAGCGCTTCCTCCGCGAGACCGGCGGCGATCTCGGACGCATAGCTGCAGGTGCGCGCCGCCTCCGTCACAACCACGCAGCGCCCGGTCCTGGCAACGGAGCCCAGTATCGTGTCGAGGTCGAGCGGCTTCAGCGTCGCGACGTCGACCACCTCCGCAGACACGCCTTGCTCGGCGAGTTCGTCCGCCGCCGCCAGCGTTTCGGGCACCATCGGGCCCCAGGTGACCAGGGTGACGTCGGCGCCCTCGCGCAGCGTGAAGCAGGCATCCAATGGCGCCGCCTCGCCGTTGTCCGCGACCTCTTCCTTGAACAGGCGGTAGAGGCGGGTCGGCTCCAGGAACACCACGGGGTCGGGATCGCGGATCGCCGCCAGCAGCAGCCCGTAGGCGCGCCGCGGGGAGGACGGATAGACCACGCGGATGCCCGGGATGTGGGCGAACATGGATTCGGGGCTTTCGGAATGGTGCTCCGGTGCATGGATACCCGCTCCGCACGGCGTCCTCACTACCATCGGGCAGGAGAGCCGGCCGCGCGTGCGGTGCCGCATGCGGCCGGCATGATTGAGGATCTGGTCGATCGTGGAGTAGGCGAAGCCGGCGAACTGGATCTCGGCAACCGGTTTCAGGCCCTCGGCGGCCATCCCGATCGCCATCCCGGCGATCAGCGCCTCGGCGAGCGGGGTATCGAGAACCCGGCCCGGCCCGAAGCGCCCGGCGAGCCCCAGCGTCGCGCGAAACACGCCGCCGTCCACGCCCACGTCCTCGCCCAGCACGACGACGCTCTCGTCGCGCTCCATTTCGCGCGCCAGGGCGAGGTTGATGGCTTCAACGAGGGTGATTTGAGCCATCACTCATCACCTAGCGCCGCTGCGCGCTGGCGCACGAATGCCGCTGGCAGTTGCGCGTAGAGGTGGTCGAACATCTGTTCCGCGGTCGGCGGCGGCGTGTCGAGGTAGGCCTGCGCCGCGGCCTGCACCTGCTCGTTGCATTCCCGGAGCAGCGCGTCTTCCTTTGCCTTGTCCCAGGCACTGTCGGCCATGAGGTAGCTGCGCAGGCGCAGGATGGGCTCGAGCTTCCACGCCTCGGCGACTTCATCCGGGCCGCGGTAGCGCGAGGCGTCGTCCGCGGTGGTGTGGTCGGAGAGGCGGTAGGTGAGGGCCTCGATCAGCGTCGGGCCGCCGCCCGCCCGCGCTTTCGCCAGCGCCCGGTCCATGGCGTGCCGCACGGCGACTACGTCGTTGCCGTCGACCTGGATGCCCTCCATTCCGGCCGCGATGGCTTTCTGCGCCAGCGTCTGCGCTGCGCTCTGCGTTTTGCGCGGCACGGAGATCGCCCACTGATTGTTGGTGACGGCGAACACGAGCGGGAGGCGCCAGCCGCCGGCGGCGTTGAGGCCCTCGTAGAAATCGCCCTTGGATGTCGCGCCATCGCCCAGCGCGCAGACGGCGACGCGCCTCTCGCGGCGCAGCGTCATGGCATAAGCGACGCCGACGGCATGGGTGACGTGCGCGGCAATCGTGACGCAGATGGGGAAATCCCGGCGCGGTCCGGCGTAGTCGCATCCGCGCTCGTCGCCGCCCCAATAGAGGAACAGCTCCTTGAGGCTCACGCCGCGCATCAGCTGCACGCCGTTCTCGCGGTAGGTTGGGAGGAAAACGTCGTCCCGCTCCATGGCGGAGCCGACCCCCGCATTGACCGCCTCGTGCCCGAGCAGCGAGGCGAACGTGCCGAGCTGCCCGGTGCGCTGCAGCGCGATGGCCTTGGCGTCGTAGGCGCGCATCAGCACCATCCAGCGGTACAGCGCCACGAGGTTGCCCGGGTCGCGCGCGAACTCCGGCAGCGGCTCGACGGCCTTGCCGTGCGGGTCGAGAAACTGCGAGTAGTGGACTTCGAATTTCGCGACGATGGACACGCGGGCCGAAGAGGAGTTTGTGCTAGATTCTAGCCGTTATTCCCAAGACTGCCATGTCCGGCCGACCGCTGACAACTGATTCAGGCAAGCTCCAATGAAGCTCGGCTTCTTCACCATGCCCATCCACCCCGTCGAGCGCAACTATACGCAGACGCTCAAGGAGGATCGCGAAGCCGTGCTGTTGGCCGACCGGCTCGGCTACTGCGAGGCCTACATCGGCGAACACATCACCGATTCATGCGAGACGATCCCTTCGTGCCTGACCTTCATCGCAAGCGTCGCGCATGACACCAGGCAGATCCGGCTGGGCAGCGGAACCGTCAACCTTCCGAACAACCATCCCGTGCAGGTGGCCTCGCACGTGGCAATGGTGGACCACATGCTGGAGGGACGCTTCATCTTCGGCATCGGGCCCGGCGGATTGCGTTCAGACATGGAGGTGTGCGGCAATCTCGATGCCGACCGCAATGCGATGTTCGTGGAGTCGATAGACCAGATACTGGCGATCTGGGCGGGCGACGCCCCGTACAATCTGAAGGGGCAATTCTGGAACATATCCACGGAGCGCACGCTGATCCGGGAGGTCGGCCAGGGCCTGATCCTGAAGCCGTACCAGAAGCCGCACCCCCCGATCGTCGTGACGGTCGTGGTGCCTCATTCCAAGGGACTCATGGCCGCCGCCGCGCGCGGCTGGCAGCCGATCACGGCAAACTTCCTGCCGCCGGTGTGGGCGGCGACGCACTGGCCGATGCACGTGAAGGGGTGCGCGCAGGCGGGGCGGCGAGCCGACCCGGCCGACTGGCGCGTTTGCCGCAGCATTTTCGTGGCCGACGACGACGCCGCGGCGCGCCGCTACGGCAAGAGCGTCAATGGCCCGTACGGCAAGTACTTTCTGAACCTGCGGACCAAGCGTCTCTCGCGCGGGGCGGCCGACGTGTTCAAGCACGATCTCGCGGTGACGGACGAAGCAGTCACCATAGACTACATGCTGGAGCACATGGCGATTGCGGGTAGCGTCAACAGCGTGGTGGACCAGCTGCTCGCTTTCCGCGAGACCGTGGGTGATTTCGGCACGCTGCTCTACTGCGGCCACGACTGGGCGGATCCGCAGCTCGCGCGCCGCTCGATGGAGTTGATGGCGGAACAAGTCATGCCCGCCGTCAACGCGGCCATCGGCTCTTCCTCCCGCGCCGCGTGACTGCGTTTTACGCCGCTAGCAATCCGCGTAATACGTAAGGCAGGATGCCGCCGTGCTTGAGGTAATCGACCTCGATGCCGGTATCGATCCTGAGCGTCAGCGGCACGCGCTGCTTCGCCCCGTCCTTGCGGGTGATCACGAGCGACACGTCCTGCAGCGGCTTCACGTTGCCCCCGGCTATGCCCTCGATGTCGAAGTTCTCGGTGCCGTCGATCTTGAGCGACTGCACGCTGTCGCCCGGCTTGAATTGCAGCGGCACCACGCCCATGCCGATCAGGTTCGCGCGGTGGATGCGCTCGAAGCTCCTCACGATCACGGCTTTCACGCCCAGCAGCTGCACGCCCTTGGCCGCCCAGTCGCGCGAGGAGCCCATGCCGTAGTCCTCGCCGCCGAAGATGACGAGCGGCGTGCCCGACGCGTGGTAGAGCTCGGACGCCTCGAAAATGGTCATCTGGGCGCCATCGGGCTGGTGCTTGGTGATCGGGCCCTCGGTGCCGGGCGCGACGGCGTTGCGCAGGCGCACGTTGGCGAAGGTGCCGCGCACCATCAGCTCGTGGTTACAGCGGCGCACGCCGAAATGGCCCCATTCCGAGGGCGGGGTGCCGAAGGGTTCGAGCCATTTGCCGGCCGGCGTGCCGGGACGGATCTTGGTCGACGGGCTGATGTGGTCCGTGGTGATGGAGTCGCCGAGGATCGCCAGCGCGCGCGCGCCCTTGATGTCGGTGACCTTGCCCGGCTCGCGGGTGACGCCGTCGAAGAACGGCGGCTCCTTGATGAAGGTGGATTTCGCATCCCACTGGTATACCGCGCCTTCGACGGTGGGGATGGCTTCCCACAGCGCCTTGGCACCCGACAGGTCGCCGTACTCGCGGCGGAAGTGCTCCGCGTTGGCGGCGAATTTCATCAGCGAGGCGACTTCCGCATCGGTGGGCCACACGTCCTTGAGATAGACAGGCCTGCCATCCGAACCGGTGCCCAGCGGATCCTTCGTGAGGTCGATGCGCACGGTGCCGGCAATGCCATAGGCCACGACCAGCGCGGGGCTGGCCAGGTAGTTGGCGCGCAGGTTGGCGTGCACGCGCGCCTCGAAATTGCGGTTGCCGGAGAGGACGGCGGCGGTGACGAGATCCTTCGACACCACGGCTTCCTCGATCCCGGCATCCAGCGGGCCGGCCGCGCCCATGCAGGTGGTGCAGCCGTAGGCGACGACGCCGTAGCCGAGCTTTTCGAGGTAGGGCAACAGGCCGGTATCGCGCAGGTAGGCGGTGACGACCTTGGAGCCCGGTGCCAGCGAGGTCTTGACGCGCGGGCTGACTTTGAGGCCGCGTTCCACCGCGCGCTTGGCCAGCAGGCCGGCCGCGATCAGCAGCGCGGGGTTGGACGTGTTGGTGCAAGAGGTAATCGACGAGATCAGCACGTCGCCGTGTCCCACGTCGAACTCCGCATGTCCGCTGGGCACGCGGCGCGTCAGGTCGGCGGCGGGGCGGCCGTACCCGTTCTTGTCGGTGGGGGCGGAGAACAGCGCGTCGAAGCCGCGGCCGAGATCGGGCAGGTTGACGCGGTCCTGCGGGCGTTTCGGGCCCGACAGGCTCGGCACGATGCTGTCCAGGTCGAGACTGATCAGTTCGCTGTAGTCGATCTCGCCGGACTTCGGCATGCCGAACATCCCCTGGGCCTTGTAGTAAGCCTCGATGGCGGAAATCTGGGCCGGCTCGCGGCCCGTGATGCGGAAATAGTCGACGGTCTTCCCGTCAACCGGGAAGTAACCCATGGTCGCGCCGTACTCGGGTGCCATGTTGGCCACCGTGCAGCGGTCGGCGGCGGTCAGTGCGGAGGCGCCTTCGCCAAAAAACTCCACGAACTTGCCCACGACCTTGGCCTTGCGCATGAGTTCGGTGACGGTAAGCGCGAGATCGGTCGCGGTGACGCCTTCGCGCAGCTTGCCGGTCATGTGACAGCCGACCACGTCCGGGGTGAGGAAAGCGTTGGGCTGGCCCAGCATGCCGGCTTCGGCTTCGATGCCGCCCACGCCCCAGCCCACTATGCCGATGCCGTTGACCATCGTCGTGTGCGAGTCGGTCCCGAAAACGGTATCCGGGAACCAGACGCCGTCCTTCTCCCATACGCCGCGGGAGAGGTACTCCATGTTGATCTGGTGGATGATGCCGTTGCCGGGCGGCACCACGCGCACGGTCTTGAACGCGCCCTGCGCCCACTTGACGAAGGCGTAGCGCTCGGCGTTGCGCTTGAACTCGATCTGCTGGTTGCGTTGCACCGCGTCCGGCGCGTTGTGCACGTCGATTTCCACCGAGTGGTCGACCACCACGTCCACCGGCACCAGCGGCTCGATGCGGCTCGGTGACACGCCCAGCCGGCCCGCCGCGGCGCGCATCGCGGAAAGATCGTTCAGCGTGCCGAAGCCGATCAGGTCCTGCAGCACGATGCGCACGACGATGAACGGGATTTCCGAGGTGCGCTTGCCCTTTGCCTCCCACGCCGCGAGATTGCGCACGTGTTCTTCTGTGATCATCTTGCCGTCGCAGTGGCGCACCAGCGCCTCCAGCACCACGCGGATGGAGCGCGGCAGCCGCGAGATCTTGCCGAGGCCCGCCGCCTCGAGAGCGGCGAGGGAGTGGTAGCGCCCGGTCTTGCCCGCCGTCTTGTCCAATGAGGGGCTGAACTCGCGCAGGGTCTTGAACGCGTCTTGTGCCATGTCGTCTTCTCTCTATTTCGTGATCAGGCGGCCATCAGCTCGCGCAGCACGTAAGGGAGAATCCCGCCGTGCTTGAGATACTCCACTTCGATCGGGGAATCCACGCGCAGCGTGACCGTGACGTTCTGCGTGGAGCCGTCCTGGCGGTGGATCATCAGCGTCACGTCCTGCAGCGGCTTCACGTTGCCGCCGGCGACGCCGGTGAGGTCGAAGGTCTCGCTGCCGTCGATCTTCAGCGACTGCACGCTGTCGGTTCCCTTGAACTGGCAGGGCAGCACGCCCATGCCGACGAGGTTCGAGCGATGGATGCGCTCGTAGCCGCGCGCCACGACCACCTTGATGCCGAGCATCTGCGTGCCCTTCGCCGCCCAGTCGCGCGAGGAGCCGGTGCCGTACTCCTCGCCGCCGAACACGAACAGCGGGATCTTGTCCTTCTGGTAGCGCATGGAGGCATCGAAGATCGTCATCTTGTCGCCGCTCGGCTGGTGGATCGTCACGCCGCCCTCGGTGCCCGGCGCGAGCAGGTTCTTGATGCGCGGATTGGCGAACGCGCCGCGCACCATCACTTCGTGGTTGGTGCGGCGCGAGCCGAAGCTCGACAGGTCCTTGCTGCCGGCCGCGATCAACCAGTCGCCGGCCAGCGTGCCCTTGCGGATGGGCGCCACCGGGCTGATGTGGTCGGTGGTCAGCTTGTTGCCGAATATGCCCAGCGCGCGCCCCCCCTTGATATCGGTGACTTTGGGCAACTCACGCTTGAATCCTTCGAACAGCGGTGGCTCGAGCATGTAGGTTGATTTCGGGTCCCACTGGAACAGCGCGCCTTTGGTTTCGGGAATGGCGTCCCACAGGTCTTTCGCGCCGGAGAGGTCGCCGTACTCGCGGCGGAAGTTTTCGCTGTTGGTCGCAAATTTCATCAATGCTTCCACTTCGGCCGGCGTGGGCCACAGGTCCTTCAGGAATACCGGCTGGCCGTTCTTGTCATTGCCGATGGGGTCGGTGTCGACGTTCTTCAGCACCGTCCCGGCGAGCGCAAACGCGACGACCAGCGGCGGGCTCATCAGGAAGTTGGCCTTCAGGCTCTGGTGCACCCGCGCCTCGAAGTTGCGGTTGCCCGAGAGCACGGCGGCGGAGATCACGTCGTTCTTGACGATGGCTTCCTCGAGATCCTTGTCCAGCGGGCCTGCCAGGCCCATACAGGTGGTGCAACCGTAGGCGACGACGTGGAAGCCGAGCTGTTCCAGGTAGGGCAGCAGCCCGGCCTGCTTCAGGTACGCGGTGACGACCTTGGAGCCGGGGGCCATCGACGTTTTGACGCGGGGATGCGGCTTCATGCCTCTCTCGACGGCCTTCTTGGCGATGAGGCCGGCGGCCAGCAACACCCAGGGGTTGGAGGTGTTCGTGCAGGACGTGATGGCGGCGATGCTGACATCACCATGTCCGACGTCACCGATGGCCGCATTGGCGACCGGGACGCGCTTGGCCAGGTCCGCGGCGGGCTTGTTGTAGCCGCTTTCGGCCACGGGCTTTGAGAACAGCTCGGTGAATCGGCTCTTGATGCCCTCGAGATTGATGCGGTCCTCCGGCTGCTTCGGACCCGACACGCTGGGCCGCACCGTCGAGAGGTCGAGCTCGACGACCTGCGAGTAGTCGATCTCGCCTTTTTTCGGGATGCCGTACAGGCCCTGCACTTTAAGATAGCTCTCGATGGCATCGCAGTGCTGTTCGCGGCCCGACATGCGGTAGTAATCGAGCGTCTTGTCGTCGATCGCGAAAAAGCCGCAGGTCGCGCCGTAGTCGGGCGACATGTTGGCGACGGTCGCGCGGTCGGTGGGGGAGAGCGACGCGGCGCCTTCGCCGAGGTACTCGACGAACTTGTTGACCACCTTGGTCTTGCGCAGCAGCTCGGTGACGGTGAGCACGAGGTCGGTCGCGGTGACGCCATCGCGCAGCTTGCCCGTCATGTGCACGCCCACGACATCGGGCGTCAGGAAGTAGTAGGGCTGTCCCAGCATGCCGGCTTCGGCCTCGATGCCGCCCACGCCCCAGGCCAGCACGCCGATGGCGTTGACCATCGTGGTATGCGAGTCGGTGCCGACGGCGGAATCGGGGTAATACACGCCGTCTTTCTCCCATACGCCGCGCGACAGGTACTCGAGGTTGACCTGGTGGCAGATGCCGTTGCCGGGCGGCACGACGCGGATGCCCGAGAACGCGGCCTTGGCCCACTTGAGGAAGGTGTAGCGCTCGCCGTTACGCTCGAACTCGATTTCCATGTTCCTGCGCAGCGCGTCGGTCGAGTTGTGCACGTCGACGACGACGGAGTGGTCCACCACGAGATCCACCGGCACCAGCGGCTCGATGCGCTTCGGGTCGAATTTCTGGCGCTGCGCCTCGGCGCGCATGGCGGCGAAATCGTTCAACGCGGGGAAGCCCGCCATGTCCTGCAGCATGATGCGCGCGAGGACGAAAGGCAGCTCCTCGGTGCGCGGGGCGTTCGGCTTCCAGCCGGCGAGCTTGCGCACGGCGTCTTCCGTGATGCGCTTGCCGTCGCAGTTGCGGAGGATGGACTCGAGCACCACGCGCAGGCTCACCGGCATGCGCGATACCCTGCCGAGTCCGGCTTCCTCGAGGGCGGCGAGCGAGTAATACTTTCCGGTATTGCCGGACTTGAGCTTGAATTCCCTGCGGGCATGGAACGGGTCGTATGCCATGTTGCTTCCTTAACTGTTTGATATGGAAAAAGCTTGTCAGGTTGCGAAGCGATCGACGAACTCGTTGACCGGCGTCGCTTCGAGCCGCGCCTGGTCACGCGTGAGGTCAAGGATAGCCCGCTGCTGCTTCGGCGCGAAGCGGCGCGCCAGGTTGGTCCTGAACTTCGCTTCCAGCAGCGGCACCCCCTCCCGCCGGCGGCGGCGATGGCCAACGGGGTATTCGACCTCGATCCTGGCGGACTTCGAGCCATCGTTGAAGAACACCTGAATGGCGTTGGCGATCGAGCGCTTGGCGGGGTTGAGATAGTCCCGGCTCCAGGGCTGGTGCTCGACGCACGTCATTTTCGAGCGCAGACGGTCGATGCGCGGATCGGCGGCGACAGCGTCCTCGTAGTCGGCGGCGGTGAGGTTGCCCTTGATGAGCCCGATCGCCGTCATGTACTGGATGCAGTGGTCCCGGTCCGCCGGGTTGTTCAGGGGACCCCTCTTGTCGATGATGCGGATCGCGGACTCGTGGGTGGTGATGACGATCTTCCTCACCGCGTCGAGCCGGTCTTTCACCTGGGGGTGCAGCTGGATGGCGGCTTCCACCGCGGTCTGCGCGTGAAATTCGGCCGGAAAGGAGATCTTGAACAGAACATTTTCCATCACGTACGACCCGAACGGCCGCTTGAAGCGGAACGGCCGGCCCTTGAACAGCACGTCGTAGAAACCCCAGTTCTTCGCCGTCAGGGCCGAGGGGTAGCCCATCTCTCCCTTCAACGCCATCAGCGCGAGCCGGACCGCGCGGCTGGTGGCATCGCCGGCGGCCCACGACTTGCGCGAGCCGGTGTTGGGCGCGTGGCGGTAGGCGCGCAGCGATTGACCGTCGATCCAGGCGTTGGAAACCGCGTTCACGATCTCGTCGCGGGTGCCGCCCATCATGTGCGTGACGACAGCCGTGGAGGCGACCTTGACCAGCACGACGTGATCGAGACCGACGCGGTTGAAGCTGTTCTCGAGCGCGATGATGCCCTGGATCTCGTGGGCCTTGATCATGCCCGTCAGCACGTCGCGCATGACCAGGGGCTTCCCGCCCTTCGCGAGGCGGGTGCGGGACAGCCAGTCCGCGGTGGCGAGTATGCCGCCCAGATTGTCGGAGGGATGGCCCCACTCGGCGGCGAGCCAGGTATCGTTGAAGTCGAGCCAGCGGATCATCGCCCCGAGGTTGAAGGCCGCCGTCACGGGATCGAGCTGGTACGGCGTGCCCGGCACCTTCGCTCCGTTCGCCAGAACGGCGCCGGGGACGATGGGTCCCAGCAGCTTGGTGCAGGCCGGATATTCGAGAGCCTCCAGCCCGCAGCCCAACGTGTCCATCAGGCACAGGCGGGCCGTGTTGTAGCCTTCCGCGCTCCTGATTTCGTAGCCGGCAACGTAATCGGCAATATCCGTCAGGACCGTGTCCGGCTTCCGGCGGACATTGGTGATGGGGCCGCTCATCGGCTCGGTGGCGAACGATGCGTCAGCCGAGGAGGTGCTTGATCGAATCGCGCTCTTCGTGCAGCTCCTTGAGCGTCGCCATCATGCGGGTGCGGCTGAAGTCGCTGACGTCGATGCCCTTCACGACCTGGTATTTCCCGTTGCGGCACACGCAGGGGTAGCCGTAAATCACGCCATCCGGGATGCCGTAGCTGCCGTCCGAGGGGATGCCCATGCTGATCCAGTCGCCGGCCCTGGTGCCCTTGACCCAGTCGCGCACGTGGTCGATCGCGGCGTTGGCCGCGCTCGCGGCGGAGGAGAGCCCCCGCGCCTCGATGATCGCCGCGCCGCGCTTCTGGATAACCGGGATGAAAGTACCCTCCAGCCACGCCTGGTCGTTGATCAGCGGCCACACTTTCTTGCCGCCGGCGGTGGCCTGGAACAGGTCGGGGTATTGCGTTGCCGAGTGATTGCCCCAGACCGTCATCTTCCTGACGGCCGTGACCGGGGCGCCGATCTTCTGCGCGACTTGCGAGACGGAGCGGTTGTGGTCGAGCCGCATCATGCCGGTGAAATTGGACGGCTTGAGCCCCGGGGCGTTCTTCATGGCGATCAGGCAATTCGTATTGGCGGGATTGCCGACCACGAGCACCTTGACCTTGCGGCTGGCGACCTCGGACAGGGCCTTGCCCTGGGGCGCGAAAATCTTGCCGTTGGCCTCGAGCAGGTCCTTGCGCTCCATCCCGGGGCCCCGGGGCCGCGCCCCCACCAGCAGCGCGATTTCGACGTCCTTGAACGCGACCACGGGGTCGGCGGTGGGGACCATGCCGTGCAGCAGCGGGAACGCGCAGTCGTCGAGCTCCATCATGACGCCCCGCAATGCCTTCTGCGCCTTCTCGTCGGGGATTTCGAGGAGCTGGAGGATGACCGGCTGGTCTTTCCCGAGCATCTCGCCGCTCGCGATTCGGATGAGCAGGCTGTATCCGATCTGGCCGGCAGCGCCGGTCACGGCGACGCGGATGGGGCGTTTCATGTCTTGGACTCCTGAATTGCGGTAGGGTTTATTGTAAAGCCGATTGCAGCGCAGCAACGCCCCCCGTCTGCGGGGTGCGCGCGGCAGGCCCGGCCGTGGCTTATGCGGTGCAGCGAAAACTGCTAAGATTTCAATTCTCAAGCGCTGTGGATAACTTTCCCTCCTGAATGACGTTCGATGGTTAAGCCGCGCCCGAAATATCTCAACCTGTTTCAGATCCGGCTGCCGATACCCGGCATCGTTTCGATCATGCACCGGGTGAGCGGCGGGGTGCTGTTCCTGTTCATCCCGTTCCTGTTGACGCTGTTCGAAATGAGCCTTGAATCGGCCCAGACGTTCGCGCGGTTCAAGACGGTGATGTCGCACTGGATGTTCAAGCTGATCGTGATCGGGCTGGTGTGGGCCTACCTGCACCACCTGTGCGCCGGCATCCGCCACCTGGCGCTCGACCTGGACTACGGCACGGAGCTTGCGTCCGCCCGGGCCAGCAGCAACCTGGTGCTCGTGGTCAGTATCGTTCTGACGGCCGTCGCCGGGGTGCTGATATGGTGAAGCGCGAGGTCGTCGGCGCCCACTACGGTCTGCGCGACTGGCTCGCGCAGCGGATCACCGCCGTGGTCATGGTGGTCTACACCGCGGTCATCCTGTCGGTGGTGGCGGGCCTGCCGCGCATGGATTACTGGCAGTGGAAGGTGCTGTGGCAGACCCCGGTCGTGCGCTACGCGACGGTCCTGGTCATCCTCTGCCTCCTGTTTCACACCTGGATCGGCGTGCGCAATATCTTCATGGACTACATCAAGGACCCGGCGCTGCGGTTGGCGCTGTACGTGCTCACGATCGGGGCCCTGGTCTGGTACGGCGTCTGGTCGTTCCGGATACTGTGGAGCGCGTGAATGGGACTGCCGGTCCGGCTTTTTGATGCGGTGATCGTCGGCGGCGGCGGCTCGGGCATGCGCGCGGCGCTCGAGCTTGCGCGCGCTGATCTCAAGGTCGCGGTGCTGTCCAAGGTGTTCCCGACGCGTTCGCACACGGTGGCGGCGCAGGGGGGCGTGGCGGCCTCGCTCGGCAACATCGACGAGGACAACTGGCACTGGCACATGTACGACACCGTCAAGGGTTCCGACTATCTCGGCGACCAGGACGCGATCGAGTTCATGTGCCGCAAGGCCAACGAGGTGGTCTACGAGCTCGAGCATCTGGGGATGCCGTTCGACCGTCTCGCCGGAGGCAAGATCTACCAGCGGCCGTTCGGCGGCCACATGCGGGACTACGGCGTATCTCCGGTGCCCCGCGCCTGCGCCGCGGCGGACCGCACGGGCCATGCCCTCTTGCACACGCTCTACCAGGCGAACCTCAAGGCGCGCACGCAGTTCTTCGTCGAGTGGATGGCGCTCGACCTGATCCGCGCCCAGGACGGCTCCGTGCTGGGCGTCACGGCGCTCGAAATGGAGACCGGCGAGGTGATGATCCTGCAGGCGAAGGCGACGGTCTTCGCCACCGGCGGGGCGGGGCGCATCTTTGCCGCCAGCACCAACGCCTTCATCAACACCGGCGATGGGCTCGGCATGGCGGCGCGCGCCGGGATTCCGCTGCAGGACCTGGAGTTCTGGCAATTCCATCCGACCGGCGTGGCGGGTGCGGGGGTCCTGATCACCGAGGGCGTGCGGGGAGAAGGCGGCTATCTCCTCAACAAGAACGGCGAGCGCTTCATGGAGCGCTACGCGCCGAACGCCAAGGACCTGGCGTCGCGCGACGTGGTCGCGCGCGCGATGGCGACCGAGATCAAGGAAGGGCGGGGCGCGGGCAAGGACGGCGACTGCATCCTGCTCAAGCTCGACCACCTTGGCGAGGAAACGATCAGCAAGCGCCTTCCCGGCATCCGCGAGATCGCCAAGAAATTCGCCAACGTGGACCCGGTCAAGGACCCGATCCCGGTAGTGCCCACTTGCCATTACCAGATGGGCGGCATACCCACCAACTACCACGGCCAGGTCGTGGTGCCGAAGAACGGCAACCCGGAATCGGTCGTGCCCGGCTTCTACGCGGCCGGCGAATGCTCCTGTGTCTCGGTGCACGGCGCCAACCGCCTGGGCTGCAACTCGTTGCTCGATCTGCTGGTGTTCGGCAAGTCCGCCGGCGAAAAAGTGATCCAGGACTTGAAGCAGGATGGAAAGTCGCACCGTGCGCTGCCCAACGACGCCGGCGAACTCACGCTCTCGCGCCTCGCGCGCCTCGACGGTCAGAAAAGCGGCGAGCGCGTCGCCGAGGTGAGTGCCGACATGCGGCGCACCATGCAGCAGCACTGCGGCGTGTTCCGCTTCCCGGATCTGCTCACGGAGGGCGTCAGGAAGATCAAGGACGTGGCCGAGCGCGTGTCCCGCACCGGAATCAGCGACAAGAGCCGGACCTTCAATACGGCGCGCGTCGAGGCGCTCGAGCTCGACAATCTCGTCGAAACCGCCGTCGCCTCGCTGGTCTCCGCCGAAGCGCGCAAGGAGAGCCGGGGCTCGCACGACCGCGCGGATTTCCACCAGCGCGACGACGCGAACTGGATGAAGCACACGCTGTGGTTCAAGCAGGGCAGCCGCCTCGAGTACAAGCCGGTGCACACCCAGCCGCTTTCGGTCGAGACGTTCGAGCCCAAAGCGCGCGTCTACTAGGAATCAGCGCCCATGCGATTTTCCATCTACCGCTACAACCCCGAGGCCGACGACAAGCCGCGTATGCAGGCGTACGACGTCGCGCTCGAGCCGACGGACCGCATGCTGCTGGACGCGCTGGTGCGCATCAAGGCGCACGACGACACGTTGTCGTTCCGCCGTTCCTGCCGCGAAGGCGTGTGCGGGTCGGACGCGATGAACATCAACGGCAAGAATGGCCTCGCCTGCATCACCCGGATCGCGGACCTCAGGGAGCCGGTGCAGATCCGGCCGCTGCCCGGGCTGCCGGTGGTCCGCGACCTGATCGTGGACATGTCCCAGTTCTTCAAACAATACGACTCGGTGAAACCGTACCTCGTCAACAACGATCCGCCGCCGGAAAAAGAGCGGCTGCAGTCGCCGCAGGATCGCGAGGAGCTGGACGGCCTCTACGAATGCATACTGTGCGCCTGCTGCTCCACGTCCTGCCCTTCGTTCTGGTGGAACCCCGACAAGTTCGTCGGCCCGGCGGGGCTGCTGCAGGCCTACCGCTTCATCGCCGACACGCGCGACCAGGCGACCAACGAGCGGCTGGACAATCTGGAAGACCCGTACCGGCTGTTTCGCTGCCACTCGATCATGAACTGCGTCGACGTCTGCCCGAAGGGGCTCAACCCGACGCGGGCGATCGGCAAGATCAAAGACCTGCTGGTCAAGCGCACGGTCTGAGGCGCCGGTTGCCATATGGGTGACGTGGACCGCGTGCGCTGGCGTTGCCGACGGGGCCTGCTCGAGCTCGATCTCGTCCTGGGGGAGTTCCTCGAGCGCTGCTACGGCGGGCTGGATGCCGACGGGCGGCGGCTGTTCGACGAGCTGCTCGAGCAGCCGGACAACGATTTGCTGGACCTGGCGATGGGGCGCAGCGAGCCGCCCCCGCGCTACCGGGCACTGGTGGCAATGCTGCGCGGTGCCGGGGAGCCGGCGCCGATGTAAGGTGTGGGGACGGCGCGAGCCGCGTGAACGACCACTCGAACGGAGAGATCCACATGGCGGAAAAACTGGCAACCCTCAGCTTCAGCGACGGCACGCCGTCGATCGATTTCCCGGTCCTGACCGGCAGCGTGGGGCCCGACGTGATCGACGTGCGCGCGCTCTACGCCAAGACCGGGAAGTTCACCTACGACCCCGGCTTCATGTCCACCGCCAGCTGCCGCTCGAACATCACCTACATCGACGGCGATCAGGGGATCCTGCAGTATCGCGGCTATCCCATCGAGCAGATCGCCGAGGACTGCAGCTTCCTGGAAGTGGCGTATCTGATCATGAACGGCGAGCTGCCGAACCAGAAGCAGCTCGGGGAATTCGTGGACATCGTGACCCATCACACGATGGTGCACGAGCAGCTCATGCGATTCTATTCCGGCTTCCGCCGCGACGCGCACCCGATGGCGGTGCTGTGCGGCGTGGTGGGCGCGCTGTCGGCTTTCTACCATGACTCGATCAACATTCATGACGCCCGCAGCCGCGAGATCTCCGCGTTCCGCCTGATCGCGAAACTGCCGACGATCACGGCGATGACCTACAAGTACACCACCGGGCAGCCGTTCATGTACCCGAAGAACGCGCTGTCCTACGTGGACAACTTCCTCTACATGATGTTCGGCACGCCGTGCGAGGAGTACAAGCCCAATCCGACCCTCTCGCGCGCCATGGACCGCATCCTGATCCTGCACGCCGACCACGAGCAGAACGCCTCGACCTCCACGGTGCGGCTCGCTGGATCCACCGGCGCCAACCCGTTCGCCTGCATCTCGGCCGGCATCGCCAGCCTGTGGGGCCCCGCCCACGGCGGCGCCAACGAGGCGGTGCTCAAGATGCTGGCGGAGATCGAAGACGCGAAGAACATCCCCGCGTTCATCAAGCGCGTCAAGGACAAGGACGGCCACGCCATGCTGATGGGCTTCGGCCACCGCGTCTACAAGAACTACGATCCGCGCGCCAAGATCATCCAGAAGACCTGCCACGAGGTGCTGGAAGAGCTCGACCTCAAGGACGACAAGTTGTTCAAGCTCGCGATGGCGCTGGAAAAGGTGGCGCTCGAGGACGAGTATTTCGTCAAGCGCAAGCTCTACCCCAACGTGGATTTCTATTCGGGCATCGTCTACAAGGCGCTCGGCATACCGGTTGCCATGTTTACCGCGATCTTCGCGCTGGCCCGCACGGTAGGCTGGATCGCCCAGTGGAACGAGCTGATCTCCGACCCGGACCAGAAAATCGGCCGTCCGCGGCAGCTCTTCACCGGCGCCGCCCGCCGCGAGTTTGTGCCCATGGCCAAGCGTAAGTGAGCTTCACCGCCCGGGTGAAATCATGATGAAGCAGATGCTCGGCAATTCCTACCTCTTCGGCGCGAACGCGCCGTTCATCGAGGCGCTCTACGACGCCTGGCTCAGGGACCCGGCGGCGGTCGAGCCGCGCTGGCGCGATTATTTCGATGAGCTGCAGCGGCTCGACCAGGGCCCCGCGGACGTCTCTCACTTCGACGTCCAGGACCGCTTCGCCGATCTTGCGAAGAGCCGCCCCGCGGCAGGCGCGACGGTCGTCATCAACCGCCCGCAGCTCGGCGAGAAGCAGCTCGGCGTGCTGCAGCTCGTCTCGGCCCACCGCATCCTCGGCGTGCGGCACGCCGACATGGATCCGCTGAAGCGCCAGGAGAAGCCGCATCTTCCCGAGCTCGAGCCCGCCCACTACGGGCTCACCGACGCCGACCTGGAGATGGCGTTCAGCACCGGCACGCTGGTGGGGCCGCGGGAAATGAAATTGAAGGACCTCCTGCAGTTCCTGCGGGACACCTACTGCCGCACCATCGGCACCGAGTACATGCACATCAGCGACATGACGCAGAAGCGCTGGGTGCAGGAGCGGCTGGAGTCCATCCGCGCCACGCCGTCCTACGATGCCGACTACAGGATGCACATCCTCGAGCGCCTGACCGCGGGCGAGACGCTGGAGAAGTACCTGCACACCAAGTACGTCGGCCAGAAGCGCTTTTCCCTGGAAGGCGGCGAATCGCTGATCCCGCAGCTCGACCACCTGCTGCAGCACGCCGGCAAGGCCGGGGTGCAGGAACTGGTGATCGGCATGGCGCACCGCGGCCGCATCAACGTGCTGGTCAATACCATGGGCAAGATGCCCAAGGACCTGTTCGCCGAGTTCGAGGGCAAGCACCACGACGATCTCCTCGCCGGCGACGTCAAGTATCACCAGGGCTTCTCGTCCAACGTCATGACGCCGGGCGGGCCGATGCACGTCACGCTCGCGTTCAATCCCTCCCACCTCGAGATCGTCAACCCGGTCGTGGAGGGCTCGGTGCGGGCGCGCCAGCACCGCCGCCGGGATTTCAAGGGCGACCAGGTGCTGCCGGTGCTGATCCACGGCGATGCCGCGTTCGCGGGGCAGGGCGTCAACATGGAAACGTTCGAGCTGGCGCAGACGCGGGGCTACGGCACCGGCGGCACGGTGCACCTCATCGTCAACAACCAGGTCGGGTTCACCTGCTCGGACCTGCGCGATTCGCGCTCGACGCTGTACTGCACCGACATCGCGAAGATGCTGGAAATCCCGATCTTCCACGTCAACGGCGATGACCCCGAGGCGGTGTGCCTGGTGACGGAAATCGCGCTCGAGTACCGCATGAAGTTCCACAAGGACGTGGTGGTGGACCTCGTCTGCTACCGGCGGCTCGGGCACAACGAGCAGGACGAGCCGATGGTCACGCAGCCCCTGATGTACAAGACCATCGCCCGGCTGCCGACGACGCGCCAGCTCTACGCCGAGCGCCTGGAGAAGGAGGGCACGGTCCCGCCGAAGGGCGGCGACGAGATGGTGGCGACGTTTCGCAAGGCGCTCGACGGCGGCCACCACACCAACAAGACCGTGCTGTCGAACTACAAGCCGCCGTTCGAGATCGACTGGGGCCAGTACAAGGGCGGCAAGTGGAACGAGCGCGACGACACGCGGCTGCCGATCGAGACGCTGAAACGGCTCGGCGAGCGCATCACCACCATACCGGAGAATTTCAAGCTTCACTCCGCGGTGCAGCGGATTGTCGACAACCGGCGGCTGATGGCGCAGGGAAAGCTGCCGCTCGACTGGGGCATGGCCGAGCACCTCGCCTTCGCCACGCTGCTCGACGAGGGCTACTCGATCCGGCTCTCGGGGCAGGACAGCGGGCGCGGCACGTTTTTCCACCGCCACGCGGTGCTGCACGACCAGAACCGGGAGAAGTGGGACCAGGGCACCTACGTGCCGCTGCAGCACGTGAGCGACAAGCAGGGCGATTTCGTGGTGATCGACTCGGTCCTCTCGGAGGAGGCGGTGATGGGCTTCGAGTTCGGCTACTCGACCTCGGCGCCCCACGAGCTGGTAATCTGGGAGGGGCAGTTCGGGGACTTCGCCAATGGCGCGCAGGTCGTGATCGACCAGTTCATCGCCTCGGGCGAGGCCAAGTGGGGCCGGCTGTGCGGCCTGGTGCTGATGCTGCCCCACGGCTACGAGGGGCAGGGCCCCGAGCATTCCTCGGCGCGCATCGAGCGCTACCTGCAGCTTTGCGCCGACTACAACATGCAGGTCTGCATGCCGGCGACCCCGGTGCAGCTCTACTACCTGCTGCGGCGCCAGATGATCCGCCCGTTCCGCAAGCCGCTCATCCTGTTCACGCCCAAGAGCCTGCTGCGCCACAAGGAATCGGTCTCGCCGCTCGAGGAGTTCGCGACCGACAAGTTCAATCCGGTCAACGAGGACTGGGAGTCGAAGGACATCAATCCCGACAACGTGAAGCGCGTGGTGTTCTGCAGCGGCAAGGTCTACTACGACCTCCGGGCGGAGCGCAAGGCGAGGGGGCTCCAGGACCTGCCGCTGGCGCGCATCGCGCAGCTCTACCCGTTCGCTCACGACGAGTTCCACGCGCAGATCGAGCGCTACCGCAAGGCGGCCGAGATCGTGTGGTGCCAGGAAGAGCCGCGCAACCAGGGTGCCTGGCACCGCATCCAGCACTACCTGGAGCGCCACCTGCTGCCGCACCAGAAGCTGATCTACGCCGGCCGCGATTCGTCGGCCTCGCCCGCGGCGGGGTACAAGTCATTGCACGACCGGCAGCAGAAGGAGCTGGTCGACCTGGCGCTTTCGGTGGGCGCCGCGTCGCGGGCGGACGGAGAACGGTAAGGAGTTCCCATGCTGGTCGAAGTCAAAGTCCCGCAGCTTTCGGAATCCGTGGCCGAGGCCACGCTCCTGACCTGGCACAAGAAGGCCGGCGAGTTCGTCAAGCGCGACGAGAACCTGGTGGACATCGAGACCGACAAGGTGGTGCTCGAGACGCCCGCGCCGGGAGCCGGCGTGATCGTGAAGATCGTCAAGGGCGACGGCAGCACGGTGACCAGCAACGAGGTCATTGCCCAGATCGACACTGACGCAAAAGCCGCGGCCGACGCGCCCGCCGCCGCCAGGGAAGAGGCGAAACCGCAAGCGAAAGCTGCGGCGAAGGCGGCAGCGCCCGCGGCCATGCCTGCGGCGCAGAAGCTGGCGGCGGAAAAACAGGTGGATACCGGCGCGATCCCGGGAACCGGCCGCGGCGGCCGCGTCACCAAGGAAGATGTCGTCCTGGCCGCCGCGAGCGGTGTGCAGCCGGCAGCCAGGGCCGCCGCTCCGGCCGCCTCTCCTGCGCCGCAGCGCGCCCCCGCATCTCCCGTTGACCTGGGCGCGCTGGGCGAGCGGTCCGAGCAACGCGTGCCGATGTCGCGGCTGCGGGCACGCGTCGCGGAGCGCCTGGTGCAGTCGCAGCACACGGCGGCGCTGCTCACCACCTTCAACGAAGTCAACATGCAGCCGGTCATGGACCTGCGCAAGAGATACCAGGACCGGTTCGAGAAGCTGCATGGCGTGCGCCTGGGCTTCATGTCGCTCTTCGTCAAGGCGGCGGTGCACGCGCTCAGGAAGTACCCGGTGGTCAACGCCTCGATCGACGGCACCGACATCGTCTACCACGGCTACTACGACATCGGCATCGCGGTCGGCAGCCCGCGCGGCCTGGTGGTGCCGATCCTGCGCAACGCCGACCAGCTGAGCGTGGCCGACATCGAGAAGCAAATCGCGGACTTCGGCAAGCGCGCGCAGGAGGGCAAGCTCACGATCGAGGAGCTGACCGGCGGGACGTTCTCGATCTCCAACGGCGGCGTGTTCGGCTCCATGCTCTCGACGCCCATCGTCAACCCGCCGCAGAGCGCGATCCTCGGCGTGCACGCCACGCGCGACCGGCCGGTGGCCGAGAACGGCCAGGTGGTGATCCGGCCGATCAACTATCTCGCGCTCTCCTACGACCACCGCATCATCGACGGCCGCGAGGCGGTCTTGAGCCTGGTCGCGATGAAGGAAGCGCTCGAGGATCCGGCCCGGATTCTCCTCGATATCTGAATGAAGTCATTCGACGTAGTCGTCATTGGCGGCGGGCCCGGCGGCTATATCGCCGCGATCCGCGCCGCCCAGCTGGGCCTGGCCACGGCGTGCATCGACGAATGGAAGACCGCCGACGGCAAGCCGGCCCCGGGCGGCACCTGCACCAACGTCGGCTGCATACCGTCCAAGGCGCTGCTGCAATCGTCGGAGAATTACGAGCACGCGGGCCATGCCTTCTCCGAGCACGGGATACAGGTGAAGGGGCTGTCGCTCGACCTCGCGCAGATGCTCAAGCGCAAGGACAAGGTCGTCCGGCAGAACAACGAAGGCATCCTGTACCTGTTCAAGAAGAACAAGATCGCGTTTTTCCACGGCCACGGCCGCTTCGCCGGCGGAAGCGCGGGGGCCTGGACGATCAAGGTCGACGGCAAGCCGGAGGAGACGCTGACCGCCAAGCACGTCATCGTCGCCACCGGCTCGGTCCCGCGAGCGTTGCCCGGCGCCGCGTTCGACAACAAGCTCATTCTCGACAACGACGGCGCGCTGGCGATACCCGAGGTGCCGAAGCGCCTGGGCGTGATCGGCGCCGGCGTGATCGGCCTCGAAATGGGCAGTGTGTGGCGGCGGCTGGGCGCCGAAGTCGTCATCCTCGAGGCGCTACCGGCGTTTCTCGGAGCGGCGGACGAGCAGGTCGCCAGGGAAGCGCTCAAGGTGTTCACCAAGCAGGGCCTCGCCATGCATATGGGCGTGAAGGTCGGCAAGGTGACGACCGCCAGGGACGTCAAGGTCGAATACGCCGACAGCGCGGGCAAGGCGCAAGCGCTGACCGTGGACAAGCTGATCGTCTCCATCGGGCGCGTGCCCAATACCGGGGGACTCGATGCCGCGGCGGTCGGCCTCAAGCTGGACGAGCGCGGCTTCGTGGCGGTGGACGACCAGTGCCGCACCAACCTTCCCAACGTGTGGGCCGTGGGCGACGTGGTGCGAGGCCCGATGCTGGCGCACAAGGCGGAAGAAGAAGGCGTGGCCGTGGCCGAGACCATCGCGGGCAAGCACGGCCACGTCGACTTCAACACCATCCCGTGGGTGATCTATACCTCGCCCGAAATCGCGTGGGTGGGCAAGACCGAGCAGCAACTGAAGAGCGAAGGCGTGCGCTACAAGGCCGGGCAGTTCCCGTTCATGGCCAATGGCCGCGCCCGCGCGCTCGGTGACACCACCGGCTTCGTGAAATTCCTGGCCGACGAGAAGACCGACCGCATCCTCGGCGTGCACATCATCGGGCCCATGGCCTCGGAGATGATCGCCGAAGCGGTGGTGGCGATGGAGTTCCGCGCGTCGGCCGAGGATATCGCGCTGATCTGCCACGCCCATCCCTCGCTCTCCGAGGCGATGAAAGAGGCCGCGCTCGCGGTCGACAAGCGCACCTTGAATTTGTGAGCGAAGGCGCTTTCGACTCGGCCGAGTATACCGAGCCGGCCCGGGCGCTTCCCGTCACCGTCCTCGAGCTCTACCAGGAAGCGCTCAGGAAAAGGGGCTTTCAGCCGGACGACTCGCAGTACGCGGCCGTGCTGCGCCTGCAGAATCTGTACGAGGCGTGGACCGACTACAAGCGCCGGCGCCGCACCGCGCTGCAGCGCCTGGTGGTGCGTCCGCCGTTGCCGCGGGGCGTTTACCTGTGGGGCGCCGTGGGGCGCGGCAAGACCTTCCTCATGGACAGCTTCTACCGGTGCCTGCCGCTGGTGCGCCGCCGGCGCGTGCATTTCCACCATTTCATGCGCGACGTGCACCGCGAGCTCGAGACCCTGAAGGGCACGGTCGACCCGCTCGATGCGCTCGCCGCGCGCATCGAGCGGCGCTACCGGCTGATCTGCTTCGACGAGATCGCGCTGTCGGATGTGGCGGACGCCATGATCCTCGGGCGCCTGCTGACGCGCACGCTGGAGAAGGGCGTGGTCTACTGCATGACTTCGAACTACCCCCCCGACGAGCTCTACAAGGACGGACTCAAGCGCGAGGATTTCCTGCCGACGATCGATTTGATCAAGGACCGCCTCGACGTGATCCGCGTGGACGGGGGCGTCGATTACCGGCGGCGCGCGCTGCAGCAGGTCAGGGTCTACCACGCGCCGCTCACGCCCGAGACCGACCGCGCATTGATGGAGGCGTTCCGGAGACTCGCCGAAGTCGAGGAGGAGACTCACGAGCTCGACGTCGAGGGGCGCGTGATCCCCTACCGCCACCGGGCCGGCGGCGTGGTATGGTTCGACTTCAAGGTGATCTGCGGCTGGGGCCGCTCGCAGAACGACTATATCGATCTCGCCAAGCGCTTTCATGCGCTCGTGGTCTCCGGGGTGCCGCGCATGTCGCTCGAGCAGGCCGACGCCGCGCGGCGCTTCACGCTGCTCGTTGACGTGCTCTACGACCAGCGGGTAAAACTGATCGTGTCGGCGGCCTGTCCGCCCGAGGCGCTGCTCGACCGCGGCGCCGGCACGGGCGACTCGCAGTTGCAGGCGATGGTGTTCCAGTTCGACCGCACCGCAAGCCGGCTCACCGAGATGCAAACGCTCGAGTACTTGAACCAGCCCCGGGTCAGGCAGGAAACATGAATCCATTCCAGGCGTTACGGGTATTCGACGAAAACGGCAAGGCGACCGCCCGCGTGGTGGAGGTGGCGCTCGCCGAACTGTCCCCGGGGGAGGTCGTGTTGCAAGCGGCCTACTCGAGCGTCAACTACAAGGACGCGCTGGCGGCGACCGGGGTCGGCAAGATCATCCGCAGCTTTCCCCGCATCGCCGGCATCGATGCGACGGGGACCGTCATCTCGTCCGCCGACGCGCGCTTCAAGGCCGGCGACGAGGTGATCTGCACCAGCTACGAATTCGGCGTCGGCCACGACGGCGGCTATTCGCAGGTGTGCCGCGTTCCGGCGGACTGGGTGGTGCCGCTGCCGAAAGGGCTCACCTTGTTCGACGCGGCCGCGCTCGGGGTCGCCGGCTACACCGCCGGGCTGGCGGTGGAACTGCTCGAGCTGAACGGAATGGCGCCGACCAACGGGAAGGTCCTGGTAAACGGCGCGACCGGCGGCGTGGCAACCCTCGCCATAGACATGCTGGCTGCGCTCGGCTACCCCGTCGTCGCGGTGACCGGGAAGGACGCCGAGCATGATTTCCTGAGGAAGCTCGGCGCGCAGGAAGTGCTGTCGCGGCAAGGACTGGAGATGGGAAACCGCCCGCTGGAGAAGGCGCTGTGGGCGGCGGCGTTCGATTCGGTCGGCGGAGAGCAGCTCGCGTGGCTGACGCGCACCATGCGGCAGGACGGCCTCATTGCCAGCTTCGGCAACGCCGGGGGCATCGAGCTCAAGACCACGGTGCTGCCGTTCATCCTGCGCGGCGTGCGCCTGATCGGGGTGAACTCCGGCGATACGCCGATGCCGCTGCGGCGCGAGGTCTGGGGGCGGCTCGCGACCGATCTCAGGCCCCGGCATCTCGGCGACATCGCGCACATCATCAAGCTCGAAGACCTGCCTGCCTATTTCGACAGCATGCTCAAGGGGCAGATACGGGGCAGGGCGGTCGTCCAACTATCATGATGCCATCCACATTGTGTCTATTTGGAGCGGGCCGGGCATGACGACCGACCGCCGCACCGGGGAGCTATTCCTCAACATCGGGCACACCCTCGACCACCTGTTCCTGCTGATCTACCCGACCGTGGTGCTGGCCATGGCGCCGGAGTTCGGCCGCCCGTACAGCGAGATGCTGCCGCTCGCGCTGGGCGGGTTCATCGCGTTCGGCGCGGGCTCTCTGCCCGCCGGCTGGATCGCCGACCGCTGGAGCCGGCGCGGCATGATGGTCGTGTTCTTCGTCGGCATCGGAGCCGCATCCATACTGACCGGGCTCACCCAGGCGCCGTGGCAGATTGCCGCCGCGCTCACCGTGATGGGGCTGTTCGGCGCCATTTACCATCCCGTCGGCATCGCGATGCTGGTGAGCGGGCGCGACAAGGTGGGCAAGGTGCTCGGCGTGAACGGCGTATTCGGCAATCTCGGGCTCGCCTTCGCCGCGCTCATTGCCGGGGCGCTGGCCCACTGGATCAACTGGCGCGCAGCGTTCATCGTCCCGGGGCTGGTGTCAATTGCCGTCGGAATCGCCTTCGCGGTCCTGGTGCCCGACATGCAGACCGCGGGCCGGCGCTCCGCCGCCGGGGGGCGCGCCGGATTCTCGCGCGGCCTGCTGGTGCGCGTATTCACGATCCTTACGGTCACCACGATCTTCGGCGGCGTCGTATTCAATTCCACGACCATCGCCATGCCCAAGGTATTCGACGAGCGCCTCGGCGCGCTGGTCAGCACCACGCTCGGCATCGGTATCCTGGTGTCGCTGGTCTACGCGTTCGCCGCCGTGGCCCAGCTGGTGGTCGGTCATTTCCTGGACCGCGGCTCGATCAAGCCGGTGCTGATGTCCGTGGTCGGCATCCAGGTGCCGCTGCTCATCGGCGCGGCCTTCTTCGACAATCACCTGATGCTGGTCGCGGCACTCGGCATGATGTTCTTCATTTTCGGTCAGGTGCCGATCAACGACGCCATGGTCGCCGCCTATACCGACGAGGCGTGGCGCTCGCGCGTGTTCGCGGTGCGTTACGTCGTCTCCTTCGGGGCGAGCGCCTGCGCGGTGCCGCTGGTGGCGCTGATGCACCGCTACAGCAGCGACTTCAAGTACCTGTTCTTCGCGCTGGCGGCGATGGCGGCCGTCATGTTCGCCGCGGCCTCCCTCATGCCCGCCCGCGCCGCGAACGTCACGGCCTGACAGCGCAACCGTGGGTGGTCAGAACGCGAACCGGCTCATGCCGCCGTCCACCGGCGTTACCGTTCCCGTGATGTATCCGGCACGTGGCGAAGCCAGGAACACGGCGAGGTTCGCCAGCTCTTCGGGCTCGCCGAAACGGCCCATGGGGATGTTTTCCTCGGCGAATTTCCGGCGATCCGCCGCCGTGGGGTGGAAGCGCACGATCTGCTCGCTCATGATGCGGCCGGGCTGGATCGAGTTGATGGTGATGCCGTGCGCCGCCATCTCGCGCGACAGCCCCTTCGCCCACGCGTGCACCGCGGCCTTCGCGGAGTTCGCCGCATTGAGCCCGCGCGGCTCGGACGTCCCCGTGATGTTGACGATGCGGCCCCAGCGCCGCGCCTTCATGCCCGGGATCACCGCGTGGGACAACTCGCGCAGGCGGATGAAGTTGACCAGTATCCCTTCCGCCCACTGCTCCTTGGTCGCCTCGAACGGGTAGGGCCGGCTGCCGCCGGCGGCATTGACCAGGATATCGATGTGCCCGAGGCCCTGCGCCGCCTCCTGCGCGAGCTTCTCGGCCGATCCTTCCTGATACAGGTCGGCGGCGATCACCAGCGGCTCGGCCGCGCGCGCTGACACGATTTCCCGCGCGAGCTCTTCGAGCAAGTTGACTCGGCGCGCGGCGATGGCGATCTTCACGCCTTCATTGGCCAAGCCCAGGGCGATGGCGCGCCCGATGCCGCGCGAGGCACCGGTGACAAGCGCGGTCTTGCCGGATAGTTGGAGGTCCATTGCGACGTCCTATGAAAGAATAGTTGTCAGAATAGCAGAGGGCGGGATAGTGTTCGCCACCGCACAGAAAAACCCCCGGGAGAGGGCGACATTGGGTAAGCTCCTGGATAGCCCCAAGCACGCTGGGCCGGTAGCGAAGTCGATTCAGGAATGAGCACCGAAAACACAATCAGCATCAATCTCGATGCCATCGCCGCCAGGATTCAGGCGTCGCGCGACGTCGACGCGGTTTTGCGCGAGCTCGGCCAGGACATTTGCGCCGTGTTCGAGGCGGATCGCCTGACGGTTTATCTGATCAACGAGGACCGGACGCTGCTGGTCTCGAAGATCAAGACCGGCCTCGATTCGTTTGACGACTTGAAACTCCCGATGTCGGCGGAATTCAGCATCGCGGGGTACGTGGCGCTCAATGGCCGGTTGGTCAACATCCAGGATGCCTACAGCGTGGAAGAGCTCAATACCTTCGATCCCCCGGTCTATTTTTACCGGGCGGTGGACCGGTCCACGGGGTACAAGACCAAACAAGTGCTGGCGGCCCCCATTCTCGATGGCCCGGATTCCAAAGAGGCGATCGGCGTAGTGGAATTCATCAATACCTTATCCGGGAATCCGTTTCCGAAGCACGCTGAAAGAAGGGCCGGCGTGCTCTGCAAGGCCCTGGCGACAGGCTATCGGCAGCGGGAAAAGGCCAAGCCGGCCGGCGCCAAGACCAAGTACGACCATCTGGTCATCGACGGGGTGATCACTCCCGCCGAACTGGAGCTCGCGATCCGCCTCGCGCGGGGGAAAGGCGTCAACATCGAGCAGGTGTTGCGGGACGAGCTCAAGGTCAGCGATCCGGCGCTGGGGCTCGCCCTGTCGAAGTATTTCGGCCTGCCGTACGAGCCGTTTCGCCCCGACCGCGCCCGGCCGGCCGCTTTGCTGAGAAAGCTCAAACGCACGTTCGTGGTCAGCCAGGCGTGGATGCCCGTCGGCGAGGACGATCAGGGCATGATAGTAATGACCACCGATCCCGAGCGTTTCGCCGGCTCGCGCATCGTCAACCAGATCTTTCCCAACAAGAAGGTTTCCTACCGCGTTTGCACCGGCCGGGATTTTGCGGCGACGGTGGAGCAGTTCTTCGGGTCGGAGAGCGCCTCCGTTTCCGTGGACACGATCATCAGAAGGATGGAAGGGGAGATCTCGGAAGCGCGAAGCGGCGTGGTCGACGACAGGGTCGAGCCGGACAGCGCAACGGTGCAACTGGTCAACAAGATCGTTCTGGAAGCCCACAACCTGCGCGCTTCGGACATCCATGTCGAGCCGCGGCCGGGCAACGGGAAGACCAAGGTCCGGTTCCGCATCGATGGCTCGCTGACGGATTACATCGAGATACCGGCGATTTCCCATGCCAAGGTCGTGGCGCGGCTGAAGATCATGGCCGACCTGGACATCTCCAACAAGAGGGAACCGCAGGACGGCAAGATCACGTTCAAGCAGTTCGTGCCGTCGCTCGACATCGAGTTGCGCGTTGCGACCATCCCCACCGTCGGCGGGAAGGAAGATGTCGTCATGCGCGTTCTGACGGCCGGCCGTCCCGTGCCGCTCGAACAGCTGGGACTGAGTCCCCGCAACCTGCAGGTGCTGAAATCGATGGTGAGCAAGCCGTACGGCTTGTTCCTCGTGTGCGGCCCGACGGGTTCGGGCAAGACGACGACCCTGCATTCGGTCCTGGGCTACATCAACACCCCGGAAACCAAGATCTGGACCGCGGAGGATCCCGTTGAAATCACCCATGAATCCCTGCGCCAGGTGCAGATCAATCCGAGGGCCGATCTGACCTTTGCGCGCGCGATGCGCGCTTTCCTGCGCGCCGATCCGGACGTGATCATGGTGGGCGAGATGCGGGACAAGGAAACCACCGCCATCGGCATCGAGGCTTCCCTCACCGGGCACCGGGTTCTCGCGACCATACACACCAACAGCGCGCCCGAGAGCATCGTTCGCCTGCTCGACATGGGCATGGACCCGTTCAATTTCGCGGACGCCCTGCTGGGCATCATGGCGCAGCGCCTGGCAAAGCGCCTGTGCCCCAAGTGCAAGAAGCCCCACGTGGCTGCGAAGGACGAGATCCGCCTGATGCTCACCGAATACAGCCAGGACCTGAAAGACACCGACCCGTTCAAGGCCGACCCGAAGGCGGCGTTGCAGGCAATCTACGCCGAGTGGATGAAGAGCTATGCCTATGACAAGGGGCGCTTCATTCTCTACGACCCGGCGGGCTGTGAGGCGTGCCGCGGCACGGGCTATAGCGGGCGGGTCGCCCTGCACGAGTTACTGGTGGCGACCGACGCGATCAAGCAGGCCATTCAGGAGCACGCGCGAGTCGCGGCGGTCCTTCGCGCCGCCGTAAACGAGGGCATGCGGACGCTCAAGCAGGATGGCATCGAAAAAGTCCTGCAGGGGACCATGAACCTGCACTCGGTGCGCGCGGTCTGCATCACCTGAGGATACTGGCGGAGAGGGCGGGATTCGAACCCGCGGTACGGCTTTCACCGTACGCACGCTTTCCAGGCGTGTGACTTAAACCACTCATCCACCTCTCCGGACGCGGGAATTTTATCAGATCGATGCGGGAATTCGGCTGACCGCGGACCAGTCAGGTAGGGCGGGATTGCGCGCGTCTCGCGTTTCAGTTGATGCTCTCGCGCAGCTGCTGCAGGATCGCGGGATTCTCGAGGGTCGTGACATCCTGCGTGATCTCCTCGCCCTTGGCGATCGAGCGCAGCAGCCGGCGCATGATCTTGCCGGAGCGCGTCTTGGGCAGGTTGTCGCCGAAGCGGATGTCCCTGGGCTTGGCGATGGGGCCGATCTCCTTGCCGACCCAGTCCTGCAGCTCCTTGACGATTCTCTTCGCTTCGCTGCCATTGGGCCGCGCCTGCTTGAGCACCACGAAAGCAACGATGGCTTCACCGGTCAGGTCGTCGGGACGGCCGACGACCGCCGCCTCGGCCACCAGCCTGGTATTCGCGACCAGGGCCGACTCGATTTCCATCGTGCCCAGGCGGTGCCCGGAGACGTTGAGCACGTCGTCGATGCGGCCCATGATGCGGATGTAGCCGTCCTCGTCGAACGAGGCGCCGTCCCCGGCGAGGTAGTACTGGCCCTTGTAGTCCTCGGGGTAGTAGGTCTTCTTGTAGCGCTCGGGATCGCCCCAGATCGTGCGCAGCATCGCCGGCCACGGCTTCTTGATCACCAGCACGCCGCCCTTGCCCTTGCCCACCGAGCGCCCCGTTTCGTCCACGATGTCGGCAAAGATACCGGGGAGCGCAAAGGTCGCGGATCCGGGTTTCGTCGGCGTCGCGCCCGGCAGCGGCGAGATCATGTGGCCCCCGGTCTCGGTCTGCCACCAGGTATCCACGATCGGGCAGCGGCCGCCGCCGACGGTTTCGTGGTACCACATCCAGGCCTCGGGATTGATCGGCTCGCCGACGGTGCCGAGGATGCGCAGCGACGACAGGTCGTACTGCTTCGGCAGGGTCCCACCGGCCTTGATCAGCGAGCGGATCGCGGTGGGGGCGGTGTAGAACACCGTGGCCTTGTGGTCCTGGATCATTTTCCAGAAGCGCCCGGCGTCCGGGTAGACGGGAACGCCCTCGAACACGATCTCGGTCGCGCCGCAGGCGAGCGGGCCGTACGTGGTATACGAGTGCCCGGTGACCCAGCCGACGTCCGCCGTGCACCAGAAGACGTCGGCGGGCTTGTAATCGAACACCCATTTCATCGTCAGGATGGTCCACAGCAGGTAGCCGCCCGTGGAATGCTGGATGCCCTTCGGCTTGCCGGTCGAGCCGGAGGTGTAGAGGATGAAGAGCGGGTGCTCGGCGTCGACCCAGGTCGGCTCGCAGACTTCGGGCTGGCCGTTCAGCAGGTCGTGCAGCCAGACGTCCAGCTTCGCATTCCACTGCACCACGGTCCCGGTGCGCTTATAGACCACGACCGACTTGATCGTCTCGCACCCGCCCATGGCGAGCGCCTCGTCGACAGCGGGCTTCAGCGGAATTTCGCGGCCGCCCCGGAACTGCCCGTCGGCGGTGAGCACCGCCACGGCGCCGGCGTCGATGATGCGCTCCTGCAGGCTCTTCGCCGAGAAGCCCCCGAATACCACGGAATGGATCGCTCCGATGCGCGCGCAGGCCTGCATCGCGACCACGACCTCGATCGACATCGGCATGTAGATGATGACCCGGTCGCTTTTCTTGATGCCCCGCGATTTCAGCCCGTTCGCCATCATGCAGACCCGGCGGTAGAGCGCCTTGTAGGTGATCTTCGTGACCTTGCCGTCGTCCGCCTCGAAGATGATGGCGACCTTGTCCGGCTGGCTCTTGAGGTGGGGGTCGAGGCAGTTGTAGGATGCGTTCAGTTCGCCGTCATGAAACCACTTGAAGAACGGCGCGTTGGATTCATCGAGGACCCGGGTGAACGGCCGGTGCCACAGCACGTGCTCGCGCGCGAGTCTCCCCCAGAACCCTTCGAAGTCCTGTTCCGCCTCGCCCGCCAGCTTCCGGTACGCCTCCATGCTCGGGATGGCCGCCTTCGCGGCGAATGACTTGCTCGGCGTGAAGACGCGGTTTTCCTGTAGAACGGATTCGATCGACTTGTTGGCCATGCATTCCTCCGGTTGCAGTAGGAGCGGAATCCGGGAAAGTAAACGGCAGCGCGGATCGCTACCAGCGCGCAGTGCCCCGTGAATGGAAGCATTAAAATGGCCGCTTGTAAAGATTGCGGGGGATTGATTCACGGAAGCGATGGCCGCGCGCCCGCATAATGCTTACAATTTACTTACGGCGGGCCTCCCCGCATTGCAGGGTAGTGAACCTGGTCAGGTCCGGAAGGAAGCAGCCACAGCTATTCCTTGCAAGTGCCGGGGGTAAGGCTCGCCACCTTTTTTTTGGGTTATCATCACGCGTCATGAAAAAAATCGTATCGATCGGGGTGCTGGCTGCGGTTTGCCTGCTGTGGGCATCCCGCGCAGTGGCGGTGGACGGGATCGCCGTTGAGGGCGGCAGCGGCGACAGCACGGACATGGGGCGAGTCGCCATCCAATGGGATTGGAGCAAGCGCTGGTTCCAGGGCCGGGAATGGCATGTCGGCGGCTATTGGGACCTGGGGCTCGGCTACTGGACCCGCGACGCGCTTCCCGGACAGAACGGGGATATCACCGAGATCGGGCTGACCCCGGTATTCCGCCTGCAACGCAACAGCCTCCAGGGGCCCTACGCGGAGGCCGCCATCGGCTTCCACGTGCTGTCGAAGTCCACCCTCGGCGACAAGCGCTTCAGCACGCTGTTCCAGTTCGGCGATCACCTGGGTTTCGGCTACCGCTTCGGCGTCAAGAGCGCATGGGACGTGGGCTACCGCTACCAGCACTTGTCCAACGCCAGCATCAAGAAGCCCAACAACGGCATCAATTTCCACCAGCTCCGGCTGCAATATCACTTCTGAGTGATTCGTGGTTCGCGGCTCGTGATTCGTGACGGGTGGCGGAGCCGTTGCAGTAGAATACGACCCACCATCCACGATTCACGATCCACGGCTCCCAAGTGACGCAGGTTCTCGCCCGCAAGTGGCGTCCCCGTACCTTCGCTGAGCTGGTGGGGCAGGAGCACGTGGTGCGCGCGCTCCAGAATGCGCTGGCGCAGCAGCGGCTGCACCACGCCTACCTTTTCACCGGGACGCGCGGCGTGGGCAAGACGACGCTCGCCCGCATCGTCGCCAAGGCGCTCAACTGCGAGTCCGGCGTGAGCGCGACGCCGTGCGGGCAATGCCCGGCGTGCGCGGAGATCGACGCCGGCCGCTTCGTCGACCTGATCGAGCTCGACGCCGCCTCCAACACCCAGGTCGACAACATGCGGGAACTGCTGGAAAGCGCGCTCTATGCGCCGACCGCCGGGCGCTACAAGGTCTACATCATCGACGAAGTGCACATGCTGTCGCGCAATGCATTCAACGCGATGCTGAAGACGCTGGAAGAGCCGCCCGCGCACGTCACGTTCATCCTCGCCACCACGGATCCCCAGAAGATTCCGGTCACGGTGCTGTCGCGCTGCCTGCAGTTCAATCTCAAGCAGATCCCGCAGCAGCAGATCAGAGGCCGCCTGCAGCACATACTGGAAGCCGAGAGCATCCGCTACGAGGCTGCGGCGCTGCCGTTGCTCGCGCGCGCCGCCCAGGGCAGCCTGCGCGATGCGCTGAGCCTCCTCGACCAGGCGATTGCCCATGGCGCGGGCAGCGTCGGGGAAGAATCCGTGCACGCGATGCTGGGCGTGGTGGGCCGGGATCCGCTCTATGCCGTCCTGCGCGCCCTGGCGCGGCAGGATGGCGCCGCCCTCGTGGCGGAAGCCGCGCGCATGGCGGAACTCAGCCTCTCGTTCGAGGCCGCGCTCCAGGACCTGGCATCGCTGTTGCACCGGATCTCGCTCGCCCAGACGGTGCCGGATGCGCTCGGAGACGACCCCGAGCGCGCCGTGATCGAGGAGCTGTCCCGCCAGGTCTCCGCCGACGACCTTCAGCTGTACTACCAGATCGCCATTCAAGGCCGCGCGGATCTGGGACTGGCTCCGGACGAGCACGCCGGTTTCACCATGACGCTGCTGCGCATGCTGGCTTTCGCTCCCGCAGCGGAGGCCGCGGCGGGGACCGTTTCGACCCCGGCGGCGGCCCAGCGAGCCGCGCCCGCAGCACCCGCCGCGGAATCAAAAAAAAACCGCGGTGACGCGAGCTGGCAGGCGCTGGTGGCCGAGCTCAACCTCACCGGCATGGCGCGCATGCTCGCCGAGCATTGCGAGCTGGTGGCGCGTGACGCCGCGCGGTTCGAGTTGCGGATCGCCCAGGCCCATCAGCGGCTGCTGGACGGGCCGTACCAGGACCGGCTCAAGGCGGCGCTGGAGAGCCGCCTCGGCGCGAAAGTGAGGCTCGTAATCCAGCTTGCGGACAGCGCCGGGGCTTCGCCTGCGGCCATCGCCGATCGCGAAAAACAGCAGCGGCAGGCACAGGCCATCGCCGCCATCGAGCAGGACCCGTTCGTGCGCGAGCTGGTCGAGAACTTCGACGGGCGCGTCGTGGAGTCCTCCATCAAACCGGTGCAGTAGAGAGGGGGCTGAGGATGAAGGGCGGAATCGGAAACCTGATGAAGCAGGCGCAGCTCGTGCAGGAGAACATGAAGAAGCTGCAGGAGCAGCTGGCCGCGATGGAAATCGAAGGGCAGGCGGGCTCGGGTCTGGTCAAGATCGTCATGACCGGCCGGCACGAGGTCAAGCGGGTGACCATAGCGCCCTCGCTGCTCGGCGACGACAAGGACATGCTGGAAGACCTGGTCGCCGCGGCGTTCAACGATGCCGCGCGGAAAGTGGATTCCACGACGCAGGAAAGGATGGCCGCCGCCACGGCGGGACTGTCATTGCCGCCAGGGATGAAGCTGCCGTTCTAAGTGAAAACACCATCATCGCTCGACGAGCTGATATCCGCCTTGCGCTGTTTGCCGGGCGTCGGGCCCAAATCGGCGCAGCGCATGGCCTATCACCTGTTGCAGCGCGACCGGGCAGGCGCAACGCGGCTGGCGGCGGCGCTGACCCAGGCGCTCGAGAGGATCCGGCACTGCGAGCTCTGCAACAGCTACTCCGAGGCGGCGCTATGCGAACTGTGCGATTCGCCGCGCCGCGATCGCGCCCTGCTGTGCGTGGTGGAGTCGCCGGCAGACCTGCTCATGATGGAGCAGGCGCAGTGCTATCAGGGCTTGTACTTCGTGCTGATGGGGGCGCTCTCGCCGCTCGACGGAATCGGGCCCAAGGAGATTCATGTCGAACGCCTGATTCGGCGCGCGACCGACGGCGAGGTGCATGAAGTGATACTGGCCACCAACTTCACGATGGAGGGCGAGGCCACCGCGCACTATGTCGGCGAGGCGTTGCGCGCGCGCGGCCTGAAGGTGACCCGCATCGCGCGCGGCCTGCCGGTGGGAGGGGAAATCGAGCACGTGGACAGCGGGACGCTCGCCCAGGCCGTGCTCGAGCGGCGCGAGGCGTAGCACCCATGACGGGCGAACGGACTGCGTCTCCGCACGGCGCAACCTATAAGCTGCAAAAGGCGCTCGCCCAGGCCGGCCTGGGATCGCGGCGCGAAATGGAGCAGTGGATACAAGCCGGTCGCGTCACGGTCAATGGCGTCAAGGCCCGGCTCGGCGCCAGGGTCGGCGCGCAAGACGTGGTCATGGTCGACGGGCGCATCCTGCGATCCGCGGCGCCGGAGCGGCTGCCGCAGGTGCTCATCTATCACAAGCCCGAGGGCGAGATCGCCAGTCGCGACGATCCCGCCGGGCGGCCGAGCGTGTTCGACAAGCTGCCGCGGCTGCGGGACGCGAAATGGGTGGCCGTCGGCCGTCTCGACTTCAATAGCAGCGGGCTGCTGCTGTTCACGACGTCCGGGGAGCTTGCCAATCGCATGATGCATCCGAGCCACGAGCTGGACCGGGAATACGCGGTGCGCGTGCGCGGCAGATTGACCGAGGAGCAGGGTGCCAGGCTGCTGTCCGGGATCCGGCTGGAGGACGGCATGGCGCGCTGCGAATCCGTGTCTACCGAAGGCGGGGAGGGCGCGAACCGGTGGTACCGCGTCGTGCTCAGGGAAGGCCGCAACCGCATCGTGCGCAGGCTGTTCGACGCACTGGGGTTGAGCATCAGTCGCCTGATGCGGGTGCGCTTCGGGCCGGTTGTGCTGCCGCCGCGGTTGCGGCGCGGGCAGATTCTGGAACTGGCCCCGGCGGAAGTCCGGCAGCTGCTGACTACGCTCGGGTTGCCGGTGCCGCGGCCGCGAGCTGCTCGCGGGCCAGCAGAAACACATCGCCACCGCCGCCCGTATCGAGCCAGGTGAACGGCAGGCGCGGGTAGGCCTTCTCGGCCCTGCGGCGCCCGTCGCCGACTTCCACGACCAGCAATCCTCCCGGTCTCAAGTGGCGCGCCGCCTGCGCCAGGATCACGCGCACGATGTCGAGTCCATCGCCGCCCCCGGCCAGCGCGATCCGGGGCTCGCAACGATACTCCCGCGGCAGCCGGTGCATGGCGGCGTCGGTGACGTACGGGGGATTGGAAACGATCAGGTCGTAGCGCTTCCCGCGCAACGCGGCAAACCCCCCGGACCGGATCAGGCGAACGCGATCACGCAACCGGTGCTGCCTGACGTTGATCCGGGCAACCGCGAGCGCTGCAGCGGAGATATCGGTGGCGTCGATCCGCGCGCGGGGAAAGGCGTGCGCCGCCAGGATGGCGAGGCAACCGCTGCCAGTGCACAGATCCAGCGCCGTCCTCACCCGCCCGGCTTCCGGGACCCATGGTGCAAGCCGGCTGTGCAACAGGTCCGCGATATGGGAGCGGGGCACGATTGCCCGCTGGTCCACGTGGAAACGGAAATCGCCGAGCCACGCTTCCCCGGTCAGGTAGGCCGCGGGCTTGCGTTCCCGAATGCGGCGCTGGAACAGGCGCATCACGCGCGCTGCGTCACGCCGCGTCACGCGCCTCGCAAAAACCTGGGCAGGGGCATCCAGCGGGAGTTCGAGCGCGTGCAGGGTGAGGTACGCCGCCTCGTCCCTGGCATTGGAGGTGCCGTGGCCGTAGGCGAGGCGGGCGGCGCGGAAACTGCGCGCTCCGTGGTGGACCAATCCGCCTACCGTCGCGGGGCGGGCGGAAACCGGCCGCCGCGCCTTCAACCGAGCGCGTCGAGGTTCAGCTTGATGCTGGAGATGTCGTCGGGCTGCTTGGTGGCGCCGGAGGACTGCTGGGCGGTGGAACCCTGTATGCCCGTGGGCTTCGGCGCATTGTTGAGCAGCCAATGAAGGTTGGTGGGTGAGTCGGAGTGCGCCATCGCTTCCTCGACCGCCACTTTGCCGGTGGCGATATGGTGGAACAGCGCCTGCTCGAACGACTGGGAACCCGGGGACAGGCTCTGCTCCAGGGCGTCCTTGATCTGGCTGATCTCGCCTTTCGAGATCAGCTCCTGGATATGCTTGGTGTTGAGCAGCACCTCCACGGCCGGGACGCGCTTGCCGTCCACCGTGCGGATGAGGCGCTGGGAGATGACCGCGCGCAAGGCGATGGCCACGTCCGCCAGCAGGCTCTCGCGCGCTTCGCGCGGGAAAAAGTTGATGATGCGGTTCAGCGCGTTGTAGCTGTTGTTGGCATGGAGCGTGGACATGCACAGGTGCCCGGTCTGCGCGAACAGCAGGGCGTTCTGCAGCGTCGGCTGGTCGCGAATCTCGCCGATCATGATCAGGTCGGGCGCTTCGCGCATCGCGCTGATCAGGGCGTTCGCGTAGCTCTGGGTATCCACGCGGACTTCGCGCTGGTTGACGATCGACTTCTTGTGCTTGAACAGGAATTCGATCGGGTCCTCGATGGTGAGGATGTGGCCGGTCTTGATGGTGTTGCGGTGGTCGATCATCGAGGCCATGGTGGTGGACTTGCCCGAGCCGGTGGATCCCACCACGAGGATCAGCCCCAGCTTCTCCATGATGACTTCCTTGAGGATAGCCGGCAGGCCCAGGGACTCGAACGACGGCACGTCGGGCTTGACGAAGCGGATCACCATCGCCACGGTGTTCTTCTGGCGGAAGATGTTGATGCGGAAATTGCCGAGCTCGCCGGCGCTTTGCGCGAAATTCATCTCGTGGATGGACTCGAATTCCTTGACCTGCACTTCGGTCATCAGCTCGTAGCAGATTTTCTTGCACTGCTCGGCGTCGAGCGCCTGGCTGTTGATCGGCATCACCACGCCGTTGATCTTGATCTGGATCGGCGCCCCGGACGTGAAGTACATGTCGGAGGCCTGCTTGTCGGCCATCAGCTTGAACAGCGGCGTCACGAACATGAACTTCCCCTGAAAATTGTTTTCGCTTTGAAATCAGCTTGTTGCGCGGACCCCCGGCGGTTCGCACGGTTCCATCGCAGCAGTCATTGTAACCCCGTGCGGCGCCACGCAGCGCGTCAATCGCCGCGCAGCAGCTCGTTGATGCTGGTTTTCGCCCGGGTCCTGGCGTCGACCTGCTTGACGATGACGGCGCAGTAAAGACTGCAGTGGCCGTCGGCGTCCGGCAGGCTGCCCGGCACCACCACGGAACCCGCCGGCACCCGCCCGTAGAGGATCTCCTTGGTCTGACGGTGGTAGATGCGGGTGCTGGCACCGATGAACACGCCCATCGAGATCACGGCCCCTTCCTCGACCACCACGCCCTCCACGATCTCCGAGCGCGCCCCGATGAAGCAATTGTCCTCGATGATGGTGGGATTGGCCTGCACCGGCTCCAGCACCCCGCCGATGCCCACGCCGCCCGAGAGATGAACGTTCTTCCCGACCTGGGCGCAGGAGCCGACCGTGGCCCACGTGTCCACCATGGTGCCCTCGTCCACGTAGGCGCCGATGTTGACGAAGGAGGGCATCAGCACCACGTTCTTCGCGATGTACGCGCCTTTGCGCGCGGCAGCCGGCGGCACCACGCGGAACCCGCCTTCCTGGAACGCGCGGGGCGTGTAGTCGGAGAACTTGGCGGCCACCTTGTCGTAGTACTGGGTGTAACCGTCCTTCATCACGAAATTGTCCTGCAGCCGGAACGACAGCAGCACCGCTTTCTTGACCCATTGATGGGTGACCCACTCGCCCTTCGATTTCTCCGCGACGCGCAGTTTTCCCGCGTCCAGCTGATCGATGGTCCGGGCGACCGCGTCCTTCAGCCGCGCATCGGCCGTCGCCGGGCCGACGTCGGCACGGCGCTCCCAGGCCTGCTCAATGATGGTCTGCAACTCGGTCATGCGGCGATTGTACCTGAGTGAACGGGCCGCCCGCGCCCCGGCCGCGGACGACGGCGGGCAAGTCAACCTTGAGCGTCAGGGGCGCCGGGAAGATCGGATAGCTCGGCGCCCGGCCGGCGCTTCCAGCCCCGCTTGGCATGCTCGGCAACGATGGTTGTCGTGATTCCCCCGCGGACGTTGAACCGCGCGGTGAGCCGCATGAAACGCGGACGCGTGGCGCGCACCAGGTCGTCAAGGATGCGATTCGTCACCGCCTCGTGGAACGCGCCCTCATCGCGATACGACCAGACGTAGAGCTTGAGGCTCTTCAGCTCGACGCAGCGCCGGTCCGGCACGTAGTCGAGGAAGAGGGTCGCGAAGTCGGGCTGCCCGGTGCGCGGGCACAGGCAGGTAAACTCCGGTATTTCCATGTGAATCCGGTAGTCGCGGTCGGGATGGGGGTTGGCGAAGGTCTCCAGCCCCCTCTTCGGCGTGCTCGGCATGATGCAAGTATTTCTTCGAAAAATTCGGTAAAATACTCTTCCCAAATAGCCTGCGGATTATAACCATACACAAGCCACAATAAAGACCGCTCAATTGAGACTCAAGCAGATCAATCTCGCAGGCTTCAAGTCTTTCGTAGACCCCACTCACATCCCCGTCCCCGGACAACTGGTAGGCATCGTCGGCCCCAACGGCTGCGGCAAGTCGAACGTCATCGACGCCGTGCGCTGGGTGCTCGGCGAAACCTCCGCGAAGCACCTTCGCGGGGACACCATGCAGGACATCCTGTTCAACGGCTCCGGCCAGCGCCAGCCGGTGAACCGCTCGAGCGTCGAGCTGATCTTCGACAACAGCCTCGGCCGGGCCGGCGGGCAATGGTCGAGCTATGCCGAGATTTCGGTAAAGCGCGTGCTCGCCCGGGACGGCGAAGCCACGTCGTACTACATCAACAACGTCCACGTGCGGCGCCGGGACGTCGCCGACATCTTCCTCGGCACCGGGCTGGGCAGCCGCGCCTACGCGATCATCGAGCAAGGGATGATCTCGCGCGTGATCGAGGCCAAGCCCGAGGACCTGCGCGTGTTCCTGGAGGAAGCGGCGGGGGTCTCGAAATACCGGGCGCGGCGCCACGAAACGGAACTCCGGCTCAAGGACACCCGCGAAAACCTGTTGCGCGTGGAGGACGTCCGGGCCGAGCTTGAAAAGCAGCTCGAGCACCTGCAATCCCAGGCAGAGGTGGCGACGCGCTACCACGAGCTGCAAGCGAAGCTGCGCGCGACGCAGAACCTGTTGTCGCTGCTGCGAAAGCAGGAGGCAGGCGCGCAGCGCGCACGGCAGGCGCGGGAAATCGAACGGCTTACTCTGGAGCTGGAGGCCGATACCGCAGCGCTGCGCAATGCCGAGAAGCGCGTGGAGGAGCTGCGGGCCCGGCACTATCGCGGGGCGGACGCGGTTCATGCCGCGCAGGGGGCGTTCTACGAGGCGAACGCGGAGACGGCGCGGCTCGAACAGGAGCTGGCTCACGTGCGCGAGAATCGCCAGCGCGTCGAGCGCGAGCTGGCGGAATTGCGGGCCCAGTCCGAGCGCGACCGCGAGAGCCTCGCGGCGGCGCAGGGCAGCCTGGCCGAGGTGCGCGGCGAGCGGTCCCGGGCGGAAGAAACCCTTGCTCGGCGCGAGGCGGCGCTCAGGAGCGAAAGCGACAAGCTGCCAGTGGCCGAAGAGGCGTTCCGGGCAACCCGCAACCGTTACGACGAATTGCAGCGCGCGCTTGCCCTGGACGAGCAGGCCATGGGGGTGGAGGAGACCAAGCGCGCGCACGGCCGGCAGACGCTGGACCAACTGGCGATCCGCGCGCAACGCCTGCAGGAGGAGCGCTCGGCGCTCCAGCCCGCGGATGCCGCGCGGCTGGCGCAGTTGTACGAGGAGATCGCCGCCTTCGACCGCGAACTGCAACGCCTGCGCGCTGCCATCGAGGACGCCGAACAGGAATTGCCGCGGGTAGATGGCGCATGGCGCGAGTGCGACGCCGCGCGGGAGGCGTCCGGGCAGCACCTCGCCGGACTGGAAGCCCGGCGACAGGCCTTGACCCAGTTGCAGGAGCGGCTCGCCCGGGGCGCCAACACCGCAGGCTGGCTCGAGGCACGCGGCCTCAACCAGGCGCTGCGGCTGTGGCAGGAAATCCGCATCGAGCCGGGCTGGGAGGACGCGCTGGAGTCGGTGTTGCGCGAGCGCCTGAACGCGATTGCCCTCGAGCACGTGGACCAGGCCGGGCATTGGTTTGGCGAGCCGCCCCCGGGGAAGGTCACGGTGTTCGAGCCGGCGCGCAGCCCGTCGCCATCCGCTCCGCCGATGGCGGGATGCGAGCCTCTGCTGCGTTACATCACCTGCACGAACAGCGGCCTCGAAGCAGTGGTCCGGGACTGGCTGCACCAGGTTTACGTGGTCGCGGACGCGGCGGGCGGCCTTGCCGCGCGCGAGCGGCTTCCTGCGGGGGCCCTGATGGTGACCCGCGAAGGCCATGTCTTCACCCGCCACGCGGTGAGCTTTCACGCCCCGGACAGCGAATTGCACGGCGTGCTCACGCGGCAGCGTGAGATCGAGCAGCTCGGGGGCGCGATCGCCAGGGCCCAGCCCGCGTTCGAGGCGTTGCAGCGGTCGGCAGGCATTGCCGAGAAGGCGGTCGAGCAGGCACGCCGCCGGCTGGACGAGCTGCGCGATGCCGTCAACGGCATGCAAAGCCGCCACCACGCGCTGCAGCTGGAGGCGTTGAAACTCGCCGAGCTCGATCAGCGGATGGCCCAGCGCCTCGAACGAATCGCCGCGGAGACCGCCGAGAACGAAGCTCAAGCTGGCGCAGCGGCAACGGGCCTGCAACTCGCGGATCGGCGCGTCGCCGGGTTGCAGGGGGAGGTCGAGCGCCAGCGCACTCAATTGGCGCTGGCCACCGATCTTTATCGCCGCGCCGAGAACGTCCTGGAGCTCCAGCGCGCTGCCTTGCAGCAGACCCGGGAGGAGACCCAGCAGGCGGTCTTTCAGAAGCAATCTTGTGATAATAAAATCATAGAGATAACAAACTCTATTAATGCGATATCTGAGAATGAAAGACGGCTCGCTGCGGCTCTCGATACGCGCCAGAACGAATACGCCGCTTACGACGAAACGCCGCTGCAACAGCGATTGCAAGAGGCCCTGACGGCGCACGCCGGACGCGAGCAGGCGCTGGCCGCGGTGCGCGATGCGCTGGAGAGCATGGAAAGCGCCCTCAAGGCAACCGATGAGGAGCGGCATGCCTGCGAGCAGAGGCTCGAGCCGCTGCGCGAGCGCATCGCGGAAACACGCTTGAAGGAACAGGAAGCGCGGCTGAACGAGGAACAGCATGCGCAGCAATTGGCCGATGCCGGGGCCCACGAAGACGAGGTGGCCCGGCAACTGGAGAAGGGCATGCGGCCCGGAGCGCTGGCGGGCGAGATTGCGCGGCTCAACGAGGAGGTCAAGGCGCTGGGGGCGGTCAATCTCGCCGCTCTGGAAGAGCTGACGGCCGCGCGCGGTCGCAAGGAATACCTCGACGCCCAGTCGCGCGACCTCGCCGAGGCCATGGCAACGTTGGAGGACGCGATCCGGCGCATCGACCGCGAGACCCGCGAGCGGCTGCAGCACACGTTCGACGAGGTCAACCGGCATTTCAGCGAGATGTTCCCGGCGCTGTTCGGCGGCGGGCACGCCCGGCTGATCCTGACCGGCGAGGAAATACTCGACGCCGGCGTGCTGGTGCAGGCGCAGCCGCCCGGCAAGAAGAACACCACGATCCAGCTGCTGTCGGGCGGCGAGAAGGCGCTCACGGCGCTGGCGCTGGTGTTCTCGATGTTCCAGCTCAACCCGGCGCCGTTCTGCCTGCTGGACGAGGTCGACGCGCCGCTCGACGACTACAATACCGGGCGCTTTTGCGATCTGGTCAGGAAGATGTCGCAACACTCGCAGTTCCTGTTCATCAGCCACAACAAGATCACCATGGAAATCGCCGAGCAGCTGCTCGGCATCACCATGCAGGAGCCGGGCGTCTCGCGCGTGGTGGCGGTCGATATCGAAGAGGCGATGAAGATAAGGGAAGCCGCGGCCTGATCCCGCGGCGCCTGTCCATGAGCGACCTGCAGTTGAGCCTGCTCGTCATCGGCGCGGTGGTGATCGCCGGCGTCTATCTCTACAACTGGGTGCAGGAGCGCGGACTCCAGCGCCGCATGCAACAGGCGTTCGGCGAGTCGCATGACGACGTGCTGCTGAAAGCCGGTGTCGAGTCCGTCCTCGCGGACGGGCGCCTCGAGCCGCAGCTGTTGCCGCAGGAGCCTGCACGCGAGGCGGCGGCGCGGGTTGGGAGCGGGGCCGGCGGCACGGCCGTGGCGCACGGCGGCGAATTCGATCCGACGCTGGATTTCGCGGCGGAAATCGATGCGGACTCGCCGATCTCCGACGCGGTGGTCAGTGAGCTGATGAGCAAGATCGCGTCCTGCGGCAAGCCGGTTCACGTCGCGGGCTACGATCTCCGCAGCGAGGCGTGGGAAGACGTCGTGCGCGGCCGGGGCGGGCGCTATGCGCGCTTGCGCGTGGCGCTGCAACTGGTGAACCGCGCCGGCGTCGTCAACCCGGCCCAGCTCGCGGCATTCTCCGACGCGGTCAGGGCCTGCGCCGACAAGATACCCGCGCCGGTGGCGTGCCCGGATACCCAGGCCGCGCTGAAGAATGCACGCGAGCTCGACGCGTTCTGCGCCGACGTCGATGTCGCCGTCGGCGTGAACGTGATTGCGAAGGACGGCGCAACGATTCCCGGACCCGCTATCCGCGCGGCGGCGGAGGCCGCGGGCTTCAAGCTCGGGCCCGACGGCGTGTTCCACTACCGGAACGACCGCCGCCAGACGCTGTTCACGCTGGACAACCACGAGCCGGCGCCGTTTCTGCCGGAGAGCATCAAGGGCCTCACCACGGGCGGCATCACGCTGCTGCTCGACGTCCCGCGGGTGGCGGACGGCGCCGAGGTGCTCGACCGCATGATTGCCATCGCGGGCAGCCTCGCCGCGGCCTTGGGCGGGCGCCTGGTGGACGACAACCGCGCCGTCCTGAGCGAAGCCGGCATCGCGCGGATCAAGGACCAGGTGCGCTCGATCCACGCCGCGATGGCGGGGCGCGGCATCCCGGCAGGCAGCGCCCGCGCGCAGCGGCTCTTCTCGTAACAATGGCAGCGCCCAGGGCCGCCGCCGCGCGCGCGGCAAAGTTGCGGGAAGAAATCGAGCGCGCCAATCACCAATACTACGTGCTCGACGCGCCGACGCTGCCTGACGCCGAGTACGACCGGCTGTTCCGGGAGCTGCAGGAACTGGAGGGGGTTCACCCCGAGCTCGTCGTCCCGTCGTCACCGACGCAACGGGTCAGCGGCGCGCCACGCGAAGACCTCCCGAAGGTGCGGCACGCCGTGGCCATGCTGTCGATCCGGACCGAGACCGATTCCGGCCCGGGCGGGGCAATCGCCTTCGACGCTCGCATCCGGCGCGAGTTGAAGCTCCGCCCGGAGGATTCCCCCGTCGAGTACAACGCCGAGCTGAAATTCGACGGCATTGCGATCAGTCTTCGCTATGAAAATGGCGCGCTGGTCCGCGCCACGACGCGCGGCGACGGCGAGGTCGGCGAGGACGTTACCCCCAACGTGCGCACGATCCGCAGCGTGCCCCTGCGGCTCGCCGGCAATGCGCACCCGGCCGTTCTGGAGGTGCGCGGCGAAGTCTTCATGCGGCGCGACGAATTCGAAAAGCTCAACGAGCGCCAGCGCGCCAGCGGCGAGAAGGTGTTCGTCAACCCGCGCAACGCGACCGCGGGTTTCGTCCGCCAGCTGAACGCGCGGGTGACCGCAAGCCGCCCGCTCTCGTTCTACGCCTACGGCGTGGGCGAGATCGTGGGCTGGGAATCGTTGCCGACGCAAAGCGCGGTGCTCGACGCGCTGGCCGGGATCGGCGTCCCGGTTTCCGCGGAGCGCTGCGCGGCGCTCGGCGCCGAAGGCCTGATCGCCTTCCATGTCCGCATTGCGGGCCGGCGCGACCAATTGCCGTTCGATATCGATGGCGTGGTCTACAAGGTCAACCGCCTCGATCTGCAGGGCAGTCTCGGCTTCGTATCGCGCGAGCCGCGCTGGGCCTGCGCGCACAAGTTTCCGGCGCAGGAGGAACTGACGCGAGTGCAGGGAATAGAAGTTCAGGTGGGGCGCACCGGAAAGCTCACGCCCGTGGCCAAGCTGGAGCCGGTGTTCGTCGGGGGCGTCACCGTCAGCAACGCGACCTTGCACAACGAGGGCTTCATTCGCAGCCTCGACCTGCATATCGGCGACACGGTGATCGTGCGGCGCGCCGGCGACGTGATCCCGCAGATCGTCGCCGTGCTGCCCGATCGCCGTCCGGCGAGTGCGGTCGCATTTGAGATGCCGGGGCATTGCCCGGTTTGCGGCTCCGCGGTGGTGCGGGACGAGGAAGAGAAGGACCACCGCTGCGCGGGCGGCCTGTACTGCCCCGCCCAGCGCAAGCAGGCACTGCTGCATTTCGCGTCGCGCCGTGCCATGGATATCGAGGGCCTCGGCGACAAGCTCGTGGACCAGCTGGTGGAGCAGGGCCTCGTCAGGAACCCGGCCGATCTCTACCGGCTCGGCACGGAACCTCTGGCCGGGCTCGAGCGCATGGGCGAGAAATCGGCGTTCAATATCGCGGAGGCCATACGGAAGAGCCGGGATACCACGCTCGCCCGCTTCGTTTACGCGCTCGGGATACGCAACGTCGGCGAAGCCACCGCCCGGGACCTCGCGCAGCATTTCGGGAATCTCGACGCCCTGATGGCGGCGGACGAGGCGGCGCTGCAGCAGGTGGCCGACGTCGGTCCGGTCGTGGCGTCGAGCATCGCGCGGTTCTTCGGGGAGCCTCACAACCGCGAAATCGTGAAACAATTGCGGCAGCTGGGGGTACGCTGGCCGGAAGTAAAGGCGAGAGGGCCAGTCGAGCTGCCGCTGGCCGGCAGGACCTTCGTGCTAACGGGATCAATGCCGCGTCTGACGCGCGAGGAAGCCAGGGAAAGAATAGAGGCGCGCGGCGGCAAGGTCGCTGCGAGCGTATCGAAGAATACCGACTACGTGGTGGCGGGAACCGATCCCGGCGCCAAGCATCGCCGGGCGCAGGAACTCGGCATTGCGATACTCGACGAGGACGGGCTGCTGAAGTTGCTGGGCGAGGAGACTTGAGCGATGAACAGGATCAGCAAGGCGGTGTTCCCGGTGGCGGGCATGGGCACGCGGTTCCTCCCGGCGACCAAGGCGAGCCCGAAGGAAATGTTGCCGATCGTGGACAAGCCGCTGATCCAGTACGCGGTGGAGGAGGCGGTGGCCGCCGGCATGACCGAGATGATATTCGTCACCGGGCGGGGCAAGCGCGCGATCGAGGACCACTTCGACAAGGCGTTCGAGCTGGAATCGGAGCTCGCCGCGAAGCGCCGCAAGGATCTGCTCCGGATCGTGCAAACCATCATTCCCCGCAACGTGAGCTGCACCTACGTGCGCCAGCAGCAGGCCCTGGGGCTGGGGCACGCCATACTTTGTGCCATGCCGGTGGTGGGCGACGCGCCGTTTGCCGTGGTGCTTGCCGATGACCTGATCGACGCCGCCACGCCCGCCTTGAAGCAGATGTGCGCCGTGTTCGCGCGCCGGGGGCGTTCCGTGATCGCCGTGCAGGACGTGGAGCGGCAGGAAACCCGCCGCTACGGCATCGTCAGGACCGAACGACGATCGAAATCGCCGCATCGCATCAGCGGCATCGTTGAAAAGCCCGAGCCCGCGGCCGCGCCGTCGACGCTGGGCGTGGTGGGGCGCTATATCCTGACTCCGCGCGTATTCCATCACCTGCAGCGTGTCCGTCCCGGAGCGGGCGGCGAAATTCAGTTGACTGACGCGATTGCCGCGCTGATCGCGGAAGAAGACGTGTTCGCCCACGAGTTCGAGGGCATACGCTACGACTGCGGGAGCAAGCTCGGTTACCTTCAGGCCAACCTCCAGTTCGCGACCCGGCATCCGGAGGTCGGCTCGGAATTCAGGCGCTACCTGCGCAGCCTGGGATGCCGGATCCCGAAGTAGCGCGCCGCATGGCACTTTCCCCCGACCAGGCGCGGCGCGTGCTCGAGACGGCGGAGCTGCTTTGCCCGGCCGCGGACGTCGCCGCAACGGTCGCGCGCATGGCGCGGGAGATTTCCGCCGCGCTGGCGGACAGTTTTCCGCTCGTGCTGGTCGTGATGCGCGGGGCCGTGATTTTCGCCGGTCAGCTGCTGCCGCAATTGAGGTTCCCGCTCCAGGTCGACTACGTCGACCTGACGCGCTACGGCGACGCGACGCGCGGCGGCGAGATCACCTGGAGGGCGGCCCCGGGCATCACCGTGGCCGGACGCGTGGTGCTGGTGCTCGATGACATCCAGGACGAGGGTCACACGCTCGCCGCGATACGCGGCAAGCTGCTCGCGGATGGCGCGCGCCAGGTCTGCACTGCGGTATTCGCGGAAAAAGATATCGGCCACGCAAAGCCCTACACCGCCGATTACGTCGGGGTCCGGCTGCCCAACCGCTACGTGTTCGGATTCGGCATGGACGTGAGCGGCGCCTGGCGCAACCTGCCGGAAATTTACGCACTCAAGGAGGGGCATGAGTAATGCGTAAAAGCGATCTATGTTAGGAATCATCGGCGGCAGCGGCCTCGACCGGCTCGACGGTCTCGAGGCACCACGGAAAAAGGCCGTTCGCACGCCCTACGGCAGGCCCTCGGGGGCGCTTGCGTTCGGGCGCATGCAGGGGCGAGAGGTCGTGTTCCTCGCGCGGCACGGCCCCCGCCACGCCATTGCGCCGCACGAAGTGAACTACCGAGCCAATATCTGGGCGCTGCACGCGCAACGCGTCAAGGATGTCGTGTCCGTTGCTTCGGTGGGCGGCATCCACCCGGACCTCGTTCCTGGCACGCTCGTGGTTCCTGACCAGATCATCGACTACACCCACGGACGCCGTGCCACGTTCGGCAGGCTCACGGATGGCGCGGTGATGCACGTTGACTTCACCCGGCCTTATTGCGAATCCCTGCGCCAGCGGCTGCTCCGGGCGGCCGCGGTGGCAGGGGAGCGGATTGCGGTGGAAGGAACCTACGCCGCGACACAAGGCCCGCGGCTGGAGACGGCCGCCGAGATCGATCGCCTCGAGCGCGACGGCGCCGATATGGTGGGGATGACCGGCATGCCGGAAGCCGCGCTCGCGCGCGAGCTCGGCCTGTGCTACGCCGCGATCGCGGTGGTCGTCAATCACGCTGCCGGGCGCGGCACGAGCATCGAGGAGGTTCGGCTCGCGGATTTCAGCGAAGTCATGCAGCGCGCCATGACGCGCGTCCGCAGCGTTCTCAACCGTCTGGTGGGGCTCGATGGCGATTAGGACGGTGCTGCGAATGGGCGATCCGCGCCTGCTCGAGCCGTCGCGACGGGTCGAGCCGCTCGATACGCCCGAGCTGCACGCGCTGATCGCGGACATGGAGGACACGATGAAGGCGCTCAACGGCGCCGGCCTCGCGGCGCCGCAGATCGGCGTGGACCTGCAGGTCGTGATTTTCGGGGTCGAATTCAACCCCCGCTATCCTGAAGCCGAACCGGTGCCCTACACGGTACTGGTCAATCCGGTGCTCAACCCCGTCGGCAACGAGATGGAAGAGGGCTGGGAAGGCTGCTTGAGCGTCCCCGGGATGCGCGGACTCGTTCCGCGCTTGAGCCGGTTGCGCTATCTGGGTAGCGATCAGTTCGGCCGGCCGATCGACCGCACCGTGAGCGGATTCCATGCGCGCGTGGTGCAGCACGAGTGCGACCACCTCGCGGGCATCCTCTACCCCATGCGCATCCGCGATCTGCGCAATTTCGGCTACAACGAGGAGCTGTTCCCCGGGGAGGATCTGCAGGAGGAATGAGGCGGGTCAGGTGCGCAGCTGCTCGACGAGGTCGCCTTCCAGTCGCACCACCGTCCTGGAGTCCCTCAATGCCGCGCCGGTGACGAGGAACACGTCCTCGGCACGGGCGCCTAGCGTGTTGATCTTGGCGGTGTGCAGGTTGACGTCGTAGGCGGTGAGCACGCGCGCGATGCGCGAGAGCAGCCCCGGCCGGTCGCCGGCGATCACCGACAACACCCACAAAGTGCCTTTCTCGTCGGGCTGGACGTTGACCTCGGGCGAGATGGGAAAGTGCCGCAACTGCCGGGAGAGCCGCGGCTTGGTGAGCGGCGGCAGCGGCGCCTTGTGCAGCAGGCGCTCGGCGAGATCGTGCTCGATCAGGCCGATGACGTCGCGGTACTGCGGCCGCCGGTTGTCCGGGTCCTGCACCTGGAAGCTGTCGAGCGCGTAGCCATGGCGGGTGGTGTAGATCTTGGCCTCGTAGATGTCGTAGCTGATGCGCTCGAAAAAGCTGCAGATGCGCGCGAACAGTTCCTTCTGGTCGGGCACGTAGATCATCACCTGCAGGCCTTCGCCGGCGGGCGACAGGCGCGCCTTGACCACGGGCTCCTGCGATTCGAAGCGGTAATAGAGCATGCGCGCATGCCAGGCGATCTCCTGTGGCTCGTGGCGCAGGAAGTAGGTGTCGTCGAGCTGGGCCCACAGTTTTTTCTCGGCAGCCTCCGGCACCGCGTACAGCCGCAGCTTGGCGCGCGCCTCCTCCTGGCGCGCCTGCAGGCTGCTGGCGAGCGTCGGCCGGTCGCCGGCGAGGAGCCGGCGCGTCGCCCAGAACAGGTCTTCGAGCAGCTTCGCCTTCCAGGCGTTCCACACCCTGGGGCTGGTGCCGCGGATGTCGGCAACCGTCAGCAGGTGCAGCGCGACAAGGTGGCGCTCGTCGCCGACGCGCTGCGCGAACGCCTGCACCACCGCCGGGTCGGCGGTGTCCTGCTTCTGGGCCGTGGCCGACATCACCAGGTGGTTCTCGACCAGCCAGGCCGTGAGCTCGGCGTCCTCCCGCGCCAACCCGTGCTCCCGGCAGAAGCGGCGCGCATCGACGGCGCCCAGCTGCGAGTGATCGCCGCCGCGCCCCTTCGCGATATCGTGAAACAGGGCCGCGAGATACAGCACTTCGGTGCGCTCGAAGCCGCTCATCAGGCGGCTGCACAGCGGGAACTCGTGCGCGAGCTCGGGTATCGAGAACCGGCGCAGGTTGCGGATCACGCGCAGGATATGCTCGTCCACGGTGTGCACGTGGTAGAGGTCGTGCTGCATCTGTCCCACGATGCGCCCGAAGCTGGGAAGGTAGCGCCCAAGCACGCCGTTCTCGTTCATGCGCCGCAGGGCCCGTTCCACGTGGGACGGGCTTCTCACGATCTGAAGGAAACGCTCGCGGTTCCGGGGGGCGCGCCGGAACGCCGGGTTGATCAGCCGCCGGGCCCGCCACAGGGCGCGCAGCGTCGCCGCGCCCATGCCCTTCAGCTCGTGGCGCTGCTGCAGCAGCAGGAAGCATTCCAGAATCGCGCCCGGCTCGCGCTGGAACAGCCGCTCGTCGCGCGCCTCCAGCAGCTCGTCCCGAGTGCCGAAATGCTCGTTGATCGGGCGGTACTCGTGGTCCCGGGGCGGGGTGATGCGCGCACCGAGGTTCTGCAGCACGATCGCGCTCGACTGTGACACCGCCTTCGCGGTGCGGTGGTAGCGCTGCATCAGCTGTTCGCTCGCCAGGCGATGCGGCCGGTCGTGCAAGCCGATCTCGCGCGCAAGCGCCGTCTGGAAATCGAACAGCAACCGGTCCTCGCGCCGGCCCGCGTGATAGTGCATCCGGATGCGAAGCGACTGCAGGAATTGCTCATGCTGATGGATCTCGCGGGCTTCGGACGGCGTTAACACTCCCCGGCGGGCGAGATCCCGCCAGCTCTTGCCGATGCCTGCGGCGCGGGCGATCCAGAGTATCGTTTGCAGGTCGCGCAGCCCGCCGGCGCTCTCCTTGATGTTGGGCTCCAGCGTGGTGGCTGCGTAGCGCGCGTGGCGCTGCTGCTGCTCGAGCAGCTTGGCCTGCATGAATCCGGCCGGATCGAGCGCGTCCCGCATGCGCCTGACGAAGCGGGCGTACAGATCGCGCTTGCCCGCAAGCAGCCGCGCCTCGAGCAGAGTGGTCTGCACCGTAACGTCTGTCGCGGCGATCGTGACGCATTCGTCCACGGTCCGCACGCTGTGGCCCACCTCGATCCCGCTGTCCCACAACGTGCCGATGAAATCCTCGACCTTGCGCGCGAGGACGGGGTCCGCCGCAGCCGAGAGCAGGATCAGGAGGTCGACGTCCGAGCAGGGAAATTGATCGCCGCGACCGTAGCCGCCCACCGCAGCGAGCGCCGCGTTGCGCGGCATGGCGTGGCTCGCCCACATTTCCTTGAGCTGGCGGTCGACCATCGCGGTCTGGCGTCGCAGCAGGTCACGGGGCGATTCACGGGCGGCGAACTGCTTGCGCAGCTGGGCGCGCTGCGCCGCGAGCCGCTGCTTCCAGTGGCCGACACGCGCCTGAAAGGAGGGCGCAGCGGGGAACACGGCCTGGAGATCAGCCATGCCTCAGGAATCGAGCGCCGGAGGCGGCGGCGCGCCCGCCGAACGCGTGAGCACTTCGTAGCCCGATCCCGTCACCAGCAAGGTGTGCTCCCATTGCGCCGACAGGCTGTGATCCTTGGTCACGACCGTCCAGCCGTCAGCGAGCTGGCGGATTTCCGGCCGGCCGGCATTGATCATCGGTTCGATGGTGAAGGTCATGCCCGGCTCGAGCTTCAGCCCCACGCCCGGCCTGCCGTAGTGCAGCACCTGGGGCTCCTCGTGGAACCGCTTGCCGATGCCGTGGCCGCAGAACTCGCGCACCACGCTGTAGCCGTGGCGCTCCGCGTGTTCCTGTATCGCGTGGCCGATGTCGCCCAGGTGGGCGCCCGGCCGCACCGCCTCGATGCCGTGCCACAGGCAGTCGTAGGTGACCTCGCACAGCCGCCGTGCCTGGATCGACGGGCGACCGAGATAGAACATGCGGCTGGTATCGCCGTGGAAGCCGTCCTTGATGACCGTGACGTCGATATTGATGATGTCCCCCGAGCGCAGCTTCTTGTCGCCCGGCACGCCGTGGCAGACCACGTGGTTCACCGAGGTGCAGATGGACTTGGGGTACGGCTGGTAGCCGGGAGGCGCGTAGTTGAGGGGCGCGGGTGTCGCCGCCTGCACCCCGACGATGAAGTCGTGGCAGAGGCGGTCGAGCTCGCCGGTCGTGGCGCCGACCTTCACGTGGGGCGCGATGAAGTCGAGGACCTCGGCGGCGAGCTGCCCCGCAACACGCATCTTTTCGATTTCCTGCGGGGATTTGATGCTGACGGCCATGGAGCGCGGCCTGCGCCGCGGCAGCGGGTGGTGAGGTACCGGGGTTTTCAAGGACAGCGGATTTTAGTCCAGAACGCCGTCCCACGCACGGGGTGAGGCGCGTCTTGAGAACAGCAAGATTTCCGTGATAAACTAGCAAGTTAGCTTGGTCGATCCCGTATTTTCCGTAATGTCGGGGCGTCCAGCTCAAACCGCACATCTGCCAATGTGAGGGTGGCCGCCCGCAGCAAGTGATCTGGCGGCCTTCTCGGCGGATGGAGGCTCAACCCTTACAGGAGAAGTCTGGCATGTCAGTCACCATGCGTGAAATGCTCGAAGCGGGCGTCCATTTCGGGCACCAAACCCGCTACTGGAATCCGAGGATGGCGCCGTACATCTTCGGGCACCGCAACAAGATCCACATCGTCAACCTCGAGAAGACCCTGGCGATGTACCAGGACGCCGTGAAGTTCGTGCGCAAGCTATCGGCCAACAAGGGCGCCGTCCTGTTCGTCGGCACCAAGCGCCAGGCGCGCGAGATCATCAAGGAAGAGGCGCTGCGCTGCGGCGCGCCCTACGTGGACTACCGCTGGCTGGGCGGCATGCTGACCAACTACAAGACCGTCAAGCAGTCGATCAAGCGGCTGAAGGACATGGAAGCCATGGTGCAGGACGGCTCGATGGACAAGCTGCCGAAAAAGGAAGCGCTGCATTACCAGCGCGAGATCGCGAAGCTCGACCGCAGCCTCGGCGGCATCAAGAACATGAACGGACTGCCGGACGCGCTGTTCGTCATCGACGTCGGCTACCAGAAGGGCGCGGTGGCGGAAGCGAGCAAGCTCGGCATCCCGGTCATCGCGGTGGTGGACACCAACCATACGCCGGAGGGCGTGGCCTACGTGATTCCCGGCAACGACGATTCGAGCCGCGCGATCCGTCTCTATGTCCGCGGCATGGCCGACGCGGTGCTGGAAGGCCACCAGGACAGCCTGACGGAAATCGTGAAGGGCGGCGACGAGTTCGTGGAAGTCGAGGAGGGCGAGGGCGCCTGAGGCGGCGGCTCGCAGCGGCTTCGGGGGCGTGAGCCCCCTTTTTTTAACCAGCAAGGACCGGTGATGGCGGAAATTACGGCGGGCATGGTCAAGGCGTTGCGCGACAGGACCGATGCCCCGATGATGGAATGCAAGAAGGCCCTGGCCGAGGCGGGCGGCGACGCGGGCAGAGCCGAGGAAATCCTGCGCATCAAGCTCGGCAACCGGGCCAGCAAGGCGGCCAGCCGCATCGCGGCGGAGGGCGTGGTCGCCGCGCTTATCGCGGCGGACGGCAAGAGCGGGGCGCTGATCGAGGTCAACTGCGAGACCGATTTCGTGGCCAAGAATCCGGACTTCGTGGCGTTTGCCGGAAACCTCGCGCGGTTGGTGACAGCACAGGCGCCGGCCGACGTGACCGCGCTCTCCGGGCTTGCCCTCGGCGGGGCACCGGTCGAGGAAATCCGCAAGAGCCTCGCCGGCAAGATCGGTGAGAACATCTCGATCCGCCGCTTCGCGCGCCTGTCCGCGAAAGGCCGGCTGACGACATACGTGCATGGAGGAGCAAGGATCGGCGTGCTGGTGGACGTGGTCGGCGGCGATGAGACCTTGGCCAAGGACCTGGCAATGCACATTGCCTTCGCCAAGCCTCTTGCCCTATCCCCGTCCGATGTGCCGGCCGAGCTCGTTGAAAAGGAGCGCAAGATCGCCGCAGCCAAGGCGGCCGAATCGGGCAAGCCGGCCAGCATCATGGAGAAAATGGTGGAGGGGAGCGTCCAGAAGTTCCTCAAGGACGTGGCGCTGCTCGGTCAGCCGTTCGTGAAGAACGACAAGCAGACCGTCGAGCAGCTGCTCAAGGCGGCCAAGGCTTCCATTGGGTCATACGTTTTCTACGTGGTGGGCGAAGGCATAGAGAAAAAGAAGGACGACTTCGTCTCCGAGGTCATGGCGCAAGTCGGCCAGGCGTAAGGGGGGGGCCGCCATGCCGCAGACACCCGCCTACAAGCGCATCCTGCTGAAGCTGAGCGGCGAGGCGCTGATGGGGGGCGACGCCTACGGCATCAACCGCGAGACCGTCGACCGCATCGTCGGTGAAATCGCCGAAGTCGTTAACCTCGGCGTGGAGGTGGCGGTCGTCATCGGCGGCGGCAATATTTTCCGCGGCGTCGCCCCGGCGTCCTCCCACATGGACCGCGCCACCGCGGATTACATGGGCATGCTCGCGACCGTGATGAACGCGCTGGCGCTGCAGGACGCGATGCGGCGCGTCAGCCTGGTGAGCCGGGTCCAGTCCGCGCTCAACATCGAGCAGGTGGTCGAGCCCTACATCCGGGGCAAGGCGATGCGCTACCTGGAAGAGGGCAAGGTGGTCATCTTCGCGGCCGGCACCGGCAACCCGTTCTTCACCACCGACACCGCCGCCGCCCTGCGCGGCATGGAGATGAACGTCGACCTGGTGCTCAAGGCGACCAAGGTCGATGGGGTCTATACTGACGATCCAAAATCCTGCCCTGACGCAACGCGCTACCGGCGGATCTCGTATGACGAGGCGATCACCAGGAACCTCAAGGTGATGGACGCCACGGCGATGACGCTGTGCCGCGATCAGAAGCTGCCGATCAACGTCTTCAGCATCTTCAAGCCGGGGGCGCTGCAGCGGGTCGTATTGGGCGAGGACGAGGGGACTTTCCTGCATAATTGAGGGTTGCGGCGCGCGGGAGGTGCACCATGATTGCGGACGTAAAGAAGACCGCGGAGCAGAAGATGAAGAAGACCGTGGAAACCCTGAAGGGCGACCTGGCGAAGGTCCGCACCGGCCGCGCCCACGCCGGCCTGCTCGATCACATCGTCGTGGACTACTACGGCACGCCGACGCCGATCCCGCAGGTGGCGAACGTGACGCTCCTGGACGCGCGCACGATCGGCGTCAGCCCGTGGGACAAGAAAATGTCGGGCGCGATCGAGAAGGCGATACGCGATTCCGACCTCGGCCTCAATCCGGCAAGCATGGGAGAAACGGTGCGCGTGCCGATGCCCGCGCTGACCGAGGAGCGCCGCAAGGAGCTCATCAAGGTGGTGCGGCACGAGGGGGAGAACGCCCGCGTGGCGGTGCGCAACGTGCGGCGCGATGCCATCCATCATCTGAAGGATCTCCTGAAGCAGAAAAAAGTGGCGGAGGACGAGGAGCGACGGGCGCAGGATGATGTCCAGAAGCTCACGGACCGCCACATCGCCGACATCGACAAGCTGCTGCAGCAGAAAGAATCCGACCTGATGGCCATCTGATGACGGACTTCAAGAGCTCGACTCTCGAGATACCCGACGCGGGCCGCATTCCGCGCCACATCGCCGTCATCATGGACGGCAACGGGCGCTGGGCCAAGCAGCGTTTCCTGCCGCGGGTGGCCGGACACCGGCGGGGGCTCGACGCGGTACGGACCGTGGTGCGCGCCTGCGTCGAGCGTGGCGTGGATTTCCTCACGCTGTTCGCATTTTCGAGCGAGAACTGGCGCCGGCCCGCGGAGGAAGTGTCGTTCCTGATGCAGCTGTTCGTCATCGCGCTCGAACAGGAGATCGGGAAGCTCCACGAAAACGGCGTCCGCTTCCGGGCCATCGGGGACTTGAGCCGCTTCGAGCCGGAGTTCAGGCGGCTCGTCAGCGAGGCCGAAGCGTTGACCGCGGGCAACCAGCGGTTGAACCTCGCCATCGCGGTCAACTACGGTGGCCGCTGGGACGTGCTCCAGGCGGTCAACCGCCTGCTGCGCGATAACCCCGGGCTTGCCGGCGCTGTCAGCGAGCGCGACCTCGCCCCGTATCTCGCGCTGCACTACGCGCCGGAGCCCGATCTCTTCATCCGGACGGGAGGCGAGCAACGCATCAGCAATTTCGTATTGTGGCAGCTGGCCTATACCGAGCTCTACTTCACCGACACGCTGTGGCCCGATTTCGACGCCGCGGCGCTCGATCGCGCCATAATTTCCTACCAGCAGCGCGAGCGTCGCTTCGGGCGTACCAGCGAACAGCTTCCCGAGGATGCCGGCCTGGCTTCGTTCAGCGTTGCGGACACCCGCTCCGCCGACTGAACCATTGCCGGCGGCGCTTGCGGCTGCGTTGGACCGATGTTGATGGCGCGACTGGCCACGGCGGGGGTCCTGCTCGCCGCATGCGTATCCGCGTTGTTTTTCCTGCCCAACCTCTGGTGGACAGCGCTGCTCCTTGCCGCGCTCATGGTCGCCAGCTGGGAATGGGCGGTGCTGGCCGGCCTGCAGCGCGCGGCACGCGGCCTGTTTGCCGGCGGCGTGGCCGCTTCAGCGGTCGCTGTCTGGCTGCTGGTCGCGGAAAGCGCGCAGGGCTCCGGCGGCATCTCCGTCCCGGAATTCCTGATCTACGGCGCGAGCTGCATTTTCTGGTCATTCATTGCCGTGCCGTGGGTGGCGTGGCACTGGCCGGCCCGGTCGAAGCTCGTAATGACGGCGGCCGGATGGATCGTCCTGGTGCCCGCCTGGCTCGCGCTGGCGCGCTTGCAGGCCGATCCCCAACGGCTGCTCGCCGTTCTGGCCATCGTCTGGCTGGCGGATACCGCGGCGTATCTTTGCGGCCGGGCCTGGGGCAGGCACAAGCTGGCGCCGAGCATCAGCCCGGCCAAGACCTGGGAGGGCGTGGCGGGCGCGGTGGCCGCGGTGGCGGTGTATTATGTAGCCCTGTCCGGCGCCGTCCCGGATTGGGGCTGGTTGCAGGGCGTCCGGGGACTGGCGTTGTTTGCGGGCGTGGCGCTGATGGCGGTGGCGGGGGATCTGTTCGAATCGTGGATGAAGCGCCAGGCGGGGGTCAAGGACAGCGGCACGCTGCTCCCCGGCCATGGCGGTGTCCTCGACCGCATTGACAGCATGGCTTCGAGCCTGCCGTTTGCCGCACTCTTGCTGACCTACTCGGGTTAAGCGTCCCTTCTACCATGGACAAACAGCGCCTCACCATACTCGGCTCCACCGGCAGCGTCGGCGCCAGCACGCTGGATGTCGTGGCGCGGCATCGCGATCGGTTCGAGGTCGTGGCGCTCACCGCGCGCCACCAGACTGAAACCCTGTTCAGGCAATGCCTGGCCTTCCGGCCAAAGACCGCCGTCATGCTGGAGCCCGCCGCCGCACGGGAGTTGCAGCAGCGCCTGCGGCAGGCAGGGTTGGATTGCGAGGTGCGTTGTGGCCCGGACGCCCTCGAAGCCGTGGCGAGCCTGCCGGGTGTCGATACGGTCATGGCTGCGATAGTGGGCATCGCCGGGCTGCGTCCGACGCTGGCCGCCGCGCGCGCGGGCAAGAAGGTCCTGCTGGCAAACAAGGAAGCTCTGGTCACGGCGGGCGCGGTATTGATGGACGCAGCGCGAGCAGGCCGCGCGACGCTGCTCCCGATCGACAGCGAGCACAACGCGATATTCCAGGCGTTGCCGCGCGGCTACGGAGATCCGCAGGCTGCCGGAGTCCGGCGCATCCTGCTGACGGCGTCGGGCGGGCCGTTCCGCGCCGTGCCCCTGCACCAGCTCGAGAAGGTGACGCCGGAAGAGGCCTGCGCGCACCCCAACTGGACGATGGGGCCCAAGATTTCGGTAGACTCGGCGACGATGATGAACAAGGGGCTGGAGGTGATCGAGGCGCACTGGCTGTTCAACATCGGGCCGGAGCGCATCGAGGTCGTGGTCCATCCCGAGAGCGTGGTTCACTCCCTGGTGGAGTACATAGACGGCTCGGTGATGGCGCAGCTCGGCAACCCCGATATGCGGACGCCCATCGCCTATGCGCTCGGCTTCCCCGAGCGCATCAATGCCGGAGTCGAATTCCTGGACCTCGCGCGCGTCGGAACGCTGCGCTTCGAGCGGCCCGACCGGGATCGTTTCCCGTGCTTGCGTCTGGCCTACGAGGCGCTCGGCGCGGGCGGCACCGCGCCCGCGGTGCTGAACGCCGCGAACGAGGTCGCGGTGGCGCATTTCCTCGCCGGCTCCCTCGGTTTCGGCCGCATCGCTGCGCTGATCGAGGCGGTGTTGTCCGATGTGTCCACCGGACCGGTCGCGGCACTCGAAGACGTGCTGGCCGCCGATCGCACCGCCCGCGAGCGCGCCGAGGGCTGGCTACGGACGGCACGCCCGGCGGGGGCGGCTGAACCGCTGCGACACGCTGCCCATTCCTGAGCACCGACCGCTGCCGGCAACAGCCATGACACTCCTGATCACCATACTGGCCTTCGTGGTGGCGCTCGGCTGCCTGATCGTGGTACACGAATTCGGCCACTACCTGGTGGCGCGCGTCTGCGGCGTCAAGGTACTGCGTTTCTCGGTCGGTTTCGGAAAGCCGTTATGGTCGAGACCGCTGGGGCGCGACCGCACCGAATGGGTGATTGCTGCTTTTCCCCTCGGCGGGTACGTCAAGATGCTGGACGAGCACGAAGGGGAAGTGGCGCCGGAGGACCTGCCGCGCGCGTTCAACCGGCAGTCGGTGTGGCGGCGCCTGGCCATAGTCGTCGCAGGTCCCGCGGCCAACTTTCTGCTTGCGATCGCGCTCTACTGGGCATTGTTCGTCAACGGATTGCCGGGCATCAAGCCGGTGATTGGAGAGCCGCCGCCCGGCACGCCGGCACATTTCGCCGGCTTTGCGGCGGGCGATACCCTGGTGAAGATCGGCGATGAGCCGGTCGTGACCTGGCAGGATGCCCGCTGGATGCTGCTTCAGCGGGCGGTCCAGAAGTCCGCGGTGACGATCGAGGTGCGCGCCGGCCGCGGCGATCTGGACTGGCGCAAGCTTGATCTGTCGGGCCTGACACCGGCGGATCTCGACAGTGATTTCCTGCGCGCGCTGGGTCTCACGCGGCAACCGCTGAAGTTGAAGCCGGTGATCGGCTCCGTCGTGGCCGGGGGCGCGGCCCAGCGCGCGGGCCTGAAGGCGGGCGACGAAGTCGTTGCGATCGGGAACCAGCGCATTGAAACCTGGGACCAGGTGGTGAAGCTGGTGCGCGCCGTGCCGGGCGTACCGCTCGTTATCGAAGTGCGGCGCGGGGGATCGCCGCAGCCCGCCGTCGGGGTCACTCCCGAAGCCGTGTTCGAGAACGGGATCCGGATCGGCCGGATCGGCGCGGCGCCGCAGGTGGATCGCTCGGCGCTGGCCGATTTGATGGTGGAGGTGCGCTACGGCCCGCTCGAGAGCCTCGCGAAGGCCCTGCACAAGACGTGGGACACCTCCGTGTTCAGCCTGAAGATGCTCGGCAAGATGCTCGTCGGCGAAGTCTCGCTCAAGAACCTCTCCGGGCCGATCACGATCGCGGACTACGCCGGGCAGTCGGCGCAGGGCGGGGCGGCTTCCTACCTGCTGTTCCTCGCGCTCATCAGCATCAGCCTCGGCGTGCTGAATCTGCTGCCGATCCCGTTATTGGACGGCGGGCATTTGATGTATTATACGATCGAGATATTCAAAGGTCGTCCGATTTCGGACCGGGCCATCGAGATCGGGCAGCACGTCGGGATGGCGCTGCTGTTCACGCTGATGGCCTTTGCCCTGTACAACGACATAACCCGCCTGATTAGCGGTTGAATTCATGCGCTGGTTTCGCGCCGCCTGGCTGGTGCTCGCGCTGCACGCGGGAGCGACCTTCGCAATCGAGCCCTTCGTCATCAGGGACATCCGCGTGGAGGGCATCCAGCGCACCGAGGCCGGCACCGTATTCAGCTATCTCCCGGTCAAGGTCGGCGACACCCTGACCGATGAAAAGGCCGCGCAGGCGATACGGGCGCTGTTCGCGACCGGCTTTTTCCGCGACGTCAGCCTGGAGCGCGAAGGCGATGTGCTGGTGGTGGTGGTGCAGGAGCGGCCGTCGGTCGCGCAAGTCGATTTCACCGGCATGCACGAGTTCAACCGCGACCAGCTCATTGCCGGAATGCGCCAGATCGGGCTTGCCGAAGGCCAGGTATTCGACCGCGGGGTGCTCGAGCGCGCGGAGCAGGAGCTGAAACGCCAGTACCTGGGCCGCGGCTACTACGCGGTCAGTATCAGCACGACCGTGACTCCGCTGGAACGCAACCGCGTTTCGCTGAACTTCAACGTCGAGGAAGGCCGGGTCGCGAAAATCCGGCAGATCAGCATTATCGGCGGCAAGACCTTTCGCGAGCGCGAGCTGTTGAACCAGTTCGTGCTGCGCACGCCGGGCATAATGACCTGGTTCAGCAAGCACGACCAGTATTCGCGGCAGAAGCTCTCCGCCGACCTCGAATCGCTGCGCTCGTTCTACTTCGACCGGGGCTACCTCGAGTTCAGCATCGATTCGACCCAGGTCTCGATCACGCCTGACAAGCAGGACATCTACATCACGATCAGCATCTCCGAGGGCAGCAAGTACACGGTGTCCGGCATCAAGGTGGCGGGCAAGATGCTGATACCCGAGGCGGAAGTGCGGAAGCTGATCCGGATCAAGCCGGGCGAGGTCTTTTCGCGCGCGCGCCTCACGGAATCGACCAAGCTCATCAGCGAGCGTCTCGGTAATGACGGCTATGCCTTCGCCAACGTCAACGCCATTCCGGAACTCGACAAGGCAAAACAGCAGGCGGCCTTCACCTTCTTCATCGATCCCGGCCGCAGGGTGTACGTGCGCCGCGTCAACATCGCCGGCAACAGCCGCACGCGCGACGAGGTGATCCGGCGCGAAATGCGGCAGCTCGAGGGTGCCTGGTATTCGGGCGAGCGGATCACGCAATCCAAGCAGCGCGTCGACCGCCTCGGCTACTTCAACGAGGTCAACGTGGAGACGCCGGCGGTACCGGGTACCACGGACCAGGTGGACGTCAACGTGGCTATCGTCGAGAAGCCCACCGGGGTCCTGCTGTTCGGTGCGGGCTTCGGCAGCGGCGACGGGCTCACCTTCTCCGGGTCGGTCTCCCAGCAGAACATCTTCGGAAGCGGCAGGCACGTATCGCTGTCGATCAACAGCAGCCAGATCAATACGGTCTACGCAATGTCCTATACCAATCCGTATTTCACGGTGGACGGCGTGAGCCAGGGCTTCGACCTCTACTACCGCGAGCTTGATCCGTCGGCGAACAACCTGGCGCGCTACAACACCGAAACGCTGGGAGGCCAGTTCCGGATGGGCGTCCCGATAACGGATCTCGATACCATCCATTACGGGCTCGGCTACGAAATCGTCGACATCACCACGTTCAGCGACAGCCCGCTGATTTACCGGGATTACGTGGCGACGTTCGGGCCCAGCAACAGCAACCTGTTCGTGAGTGCCGGCTGGGCGAGCGACGGGCGCGACAGCCTGTTGTATCCCACCAAGGGAACGGTGCAGAAAGCCGCTGCGGAAATCGGCCTGCCCGGCGGGGATCTCAATTTTTACAAGTTGACCTATCAATATCAGCGCTATTTCCCGCTGACGCGCCTCTATACGCTCCTGCTGAACTCGGAATTCGGATACGGCGACGGCTACCAGAATGAACCGCTGCCGTTCTTCAAGAACTTCTATGCCGGCGGCGTCACCTCCGTGCGCGGATTCAAGTCTTATACTATCGGTCCCAAGGACTCCGACGGTAATCCCCGGGGCGGATCCCAGAGGCTGGTCGGCAATGCCGAGTTTCTGTTCCCGTTTCCAGGCCTGGAAAACGACCGGTCGGTGCGGGTGAGCACGTTCATGGACATGGGCTACGCGGGCGACAAGTTTGAATTGGACCAGCTGCGCTTTTCGGCGGGGTTGGCGGTATTCTGGGCGTCACCGCTGGGCCCGCTCAAGATCAGCGTCGCCGCGCCCCTCAAGAAGCAACCCCTTGACGAGACGCAAGTGTTCCAATTCACTATCGGCGGGCTGTTCTGATCCCGCGGAGTTGCCCGTCAGCGGGTCGAGCCAACCGCAAGGAGACTGCTTTGAAGCGCATACATACGACACTCGCCACCCTGGCGCTGGCGTTCATGGTCACGGCGGCCGGCGCCGCCGACATCAAGATCGGCTTCGTGGACGTCGAGCGCATCCGGCGCGAATCGGCGCCCGCCGACCGCGCCAGCAAGCAGCTTGAGAAGGAGTTCGCGCCGCGCGCGCAGGAGCTGCAGCGCCGCGAAGGACAGATCAAGGCTCTGCAAGGCCAGCTCGAGAAGGACGCGGTGACGATGAGCGATAGCGACCGCCGGGCGAAGGAGCAGGAACTCTCCCGCATGAGCGTCGATTTCCAGCGCATGCAGCGCGAATACCGCGAGGACCTCAACATGCGCCGCAACCAGGAGCTGGCGACCCTGTTCGAGCGCGCCGACCGGGTCATCAAGCAGATTGCCGACGCCGAAAAATTCGATCTTATCCTGCAGGAGGCGGTATTCCGCAGCCCGCGCATCGACATCACGGACCGGGTTCTGAAAGCGCTCGCCGAGGGCAAATAGGCGGCGGTCGGCGGCGCGGGACTCCCGACGGTGCGGATCGCGCGGGACGGGAGGCTTCCGGGCTCGCGGTCATGACACGGGACGGACGCACAGCGTACACTTTGCGCGAGATCGCCGGGCGCTTCGGGGGCGAGGTCGCCGGCAATCCGGAAATCCGGGTGCGCGGGGTCGGCACCCTGGAGAACGCCACGCCCGAGTGCATCGCTTTTCTCGCCAACGCGCGTTACCTCCCGCAGCTCAAGACAACCGGCGCCGGCGCGGTGATCGTGGGGGAGGCGGCCCGCAATTCGACGCGGCTGCCGCGCATCGTTTGCTCCAATCCCTATGCGTATTTCGCGAAGGTGTCGGCCCTGTTCCACCCCGCGCCCCCGCCACGGCCCGGGGTGCATGCGAGCGCCGTGATCGACGGCTCCGCGGTCGTCCCGGAGACTGCCGAAATCGGTCCCTGGGTGGTGCTTGGGCGCGACGTGCGGATCGGGGCCGGCTGCATCATCGGCGCCGGCTGCTGTCTCGGGGACGGCGTGGCGATCGGCGGCGGCTCGCGACTGCACGCCAATGTCACCATTTACCGCGATTGCCTGATCGGGGAGCGCGTGACCCTACATTCCGGCGTGGTGATCGGCTCCGACGGTTTCGGCATCGCGATGGAGGAAGGCCGCTGGCTCAAGGTCCCCCAGGTCGGGCGCGCGGTCATCGGGAATGACGTGGAGATCGGCGCCAATACCACGGTGGACCGCGGCGCGCTCGACGACACCGTGATCGAGGACGGCGTGAAGCTCGACAACCTGATCCAGGTGGGGCACAACGTTCACATCGGCGCCCATACCGCGATCGCCGCCTGTGTCGGCATCGCCGGCAGCTCGAGAATCGGCCGCTACTGCAGGATCGGCGGCGCATCGGGCATAGCCGGTCACCTGAGCATTGCCGACCGGGTCGAGATCTCCGCGTTCACCCTGATCACCAAGTCGATAGCCCGGGCCGGAACCTACACCGGCGCTTATGCGTTCGAGCCGCACGCGCTGTGGCGCAAGAACGCGGCCCAGCTCAGGCACCTCGCCGAGCTCGCGGAGCGCGTCCGGCGTCTCGAAAAGGGGCGCAAGCCGCCGAAAAGGAGCAAGCCGTGACCGCCATGGACGTCAACCAGATCCTTGAATACCTGCCTCATCGCTATCCCTTCCTGCTGGTCGACCGCGTGCTGGCCTGTGAGCCCGGGCAGCGCATCGTCGCAATCAAGAACGTGACCATCAACGAGCCGTACTTCCAGGGGCATTTCCCGCACTATCCGGTGATGCCGGGCGTGCTGATCATCGAGTCCATGGCGCAGGCGGCCGCGATACTGACGTTCCACAGCGAACAGGCGCGGCCGGACGACCGCTCGGTGTATTTCTTCGTCGGGATCGACAACGCCCGCTTCAAGAAGCCGGTGGTGCCCGGCGACACCCTGCGGCTCGAAGTCGCCATTGCCCGCCACGTGCGCGGCCTTTGGAAATTCGCCGCGCAGGCCCTGGTGGACGGCGTGCTGGTGGCGGAATCGGAGATCATGTGCACGGTGCGGTCGATCAAGGACAAGGAAACCGGCTGAAGGCGCGCGAGATACGGTCATGAACGCCCCGGCCGCCGCCGTGAAGATACACCCCACCGCCGTGGTCGACGCGCGCGCGCGGATCGCCGCCGATGTCGAGATCGGCCCGTACGCCGTCATCGGGCCGGAAGTCCAGATCGGCGCCGGCTCCCGCATTGGTCCGCATGCCGTGATCACCGGCCACACCCGCATCGGGTCGCAGAACCGGATCCATGCGTTCGTGTCGCTGGGCGAGGCGCCCCAGGACAAGAAATACGGCGGCGAGCCGACCCGGCTCGAGATCGGCGACCGCAACGTGATCCGCGAATTCTGCACCTTCAATCGCGGCACGGTGCAGGATGCCGGCGTGACGCGGGTCGGCAACGACAACTGGATCATGGCCTACGTGCATCTCGCGCACGACTGCCAGGTGGGTAGCCACACCATATTCGCCAACAACGCCCAGCTGGCGGGCCACGTGCACGTGGGCGATTACGCGATCCTGGGCGGATTCACCGGCGTGCACCAGTTCTGTCATGTCGGGGCGCACAGCATCACCGGTATCGCCACGGTGGTGCTGCAGGACATCCCGCCCTTCGTCATGGTCTCCGGCAACCCCTCGAAGCCGTACGGCATCAACGCCGAAGGGTTGAAGCGCCGCGGGTTCGCCGCCGCCACGCTCACCGAGTTGAAGCGCGCCTACAAGACGCTCTACCGCTCCGGCCTGACGCTCGACCAGGCACAGAAGGAACTCGCGCGCCAGGCCCGTAAGTGCCCGGAAATCCAGGTCATGATCGATTTCCTGGCGAGCGCCACGCGCGGCATCGTCCGCTAGGCCCCCTCATGGCCGCGGCCCCGCTCACCATCGGTATCGTCGCCGGTGAAGCCTCCGGCGACCTGCTGGGCGCTCGCCTCATCGCGGCGCTGCGCGCGCACCTGCCCGACGCGCGCTACACCGGCATCGGCGGGCCGCGCATGCAATCCGCCGGCATGGAGGCACTCTACCCGATGGAAAAGCTGGCGGTGCGGGGATACGTCGAAGTATTGCGCCACTATCACGAAATCGCCGGCATCCGGCGCAGGCTGGCGGCGCACTTCCTGGAGCGACCCCCCGCGCTGTTCGTGGGCGTGGACGCGCCGGACTTCAACCTCGACCTCGAGCTCAAGCTGCGTTCGGCCGGCATTCCAACCGCGCATTTCGTCAGCCCCTCGATCTGGGCGTGGCGCGGCGGCCGCATGGGCAAGATCCGGCGCGCCGTCTCGAGGATGCTGGTGATCTTCCCGTTCGAGCAGGCGCTCTACGAGCAGGCGGGGGTCCCCGTGACCTACATCGGGCACCCGTTGGCGGAAATGCTGGCCCAGGCGCCGGGCCGGGCGGCGGCGCGCGAGCAGTTGCGGTTGCCGGCGGCCGCCAAGGTGATCGCGCTGTTGCCCGGCAGCCGGGTGAGCGAACTCGAGCAGATGGCCGATCTGTTCCTCGACACTGCCGGCCAGATTGCGGCGACGGTTCCCGACGCGCTGTTCCTGGTGCCGCTCACGAACCGGCCCACCCGCGACTTGTTCGAGACCGCGCGCTATCGCCGGGACCGCGGAGAGCTGAACGTGACGGTGCTGTTCGGTCATGCGCACGAGGCGATGGCGGCAGCGGACATCGTGCTCGCGGCGTCCGGCACGGCGACCCTGGAGGCCGCTCTGCTCGGGCGCCCGATGGTGATCGCGTACCGCATGCCGCGCGCGTCGTGGTGGATCATGAACAACCGCCGCTACCAGCCGTACGTCGGGCTGCCCAATATCCTGGCCGGTGAATTCGTCGTGCCGGAGTTCCTGCAGGACGAAGCAACGCCCGAAAACCTCTCGCAAGCAGCGCTGAATATCCTGTTCGACCGCACCGTGCATGCCGGTCTCGCGTCGCGCTTCGGCGCACTGGCGGCGGAACTGCGGCAGAACAGCGCCGAGCGCATTGCCGGGGCGCTGCTCCCCCTGCTGGAAGGAAGGGCGCCGGCATGACCCTCGTCTGCGGGGTTGACGAGGCAGGGCGGGGGCCACTGGCCGGCCCGGTGCTCGCCGCCGCGGTGATCCTCGACGCCGGCCGTCCCATTGAGGGCCTGGCCGACTCGAAACAGCTCACTTCGCGCCAGCGCGAATCGCGGGCGCGGGAGATCCGCGCCCGCGCTCTCGCCTGGTCGGTGGCGAGCGCCAGCGTCGAGGAAATCGACGCACTCAACATCCTGCAGGCGAGCCTGCTCGCCATGCGCCGGGCGGTGGAAATGCTGGCGGTGAAGCCGGAGCAGGTGCTGGTGGACGGGCTCCACCGTCCGCTTATGGACATCCCGGTCCGGGCCATCGTGAAGGGCGACACGAAAGTGGCGGCCATCTCCGCCGCATCCATCCTGGCCAAGGTGGCGCGGGACGACGAAATGCGGGCGCTGCATCGCCGGTATCCCGAGTACGGGTTCGACCGCCACAAGGGCTATCCCACCCCGGCGCACCTTGCCGCGTTGTTGGAGCACGGCGTGTCGGTAGTGCACCGGCGCACCTTCGCGCCGGTGCGCGCGTTGCTCGGCATCGGCCAGCAGGCCTGATGCTCGCCGGCTAGGAGAATTCCGAGAGCAGAATTTTCAGCGCGTTGCGTTCGCTCCGTGGCGTGACCAGGGCGCGGCGCGACCGGCACTGGGACCGCAGCGTGCGATAGAACTCCGGTTCGCTCTCGACCCGCCACAAGAGCCGGGCGAGCGCGCGCTCGTCCTCGACCGGGTAGTACCCGGCGTAGCGCCGGCCGAGCATTCCGATGTTCCCCGGGATGCGGGACGCGATTACCGGCACGCCCGCGGCGATCGCCTCCGACACCACGTTCGCGCCGCCCTCCATCCGGGAGCTGATCACCATGAGGCGGCTGCGTGCGAGCAGGCGAAGCGCTTTCCCGTGCGAGACGCCGCCGAGCCAGGTGTAGCGGGGTTCGCGCGCGGCCCAGGAACGCGCGGCTCTTTCCATTTCGGCGCTCATGGCGGCGCCGATGTGGGTGATCCGTATGCGGCTCTCCGGCGGCAGTCGCGCCGCCGCCATGGCGGCCCGAAAGGGGTCCTTTTCTTCCCGCAGGTGTCCGCTCACCACGACCTCGAAGCAGCGCTTCAGCGCGGGCGGCGGCGTTGCGGTAGGCGCCGACTGGTAGATGACCCGGCATTTTCGCCGCAAGTCCGACGCCAGCTCGGCGCATCCCTGTTCCTGCAGCACCACGAGCCGCGTGGCGAGCCGCATGGAGTCCTGCGCACTCGCATCGCGGCGAATATCGCGATAAAGGTCGGTACCGGTCAGCACCAGGATCAACGGCCGGTCGGGATGGTCGGCGGCAAACCGGCTCGCCGGATCGTGGCTGCGGCGGGCGTGCAGGGCGATCATCAGGTCCGCGGGTGTCCCGTCCCAGGCGAGCGCGACCCGGACGTGATGGCCGAGGCCGCGCAGCAACGTGGCCCAGCGCGCGGCGGTGTGGCGGTTGCCGTGGTGCGAACCCGACGCGGCTGGCGTGACGATGACGATTTTCACCAGGCAGTCTTGACGTTACACTTCCAGACTATTTTCGCATGACTGCCGATGGGATATCCCGCCTTGCCCGACGCTGTAACGCTCAGGAGCATGCTGCTTGCCGCGCGCGAACGGACGCTCGAATACGCTCGCGCGCTGACCGGCCCGCAGCTCCTCGGCCCCAGGCTCGCCATCGTCAACCCGCCGCTGTGGGAAATCGGCCATGTGGGATGGTTCCAGGAGCACTGGTGTCTGCGCTACCGGCCGGGGAACGGAAAGGCGCCACCGCTGATCGGGAATGGCGACGCCCTCTACGATTCGGCTGCGGTCGCGCACGGCGTCCGCTGGGACCTGCCGCTGCCCGGGCTCGAGCCCACCCTCGATTACCTTGGCCGGGTGCTGGACGACGTGCTCGAGCGGCTTGACCGGGAAGGCGCCGCCGGGGAACTCGGCTATTTTCTGCAGCTGGCGGCGTTTCACGAGGAAATGCACTGCGAGGCCTTTACCTGCACCCGGCAGACTTTGGGTTACCGGGGACCGGGGCAAGCCGCGTCGACGCGCCCTCACGCGCCGGCGGGCGCATGGCCGGGCGACGCCGAGATCGCAGGCGGCGAATTCCGGCTCGGCGCCGACCCGGGGCAGGGGGGCTTCGTGTTCGACAATGAGAAATGGATGCACCGCGTCGATGTGCTGCCGTTCCGCATCGCGCGCGCCCCCGTCACCCAATCCGAATTCGCGGCCTTCGTCGCCGAGGACGGCTACGCTCGTCGCGAGCTGTGGAGCGCAGAGGGATGGCAATGGCGCGAGCGGGCAGGCGCGCGGGTGCCGCTGTACTGGACGCGGAACGGCGGCGGCTGGTCAAGGCGCGTATTCGACGATGACCAGCCGCTGGCGCCTAATGCTCCGATGGTCCACGTGAACGGGCACGAGGCCGACGCCTGGTGCCGCTGGGCCGGACGGCGACTGCCGACCGAAGCCGAATGGGAATGCGCCGCTGCAACCGCGCCGGGATTGCCCGGGAAGCGCCGTTTTCCCTGGGGAGAAACGGCCCCTGCAGCCCAGGCTAACCTGTTCGGGGTCAGCGGCACCTGTGCCGACGTGGCTGCGTTCGGCGAAGGTGACAGCGGCTGGGGATGCCGGCAGATGTTCGGTAACGTATGGGAATGGACCGCCGATGCGTTCGGGCCGTATCCGGGCTTCGTAGCGGATCCCTACAGGGAGTACTCCGAACCCTGGTTCGGCGACCACAGGGTGCTGCGCGGAGGCTGCTTCGCGACGCGGGCCGGCCTGCTGCGCAATACCTGGCGCAACTTCTACACTCCGGACCGGCGCGACGTGTTCGCCGGCATCCGGACCTGTGCCCTGTGAAGTCCGTCAATTCTTCCGGCAACGCGCGCTACAAGTCGCTGCGCCGCCTCATCGAATCGTCGCAGGAACGCAAGCGCACCGGCCTCTCGGTGCTCGACGGCGCGCATCTGGTGGCCGCGTATCTCGCCCATGCCGGGCGCCCGGAGCAGGTGGCGATCAGCCGCTCCGGCGCGGCAAATCCCGAGATTCGCGCGTTGCTGGCAAGAATGGAACGGACAGAGGTCATAGCGCTGGGCGACGCCCTGTTCAAGAGTCTCTCGCCGGTCGTGACGCCGACCGGCATTCTGGCCCTGGTCAGGACCCCGCGCGAACTGCCCGTCCCGCAGGACATGGACGCCTGCGTCATGCTGGAGGACTTGCAGGACCCGGGGAACCTGGGCTCCATTCTGCGCACCTGCGCGGCCGCAGGCATGAAGCACGTGCTGCTGTCGCGCGGCTCGGTGCACGCCTGGTCACCGCGGGTGCTGCGCGCGGCCATGGGCGCGCATTTCGCGCTCGGTATCCATGAACAGGCGGATTTGCGGGACGTTGCGCGCGTCTTTCCCGGCAGGCTGATCGCGACCCGGCAGCGGGCGCCGCAGACCGTCTTCGATCTCGATCTGAAAGGCAAGGTAGCGCTCTTGTTCGGGAACGAGGGCGCCGGGCTGAGCGCCGGGCTCCAGCAGGCGGCGCACGCGGTGGTCTCGATCCCGATGGCGGGCAAAGCCGAATCGCTCAACGTCGCGGCCGCCGCCGCGGTGTGCCTGTTCGAGCGGGTGCGGCAACTTCGAGTGACGGCTGACGAAGCCGCTTGCAGCTAGTAGATCCGGCGCACGAGCTTTGCCTCGTGCAGGATCGTGGTGGCGAGCTCCTCGACCGATTTGCTGGTGGCATCCAGATAGGGGATGCCCTCCTGCCGCATCAGGGCTTCGGCCTCGCGCACCTCGAACTCGCAGTTGGCGAGCGTCGCGTACTGGCTGCCTGGCCGGCGCTCGTTGCGGATCTGCTGCAGCCGCTCGGGCCTGATGGTAAGCCCGTAGAGCTTGCCGCGCAGCGACCGCAGCTGGGACGGCAACTGCATGCTGCTGAAGTCCTCCGGGATGAGCGGGTAATTGGCGGCGCTGATCCCGTACTGCATCGCGAGGTAGAGGCAGGTCGGCGTTTTTCCGGAGCGCGAAACCCCGACCAGGACGATGTCGGCGTCGCTCAAGTCGCGGTTGGAGACGCCGTCGTCGTGCGACAGCGTGTAATTCACCGATTCGATGCGGTGGTGGTAGTTGACGAAATCCGCGACGTTGTGCGTGCGGCCGATGGCATGGGACGCCCTCAACCCGAACTCGCGCTCGAGCGGCGAGATGAAGATCTCGAAGCAGTCCAGAAACAACGCCTTGGCCTGGCCGATGACTTGAGCGATTTCCGTGCGGGCCAGGGTGCTGATCACGATCGGCCGCGTGCCGTCGTCCTCGCCCTGCAGGTTGATCTGCTTGACGACTTCATGGGCCTTTTCCAGGGAATCCACGAACGGCAGCGTCACCTCGTTCAGGCGCACGCCGTCGAACTGGGTGAGCAGGCTGTGTCCCAGCATCTCGGCGGTAATGCCGGTGCGGTCGGATACGAAGAATGCGGTGCGTTTCGGCGTCATTGGGGCTGTCGGAACCGGGTTTTGCCGGTAAAATAATACCCTTTCCTGCATTGCACAATTCGCTTTCCTGCAGCATATGAGCAGTTCCCCCCTGGTCGTGGATTTTGCTGCACTGCGCATGAGCGATGTGGCGCAGGTCGGCGGCAAGAACGCCTCCCTTGGCGAGATGATTAGCGCGCTCTCCGGGGCGGGCGTACGGGTACCCGGTGGATTCGCCACGACCGCCGGCGCTTACCGGGATTTCCTTGCGCAAGGCGGGCTAGCCCGGCGGATCGCCGAGCGGCTGGGCCGGTTCAACGTGGACGACGTGACGGAGCTGGCGAAGGCCGGAGCGGAGATTCGCGGCTGGATCGTCGCCCAGGAATTCCCGGTCCGGCTCAAGGCGGAGATTGCGGACGCGTACCGCAAGCTGGCCAATGGCGCCGCCGGGGACGCCACGTTTGCGGTGCGCTCCTCCGCCACGGCAGAGGACCTGCCGGATGCGTCCTTTGCCGGCCAGCAGGAAACCTTTCTCAACGTGCACGGGCTGGAGAACGTATTTTCCGCCGTGAAGCAGGTATTCGCCTCCCTCTACAACGACCGGGCCATTTCGTACCGGGTGCACACCGGCTACGCGAACGACAGCGTCGCGCTCTCGGCGGGCGTGCAGCGCATGGTGCGGAGCGACCTGGGCGCGAGCGGCGTGCTCTTCACGCTCGACACCGAATCGGGCTTCGACCAGGTGGTGTTCATCACCGCCGCCTACGGACTGGGCGAGACCGTGGTGCAGGGCAAGGTCAATCCCGACGAGTTCTACGTCTATAAGCGCGGGCTTCGCGAAGGCCGGCCTGCGATCCTGCGGCGCGGCCTCGGCTCGAAGGCGGTCAAGATGGTGTACACCGACGACCGGCAGGCAGGGCGTTCGGTGAAGATCGTCGAGGTGCCCGAAGCCGAACGCCGGCGCTTCTCCATCACGGATGCGGAAGTGGAGGAGCTCGCCCGCTACGCGGTAGCGGTCGAAGGTCACTACGGGCGGCCCATGGACATCGAATGGGCCCGGGATGGCATCGACGGCCGGCTCTATGTGCTTCAGGCCAGGCCCGAGACCGTGAAGGCGGGCGAGCGGGCCGACACGCTGCGCCGCTACCGCCTCAAGCAGCGCTCGGAGGTCCTCGCCACCGGCCGCGCGATCGGGCAGAAGATCGGCAGCGGCCCGGTGCGGATCGTCAAGAATGCCACCGAGATGTCGCGGGTGCAGGCCGGCGACGTGCTGGTGACGGATATGACGGATCCGGACTGGGAGCCGGTGATGAAGCGCGCGGCGGCGATCGTCACGAACCGCGGCGGCCGCACCTGCCATGCCGCGATCATTGCCCGGGAGCTGGGCATCCCGGCGGTCGTCGGCTGCGGCGATGCGACGCAGACCCTCAAGGACGGGCGCCCGGTCACGGTGTCATGCGCAGAGGGCGATACCGGCTTCGTGTACCGGGGCCTGCTCGAGATCGAGGTGATCGACCTGTCGCTCGAAACGCTGCCCAAGCCCCCGGTCAAGATCACGATGAACGTCGGCAATCCCGAGCTGGCGTTCGAGTTCCGGCGCCTGCCCAACGAAGGGGTGGGGCTCGCGCGCCTGGAGTTCATCATCGCGCGGATGATCGGCGTGCACCCCAGGGCCGTGCTGGCCTATCCCGACCTGTCGCCGGACATCAAGGTGGCGGTGGAAGAGCACAGCGCCGGCTATCCCGACCCGGTGACGTTCTACGTGGAGAAGCTGGTCGAAGGCGTGTCCACGCTGGGTGCCGCGTTCTGGCCCAAGCCGGTCATCGTGCGGCTGTCCGACTTCAAGTCCAACGAATACTCGAGCCTCACGGGCGGCGCGCGCTACGAGCCGCGGGAGGAAAACCCCATGCTCGGCTTTCGCGGGGCGGGCCGCTACGTCGCGCCCTCGTTCCGCAGCTGTTTCGAGCTCGAGTGCCGCGCCCTGAAGAAGGTGCGCGACGAAATGGGGCTCGTCAACGTCGAGATCATGGTGCCGTTCGTGCGCACCGTCACCGAGGCGAAAAAGGTGCTGGAGCTGCTGGCCGCCAACGGGCTGAAGCGCGGCGAGAACGGCCTGCGGGTCATCATGATGTGCGAGATCCCCTCGAACGCGATCCTCGCCAGCCAGTTCCTCGAGCATTTCGACGGATTCTCGATCGGGTCGAACGACCTGACGCAGCTCACGCTCGGCCTGGACCGTGATTCGGCCGTCATCGCCGAGCAGTTCGACGAGCGCGATCCGGCCGTGAAGCAGATGCTGCATCTGGCCATCGCTGCCTGCCGCAAGGCCGGAAAGTACGTCGGCATCTGCGGCCAGGGTCCGTCCGACCACCCGGACCTCGCGAAATGGCTGATGGACGAGGGCATCGAGAGCCTTTCCCTCAACCCCGACACCGTGGTGGAGACCTGGCTCTACCTGGCGCGCGAGGCCGCAAACGCGCCGAAGGGTTGAGCAAATACAAGAATGCGTTGGCCGCGGCGACGTTTTTCGATAAAATAACGAAACCGCTGGCTTATGCGATGACGACTAAATATATCTTTGTCACGGGTGGGGTGGTTTCCTCTCTGGGCAAAGGCATCGCCGCCGCCTCGCTGGCCGCCATCCTCGAATCGCGCGGCCTCAAGATCTCGATGGTCAAGCTGGACCCCTATCTCAACGTGGATCCGGGAACCATGAGCCCGTTCCAGCACGGCGAAGTCTTCGTCACCGAGGACGGCGCGGAAACCGACCTCGATCTCGGCCACTACGAGCGCTTCCTCCACGCCAAGATGTCGAAGCGCAACAATTTCACCACCGGCCAGATCTATGAGAGCGTAATCAAGAAGGAGCGCCGCGGCGACTACCTGGGCGGCACGGTGCAGGTGATTCCCCATATCACCGACGAAATCAAGCTTTTTATCCGCCGCGGGGCGGGAGAGGCCGAGGTGGCGATCGTCGAGATCGGCGGCACCGTCGGCGATATCGAGTCGCTGCCGTTCCTGGAGGCGATCCGCCAGATGGCGATCGAGCTCGGGCGCGGCAACACCTGCTTCATCCATCTGACGCTCGTACCGTACGTGGCGGCGGCGGGGGAGATCAAGACCAAGCCCACCCAGCATTCGGTCAAGGAGCTGCGCGAGATCGGTATCCAGCCGGACGTGCTCCTGTGCCGCGCCGACCGGCGGCTTCCGGACGACGAGCGGCGCAAGATCGCGCTCTTCACCAATGTCGCTGTCGAAGCGGTGATCTCGGCGGTGGACGTGGACAGTATCTACCGCATTCCGACGTTGCTGCATGCCCAGAACCTGGACGACATAGTCTGCCGCATCCTGGGACTCGACCCGGGTCCGGCCAATCTTTCGAGCTGGGAGCGGCTGGTCCACGCGCTGGAAAACCCGCAGCGCACCGCCAACATCGCCCTGGTCGGCAAGTACGTGGACCTGACCGAATCGTACAAGTCGCTGACCGAGGCGTTGATCCATGCCGGCATACATACCGGCGCCCGGGTCAAGATCCACTACATGGATTCGGAGAACATCGAGAAGAACGGCACCGGGTGCCTCAGCAACATGGACGCGATCCTGGTTCCGGGCGGCTTCGGCAAGCGCGGGGTCGAAGGCAAGATCAAGGCGATCCGCTATGCACGCGAGAACAGCGTGCCGTACCTCGGCATCTGCCTCGGCATGCAGCTCGCGGTGATCGAATATGCCCGCAACATGGCGGGACTGGCCGGCGCCCACAGCACGGAGTTCGACCCGGACACCCCGCACCCCGTGATCGCCCTGATCACCGAATGGCAGGACCGGGACGGCCGCATCGAGCGGCGCGACGCCAAGTCCGATATGGGCGGCACCATGCGCCTCGGCGGGCAGGAATGCGTGCTCGAGGCCGATTCCATCGTGCGCCGCGTCTACGCACAGGATCGCATCATGGAGCGCCATCGCCACCGTTACGAGGTGAACAATCATTATCTGCCCCGGCTCAAGGTGGCGGGGCTGAAGGTGAGCGGGACGTCGGCGACGGGCGACCTGTGCGAGATGATGGAGTTGCCGGGGCACCCCTGGTTCGTCGGCTGCCAGTTTCATCCCGAGTTCACTTCGACACCGCGCCAGGGCCACCCGTTGTTCAAGGCATTCGTGCAGGCGGCCTTGACCCAGGCCCGGCCCGAAGCCGGCAGGTCGGGAGATCCCGGGCGGCTGAAAAGTATCGCTTGAGAGGCCGCGCCGTGACCTCCCGCCAGCGACGCTCGCACCCGGCGCCGCAGCACGGCACACCACCCTCCGGCGCTGTCATCGAGCTGTGCGGCTTCAAGGCCGGGCTGAGCGAGCCGCTCTTTCTCATCGCCGGACCGTGCGTGGTCGAGTCCCGGGAGCTCGCGCTCGATACCGCTGGCGAACTCAAGGAAATCTGCCAGCGTCTCGGCCTGCATTTCATCTACAAGTCGTCCTATGATAAAGCCAATCGGACATCGATTAAATCCTTTCGTGGCATGGGGATGGACAAAGGTCTTGATATTCTGGATGAGGTCAGGAGGAAGGTGGGCGTGCCGGTACTGACGGATGTTCACGAGATTGCAGACATTGCCGCCGCCGCCGCCGCCGTGGACGTGCTGCAAACGCCCGCTTTCCTCTGCCGGCAGACCGATTTCATCTGCGCAGTCGCCGCTACCGGCAAGCCCGTCAATATCAAGAAAGGGCAGTTCCTCGCGCCTGGCGACATGAAAAACGTGGTGGACAAGGCGAAATCGGCCAGCAAGCGCGACAACATACTGGTCTGCGAGCGTGGCGTGTCGTTTGGCTACAACAATCTCGTGTCCGACATGCGCTCGCTCATGATCCTGCGCGAAACCGGCTGCCCGGTGGTATTCGATGCCACGCATTCGGTCCAGTTGCCCGGCGGGCAGGGCGCCTCGAGCGGCGGCCAGCGTGAATACGTGCCGGTGCTGGCGCGGGCGGCGGTGGCGAGCGGCATAGCGGGGTTGTTCATGGAAACGCATCCCCAGCCCGAGAAAGCGCTATCCGATGGCCCCAACGCCTGGCCGTTGAAGCTCATGCAGCCGCTGCTCGAAACGTTGAAGGCGCTGGATGCCATGGTAAAGAGCCGCGGTTTCGCCGAGACATTGCTATAGATCGTCAACCACCGGTAGGAACAACAATGAGTGCGATCGTCGACGTGATTGCGAGGGAGATACTGGACTCGCGCGGAAACCCGACCGTGGAAGCGGACGTCCTGCTGGAGTCCGGCGTGCTGGGGCGCGCGGCCGTGCCGTCGGGCGCCTCCACCGGCAGCCGCGAGGCCATCGAACTGCGCGACGGGGACGCCGGGCGCTACGGCGGCAAGGGCGTGCTGAAAGCGGTGGAGCACATCAACACCGAGATCTGCGAGGCCGTCATCGGCGTGGACGCCACCGAGCAGAGCTTCGTGGACAAGGCGCTGAACGACCTGGACGGCACCGAGAACAAGTCGCGCCTCGGCGCCAATGCGATCCTGGCCGTGTCGCTGGCCGTGGCCAAGGCGGCGGCCGAGGAATCGGGCCTGCCGCTGCACCGCTACCTGGGCGGGGCGGGCCCGCTGGCCATGCCGGTGCCGATGATGAACGTGATCAACGGCGGCGCGCACGCCGACAACAGTCTCGACATGCAGGAATTCATGATCGTCCCGGTTGGCTTTTCCTCGTTCCGGGAAGCGCTGCGCTGCGGCGCCGAGGTATTCCACGCGCTGAAGAAACTGCTCACGGACCGCGGGCTGTCGACCGCCGTGGGCGACGAAGGCGGCTTCGCGCCGCGCCTGCCGCGGCACGAGGCCGCGATCAAGACGATACTGGAGGCGATCGAGGGCGCTGGCTACCAGCCGGGCGAGCAGGTGGCGCTCGCGCTGGACTGCGCGAGCTCCGCGTTCTACGAGGACGGCGAGTACACGCTCGCGGCGGAGGGGCTGTCCATGACCGCGGAGCAGTTCGTGGACTTCCTCAACGGCTGGGTGGAGAAGTACCCCATCATCAGCATCGAGGACGGGATGGCGGAGGACGACTGGGATGGCTGGAAGCTGCTCACGCGGCGCCTCGGCCGGAAGGTGCAGCTGGTCGGAGACGATCTCTTCGTCACCAATACCCGTTTCCTCAAGCAGGGGATCGACAAGGGCGTCGCCAACTCGATCCTGATCAAGGTCAACCAGATCGGGACCCTGACCGAGACCTTCGCGGCGATCGAGATGGCGCGCCGCGCCGCTTATACCTGCGTCGTGTCGCACCGCTCGGGCGAAACGGAGGACACCACGATCGCGGACATCGCGGTCGCGTCCAACGTGCTGCAGATCAAGGCCGGGGCGTTGTCCCGTTCGGACCGTCTCGCCAAGTACAACCAGCTCCTCCGCATCGAGGAAGACCTGGGGGAAACAGCCAGCTATCCGGGTCGCGGGGCGTTCTATCAACTGAAGTGAGGCGAGAGGTGTGAGGCGTGAAGGTGCTGACCCTGACGCTCGCGACGCTCATAGCCCTGATCCAGTATCCGCTGTGGCTCGGCAAGGGCAGCTGGCTGCGGGTCTGGGAAGTGGACCAGCAGATCCGCGCGCAGCGCGAAACCAACCGCCAGCTGCAGGCCCGCAATAACGCGCTCGAGGCCGAAGTGCGCGATCTCAAGGTGGGGCTGGAAGCGGTCGAGGAGCGGGCGCGCAGCGAGTTCGGCATGATCCGGCAGGACGAGATTTTTTACCAGGTGCTCGACGTTGCGCCGCCCGCCCGCGTTCCCGGGCCCGCGCGGCCCTGACATGAGCGCGTCACGGGGAGCAGGCCCCGCCACGGTCATCGACGGGGTAGCCGCCGCGCGCGAAGTCCATGCCCGGCTCAGGGCCCGCGTTGCGGCGCTCGCCGGATCGAACGTCCGTCCCGGCCTCGCCGCGATCATGGTGGGCGACAATCCCGCCTCGAAGATTTATCTCCGCAACAAGGTGCGGGCCTGCGACGAGACCGGTGTCCGTTCCGAGGTTCACGGCTTGCCGGCCGACGCCCCGGCGTCCGCCGTGCTCGCGACGTTGGAGAGCCTCAATCGCGACGCGCAGGTGCACGGCATTTTGCTGCAGCTGCCGTTGCCGCCCCATCTCGACGCCGAGCGCATCATGCAGAACCTCGCCCCGGAAAAGGATGTCGACGGTCTCACCTGGGCGAGCCTCGGAGCGCTCGTCACCGGGCGGGCGGCATACGAGCCCTGCACACCGGCCGGCGTGATCGCCTTGCTGGAGCGCGCCGGCGTGGTCCTGGACGGCCGGGACGCGGTGGTGGTCGGGCGCAGCGCCATCGTCGGCAAGCCGATGGCGCTGATGCTGATGGCGCGCGGCGCAACCGTGACGATCTGCCACAGCCGCACGCGGGACCTCGCGGACCATACGCGGCGCGCCGACGTGCTGGTGGCTGCCGTCGGCCGGGCGCGGCTCATTACCGGGGACATGGTGAAGCCCGGCGCGGCGGTGATCGACGTCGGCATCAACCGGCTGCCGGACGGAAAGCTCGCCGGCGACGTCGATTTCGAGGCGGTGCGCAAAGTCGCCGGGTGGGTCACGCCGGTGCCGGGCGGCGTCGGGCCGATGACCGTCGCCATGGCCATTGTCAACACGGTCCGTGCCGCTGAACGCAGCGTCGAGTTGCGGCCGGCATGACGCCCGGCGGGACTCAGCACGAAAAGCTGTTCGAGAAATTCAGCAGCAGATCCGGACTGAGGTAACCGCGAAACGCCAGATAGGCGACGAGGGCGGCCAGCGTGGCGAGTATCAGCCACAGCAGGAGGCGTTTCCCCTGGGTCATGTGAACGTTGAGCATCGCGCCGCCTCCATTATTGCACAGGACCCTGCGGGCCCGGCGCTGTCGCGGGCGCCGCATATGAATAGAAGTCGCGGTTATGAGCCGGCGCGCAACCGGTTGATATAATTTTCTGTTTTCATCCGGACCGGCTCGAACATTGGCAGCGGACACCATTCCCGTCACCGCCTCGGGGCTCGCCTTCGGCGACCTGTATCGCCGCGAGGGATTGCTGGCGCTCGACCGCGAATTCCTCGCGGGGATGGGCCGCGCCGACGAAGCGCTCCGTGAACGGCTGGTGCGCGCCCGCGCGGAGCCGTCGGCGCTGGCGCCCAAGCAGGAATCCGAACTGCTGCTCGCGCTGGCGCCGCACCTCGAGCGGTTCATCGCCCGCCTGTTCGGCATCGAGGCGGAGGTCCTGGCGCTTGCCACAAGACATCACGATCTGGCACCGCTGCACGCCGTCAAGCGGCAGTTCGTCCAGCGCAAGGCCATGCACGGCATCAAGCCGCGGGACGCGCAGGGTATCGACGGGCCGGCGCTCCGGGTCGAGCTGGAACGGGAGTTCGGCGAGTCTTTCAGCGAGCTCGCCTTCGCGCGTCACGTCACGCGCTGGCAGCAGGACGAAGCGGGAAACGCGGCGCAACTCGACAAGGCGCTGCGTTACGCAGCGTGGGCCGCTTACTCCAGCGAGGGCAGGAAGCGACATCGGCCGGGCGTGCTGTTCAAGGCGCCTGCCAAGCTCGATCCCCAGCGCCTCATACCCGTGGTGACCGATGCGTCCGGCGGTTTCAAGAGCCACCGCGTGGACGGCGCGCACCGCCGCCGTCGCGAGGGTTTCGGGCTGACCGACCCCGGCACCGACCTCGTGGGCGCGCTGGACGAGGCGAATTACTGCATCTGGTGCCACGAGCAAGGCAAGGATTCCTGCTCGAAGGGCCTGATGGAGAAAGGCGCCGCGGGGCGGGGCGCGGCCGCGTTCCGGAAGAGCCCGTTCGGCGTGACACTGGCGGGTTGTCCGCTCGACGAGAAAATCTCCGAATTCCAGCAAGCCAAGGCGGCGGGCAACGCGCTCGGCGCGCTCGCCATCATCGTCGTCGACAACCCGATGGTCGCGGCGACCGGTCACCGCATCTGCAACGACTGCATGAAATCCTGCATCTACCAGAAGCAGGAGCCGGTCAATATTCCCCAGGCCGAAACGCGCACGTTGAAGGACGTGCTGGAGCTGCCGTGGGGCTTCGAGATCTATTCGCTGCTCACGCGCTGGAACCCGCTCAACCTGCGGACGCCCTGGCCGCGGCCGGCCACCGGCAAGCGCGTGCTGATCGCCGGCATGGGCCCGGCGGGAATCGCGCTGGCGCATTACCTGATGAACGACGGGCACACGGTGGCCGGCATCGACGGGCTCAAGATCGAGCCGCTGCCCGCGGAGCTGTCCGGCGTCACCGCCAGCGGCTCGCGCGTGCCGTTCCGGCCGGTCCGCAACATCAAGGAGGAGCTGTACGAGGCGCTGGACGCCCGCGTCATGGCGGGATTTGGCGGCGTGGCCGAGTACGGCATCACCGTGCGCTGGGACAAGAACTTCCTCAAGGTGATCCGCCTGCTGCTGGAGCGCAGGGGCGAGTTCGCCCTGTTCGGGGGCGTGCGCTTCGGCGGCACGTTGACGGCGGATGATGCCTTCGAGCTCGGTTTCGACCACGTCGCCCTTGCCATCGGGGCCGGCAAGCCGACGGTCCTCGACCTGCCCAACGGCCTCGCGCGCGGGGTGCGCACGGCTTCGGATTTCCTGATGGCCCTCCAGCTGACGGGGGCGGCCAAGACCGATTCGCTCGCCAACATGCAGTTGCGGCTGCCCGTGGTCGTGGTGGGCGGCGGCCTGACGGCCATCGACACCGCCACCGAGTCCCTGGCCTACTACCCCCTGCAGGTCGAGAAATTCCTGAGCCGCTACGAGCGGCTGGCGCGCGAGCACGGCGAGGCCGCCGCGCGGATCGCCTGGACCGAGGAGGAGCGCCTGATCGCCGACGAGTTCCTCGCCCACGGACGCGCCCTGCGCTCGGAACGCATGCGCGCGGAAGCGGAGGATCGCGAGCCGCGCCTGCTCGAGCTGCTCGATGCGTGGGGCGGGGTCACCATCGCGTACCGCAAGCGGCTGATCGACAGCCCGTCGTATATGCTGAACCACGAAGAAGTGCAGAAAGCGCTGGAGGAGGGCATCCGCTTTGCGGAGGGCCTGACGCCGCTCGCCATCGAAGTGGATGCCTGGGGCCACGCGCGCGCGTTGCGCGTCCTGGCGCAGCAACGCGGCGACGGCGGAAAATGGACCGGCACGAAACACGTTGAGTTGCCGGCCAGGTCGATACTGATCGCCGCCGGCACCCAGCCGAACACCGTGCTGGCGCGCGAGGATGCGTCGCATTTCGGGCTCGACGGCCGGTACTTTCAGGCGTGCGACGAATCGGGTCATCCCGCGGCGCCGGAACCGGCGATTTCCAAGCCCGCGGTCCCGCGCGTCCTGTTGTCGCGCCGCGGCGACGGCCGCTTCATGAGCGCCTTCGGCGACGTCCATCCGTCCTACTTCGGCAACGTGGTGAAAGCGATCGGCAGCGCCAAGCAGGGCTATCCGGCCGTGTCGCGCGTGCTGGAGACGGTGGAACCGGCATCGCGCCTGTCCGACGGGGAATTCGCCGCGCGCCTCAACGACGGGCTGCGCGCGACCGTGCACGAGGTGGCGCGCCTGACCCCGCTCATCGTGGAAATCGTGGTGCGGGCGCCGTTCGCGGCGCGCCGCTTCCGGCCGGGGCAGTTCTACCGGCTGCAGAATTTCGAGACGCTGGCGGCGCTTGCCAATGGCACGCGCCTCACGATGGAAGGCCTCGCGCTGACCGGTGCCTGGGTGGATCCCGGGCGCGGGCTCATCTCGCTGATCACGCTCGAAATGGGCGGTTCCTCCGACCTGTGCGCGCTGCTCAAGCCCGGCCAACCGGTGGTAGTGATGGGGCCGACCGGCACCCCCACCGAGATACCGGCCAATGAGACGGTGGTGCTCGCCGGCGGCGGGCTGGGCAACGCGGTGCTGTTCTCGATCGGCCAGGCCATGCGCCGCGCCGGCAACCGGGTGCTGTACTTCGCCGGCTACAAGCACATGATGGACCGCTACAAGGTCGCGGAGATCGAGGCGGCCTCCGACGTCGTGGTGTGGTGCTGTGACGAGGAACCGGGGTTCACGCCCGACCGCCCGCAGGACAAGACCTTCGTCGGCAACATCGTGCAGGGGATGCACGCCTACGCCAGCGGCGCGCTCGGCGTGCAGCCGATCCCGTTCAATGCCGCGGACCGGGTCATCGCGATCGGGTCGGACGGGATGATGGCCGCGGTGGCGCACGCGCGGCAGGAGCTGCTCAAGCCCTACCTCAAGCCGGGGCACCGCGGCATCGGCTCGATCAATTCACCCATGCAATGCATGATGAAGGAGATCTGCGCGCAGTGCCTCCAGCCGCAGGTGGACCCGGGCACCGGTCACGTGAGCTACGTGTTCTCCTGCTTCAACCAGGACCAGCCGCTGGAGCGGGTGGACTGGCCGGCGCTCGATGCCCGGCTGCGTCAGAATTCGGTGCAGGAAAAGCTCACCGCCGGGTGGGTCGACCACTGCCTGGTGGCCACCGGCGACCGCAAGATGCCGCGCGTCTAGGCACGGGCCGGCGTTGCTGCCTCGCGCACCGCCGTGCCCAGCGTTCCGACGAGCTCGTCGATCTGGCCCTTGCTGATGATCAGCGGGGGCGACAGCGCGACGATGTCGCCCGTGACGCGGACCATGACGCCGCGCTCGTAGCACTTCAGGAATACCGCGTAGCCGCGCGCTCCCGGCTTGCCGGGCAACGGCTCGAGCTCGATCCCCGCCATCAATCCGTAATTCCGCACATCGATCACGGGGCCCACGCCCTTCAGAGCGTGCACGGCATCCTCGAAATAGGGCGCGAGTTCCCGCGCGCGCTCGAACAGGGCTTCCTCGTGATAGACCGCGAGCGTCGCCTCCGCCGCCGCCGTGGCGAGAGGGTGGCCGGAATAGGTGTAGCCGTGGAAGAATTCGATCGAGTCGGGCGGGGCGCTGTTCACGATGGTGTCGTGGATCTCCCGGCGCACCACGACGCCCGCCAGCGGCACGGTGCCGCTGGTCACGCCTTTCGCGAACGTGATCAGGTCCGGCGCCACGGAAAAGGTCTGGGCTGCGAACGCGCGGCCGGTCCGGCCGAAACCGGTGATCACCTCGTCGAAGATGAGCAGCAGATCGTGCCGGTCGCAGATCGCCCGCAGCCGCTCGAGGTAGCCTTGCGGGGGCACCAGCACGCCGGTCGAGCCCGCCACCGGTTCCACGATCACCGCCGCGATGTTGGTCGCGTCGTGCCGGGCGATGATGCGCGTTTCCAGCTCGTCCGCGAGATGCGCGCCCCATGCGGGCTGCCCGCGGCTGAAGGCGGTGTGCGCGAGGTCATGCGTGTGCGTAAGGTGATCGACGCGCGGCAGCATGCTGCCGAAGGCCTTGCGGGTGGCGGGTATCCCGCCGACCGAAATGCCGCCAAAGCCAACCCCGTGGTAGCCGCGGTCGCGGCCGACCAGCACGTTGCGGTGCCCCTCGCCGCGCGCGCGATGGTAGGCGAGGGCGATTTTCAGCGCCGTGTCGACCGCCTCGGAGCCGGAATTACTGAAGAACACGTGATCGAGGCCCTCCGGCGCGAGCTGCGCGACCAGCGCGGCGGCGCGGAATTCCCCGGGATGCCCCATCTGGAATAGCGGAGAATAGTCGAGGGTTTCCGCCTGGCGCCGGATCGCCTCGACGATCCGCGGGCGGCAGTGACCGGCATTGACGCACCACAGCCCGGCCGTGCCATCGAGCACCTTGCGGCCGTCTTCCGTGGTGAAATGCATGTCCCTGGCGGAAACCAGGATGCGCGGCGCCGCCTTGAACTGGCGGTTCGCGGTGAACGGCAGCCATAACGGCTCGAGGGGATAGTCGCGCGGAGGCATGTGCGGGATCGGGCGCAGTAGCGTATTTTGCCAGCGCCGCCGGGGTTCAGCCATACTGCGTGAGAATCGGTGGTGCCGCCATGCCGCGCTTCTTCTTCCCCCTGTTGCTGCTCCCCGCGCTGGGCCTGGCCCAGCCCGAGGTCAACGTGGGCTCCAAGCGCTTCACCGAGTCCTACATCCTGGCCGAGATCGTCACGCGCACGGTGGAGGCGGCAGGTGAGGCCCGCGCCGTGCACCAGCAGGGGCTGGGCAACACGGCCATCCTGTTCACCGCGCTGAAGAGCGGCGCAATCGACGTCTATCCGGAGTACACCGGCACCGTTGCCCTGGAGCTACTGGGCCTGAAGAGCGTGCCGGGTCTTGCGGAGCTCAACCGCGAGCTCGCGCGCCACGGGCTCGCTGCCGGAGTGCCGCTGGGGTTCGGCAACCGCTACGCGCTGGCGATGCTCGAGAGCCGTGCCGGGGCGCTTGGCATCCTACGCATCTCCGATCTGGCTGGGCATCCGGCGCTGCGGCTGGCGCTGTCCCAGGAATTTCTCCATCGCAGGGACGGCTGGCCGGCCCTGCAGCAGGCCTATCGGCTGTCGTTCGCGGAGGTCCGCGGCCTCGATCACGGACTCGCCTACGAGGCGCTCGCCGGCGCGCAGATCGACGTCATCGACGTCTACTCGACCGACGCCAAGATCAGCCGCTACCGCCTGCGGGTCCTGCAGGACGACAGGCGGTTTTTCCCCGCATACGATGCGGTGCTCCTGTACCGCGCGGATTGGCCCGCGCGATACCCGAAGTCATGGCAGGCATTGCAGGACATCGCCGGGGGGATCAGCACGGAACAGATGATGCGCATGAATGCAGCGGCGGAACTCTCGGCCGAGTCATTTCCGAAAATCGCCGGCGACTACCTTGCGGGCCGCTTCGCCAGGGCCGGCGCGGAGCCGCAGCGCGAACGGAGGTCGTTCTTGCCCGCCCTGCTGGGCCCCGATTTCTGGCGGCTGACGATGCAACATCTGATGCTGGTATTCGCCTCGCTCGGGCTGGGAATTGCGGCGGGCGTGCCGCTCGGAATATGGGCAAACCGCGCGCCGCGGGCCCGTGCCTGGATACTGGGCGGGGCCGGCGTGCTGCAGACGATGCCGTCGCTCGCGCTGCTCGCCTTTCTGATCGCGGCGCTCGATCGCATCGGCACGGTGCCGGCCATCATCGCGCTGTTCCTGTACTCTCTGCTCCCGATCGTGCGCAATACGGAGACCGGGCTCTCCGGGGTGCCGCGTTCCCTGAAGGACTCGGCGACGGCGCTGGGGCTCGAGGCGGGGGCGCGGTTGCGCCTGATCGAGCTGCCGCTGGCGGCGCGCACCATTCTCGCCGGCATCAAGACTTCCGCCGTCATCAACGTGGGCACCGCCACCATCGCGGCTTTCATCGGGGCGGGCGGCTACGGCGAACGCATCGTCGCCGGGCTCGCGGTCAACGATCATGCCTTGCTGCTCGCGGGGGCGGTCCCGGCGGCGGTCATGGCGCTCGCGGTCCAATGGGGCTTCGATGCGCTCGATCGCCTGCTGATATCGCCGGGCCTGCGCCAGTCCGGACCGCCTGCCGGCTGACGCCCCGGCAGCACCGGGCGGCGGACCGCCCGCGCCCGGCCTGGCAGCCTGTGCAGGGGTGGGTCCAGGGGCCATATGAACTAATTTTGGGCGGCCGTGTCAGTTGCATTAGCGATCGGCTTCCATGTCATCCAGGCGCGCTTCGGGCGGGTATACTTGCCGTTTTGTCCGGTTGGTTCTGCCGCCCGACTCGGATAACAAGAAAGTCAGGGACGGGTTAGATGAGCGATCGCGAAGTCGATCAGCAGTTGGTCGAGCGCGCGCAACGCGGCGACAAGAAAGCGTTCGAGTTGCTGGTCAGCAAGTACCAGCGCAAGCTCGCCCGGCTGCTCTCGCGCTTCATCCGGGACGCGACCGAGGTGGAAGACGTGACGCAGGAGGCCTTCATCAAGGCCTACCGGGCGCTGCCGGCGTTCCGCGGCGACAGCGCGTTTTACACATGGTTGTACCGGATCGGGATCAACACCGCCAAGAACTACCTGGTGGCGATGGGGCGGCGGGCACCGACCACGACGGACATAGACAGCGAGGAGGCGGAAGGCTACGAGACCAGCGACCAGCTGCGCGATCTCAACACGCCGGAGAGCGAGCTGGCGAGCCGGCAAATCGCGGAAACCGTGAACCAAACCCTGGGTGAGCTGCCTGAAGAGCTGAGGACGGCGATCACGCTGCGGGAGATCGAGGGACTGAGCTACGAGGACATTGCGAATATAATGAACTGCCCGATTGGCACGGTCCGGTCGCGCATCTTCCGGGCCCGCGAGGCGATTGCGGTGAAATTGAGGCCGATGCTGGGCACCCGGAAGGACAGGAGATGGTGAGATGGACAAGATTTCGGCATTGATGGATGGCGAGCTGGAAGCGCATCAAGCGCGCGAGCAATGGCCGCGCCTGAAACAGGACCAGGAGCTGCTCCAGCACTGGGATACTTTTCATCTCATCGGCGATGCACTGCGCGGCGAGCGCGCGTTGTCCGCGAGCTTCAGCGAGCGGCTGGTCGCGCGGCTCGACGGCGAGCCGACCGTGCTCGCCCCGCGGCGCGCCGCGGCCAGGCGGGTCGCCGCCTACGCGCTGTCGGCAGCCGCCTCCCTGTCGGCAGTGGCGCTGGTCGGCTGGGTCGCTTTCGTCAACAACCCGCTCGCGCCCCAGGCCGAACTCGCAAAAGCCCCGATCGCCCCGCCTTCCGCAACAATCCCTTCGACGCAGGCCCAGATCGCCAGCGTTCCGAACGAAGGCAAAATGAACGATTTCCTGCTTGCGCATCAGGCGTTCTCGCCCAGCACGGCGATCCAGGGGCTCGCCCCGTACATCCGCAGCGTATCGAACACCCGGCAGGACAGGGGACGCTAGTGCCGTGTAAGGTGAAGATCGCCTGGCCGATCCTGATCCTCGGGCTCGCGGCGCCCGTCCTTGCCGCCGACTCCGGCACGCGGCAGGATGGCCTGGACTGGCTCAAGAGGATAGCCGGCGCTTCGCGCCAGCTCAATTACAGCGGCACCTTCGTCTACAACCACGCCGGCCGCACCGAGACTTCCCGCATCGTCCATTACGTCAATTCCGCCGGCGGGGAATTCGAGAGGATGGAAACGCTCGACGGCCCGGCGCGCGAGGTGATCCGCACCAACGACGAGGTCACCTGCTACCTGCCCGATACCAAGACCGTCATCATCGAGAAGCGCGGCAAGCGGCGCTTCCCGGTCCTGCTGCCCGAGCAGTTGACCGGCGTCGCCGACAATTACGCCGTGAGCCTGGCCGGCATGGACCGGGTCGCCGGGTTCGATTGCCAGGTCATCGTGCTGGTGCCCAGGGACAAGCTGCGCTACGGTCACCAGTTCTGCGCGGATGTCGGCTCGGGACTGCCGCTGCGCGCGCGCACGTTCAGCGAGAAGAACGAGCCGCTCGAGTCGTTCGTCTTCACCGAGCTGAAAATCGGCGGCAGCTTCAACCACGACCGGGTCCGGTCGCGTTACGCCGCCGCCGCCAAGAACCGGGATTGGAAGGTCGATCACTCGCAGTTCTCGATCGCGGAGGTGCCCGCCGAAACCGGCTGGGTGCTGACCCGGCAGCCGGCAGGATTCAAAAAGCTCACCGAGCTCAAGCGGTCCTTCGCCGGGCGCGCCGCAAAAGTTTCGCACATCGTCTATTCCGACGGGCTCGCCGCGGTGTCGGTGTTCATCGAGCCGATGCCCAAGGGCCGTCCCGCACAGAGCCTGCAGCACCAGGGGGCCGTCAACATCTTCATGCGCCCGGTCGCGGACCACCTGGTGACGGTGCTCGGCGAGGCGCCCGCGGCCACCGTCATGCAGATCTCCAATTCGCTCGAATTCAGGGGCGCACCCGGCCGCTGATCGCCGCGTTTCGCTGCACCCTTTTCGCCCATCCAGGATTGTTGAGACCGTTTATGCCGAGACGCCTGTTGCTTGCGTTGTTGCTCATCGTGCCCGTGGCCGCCGCGGCCCAGCTCCCCGATTTCACCGAGCTGGTGGAAAAACAGGGGCCGGCGGTGGTGAACATCAGCACCACGCAATCGGTGCGCAATCCGCTGCTGCCGCAGATACCCAATCTCCAGGAAGACGACCCGTTCTACGAGTTCTTCCGGCGCTTCATCCCGCAGCCCGGTCCGCGCGAGTTCCAGTCGCAGTCGCTCGGCTCCGGGTTCATCATCAGCCAGGACGGCTACATCCTGACCAACGCCCACGTGGTCGACACCGCCGACGAGATCACGGTGAAGCTGACCGACAAGCGCGAATTCAAGGCCAAGGTCATCGGCGCCGACCGCCGCACCGACATCGCCCTCATCAAGATCGACGCATCGGGCCTGCCGGCGGTCCGGTTCGGCGATCCCGGCAAGCTCAGGGTCGGCGAATGGGTGCTGGCGATCGGCTCGCCGTTCGGTTTCGAGAATACCGTGACGGCGGGCATCGTCAGCGCCAAGGGCCGTTCGCTGCCGCAGGAGAATTACGTACCGTTCATCCAGACCGACGTGGCGGTCAATCCCGGCAATTCAGGGGGCCCGCTGTTCAACCTGAGAGGCGAGGTGGTCGGCGTCAATTCGCAGATTTACAGCCGGACCGGCGGCTTCATGGGGCTATCGTTCGCCATCCCGATCGACGTCGCGAACGACATCGCCCAGCAACTGCGCACTACCGGCAGAATCACGCGCGGACGGATCGGCGTCGTGATCCAGCCCGTCTCCAGGGAGCTCGCGGACGGCTTCGGATTGTCCAGGCCCCAGGGCGCCCTCGTCAACTCGGTGGAGAAGGGCGGGCCGGCGGACAAGGCCGGCATCGAGGCGGGCGATGTCATCCTGCGCTTCGACGGAAAAGCGGTGAGCGCATCGGAAGACCTGCCGCGCATCGTTGGCGCGACCAGGCCGGGCTCCCGGGTAACCGTCCAGGTCTGGCGCAACAAGAGCGCGCGCGACGTGCAGCTGGTGGTGGCGGAGATGCAGGATGATCGCAGCGCGCGCCAGAGCCGGAGGGGTGGCAAACCGCCGGCCGCGTCGCCCGGCCAGTACGGGCTCACGCTGTCCGATCTCAGTGACGCCCAGAAGGGCGAGCTCAAGGTCGCGGGCGGCGTGCTGGTCGAAAACGTGCAGGGCGCGGCGGCGCGGGCCGGCGTCCGCCGCGGCGACGTGATCCTCGCCGTCAACAACCAGGACGTGAAATCGGTGGAGCAGTTCAACCAGATGATGGGGCAGTTCGACAAGGGCCGGATCGTCGCGCTGCTCATTCGCCGCGGAGCCAATTCGCTCTATGTGCCGTTCCGCGTCGATGGAAGCTGAGTGGCAACTGACGCCTGGCCGACGTTGACCGTCTACAGCCGCAATTATTGCCATCTTTGCGAGGAAATGATCGAGGCCCTGCGCCGCTTGCGGGGCCTTTTTCAGTTCGACCTGGTCATCGTGGACGTCGACAGCGACCCGGAACTGGAGCGGCGGCACGGCGAAAAGGTGCCGGTGCTGATGCACGGCGAGCGGGAACTGTGCCACACCGCGCTCGATCTGGCCGGCGTTACTGCGTTTCTCTCGAATTTCCGATAAAATGCAATGCTTTAGGTTACGCGAAGGGCACTGAAGGGTGCCCTTTTCCATGCAGCACATCCGCAACTTCTCCATCATTGCCCACATCGACCACGGCAAGTCGACGCTCGCCGACCGCTTCATCCAGCTCTGCGGGGGGCTCGCCGAGCGCGAGATGGAGGAGCAGGTCCTCGACTCGATGGACCTCGAGCGCGAGCGCGGCATCACCATCAAGGCGCAGACCGCGGCGCTCGAATACCGCGCGCACGACGGGCAGCAGTACCTGCTCAACCTGATCGACACGCCCGGCCACGTCGATTTTTCCTACGAGGTGTCGCGGTCGCTCGCGGCCTGCGAGGGAGCGCTGCTGGTGGTGGACGCCTCGCAGGGCGTGGAAGCGCAAACGGTGGCCAACTGCTACACCGCCACGGAGCAGGGCGTGGAAGTGATCCCGGTGCTCAACAAGATGGACCTCCCGCAAGCCGAGCCGGAGCGCGTGATCAACGAGATCGAGGACATCGTCGGCATCCCGGCCAGGGACGCATTGCGCGTCAGCGCCAAGACCGGGGAAGGCGTCGCGGACATCCTGGAGGCCGTGATCACGCGCATCCCGCCGCCGTCCGGCGATCCGGTGGGTCCTTTGAAGGCGCTCATCATCGATTCCTGGTTCGACAACTACGTCGGCGTGGTCATGCTGGTGCGGGTCGTGGACGGCAGGCTCAAGCCCAAGGACCGCGTCCTGCTGATGTCTTCCGGCGCGGCTTACCTGTGCGAGCAGGTGGGCGTGTTCACGCCCAAGGCCAAGAACAAGGACGCGCTCTCCGCGGGCGAGGTGGGCTATGTCACAGCCGGCATCAAGGAACTGAAGGCCGCGCAGGTCGGGGACACCCTGACGCTGGCCCTGCGTCCCGCCGCGGCCCCTTTGCCCGGATTCAAGGAAATCAAGCCGCAGGTGTTTGCGGGGCTCTATCCCGTCGATTCCAGCGAGTATGAGGCGCTGCGGGACGCGCTCGAGAAACTGCACTTGAATGACTCCTCGCTGCGCTACGAACCCGAGTCCTCGCAGGCGCTCGGCTTCGGGTTCCGCTGCGGCTTCCTCGGCCTGCTCCATCTCGACATCGTCCAGGAGCGGCTCGAGCGGGAATACGGCATGAACCTGATCACGACCGCGCCCACCGTGGTCTACCAGGTGCTCGCCCGCGACGGCACGGTGATCGAGATCGAAAACCCATCCAAGCTCCCGGACCCCAGCAGGATCGCGGAGATCCGCGAGCCCGTCATCAAGGCCTCGATCCTGGTGCCCCACGATTTCGTCGGACCGGTGCTGACACTGTGCAACCAGAAGCGCGGGGCCCAGCTCAACATGCAGTACCTGGGACGGACGGTCATGCTGACCTACGAGCTGCCGCTCAACGAAGTCGTGATGGATTTCTTCGACAAGCTGAAGTCGGTGTCGCGCGGCTACGCCTCGCTCGACTACGAATTCCTGGAATACCGCGCCGGCGACCTGGTGCGGCTCGACATCCTGATCAACGGCGACCGGGTGGACGCGCTGTCGCTGATCGTGCACCGCGACAACGCCCAGCACCGCGGCCGGGACCTCGCGGTCAGGATGCGCGAGCTCATTCCGCGCCAGATGTTCGACGTGGCGGTGCAGGCCGCGATCGGCTCGCATATCATCGCGCGCGAAACGGTCAAGGCGATGAGGAAGAACGTGCTCGCGAAGTGCTACGGCGGCGACATCACGCGCAAGAAAAAGCTGCTGGAAAAGCAGAAAGCCGGCAAGAAGCGCATGAAACAGGTGGGCAGCGTCGAGATCCCGCAAGAGGCGTTTCTCGCCATCCTGCAAGTGGAAAAATGAACTTCGCGCTGATCCTGTTCCTGCTGCTGGTTGCGACCGGCGCCGTGTGGCTGCTGGACCACTACTGGCTGCGCCGGCGGCGCGGCGAGCGCCCCGAGCCGTGGTGGGTGGAATACCCGAAGAGCTTCTTCCCGGTGATCCTGGTGGTGTTCCTGCTGCGATCGTTCCTGGTCGAGCCGTTCAAGATCCCGTCCGGCTCGATGCTGCCGACGCTGCTGGTGGGCGATTTCATACTCGTGAACAAGTACACCTACGGCATCCGGCTGCCGGTCATCAACCTCAAGATCGCGAGCGTCAATTCACCGCGCCGCGGCGAGGTCATGGTGTTCCGCTACCCCGAGAATCCCTCGCTGGATTACATCAAGCGCGTGATCGGGTTGCCGGGCGACCGCGTCAGCTACCGCGGCAAGCGGCTCTGGATCAACGACCGCGAGATCGGGCTGGCGCCGGACGGCGAGTATAATTACGTGGAATCGGGACTCAATTTCGTGTCGGCACAGCGCCTGGTCGAGACGCTGGAATCGCACCGGCACGCGATACTGGTGCAACCGGAGGTGCCCAGCGTGCATCTGTCGGGGGTGCGGTTCTTTCCCTTCCGCGACAATTGCGCCTACAATGACGCGGGTTTCAGCTGCATGGTTCCGCCCGAGCATTACTTCCTCATGGGGGACAACCGGGACAGCAGCAGCGACAGCCGCTACTGGGGATTCGTGCCGGAAGCCAACATCGTCGGCAAGGCGTTCATGATCTGGTGGAATTTCGAGAATTTCAAGAGAATCGGACAGTTCATCAACTGAGAAAGGTGAATCATGCACAGGCAAAGAGGCGTGACCTTGTCCGGCTTCCTGATGGTCGCGGTGGTGCTGATATTCGTCGCTCTGCTGGGCTTCCGGATCGGGCCGCCCTATGTCGAGTACCTCACGATCAAGAAGCAGTTCCAGGCGATCGCCAGCGATCCGGCCGCGCGCAGCGGCCAGCGGCGCGACGTGGAGGACGCCTTCTCGAAGCGGGCAATGATCGAGGACATGCCGTCCATCACCTACAAGGACCTGGTGATCGCCAAGGAGGGTGACGGCATCGTGCTCAGCGCCGAATATACGGTGTGCCGGCCCGTCGTCGCCAATATCCGGGCGTGCATGGACTTCTCCCCGACCTCCAGGCGCTAGCGATACGGCCCGGTATCCTGCCGCCTGATGGACCTCGAGGGCTTTTATCTAACCATCGGCTATCGCTTTACCGACCCCGAACTGCTGCGCCGGGCCCTTACGCACCGCAGTTTCGGCGCCCCCCACAACGAGCGTCTCGAATTCCTCGGCGACAGCGTGGTGAACTGCGTCGTCGCGCTCGAACTCTACGAAAAATTCCCGCGGCTCACCGAAGGCGAGCTGTCGCGGCTGCGCGCCAACATCGTCCACCAGCCCTCGCTCGCGAGCGCGGCGCGGCGCTTCGCTTTCGGCGAGCACTTGCGCCTCGGCGAGGGCGAACTGAAGAGCGGCGGCGCGCGCCGGCCTTCGATACTGGCCGACTCGGTCGAGGCCGTGATCGGGGCCGCATTTCTCGACGGCGGCTTCGAGCCGGCGCGCCAGGTCGTGCGCACGCTGCTGGGCGATGTGCTCGACACCATAGATCCGGCCACGTCCGGCAAGGATCCCAAGACGCTGCTTCAGGAATACCTGCAGGCGCGCAAGCTTGCCCTGCCGCACTACGCCGTGGTCGCCACCCGCGGCGAGGCGCACGATCAGCAGTTCCAGGTCGAATGCGCCATCCCCGGACTGGGCATACGGTCGCTGGGGGAGGGCGCCAGCCGGCGCGGTGCCGAGCAGGAAGCCGCGCGCCAGGCGTATGAGCTTGCAACCCGTGCCTGAGGCGCCACTCGCGCACCGCGCCGGAACCGTCGCGATCGTCGGGCGCCCGAACGTCGGCAAGTCGACGCTGCTCAACCGCCTGGTCGGCTGCAAACTCAGCATCACCTCGAGCAAGCCCCAGACCACACGCCGGCGGCTTACCGGCATCGTGACACGCGACGATGCGCAAATCGTGTTTGTCGACACGCCGGGTTACCAGACCGAGCACAGGACTTCGTTGAACCTGGCCATGAACCGCAGCGTCGCGGCCAGCCTGCAGGAAACGCACGCCATCGTGTGGGTGGTGGAAGCATTGAAATGCGGCGTACGGGACGAGGCAGTGGCCAGGCTGTTGCCGCACGGCGTGCCGGTGGTGCTGGCCATCAACAAGACCGATACCGTGCAGGGAAAGGACCGGCTCCTGCCCTTTATCGACGAGCTTTCCCGGCGGCACGCGTTTGCAGCCATCGTCCCGGTATCCGCCGCAAAGGGCTCGCAGATCGCGGCGCTCCTGGACGAGGTCGTGGCGCTGCTGCCCGAGGGGCCGCCGCTTCACGATGCGGACGCGCTGACGACCGTCAGCGAGCGCGACCTGGCGGCGGAGCTGTTGCGCGAGCAGCTGTTCCGGCTGCTCGGCGACGAGCTGCCGTATTCCACCACTGTCGAGATCGAGCGCTTCCGGCAGGACGGCCGCGTGCGCCGCATCCACGCCGCGATCCTGGTGGACAAGGAGGGGCAGAAACCGATCGTGATCGGCAAGCAGGGAGCCAAGCTGAAGACCATCGCGTCGCGGGCGCGGCAGGACATGGAGCGGCTGTTCGGCGGCAGCGTGTACCTGGAAGTCTGGGTCAAGGTCAGGCGCGGCTGGGCGGACAGCGATGCGTCGCTCAAGCGGCTCGGATACGACGCTTGAACCATGAATTCGGCGCCGGCGTTCGTCCTGCATACCTACCCGTTTCGGGAGACCAGTCTCATCATCGAGGCGTTTTCCCGCGACCACGGGCGGGTGGCGCTGGTGGCGCGGGGCGCGCGGCGCCCCAGGTCGGCCCTGCGCGGGGCGCTACTTCCGTTCCAGCCCCTGCTGCTGTCGTGGAGCGGCAAGCGGGAGCTGCGCACGCTCACCCGCGCGGAATGGCAGGGCAACCCTGCCGCGCTCAAGGGCCAGGCGCTGATCTGCGGCTTCTATCTCAACGAACTGCTGCTGAAGCTCACGCCGCGCGACGACCCTCACGAACACCTGTTTTCCGTCTACGAGGGCACGCTCGCCGCGCTAGCGGGCGGCGTGGATCAGGCCGCGGTATTGCGGCGGTTCGAGATGGACTTGCTGCGCGAGCTGGGCTACGCCGTGATACTGGACCGGGACGTCGGCTGCGATCAGCCGGTCGCGCGCGAGCATCGCTACGTCTACGTCGTCGAGCGCGGGCCGGTCAGCGCCGGCGTGGCGCCGGGAAACGGCGTAGAATTGTCGGGCCAGACGCTGATCGACATGCAGTCCGGCATTTTCACGAATCCCGCGACGCAGCAGCAGAGCAAGGCGCTGATGCGCACGCTCATCAATCACTACCTCGGCAGCCAGGTCTTGCACACCCGGCAGTTGCTGCGCGATCTCCAGGATCTATGATCCTGCTCGGCGTCAACATCGACCACGTCGCGACCCTGCGCCAGGCGCGCGGAACGGACTATCCGGACCCGGTGGGGGCGGCCCTTGAGGCGGAGGACGCGGGCGCGGACTACATCACGCTGCACCTGCGCGAAGACCGCCGCCACATCCAGGCCCATGACGTCGTCAGTCTGCGCCGGCGCCTGCGGACACGCATGAACCTGGAAGCGGCGGTAACCCCCGAGATGATCCGTTTTGCCCGGCGCGTGCGCCCGCAGGACGTCTGCCTGGTGCCGGAGCGACGCGCCGAGCTTACGACCGAGGGCGGGCTCGACGTGGCGCGCGAATTTGCGCGCGTTGCGAAAGCCTGCCGCGCCCTCGGCGCCAGCGGCATTCGCGTCTCGCTCTTCATCGACGCGAACCGCAGGCAGATCGATGCCGCCGCGAGCGCCGGTGCGCCGGTCGTCGAGCTGCATACCGGCGCCTATGCGGACGCCCGTGGTCCCGTCCGAAGGCGGAAAGCGCTCGACCGCATCCGCGACGCGGCCGAGTACGCCACCGGGAAAGGCCTGCACGTGAACGCCGGCCACGGTCTCAACTACCGGAACGTCAAGCCGATCGCGGCGGTCGCGACGATACGCGAGCTGAACATCGGGCACGCCATCGTCGCGAGATCGGTATTCGTGGGCATGGCACGGGCCGTGCGCGAGATGAAGGCGCTGATCCGCTCCGCGCGATGATCTACGGCATCGGCATCGACGTCGTGGAACCGCACCGCATCGCGCGGCTGGCGGGAAAGTACGGCGAGCGTTTCGCGCGGCGCGTCCTGACGCCGCTCGAATGGCCGGCCTATCTCCGGACGAAACGGCCGGTATTGTTCCTCGCCAACCGCTTCGCCGCGAAAGAGGCCTTCTCCAAGGCCATCGGCACCGGCTTCCGTTACCCCGTGACCCTGCAATGCATCAGCGTCGTCCAGAACGCCGCCGGGAAACCGGGTTTCGCGTTTCATCCCCTGCTCGACGAGCTGGTGCGGAGCCGCGGCATCGTCGGCCATCACCTGACCATCAGCGACGAGCAGAGCCTGGCTTGCGCGTGCGTGGTGCTGGAGGCGGCGTCATGAACGCGGCGAAGGCCAGGCCTGCCCGGCGCGGCGGGGAGGGGCCGTGACACCGGGGAACCTGCCGCTCGGCCCGCTCATGCTCGACATCGCCGGCACGGAACTGGCGGCGGACGACCGGCGGCGCCTCGCGCACCCATTGACGGGAGGCGTTATCCTGTTCGCCCGGAATTACTCCAGCCCCGAGCAGCTCGTGCGGCTGACCGCGGAGATCCACGCGCTGCGCCACCCCCCGCTCATCATTGCCGTGGATCAGGAAGGGGGAAGGGTGCAGCGCTTTCGCGAAGGTTTCACGGCGATTCCCCCGATGCGGGAGCTGGGCCGGGCCTGGGATGTCGGACCGCAGCACGGGCGACAGCTCGCCAGCGAAACGGGATTCGTGCTGGCATCCGAGCTGCAGGCTCACGGGGTGGACCTGTCCCTGGCGCCGGTGCTGGACATCGATCACGGCGCCAGCAGCATCATCGGCGACCGCGCGTTCCACTCCGATCCACGGGCGGTCGCCGAACTTGCGCGCGCCCTGGTGCAGGGCTTCAAGATGGCGGGAATGAGCAGTGTCGGCAAGCATTTTCCGGGGCATGGGTACGTGCGCGGCGACTCCCATCTCGAAGTCCCCGTCGACGAGCGCGCCTACGAGCAGATAGACACGGCCGACCTGGCGCCATTCCGGCGCCTGATCGATTCCGGCCTGGGCGGCGTCATGCCCGCGCACGTGATCTACCCCAAAGTGGACGACCGGCCGGCGGGATTTTCGCCGGTGTGGCTCAAGCAAGTGCTGCGCGGGCGGCTCGGATTCGGCGGCGTGATATTCAGCGATGACCTCAGCATGGAAGGCGCGAGCGTCGCAGGCGGTGTGGTCGAGCGCGCCGAGGCGGCGTTCGCGGCAGGCTGCGATATGGCGCTGGTCTGCAACAACCCCGCATCGGTTGATGAGCTGCTCGGCAAGCTGACCTTCGCGGCGCCGGCGGTGAGCCTGGCGCGCCTCGCGCGCATGCATGGCAGGCCGCGCGCCGGCAGCATGGTGAAGCTGCGGGAGGACGCCCGGTATTCGCGCGCCCTGCGCACGATAGCGGGCATCGGGCAGCGGGACGGCGAATTGCCGCTCAATTCATGACCGCCCACAGCCACTCGCCGCGCAGGCCGGGCAGAACCGCGTTCATGACCGCGCTTGCGGTCACCGCCGGCTATGCCCTGGTGGAGCTGGCAGGCGGGCTCTGGACCGGATCGCTCGCTCTGGTGGGTGACTCCGGGCATATGTTCTCCGATGCGCTGGCCCTGGGGCTGGCCGCGCTCGCCGCGTATCTTGCGCGGAAGCCGGTCAGCCATCGGCACAGCTACGGCTGGGCGCGGGCGGAAGTGATCGGGGCGCTCGCCAACAGCGTGCTCATGCTGGCGGTCGTCCTCGTGCTGGTCGTCGAAGCGGTCCTCCGCCTGCACGAACCGAAGCCGGTCGCCGCGGCCGGGATGCTAGCCATCGCCTTCATCGGCCTGCTGATCAACGCCGTGGTGGCCTGGATCCTGAGCCGCGGCGAGCGCACGTTGAACGCGCGCGCTGCGCTATTGCACGTCATGGGCGATCTGGTGAGTTCCTTCGCCGCCCTCGTTGCGGGGGCCGTCATCTACGCGACCGGATGGCTGCCCATCGATCCCATACTTACGCTCGTGATCGCGGCCCTGATCCTGGCGAGCACCCTGAGGATCCTGCGGGACACCCTGCACGTGCTGATGGAGGGCGTACCGCCCGCCATCGAGCTGGGTGCCATCGGGAAGGCGCTGGCCGCCGTGCCAGGGGTCGCGGCCGTACACGATCTCCACGTCTGGAGCATCACGCCCGGGCAGGTTGCGCTGTCGGCGCATATCGAGCTGGACGACCTGCAGCAATGGCCCGCGATCCTGTCCGCGGCAAGCGTGCTGCTGCACGATCGCTACGGCATAGGGCACGTCACCCTGCAGCCCGAGGTCCGCGACGCCGCCGGCGCCCGCCGCAGCGCCGTCATCCGGCTATGGCCGGGAAAATCCGGCCCACGGTCCCCGACGTCCTGAATGCAATGTGGAGACGACCGGACCCTATGCGCGCTCGATGTACTCGCCGGTATCCGTGTTGACCTTGATGCGCGCGCCGTCCACCACGAACTGCGGCACCATGACGGTGAGCCCGGTGTCGGTCTTCGCCGGCTTGAACGAGCCGGTCGCGGTGCCGCCCCTGACGTTGGGCTCCGTTTCCACCACCGTGAGGATCACGGTAGGCGGCAACTGCACGCCGATCGGGCGGTCGTTGTGAAAATTGACCTGTACGTCGGTGCTGGGCATCAGGTAGCCCGCCTGCCCCTCGAGAAACTCCGGGGCCAGGGTGAGCTGCTCGAACGATTCCTTGTCCATGAAGATGTAGCCGCTGCCGTCGCTGTAGAGGTATTGCATCTCGCGCTGCTCGACGTGGGCCCGCTCGATCTTGTCCTCGGTCCGGATGCGCTCGTTGCGCTTGGTGCCGGATTCGATGTCCTTCATCTCGACCTGCATGAAGGCGCCGCCGCGGCCCCCGACGTGGACATGATGCGACTTGAGTACCCGCCAGACGCGCTTGTCCCACTCGATCAGGTTGCCCGCGCGGACTTCGGTTGCCAGAACTTTGGCCATGTCGCCACCCTGCCTGAAAAAAGGGCGTAATTCTACACCAGTGTTCGACCCCGCCTCAGTCGTTTCGAACCTGCCGCACCGGCCCGGCGTCTATCGCATGCTGAACGGCGCGGGGGACGTGCTGTACGTGGGCAAAGCCCTCGACCTGAAGAAGCGGGTCGCATCGTATTTCCAGAAATCGGGGAGCCTCTCGCCGCGCATCCTGCTCATGGTGGGGCAGGTGGCGGCGCTGGAAGCCACCGTCACCCGTTCCGAAGCCGAAGCGCTGTTGTTGGAAAGCAACTTGATAAAGACTTTAACTCCACGCTATAACATCCTGTTTAGAGATGATAAAACTTATCCGTACCTGGTCCTGACCGGGCACCGTTACCCGCGCCTCGGTTTTCACCGCGGCGGCCTCGACAAGCGCCATCACTACTTCGGTCCCTTTCCCAATGCAGGCGCAGTTCGCGAGAGCATCGCGTTGCTGCAGAAGGTATTCCGCCTCCGCACCTGTGAGGACACCGTCTTCGTCCATCGGTCGCGCCCGTGCCTGCTGCACCAGATCCGCCGCTGCACCGCGCCCTGCGTCGGGTTGATCGGCGAGCACGAGTATGCGGAGGATGTCGGCGCCGCAGCGCTGTTCCTGGCGGGGAAGGAGGACCAGGTGATCGAGCGCCTGGCCGCGCGCATGAGCGACGCCGCCCTGCGCCTGGACTACGAGGAAGCCGCAGTGTTCCGGGACCGGATCGCCGCCTTGCGCAACGTCCGGGAAAAGCAGTTCGTGAGCGGCACGGGCGACGACACCGATGTCATCGCCTACGGGCGCGCGGCCGGAGTCGTCTGCGTGAACCTGGTCATGATCCGCGGCGGCCGTCACCTCGGCGACAAGAATTTCTTCCCGCGCAACGCTGACGAATGCAGCCCTGAACAGGTGATCGAGGCGTTCATGCAGCAGCACTACCTGCAGCACGCGCCGCCGTCCCGGATCGTGGCCCGGACGAAAAACCGGGCGCTCGAGCAATCGCTTGCGGAACGGGCGGGGCACAAGGTCAGGATCGACGTGAAGCCCGGTGGCGCAGCCAGGGCGTGGCTCGATATGGCGGAACGCAACGCCGCGCTCGGCGCGTCGCAGGCGTTGGCGCAACAGGCAACCCAGGCAGGCCGGCTCGGCGCACTGCAGCAGGCACTGGACGTTCCTGAGACCGTCCAGCGCATCGAGTGCTTCGATGTCAGCCACACCCTGGGTGAAGCCACGGTCGCGTCGTGCGTGGTCTATGACCGGTCAGCGCTGCAAAAGTCCGAATACCGGCGCTACAACATCCGCGTCAATACGGACGACCCGTCGCCGATTGACGCCGGCGCGATCGCTCCGGGAGACGATTACGCGGCGCTGCGCGAAGCGCTGACACGCCGCTACCGCAAGATCGTCGCGGGCGAGGGCAGGGTGCCCGATCTGGTGCTCATCGACGGCGGCAAGGGGCAACTCGCCGTAGCGACCGAGGTCTTCGCGGAGCTCGGCATGACCGACGTGGCACTGGTGGCCGTGGCGAAAGGCGAGGATCGCCGTCCCGGACAGGAACAACTGCTCCTTCCCGGGCGCGCCGGCCCATTGCGGCTCGGATCGGACCACCCCGGGCTGCACCTGGTCCAGCAAGTCCGGGACGAAGCCCATCGATTCGCGATCCAGGGCCACCGCGCGCGACGGGGCAAGACCCGCAACACCTCGACACTGGAAAACATACCGGGGATAGGCTCGAAGCGCCGGCACAGCCTGCTCTCCCGCTTTGGCGGCCTGCGCGGCCTGGTGGCCGCGAGCGTGGAGGAGCTGGCCCAGGTGGAAGGCATCAGCCGCGAGCTCGCCGAAAGGATTTATGATGAGCTGCATTAGCGCCTCCCGACCATGCCGTTGAACCTGCCCAACCTGCTGACCTGGCTGCGGATCCTCCTGATTCCGCTGTTCGTCGGCATCTTCTATTTCGAGAAGAGCTGGGTATCCATCGCCAACCAGAACCTGGTCGCGACCATCATCTTCACCGTGGCGGCGATCACCGACTGGCTTGACGGCTGGCTCGCGCGCCGGCTGAACCAGATGTCCGCCTTCGGCGCTTTTCTCGACCCGGTTGCCGACAAGCTGATGGTGGCGGCGGCCCTGATCATCCTGGTGCAACTGGAGCGCGTCGACGCCATCATCGCGCTCATCATCATCGGGCGCGAGGTCGCGGTGTCGGCGCTGCGCGAATGGATGGCGCAGATCGGCGAGGCGAAGAGCATTGCGGTATCGTTTCTCGGCAAGATCAAGACCACTTCCCAGATGCTGGCCATTCCGCTGCTCCTCTATCACGACCGGCTCGGCGCCTTTGACCCGCAACGGGTCGGGACCTGGCTGATCTACCTGGCCGCGCTGCTGACCCTGGTCTCGATGGCGTACTATCTGAAGGTGGCGCTGCCGCAGGTGTGGAAGCAGCTCTAGTTGCCTCCGGGTACGCGCTTGACCTATAATTTTCCTCACGAAACGCGGGAATAGCTCAGTTGGTAGAGCGCAACCTTGCCAAGGTTGAGGTCGCGAGTTCGAGACTCGTTTCCCGCTCCAATTTTCCGGGGATGACGAAGGCCGTTTCAGCGGTTTGTGGCCTCGTTGTCCCCTTTCAGTTTCAGCGGCGGGGTGGCAGAGTGGTCATGCAGCGGCCTGCAAAGCCGTGGACGCCGGTTCGATTCCGACCCCCGCCTCCAAAGTCGCCCGGGTGGCGTAACTGGTAGCCGCTAGGGACTTAAAATCCCTTGGCCGCAAGGCCGTGCCGGTTCGAATCCGGCCCCGGGCACCATCGATTGCTTTGTGGCATGATCTGCGACAGGCCGGGAGCCGTGCACAAGACGTGCTGTCACATACGATGAACGCCACGCCCACTATGAATAACGACGGAGTTAGAGGTCGCCGTGATCGTCTTTGATCTTGGGTGCGAGAACAGCCACCGTTTCGAGGGCTGGTTCGCCTCGAACGAGGATTTCGAGCGCCAGGTCGGCCGCAAGCTCGTGAACTGCCCGCTGTGCGGCAACGCCAATATTTCGCGCCTGCCGCACGCCACCCATATCCGGTCCGGCGCAAAGGCGCGCGCGGCGCACGCCCCGTCCACCGCGCTCACGTCTCAGCAGTATGCCAACGTCGGCGGCGAGCTGCTCACCAAGCTGGTCGAGCACATCGTCGAGAATACCGAGGACGTCGGCGCCGAGTTTCCCGAAGAAGCGCGCAAGATTCACTACCGCGAGTCTCCCGAACGCCGGATCCGCGGCACGGCCTCGAATGACGAAGTCGAAGCGCTGAAGGACGAAGGCATCGAGGTCGTGGCGCTTCCCATCCCCGCCCATCGCCTGGGCAAGACGCACTGAGGCCATCATGTTCAAACATATCCTGTTGCCGACGGACGGTTCCAAGCTGTCCAACAAAGCGGTCAAGCGCGGCATCGAATTGGCCCGGAAAGTCAGGGCGCGCCTGACGGCGCTGCACGTCGTGCCCGCGTTCAAGCTCATGGTGGACGAAGGCATCACGCCGCTCCACCCGGCGCTGAAAAAGCGCCTGGAGGACGAAGGCCGGGCGCGGGCGCAGAGCATGCTCGATGCCATAGCCCGGCAGGCCCGGGCGCGCGGCGTGCGATGCGCGACCTTGAGCGTGGCCAGCGACCTGCCGTACCAGGAGATCATCGCGGCGGCGCGCAGGAAGAAGTGCGATCTCATCCTGATGGCTTCGCACGGGCGTCGCGGCCTGTCGAGCCTGCTGCTCGGCAGCGAGACCGCCAAGGTCCTGCTGCACACCAAGATTCCGGTGCTCGTCGTGCGCTGACAGGAAACGGGACCCAGCGATGAATCACCCTGCCGCGCCGCTCCAGTCGCTCACGGACAAGCTGATTGCCACGAAGGACGGCGCGATCGGCTGGATCACCTTCAACAATCCCGAACGGCACAATGCGACATCGTACGAGATGTGGCTGGCGCTGCCGGTCGTGCTGGACGCCTACGTCAACGACCCGGACGTGCGCGTCATCGTGCTGAAAGGGGCGGGGGAGAAGGCCTTCAGCGCCGGCGCGGATATATCCCAGTTCAAGGAAAAGCGCACCGGGCCGGAAGCGGTCAAGGAATACAACGCGGCCGCAGACAGGGCCGGCCGGGCGCTGCGCGAGTGCGCGAAGCCGACCCTGGCGATGATCCGCGGTTACTGCATCGGGGGCGGCACGGCGATCGCGGTCGGCTGCGACCTCCGGATCGCGGCCGACGATGCGCGCTTCGGCGTGCCCGCGGCCAAGCTCGGACTCGGATACCGGTTCGAGGGCATCAACCGCCTGGCGACGCTGGTCGGCCCTTCATTCGCGGCCGAGATTTTTTTCACGGCGCGGCAATTTTCGGCGCAGGAAGCGCTGCAGATGGGGCTGGTGAACCGGCTGGTCCCCGCCCCGGAACTCGAAGGCCAGACGCGGAACCTCGCCGACACCATCTCGGCCAACGCACCGCTGACCGTCGCGGCGGTCAAGCGCTCGCTGCTCGAGGTCATGAAGAATCCCGCGGAGCGCGACCTTGCGCTGTGCCAGCGCATGGTGGACGCCTGCTTCGCGAGCGAGGACTACAAGGAAGGGCAGGCGGCATTCATGGAAAAGCGCAAGCCGCAATTCAAGGGCCGCTGACCGGCGGCGCGCCCGCCGGAGACACCCGTAGTGGCGGACGCATCATTACCGGGAGGAATCCATGGCAATTGACGCAAGCCGCCCCGATCTCACCGTGGGCGTCATCGGCACCGGTGCGATGGGGCGGGGCATCGCCCAGGTCGCCGCGGCGGGCGGCATGCAGGTGCTGATGACGGACACCCGCCCCGGTGCCGCGGAGGAGGCGCGCGATTTCATCGCCAGGATGATCGCGCGGGCGGCGGAGAAGGGCTCGATGACGCGGGACGAGGCGACCGGCGCGGTCAATCGCATCCGGATCGTCGGCGGGCCGGCGGACATGAAGCCGTGCCACGCGGTGATCGAGGTCATCGTCGAAAACCTCGAAGCCAAGCAGAAGCTGTTTGCGGAACTGGAAGGCATCGTCGCACCCGAATGCATACTCGCGACGAACACCTCCTCGCTCTCCGTCACCACCATTGCGTCGAAGCTGAAGACGCCGCAGCGCTTCGCCGGGTTCCACTTCTTCAACCCGGTGCCGCTCATGAAGCTGGTTGAGGTGATCGAGGGGCTGCGAACCGAGCCGTGGGTCGCCGATGCGTTGATGGTAATCGGCCGCCGCATGACGCGCGAGCCGGTGCGGCTCAAGGACGCGCCGGGCTTCCTGGTCAACCAGGTGGGCCGTGGATTCACGCTCGAAGCCTCGCACCTGGTGTACGAGGGCATCGCGAGCTTCGTGGACGTGGACCGGGTCATGCGGGACGTGGGCGGGTTCCGCATGGGGCCGTTCGAGCTGATGGATCTGACCGGCCTCGACGTGACGCACCCCGCCTCCGAGCTCATCTACAACCAGTTCTTCCAGGAGCCGCGCTACCGTCCCAACCTCATCATGCGCAGCCGTTATGAAGCCGGCGTGCTGGGACGCAAGACCCGGCACGGCTTCAATGAATACGATGCCGAGATGAAGCCCATCGTGGCGCCGGAACCTGCGCCGCCCGCGGCGCGTCCAGACCGCGTGTGGATCAGCCCGGCCGAGCCCCAGGGGCGCACGGTCCTGCTCGAATTGCTCGCGAAGCTCGGAGTCCAGCCCGAGCCCGGCGCGAAGCCGAGCCCTGGAGCGCTGATCCTGGTGACCCCGGTCGGCGAGGATGCGACGCACTGCGCGGTGGAGCAGGGCCTAGATCCCCGGCGCACGATGGCGGTGGATACGTTGTTCCCGGTGGTGAAGCGCCGCACCATCATGGGGACGCCCATTACCGATGCCGCGTACCGGGACGCCGCGCATGGCCTGCTCGCGTCCGACGGTGTGCCGGTCACGGTCTGCCGCGACAGCCCCGGCTTCATCGCGCAGCGGATCGTGGCCATGATCGTGAACATCGGCTGCTCGATCGCGCAGAGCCGCACCGCGCAGCCCGCCGACATCGACAAGGCCGTGACGCTGGGACTGAACTACCCGAATGGACCGTTCCGGTTCGGCGATGTGCTCGGACCGGAGCGCGTATACAAGGTGCTGTCCGGCATGTATCGTATTTACGGCGATCCGCGCTATCGTCCCAGCATCTGGCTGACGCGGCGTGCCCGGTTGGGCGTTTCGCTGCTGACCCCCGAACCCTGATGACTGCAAATCCCCTGATGGATTGAGAAAGGACGACCATGCTCGACGCGTATATCTACGAAGGACTGCGCACCCCGTTCGGCCGCCATGCCGGCGTTCTGGCCAAGGTGCGGGCCGATGACCTGCTGGCCGATGCGATCCGCAATCTCATGAAGAAATCCGCGTTCAAGCCCGAACAGATCGAGGACATCATCGTCGGCTGCGCCAACCAGTCCGGCGAGGACAGCCGGTGCGTGGCGCGTCACGCCGGGCTCGTCGCGGGGCTCCCGGTCGAGACCCCGGGCACCGTGCTCCAGCGCAACTGCGCGAGCGGATTGGGGGCCGTGGTGCATGCGGCCCATGCCATAACCGCCGGAGAGGGCGACGTGTTCCTGGTCGGGGGCGTGGAGAACATGAGCCGTTCGCCGCTGGTCATGAGCCGGTCGGAATCGGCTTTTGGCCGCGACGTCAGGCTCTACGACAGCACCATCGGACCGCGCTTTTCGAATCCCAGGCTGGTGAAGCGCTTCGGCGACGAGCAGATGCCGCAAACCGCGGACAACCTGGCACGCGAGTACGAGATCAAGCGCGAGGATGCCGACAAATTCGCGCTGCGCTCGCAGCAGAAGTACGCCATCGCCAAGGGCGAGGGCTTTTTCGCCGGCGAGATCGCGCCGGTGGAGCTGCCGCCGTCCCGCAAGGGGCCGGTGCCGCCGGTCGCGGATGACGAGCACCCGCGCCCGGGCACCGACCTCGAGACGCTGGCCAAGATGCGAACCCTGTACGATGGGGGCGTCACCACGGCCGGCAATGCCTCCGGCGTGAACGACGGCGCAGCGGCCATGATCCTGGCTTCGAAGCAGGCGGGCGATACGGCCGGCGCGAAGCCGATCGTGCGCGTGATCGCCAGCGCCGCGGCCGGCGTGCCGCCCCACATCATGGGGATCGGCCCGGTGGCCGCCTGCAAGAAGGCGCTGGAGCGGGCCGGCCTCACGCTCAAGGACATGGACGTCATCGAGATCAACGAAGCCTTTGCGGCCCAGGTGCTCGCCTGCCTGAAGGGGCTGGGCGTCGCGTTCGACGACAGCCGGGTCAATCCCAATGGCGGCGCGATCGCAGTCGGGCATCCCCTGGGTGCTTCGGGCACGCGCCTTGCGCTGACCGCCGCCCGCCAGCTGCAGCGCTCGGGTGGACGCTACGCCGTGGTTAGTCTCTGCATCGGCGGCGGGCAGGGCATGGCAGCGATCCTCGAGCGTATCTAGGCCGCCACCCCATTCCTCGTGGCGGGGCGTCCAAGGCCCCGCAAGCCCCAACTTGACTTACGGGAGGGGCTGGTTCACTATCTGTATAAACAGTCCAAATAGACTGGTTATACATATGCTGACGAGCAAGGAATTAATCAGTAAAACAGGCATTTCCAGGGCAACGCTCAACAACTACATTGCCCGAGGCCTGTTGCCCAAGGCGGTGGTCGCGCAGCCGCAGGTGCGGGGCGGCAATCGCCCGCGCCAGATCGGCTATTTCCCTGACGAAACGCTGGCGCGCATCGAGCACATCCAGAGGCTGAAAGGGGAGGGACTGAGCATGGACGAGATCGCCGCGATGCTCGCTGAATCCGGCACCCCGGAGAGAGCGGC
>MERD01000069.1:136565-143001 GCA_001771935.1 Betaproteobacteria bacterium RIFCSPLOWO2_02_FULL_67_26
TCATTTCCCACCCGGCGGTTGCGGCCAGGAATGCGCCGCTGGTCGTTACCGTGGACCAGATGCCGCATCCCGCATACATGGTCAACTACAAGTCCGAGGTGGTCTGGTTCAACGATCTCGCCCGGCAGGTCATGGGTGGCGCGTTCTCGCAGATCGCGCCGCGTACCGAGGAGCGCAGCGTGTTCCGCCTGCTGCTTCTGGCGGAGGACGCCGCTACCGTGGCGAATCGCGATGCGCTGCTGCGCCTCAATATCGCCCTGGCCAAGGAGCGCATGGAGCTTGCGGCCATCACCCAGCCGCTGCAGCCCATCGCCACGGCCAAATTGCAGGTGCTCGAGCGCCTCTACGGCGAGACGGCGCCGCTGGCCGCCGGGCCGATCGTCGAGTTTCCGATGCGCCTGAAGGAGGCCAGGGGCAGCCGGTCCGAGGACTATTGCGCCTACGCGGCGCATTTCCGGGAAGGCATCCTCGTCATCCTGATGCCGCTCAAGGACGATGCCAACGCGCTGCTGCAGCTGCTCAGCCGTCGCGATATGGTCATCCGCAATCTCCTGAGCAAGCGCCTGCCGACGCTCACCGAGCTGGCCGTCCTGGTGGCCGACCTCCAGGATTCCGTGAAGATCTGCTCGGAGCTGCCGCCCGAGGAGTATTTCGAGCTCATCAACCAGATCTGGTCGGGCGCCGGGGCGGTGTTCCGAAAATATTACGGCACCCATGGCAAGCACGTGGGCGACGGCATGGTCTACTACTTTTTTCCCCAGCCGGACTGCAGCTATATCGTGAACGCGGTGGTCTGCGCCCAGGAACTGAGAACGGTGATGGCGAAGCTCAGCAAGGCGTGGCAGTTGCGGAAGAAGTGGACCAACGAGCTCTACCTCAATACCGGCCTCAACGAGGGACAGGAGTGGCTGGGCACGTTTCAGACCGCCACGACGGTTGAATTCGCCGTGCTGGGTGAGACGATCAACCATACCGCGCGGCTCTCCGATTTCGCGCGCTACGGGGCCGTATGGGCCACCAAGAACTTCATAGGCAAGATACCGGCGGGCGACCGCAGCCGCATCCGTTTCGGGATCCACCGGCCGGGCCAGGAAGGGCAGTCGATATTCGTCGAGTCCACCTATTCCCGGGTCGCGAACCTGGTCGACCTGAGCACCGGCCGCCATGAAAAGCTGAAGGACATCGCCGGCCTGTCGGTCACCGAGATCGTCGACGTCACGACCTCATAGCGTTCCAGGCGAGGCTGGTTTCGGCGTTCGTGCCCCGTACCGATCCGCGTAGCGAGCCCATTGCCGTAACCGGTTGTACCGTGACGTTTTTCACGGTACCGCCGCGATTCACTTGGCACTGTTCTTGCGGGAATCATCCTCTACAGGCCAAAAGCGGGTATTGCGCCCGTTAACTGTCTGAATCTGCGCGATTTACGTCGAAAAACCGTCGATCGGTGCCGCGCCTTGGGTCGGGAAAATGACGCTGGAACAATGGATTGCTGATTCGATGCTGGGCAAGCCTGCCCGCCACTGGTGGATGCGTTACCTGGCGGCGGGGCTCATCACGCTGGCATCGATCGTGATCGTCGCCGTCCTGTGGCGCCGGTTGGGCGCGATTGCCGACCCCGGGCTGATCCTGCTGTTCACCGTGGCAGTGTCGACCTATCTCGCCGGCGGCATGGCGGGCATGTTGAGCGCGGCCATCGTGCTGTTCTGCTCCATCGTCCTGTTCTCGCACCCGCTTTATCCGTTCCGTTACTCCGAGATGGACTGGCGCCAGATGATGGTGGTGGCGATTGCCTGCCCGCTGATTGCCCTGATGGTCGGTTCGCTCAAGGAGCAGGTCGACCGCCTGAAGATCGCCACCAGGGAGGTGCAGGCCCTGCGGGACGAGGTGCGGCGCCTGGAAGTGGTCAAGGAAGCGCAATTTCTCTGCGAGCAGCGCTTTCGCCTCACGGCGGAATGCGTGGCGGATTATGCGATGTGCGTGCTCGACGCCAACGGGTCGGTGCGAAACTGGAACGCCGGCGCGGAACGGATCTTCGGCTACTCCGATCCGGAAATCATGGGACAGAGCTACTCGCGATTCTTCGTCAAGGAAGACCTGCTCGGACGGCAGCCCGAGCGTCTGCTCGAGCAGGCGCGGTTTTCGGGACGGGCGGAAGAGGAGGGCTGGCGCTTGCGCAAGGGCGGCGGGCGGTTCCACGCCAGGACCACCCTCTTGCTCCTCAGGAACTCCAGCGGCGCTCCCGCGGGCTGCCTGTTGGTAACACGCGACCTTACGCAATTTCAGCCCGCTACCGGCGCCTAACCCGGGCAGCCTTTGCTGAACCCTTCGTTTACTGTCCCGGCTTCAGCCGGGGCGATCAGGATGCGGCCCTCCTGTAGCCCGCTGTTCCCTTACGCCGGTCACGGATGATCTTGACGATCACTCCGCCCAGCGCGATCAGGCAGACGAAACCCAGAACCATCCCCACGAAGTTCCAGAACGGCTGGCAGCGAGCGAGTTGCTCCGCGGCATTCACGCAATAGTCCGCGTAGGCCAGCCACCGGCCGATTCTCGCTTCCACGATCCTCAGCAATTCCATGGGGGGAGCTTACCCAGGGCTAGGGGATAGGCACCGCTTGCGGGATGGGATTCGGAGCCTCACTGTAATTTTACATAATATACATTATACGCATATATATAGCCTAACTCTATTCGACTGCCCCGGCCCGTGCGAGTAACTGGGCAATATCGTCCCGCTCGTGTGCCTTGGCCAGCGCCAGGGCCGAGTGTCCGTCGTCGTTCCGGAGGTTGAGATCGGCGCCGTGCTCGAGCAACAGCAGCGTCAGCTGCAGGTGTCCCTCACGGGCGGCCATCATCAGCGCGGTGGTCCCGTTGGTTGCCTGGGCATTGATCTGGGCGCCTTGCTTGAGCAGCAAGCGAGCGACATCGATCCGGTTGTGAACCGAGGCATAGACGAGCGGCGTCCAGCCCGGGTGGTTGATCTCCGCGCCCTGGTCCAGCAGCTGGCGCACCACTTCGATCCGGCCGTTGAAGGCAGCCAGCATCAGCGCCGTCTCCCCGTAGGCATTGCGCGAGTTAACCCGGGGCCGGGCGTCGAGGACTGTTTTCACCATTTCCGGCTTGCCATGCCGCACCGCCAGCATCAGCAGCGTGTCCCCGTTCGGCGCGACGCTGTTGACGTCCACACCCTTCTTCAACAATACACCGACCGTCCGCTCATCATCAATGTTGATGGCGTGCAGCATGTCCTCATACACGCCCGTCCGGCCGGGCGTGGCTGCCAGCAGGAGCATCGCCCCGACCAGGCATCTTCCCACGCTACCCATGAAGCCCGGCCTCCCTGATGTCGAACAACCTGAAAAAATTTCCGCTCGTCACCGACGCAATCTGCTCCAGCGGCACGTTGCGCTGGCGGGCGATCTCTTCGGCCACGTACTTGACCAGCCCCGGCTCGTTGCTCTTGCCGCGAAACGGCACCGGCGCGAGATACGGGGAATCGGTCTCGATCAAAAGCCGGTCGAGCGGCACTTGTCGCGCCACCTCGCGCAAGACCTGCGCGTTCTTGAAGGTGACGATACCCGAGAACGAAATGTGGAAGCCGAGCTCGATTGCCGCCCGGGCCTCCTCCCAGCTCCCCGTGAAGCAATGCATGACGCCCCCGGCCTCCCCCGCTCTCTCCTCGGCCATGATGCGCAAAGTGTCCGGCGCGGCCTCCCGCATGTGGATGATGAGCGGCTTGCGACAGCGGCGCGCGGCGCGGATGTGGGTGCGAAAGCGCTCGCGCTGCCATTCGCAATCGCCCTTGATGCGGTAATAATCGAGCCCGGTCTCCCCGATCGCCACGATCTTCGGATGATCCGCGAGCGCGACCAGCTCCGCTTCCGTGACCACCGGCACGTCCGGGTAGTCGGGATGCACGCCGACCGATCCGTAGATATGGGGATAGCGCTCGGCGAGCGCCCTCACCTGCGGAAATTCCTCCAGCGTGACGCTCACGCATAGCGCATGCGTGACGCCGTTCTCCCGCATCAACGCCAGCGCGTCTTCGAGCCTCGCGGCAAGCTCAGGAAAATTGAGATGGCAGTGCGAATCGACGAGCATGCAACGTCCAGGGGTCACGCAGCAAGCGGCTCGAACCGGCGGTTCAGCAGCGCGGAATAGGTCAGCAAGAGCTGCTCGAGGAACAGCCGCGCGTTCAGGGGATGGGAAACGCTGCGCTGCATTCTCACCATGTAGCGGTGAAAACGCAGGGTCTCCAGCAGATCGAGCCCCGCCGCGACGGCTGCGATAGTGGGGGCGAAATCGGGGTTATAACGCACGGCTCCCGTCACTTTGCTGAATGCCAGGTCGAACGACCATTTCTGCAGCCAGCCCAAGAGCAGCGCCGGCTCCTGGTCGCGCATCCGCTCCGCAACGCCCAGGGCATCGAACTCCGGGCCGGCGATAGCCTTCAGGAATTGCCCCCGTTCACGCCAGTATTCCTCATCGAACCTCACCGCGAGCAGCGGCGCGCCCCCTGCTTGCGCCAGCGCCAGCCCGGGTTCACGCAGCCCCTGCTGCCCGAGCCAGTCTTGCGCCATCCCGGCGGGCGGCGGCGGCAGCGCGACGTGCTGGCAACGGCTCTTGACGGTCGGCAGCAACTGGTGCCAGCGGTGCGCCACCAGCAGGAAAGTGGTGCGCGGGGGAGGCTCCTCGAGGTTCTTCAGCAGCGCGTTGGCGGCGTTGATATTGAGGGCTTCCGCCGGATGAATCAGCACGACCTTGGCGCCACCGCGATGGCTCGTGACGTTGATGAATCCGGCGATCGCCCGCACCTGCTCCACCTTGATCTCCTGGCTGGGTTTCTTGTCGCTTTCCTGCTCCGCTTCCCGCGGCTCGGCCAGGGCCTCCGGTTCCAGGCGCCGGAAATCCGGATGGCTGCCCTGCTCCATCCACCCGCAAGCCGTGCATCGCCCACAGGCCCGTCCGCCTGCATCCGGACGCTCGCACAACAGGGCCCGCCCCAGGGCTTCCGCGAAAGCGAGCTTGCCGATGCCCTGGGTTCCGCGCATCAACAAGGCATGGGGCAGCCGCTGCTTCCGCTCCAGCAGTGACTCGAAGTGCGCCTGGTGCCAGGGATAAGCCATCATGGACAAAGCTTCAAGAGCAATGGCTCAAGTTCTTTCCGAATTTCGGCCATGCCTCTCCCGGCCTCTATGACACGGACCCGCCGGGGGTCTTCACGGTGTCGCCTCAAGTAAGCCTTGCGGACGCGCTCGAAATACGCATCCCGCTCACGCTCGAACCGGTCAGGCCTGATCTTCCGGCCGGCGCGCCGCCGCGCAACGGCCAGGCTGACATCGAAGAGGATCGTCAGATCGGGCTGCAGCCCGCGCTGCACCCATCGCTCGAGGGCGCCGACCCGGCCCCAGCGCACGCGGCTGCCGCCCGATTGATAGGCGTAAGTGGCATCGGTAAAGCGGTCGCACAGCACCCACCGGCCGGCACCGAGCGCCGGCGCGATGACCTTGTCCAGGTGCTCGCGCCGCGCCGCGAACACCAGCAGCGTCTCGGTCTCAGGGTGCAGCCGCTGGCGTCCCCCGAGCAGAAGCCGGCGCAGCGTCTCCCCGAAAGCCGTGCCGCCCGGCTCGCGAGTCACCGTCACCTTGATGCGGCGGCCTTTCAGAAAACGCGCAATCCAGCGCAGGTGGGTGCTCTTGCCCGCCCCGTCGATGCCTTCCAGAGTAATGAACTTGCCGCGCATCAGCGTCGTCCCGACCTCTGGTATTTTGTCACGGCGCGCTCGTGCTCACCCAGCGTGCGCGAGAACTGCGAGGAGCCGTCGCCCTTGGCCACGAAGTACAGCACGTCGCTCCGGGGCGGATTCAGCGTGACGGTGAGCGAAGCGAGGCCCGGCATGGCGATGGGGGTCGGCGGCAGACCGGTGCGGGTGTAGGTGTTGTAGGGCGTATCGGTCGCCAGGTCGCGCTTGCGCAGATTACCGTCGAAGGCCTCGCCCATGCCGTAGATCACGGTCGGGTCGGCCTGCAACAGCATGCCCTTGCGCAACCGGTTGACGAATACCGCCGCCACCAGCGGGCGATCGTCCTCCCGGCTGGTTTCCTTCTCGACGATCGAGGCCAGTATCAGCGCGTCGTACGGCGACGCCAGTGGCAGTCCGGAAGCCCGGCCCGCCCACTGCGTCTCGAGATGCGATTGCATCAAACGGTAGGCGCGCCGCAAGACGCGGATATCGCTGCTGCCGCTGCCGAAGTGATAGGTATCGGGGAAAAACAGGCCCTCGGGAGATGGGGCGCCGATGGCGAGTTGCTTCAGGACTTCGTCATCGGCCAGATTACGGGTGTCATGCTTTACCGCCGGATGGTCGTCGAGCGCCTTGCGCAATTGCCGGAATGTCCAGCCCTCGACGAACGTGACCGTGGCCTGGGTGACCTCT
>MERD01000070.1:0-8974 GCA_001771935.1 Betaproteobacteria bacterium RIFCSPLOWO2_02_FULL_67_26
CGCCCAGCCGCGCGCGCCCATTGGTGCTGGCAGAGCGAGGAACTCATGCGCGCGTCGGCCTGCGGCGTGCTGTTAGACGGCAATCGGTACGGTCTGGACACATAGGCAACAGGTGGATTGTCTTTGTCTCTGGGCGTCAATCAACTTTCGCCGCCACCGCCTCGATCTCGATCTTCAGTTCCGGCCGAGCCAGCCCTTGGACGACGATGAGGGTCGCGCCCGGCTTGTGCCCGCCCATGACGCGATCGCGGATGGCGACGAATGTTGGCACGTCCGCCCGGTCGGTGAAATAGACGTCGAAGCGGACGACGTCGGCGAAACCCATACCGGCCGCCCGCAGCACCGCGCGGAGCCTTTCGAATGCCACTTCCGTCTGCTCCGCCGTCGTCCCGGGCGTGACGCCGTCGGGCCGCGTACCGACCTGGCCGTTGGTGAACAAGAGCCGCGCGCCCGCCGGTACCTCGACCCCGTGGGCCACGTTCGACGAATGGCGGTAGAGCTGGTCGAGGACGTGGAGTTTGAGCATAGCGGGGATCTTTGTATCAGCCCTGCGCGTGGATATGTTGCCGTCTAACGTCTGAATTGAGAGGCGCCGTTAGGCGTCCTTCTCGAATGATGGGTTAGACGACGCATTTCGATTTCCGAAAACGCGGTAAACACTTATCGACAGACCACCAAGAACGAGAGCATAACCAAGAGCAATAGGCGGATAGACACTAGGGTATGGCATGAATTTCTCGTGAAACACTAGCAATTTGAGTATCCGACTCGATGAGAAATCTCCAGCGAGTCCGCCGGAAAGCCCGAAGAGGAAAGCGAATATGCCTACCAACACGATTGCTAGTATCCCTCGCCAAGATCTTTCTCGGCCGACATACGCGATGTACGCACCTGCCACGACAACAAATGCCCAGTATAAATATTGGATAAGCATGAGTGGTCGAGGTGTCGTCTAACTTTGTAATGGTTCGACGAAATACTACCTAACACGGTAGGTTTTTCCCCAACTTACGTCAACGCTCCCTCAAATCAAGGCGTTATCCAGCTATAGGCACAAATAGGGCCTGTGTTAGGTAGTAGAAAATGGGTCAACAATTTGAATCCAATAGTAGTTTTCCGGCGCTACCGGCACAGCCACGCCTGCTCGACCGCGTCCGCGAGGCCATACGCCGAAGGCACTACAGCCGGCGCACCGAGGAAACCTACGTCCACTGGATAAAGCGCTTTATTTACCATTCCGGCAAGCGCCATCCCGCCGAAATAGGCGCGGCGGAAGTCACGGCATTTCTCAATCACCTGGCCTCCGAGCGGCATGTTGCGTCGGCAACGCAGAATCAGGCGCTTTCCGCTTTGTTGTTTCTCTACAAGGAGGCGCTGGGGCAGGCCCTGCCGTGGCTGGATGGGCTCGATCGCGCCAAGCGGCCGGTGAGGTTGCCGGTCGTGCTGTCCGAGGCCGAGGTGCGCGCGCTGCTGGCGCAACTCGAAGGCACCAAGTGGCTCATGGCAAGCCTGCTATACGGAGCGGGGTTGCGGTTGCGCGAGTGCCTTATGCTGCGCGTGAAAGACGTGGACTTTTCCTATCAACAGATTTTCGTGCGTGACGGAAAAGGCGGCAAGGATCGCGTGACAATGTTGCCGGAAGCGGTAATTCAGCCGCTGCACGTGCACCTGGGCAAGGTGAATCTCCTTCACCGGCGTGATCCGCCGCCATCACATCTATCCCGATACGCTGCACCGTACCGTGAAGCGCGCGGCTCAAGAGGCCGGCATCTACAAGCCAGTCAGCAGCCATGCGCTTCGGCACTCGTTCGCGACGCATCTGCTGCGGGGCGGTTACGACATCAGGACGGTGCAGGAATTACTGGGGCACAAGGATGTCAGCACCACCATGATCTACACTCATGTCATGAACAGGGGCGGACGTGGGGTGAAAAGCCCGCTCGATTCCGCCGGCGGGGCCGGTCAGCCGCCGGTCGCACGGGATGTCGTGGCGGAATACCGGGTTTAGGTCGGCTGTCCGTCAATGTCGCCCCGGGAAAGAGACGCGGCTTGGACTTGTGTCCGAGCGTTGAACGGCGATCCGCTCGTCCGTTCGAACGCGCGGAGTTAAACCGGCACAGAGTGTCCGGATTTAACGCGACTTCGCCATCGTGGACTTGTTGAGCGACCGCGGGTCGCGCGGCCGCCAGCGGCCCGAGTCCACCAGCGCCAGGAAATCGTCGGTCAGGCGGTTGAAGAGATCCGGCTCCTCGATGTTCACGGCATGGCCGGTCGCGGGCACCACCGTCAGCCGCGCCACCGGGCATACGCGCTTGATGAAGACGCCCGGATCGAGGCACTGGTTGTCCTCGTCGCCCGAGATGATGTGGGTCGGCACCTTCATGCGGGCGAGCCCGCGTGCCAGGCTGTAGATCGTCGTGCGCCGCGCCTGCACGCCGCGCAGCGTGTTCGCCGAGCCCAGCGCGGAATGCTCCGCGAAGGCCTCGCACAATTCCCTGAATCCGCGCGGGTCCTTGTTCTGCAGTTGCACGCGCGCGGGCCCGATCTGGTAGGTCGTGATCGCCTCGGGGGTGCCAAGCTCGTCGAAGCGGCGCGCCATCACCTCGGTGTCGCGCAGGAATTGCGCGCGCTTGTCGGGGTCGGAGCCGTAGCCCGCGCCGATCACGGTGAGCGAGCGCGCCATGCGGGCGTAGCGCAGCCCGAAGTGCAGCGTGGCGTAGCCGCCCATCGAGCAGCCGACGATGTGCGCCTTGCGTATGCCGAGATCGCGCATCACGTTGGCGATGTCGTCGGTGGCGATCGCCTGCGAGTACTTCGATACGGCTTCCGGGACGTCGGAGGGCGGGTAGCCGCGCGCGTTGAACGCGATGCAGCGGTAGCGGCGGCTGAAGTGCCGCATCTGGCCTTCCCAGCTCCGCAGGTCGCCCGCGAACTCGTGGACGAAGACGATCGGGAAGCCGCGTCCGGCCTCTTCATAGTAGAGTTGCACGCCGTTTGAGTTTACGTATGGCATTTTTCCTCATGCTTTTCGAGCCATCGTGGATGGATTGTACGAGCGCGGGTCGCGCGGCCGCCAGCGCCCGGAGTCGACCAGGTTCAGGAAATCCGCGGTGATGCGGTTGAACAGCTCCGGCTCCTCGACGTTGACCACGTGGCCGGTCGCGGGAGCGATGGCGAGCCGCGCCGCCGGGCACGCGCGCTTGAGAAAGAGGCCGGTCGCGAGCGAGCTTTCGTCCTCGTCGCCGACAACGACGAGCAACGGCACTTTCAGCTGTGCGAATCGGCGCGCCATGCCCTGGAGCGGGGGGCGCCGCATCTGCACGCCGCGTATCGTGTTTGCGTGTCCCAGCGCCGAGTGCCCGGCGAAGCGCACGAAGAACTCGCGAAACGCCCGCGGGTCCTTGTTCTCGAGCTGGATCCGGTTCGACGCCGTGCGATAAGGCTTCATCGCCGCCGCGAGCCCCCCTTCGTCGAAGCGCCGCGCCGTGGCCGCGCTCGCCTTGAGAAATTCGGCGCGCCGGGCAGGATTGGAGCCGGCCCCGGCACCGACAACGGTGAGCGAGAGCGCCCGGCGCGGGTAGCGCAGGCCGAATTGCAGCGTGGAGTACGCGCCCATCGAGCAGCCGATGACGTGGGCGCGGCCGATGCCGAGACGCCGCATCAGGTTGGCGATGTCGTCCGTGGCGAGGGTGTGGGAGTACTGCGCCGCCGCCGCCGGCACCTCCGATGGCGGGTAGCCCCGCGCGTTGAACGCGACGCAGCGGTAACGGCGGCTGAAATGGCGCATCTGCGCCTCCCAGCTGCGGAAATCGCCGGAGAACTCGTGCACGAACACGATGGGCATGCCCTGGCCCGATTCCTCGTAGTAGAGCTGCACGCCCTTCGACTCAGCATACGGCATCTTTCTTTCTCCCAGTTACGTGACGGCTGATGGGCCGCGATGACTGACGAAACGCGGACTCGTCTCTCACGCGCGTCGGGCGACTTCCGCCCGGTGCGCGATGGCGATGCCGATCAGCACGACGATGCCCCCTGCAATCTCGATCCCGCCGAGGGCTTCACCGAGCAGGCCCCAGGCCAGCGCCGCGGCGATCACCGGCTGCGCCAGCAGGCCGACCGAGGAAAACGTCGCGGGCAGGTGCGCCATGGCGTAGGCGATCAGGCTCTGGCCCGCCACTTGCGAGATGAGCGCAAGCCCGGCGAGCTTCACCCAGCCCGTCATCGTGTACGGCAGGATCTGCTCGCCGGAGGCGAGCGCGACCGGCAGCAGCACGACGGCGGTGACGAGCCCGCTCCACGCCATGATGCCGGCGGTCGCCGCGCGGCTGCGCAGCCGGGTCACCGTGAGCTGGTAGGCCGCGTAGAACATCGCGGTCACCACGCCGAGAAAGTCCCCGAGCACGGCCCTGCCGCCCGCGTGAAAGTCGCCGCCGATGAGCACGGAGACGCCGGCGATCGCGGCGACCAGCCCCGTAACGAACATCGCGCTCGGCCGCCTGCCGAAGAGCCACCACACGGCGAGCGCCACGAAGATCGGCGCGAGGTTGGCCAGGAGCGTCGCGTTCGCGACCGAAGTCAGCACGATGGACCAGTGCCACACCGCGAGGTCGCCCGCGAAGAACAATCCCGCCGCGATCATCAGGCGCCGGTCCGCGACGAAGCTGGCGAGGTGATGGCCGCGCTGGCCGATCACCGACCACGCCCACAACACGGGCAGCGCCAGCGCGACCCGCCAGAAGGCGGTCGCGACCGGCCCGGCCTCGCTCACCTTCACGAACAGGGCGGAGGCGCCGATCGCCGCGGCCCCGGCCAGCAGCGCCGCCACCGCCATGCCGCGCCCGGCGTCGGGCGCGCGAGGGGATTCCGGGCTCAACTCGACTTCCCGGCTCGGTTCAGTGGCCGGTGAACCTGGGCTTGCGCTTCTCGATGAAGGCGCGCATGCCTTCCTTCTGGTCCTGGGAGGAGAACAGGATTTGCGATGACTTCACCTCCAGCGCGAGCGCGCTCGAGAGCGGCGCCTCCATCCCGGCGAGCACCGCCTCCTTGGCGAGCTGGACGGCGAGCGGCGGCAGGACGGCGATCTGGCGCGCGAGATCGATCGCTCGCCCTTCCACCTCGGGATCGGGCACCACTTCGCTCACCAGGCCCATGTCGAAGGCTTCATTCGCCGAGAACATCTCTCCGGTCAGGATGTACTTCATCGCCTTGTACTTGCCCACGGCGCGCGTCAGCCGCTGCGTGCCGCCGCCGCCGGGAATGATGCCGATGTTGACTTCGGGCTGCCCGAAGCGGGCCGATTCGCCGGCGACGATGATGTCGCAGGTCATGGCGAGCTCGCAACCGCCGCCGAGCGCGTAGCCGCTCACCGCCGCGATGACCGGCTTGGGACAGCCGGCGATCGCGCGCCACAGCTTGTGCACCCCGCGCTGCAGCGCCTCGATGGTGCCGAGGCCGGCCATCTCCTTGATGTCGGCGCCGGCGGCGAAGCTCTTCTCGTTGCCGGTCAACACGATGGCGCGCGTCGTCGTGTCCTCTCCCAGCTCGGCGAGGTGCTTCGCCAGCAGCTTCCGGACCTCGAGGTTCAGCGCGTTGCGCGCCTCGGGGCGGTTGATGCGCAGCAGCACCACCCCTTCCGCCGGGCGCTCGAGCAGGACAAGGTCAGTCATGGGCACCGTGAGAGCGGGAGGGCGGGAATGCGGGAGAGAGAGGAAACACCGCTTTTTCCATCTCCCGATTTCACGATCTTACGCCCTCCCGGCTGTTATTTGGCGAGCCCGAGATCGACCAGCACCGACTTCATGTCGTTGTAGTCCTTGTCGATGTCGTTCTTGAACTTCGCGCTGGTCACGAAATCGTCGAACCAGTAGTTCTTGAGGATGCCCTCCTTCCACTCGGGCGCCTGGGTCGCCTTGCTCAGGACGCCTTCCCAGAAGGCGATCTGCTGCGGCGTCATGTTCTTGGGCCCCACGATGGCGCGCCAGCCGCCGAACACGAGGTTGACGCCCAGCTCCTTCCACGTCGGGACGTCGGCCAGCACGCCGGGGAAGCGTTTCGGCGCGGCGGCGGCCAGCACCCGCAGCTTGCCGGACTGGACGTGCCCCGCGACGTTGCCCGCGGCGGTCGTGACGAGATCGATGTGTCCTCCGAGCAGGTTGGTGATGGCGAGGGACGAGCCCTTGTAGGCGACCGCCTTGAGGCCGCGCGGGTCGCCGCCGATGGCCTTCATCAGCAGCCCGATCGCGATGTGGTTGTGGCTGCCGAGCGCGGTGGCGAAGCCGACCGAGACCGACTGCGGGTCCTTCTTCAGGCGCGCGACCAGGTCATTCGCGTCCTTGAGCGGCGACCCGGCGTTGACCGGGAACACGATGTAGTCGCTGAACAGCGAGGCGATCGGCGTGAAGTCCTTGTAGCTCACCTTGCTCTGGCCGGTGATGTGGTTGGTGAGCATCGAGGGCGTGAAGACGATCACGTAATGCCCGTCGCCGGCGTGCTGGTTAAGGTAGTTCAACGCGAGGGTGCCGCCGGCGCCTGATTTGTTGACGACGGAGATCGAGGTGGAGACGAGCTTCTGCTCGATCAGGATTCTCTCCACCTGGCGGGCGGTCTTGTCGTTGCTGCCGCCGGGGGCCGAGCCGACGACGATCTCGATGTTGCGCTGCGGGCTCCACGCCCCCTGCGCGGCGCAGTGGGCGCTCGCGGCGAGCAACGCCGAGCCGAGCAAGCAAACAATTCCCTTCATGACTCCTCCTCGAGTTGTTGGAACTGCGGGAAGCACTATTCTATCTCAAGCGCGGCCCGGCGCCGCGCCAACCGCGCGCTATTGCGGCCTGATGCCCGCCGCCTTGACGATCTTCGCGTATTTTTCGATCTCGGCTCGGAGGAACCCGCCGAATTCATCCGGGGTGCCCGCGATCGGCTCCTGCCCGTCGCGCAGGAAGCGCTCCTTGATGTCCGCGCTCGCCAGGATCTTCCCGACCTCGGTGTTCCAGCGGGCGACGATCTCGTTCGGCGTCTTGACCGGCGCCAGCAGGCCGAACCAGGTGATGGCCTCGTAGCCCTTGAACCCGGATTCGTCGAAGGTCGGCACCTCGGGAATCGCGGGGAAACGCTTGAAGCTGCCGATGGCCATCGCGCGCAGCCGGCCGGACTGCATGTGTGGAATCAGCGCGGTGATCCCGCTGAAGATCATCTCCACGTGGCCGGCCACGGCGTCGGTGAAGGCGGGCGTATTGCCCTTGTACGGAATGTGCACGATGTTGATCCCGGCCATCATCTTCAGCAGCTCGCCCGCCATCTGGTTCGAGCTGCCGATGCCGGCCGACGCGAAGTTGAGCTGGCCGGGGCGCGCCTTGGCGAGCGCGATCAGCTCCTTCAGGTTGCGCGCCGGCACCGACGGATGTATGGACAGCACGTTGGCGCCCTTCACGCACAGGATGACCGGCGCAAAATCCCGCAGCGTGCTGTACGGCGGATGGGCCAACAGGCTCATGTTGATGGCGTTGGCGGCGCCGGCCATGAGCAGAAGGTAGCCGTCGCCCGGGGATTTCGCCACCAGCTCGGAGCCGATGTTGGTGCCGGCGCCCGGCCGGTTGTCCACCAGGACCTGCTGGCCGAAGACGCCGGAGAGCTTCGCGCCGATGGCGCGCGCAACGATGTCGGTATTGCCGCCGGCGGCGTAGGGCACGATGACGCGCACCGGCCTGACGGGATAATTCTGGGCGGCCGCGGGCAGGGTTGCGAGCACCGCTGCGGCGAGCGCGAGCCATTGGACAGGATGGTTCATGTTTTTCCTCCTCAAGATCCGATTAACGGTCAATCGACAGGATGCACAAGATTAACAAGATTAAATCGATTCGGATCGATCTTGTAAATCCTGTCAATCCTGTCTATTGCCTCTGGATTTCATTCACCAGCGGCGCGCCGCGCCGCCAGCGGGCGAGGTTGTCGAGAAATATTTCGAGCACCCGCTCGTCGTTTCCCGCGGCGGCGGAGGAATTGTGCGGCGTGATCAGCACGTTCTTCATGTCCCACAGCGGCGACTCCGGCGGCAGCGGCTCGGTCTCGAAGACGTCCAGGTAGGCGCCGGCGAGACGGCCGCTTTCCAGCGCTTCGATCATCGCCGATTCCACCACGATTTCGCCGCGCGCGATGTTGATGATGCGCGCCCCCCTGGGCAGCCTGGCGATCGACGCCGCGTCGATCAGCCCCCGCGTCCCGGGCGTGAGCGGGCAGGCGACGATGAGCCAGTCGCACTGCGGCAGCAGGTCGGGCAGCGCCGCCGGCGGCCGCAGCTCGTCCACCGGGTCGTCTGCCTTGCGCGGGCTGCGGCGTATGCCGATTACTTTCAGGCCCAGCGCGCGCGCGAGCCGCGCGATCTCGGCGCCGATCTTGCCGAGCCCCACGACCACCGCGGTCTGGCCCCGCAGGTCCCGCGGCAGCTCCCCGAAACGCACCGGGTCCCACTTGCGGGCGCGCTGGGCCGCGAGCCAGCGGGGAAATCCGCGCGCGAGCGCGAGCAGGCCCATGATCGCCGTCTGCGCGATCGGCTCCGCGGTCGAGCCGGCGGACGTCGTGAGCCGCACGCCGCGCTCCAGCATCTCGGTGTAGATCGGGTGGTCCACCCCGGCATTGAACACGTGCAGCCATTTGAGTTGCGGCGCCTTCCGCACCGAAGAGAAGAACTGGCGCGAAAAATCGGGGAACACGTCCCCGGAGAAAAACGCGACCTCGACGCGCGCGCACTCGGCGTCGGCCAGGCGCCCGGCGGGATCGGGCGGCAGCGCGATGATCTCCGCGCCAGGCCCGGCGCCGGCGATTCTGGCGCCATGCGCGGCGTTGAACTGGTGCGATACGAGCAGCGTGGTCACGATATATTTTATCCCGCTCTGCTAAGATGCAACGCTTCCATCGACCCGCGACCCACGAAATGAGCGCTACCCTCGACCTTGCGCGCGAACTGATCGCGCGGCGCTCG
>MERD01000070.1:8997-9567 GCA_001771935.1 Betaproteobacteria bacterium RIFCSPLOWO2_02_FULL_67_26
CCTCGAGCTCATGGCGGCGCGGCTCGAGCCGCTGGGCTTCCGCTGCGAGCGGATCGCCGCGAACGGCGTGGACAACCTGTGGGCGCGGCGCGGCAGCGCCGCGCCGCTGCTGTGCTTCGCCGGCCACACCGACGTCGTGCCCACCGGACCGCTCGAGCACTGGACGAGCGACCCGTTCGTGCCGGCCATACGCGACGGCGCGCTCTACGGGCGCGGCGCCTCCGACATGAAGACCTCGCTTGCCGCATTCGTGACGGCGATTGAATCGTTCGTGGCCGCGCACCCGGGGCACGCGGGCTCCATCGCGGTGCTGTTCACCTCGGACGAGGAAGGTCCCGCCGCGGACGGAACGGTGCGGGTGGTCGAGGCGCTGAGGGACCGCGGCGAGAAGCTCGACTATTGCGTCGTCGGCGAGCCGACCTGCGTCGAGCGGCTCGGGGACATGATCAAGAACGGGCGCCGCGGCTCGCTCTCCGGCAACCTGGTGGTGAAGGGCGTGCAGGGCCACGTGGCCTATCCGCATCTCGCCCGAAACCCGGTGCATGAATTCGCGGCCGCACTGGCCGAGCT
>MERD01000071.1:0-126596 GCA_001771935.1 Betaproteobacteria bacterium RIFCSPLOWO2_02_FULL_67_26
CCAGCGCGCAGCCGGCATTCGCCATCTCATCGTACACCGGGATGCCGAGCGCGGCAGCCCGGGCGCGGAAATCCCGCTTGCGCTGCTCCAGCACCGGCTCGCCGTCGGACCGCAGCACCAGCACGAAATGCGACTGCCCGGGGTAGCGCGCCTGCACGCGCAGCGCCGCCTGCACCAGGTTATCGAGGATCTCGGGCCGGGTGCGGCCCGCGAACGCCGACATATTGAGGTGCATCACCAGCGCCTCCGGCTCGCCGGTGGCGTAGATCGCCTCCAGTATCTTCTCGGCAACGCGGCCGTCCTCCTGTTGCAGCGTTCCCACCGGCGCGTCCACCGGGTTGGTGATGCTGGTGCCGGGCGGCAGCTTCAGCGCCGCGAGCGCCTCCACGGTTTCGCGCCCGAACGGCCGGACGTCGAGGTTGAGGCGCGCGAAGTAATCGGTGGCGAGCACGCTCGCGCCGCCGCCGTTGCCGAACAGGACGATCCGCCGCCCCGGCGGGCTCGACCGCGGCGCCAGCGCCTGAAACACGAGCAGCGTGTCGATGAACTCATCGAGCGTCTCCGCCATCACGCAGCCGGTCTGCCTCGAGAGCGCCACCCACGCGCGGTCATCGCCCGCGAGCGAGCCGGTGTGCGAAACCGCCGCCGCCCGGCCCTGCGCGGTGCGGCCGCCCTTGAGGATCACCACCGGCTTCGCCGCGCGCGCGTCGCGCAGCAGCTCGAACAGCTTGCGCCCGTCCTTCGCGGTCTCGATGTAGAGGCCGACCACCTTCGTCTGCGGATCGGCAAAGTAGAACTCGATGAGGTCGTTGGGCGTCACGTCGGCGCAGTTGCCGACGGTGATGAGCCCCGAGAACTTGAGCCCGCGCGCGAGCCCGCGCCGGATGATGTCGGTGCCGAGGCCGCCGCTCTGCGAAACGATGCCGACCGTGCCCACTTCCTCGGGCCCGATCTCGGTGAAGGTGACGCGCCCGCGTGGCGTGTAGATCCCGAGGCAGTTGGGACCGATCAACCGCATGGCGCCGGCACGCGCGGCGGCCGCCAGCACTTCCTGCAGTTCCCTGCCCTCGTCCACTTCGCCGAATCCGCTCGAGATCACCTGGGCGAAGCGCACGCGGCCCCTCGCCTCCAGCAGCAACGGCGCCACTTGTGCCGCGGCGATGGCGATATAGGCATAGTCCACCGGTTGCGGCGTGTCTCCCAACGAGCGGTAGGCCGGCAGCCCGTCGATTTCCTTCGCCGTGGGATGGATCGGGTAAACCTCGCCCGCGTAGCCGAACTCCCGTATCCGGCGGATGAAGATATTGGGCAGCGCCGCACCCTTGGTCGAGGCGCCGACCACGGCAACGGTCTTCGGCTCGAACAGCGGCCGGAATCGCTCGATCACGCTGTCGCTGCTCTCGCGGGTGGTTCGTGGTTCGTGGATCGTGGATGGTGCGACACGCGTCAGTATGAACCGCGCGTCCACGGCGACTGCTCCGTGCTCCGAAACGATCAACGGATTGATGTCGGCTTCCGCGATGTCCGGCGCATGCGTCATCAGCAAGCCGCCCTCGCCGCCGACCTTGAGCAGCGCGTCGACTATGGCCTCGCGCGAGGCCGGCTTGCGCCCACGCGTACCGCGAAGCAGCGCGGCTCCCTTGAGTTCATCGAGCATTTCACCGGCGTCTACGCGCGTGATCGGGCAAATGCGAAACGAGACATCGGCCAGCACTTCGACAAAGACGCCGCCCAGCCCCACCATCACGAGCGGCCCGAACTGCGGGTCGTTCAGACCGCCGATCACGACCTCCTGCCCTGCCGGCGCCATTTCCTCGAGCAGAAAGCCGTCGATGCGCGCGCTCTCGATCGCGGGCAGCTTCATCATCGCGCGCACGGATTCCTCGACTTCGCCAGCGTTCTTGAGCCCGACTCTCACGCCGCCCGCGTCGCTCTTGTGCAGGATGTCGGGCGAGACGACCTTCAGCGCCAAAGGTGCCTTGAGCTTTTCACAGGCCGCAGCCGCTTCGGCCGCGCCCTGGATCAACAGAGACTTCGGGACGGTCAGGCCGAAGCCCGCCAGGAGCGCTTTGCCCGCGAGCTCGTCGAGCGCGGCGCGGCGCGCAGCGCGCGCCCGGGCGATGAGTTCGGCGCCGGCGCTCACGCGGCCACCTCCGCTGCTCATGCGGCCTGCTTCCGCGCGAGGACTTCGGCGATGAGCCCGGTATGCACGTGCCCGGAGCGAAACGCCTCCGAGCGCAGCACCGCCAGCACCGCCGGGATGTTGACCTTCGGACCCTGGATGTCGAACGCCTCGAGCGCTTCGACCAGGCGGTCGATGGCCCGGTCCCGCGTCTGCGCGTGGACGATCACCTTGGCGATCATGGGGTCGTAGTGCGGCGTGACGTCGCGCCCTTCGGCATAGCCGGTCTCCACGCGCACTGACTTGTCCTGCGGCGGGCGGAACACCTTGAGCCGGCCGGGAGACGGGAAGAAGTTCTTCGGGTCCTCGGCATAGACCCGCGCCTGGATCGAGTGGCCGGCGATCCCGATGCGCTTCGGCAATATGCCTGCGAGCGGCTCGCCGGCCGCGGAGCGGATCTGCGCCTGCACCAGGTCCACGCCGGTCACTTCCTCGGTCACGCCGTGCTCGACCTGCAGCCGCGTGTTCATCTCCAGGAAGCTGAACGCGCCATCGGCGCCGAGCAGCATCTCCACCGTGCCGATGTTGTCGTAGCCGATCCCGCGCATGATCGTGGCGATCCGCTCCGCCATCGCATCGGCCTTCTCGCGCGGCACCGCCGGCGCCGGCGCCTCCTCGATCACCTTCTGATTGCGCCGCTGCGTCGAGCAATCGCGCTCGAACAGGTGCGCCACGCCGCCGTGCGCGTCGCCCAGCACCTGGAACTCGACGTGGCGAGGGCGCTCGATCAGCCGCTCGAGATAGACCTCGGCATTGCCGAAGCCGCGCTCCGCCATCGAGCGCGAGCGCTCCACCGCGGCGATGAGCCCCGCTTCGTCCTGCGCCGGCAGCATGCCGATCCCGCCCCCGCCGCCCGCGGGCTTGACCAGCAGCGGGAAGCCGATCGCCCGGGCCGCGGCGAGCGTGGCGTCCCGGTCGGCCGACAGCACGCCCGAGCCGGTCGACATCGGCATGCCGTGGCTTGCGGCCAGCTCGCGCGCGCGCGTCTTGTGCCCCATGGCCTCGATCCAGCGCGGCGAAGGCCCGATGAAGCGCGCGCCGCCTTGGGTCACTTTCTGCGCGAAGGCCGCGTTTTCCGACAGAAAGCCGTAGCCGGGATGCAGCCCGTCGGCGTGCGACTTGCGCACGACCTCGAGCAAGATATCCACATTGAGGTAGCTCTCGCGCGCCGGCGCGGGGCCGATCGCGTAGGTCTCGCCCGCCATCTCCAGGTACGGCGCCCCGGCGTCGGCTTCGGAATAGACGGCAACGGAATGGATGCCCATCTCCCCCAGCGCCCGCAGCACCCGTGACGCCACGGCCCCGCGGTTGGCCACTAACACCTTGTTAAACATTGGAAATTTCAGTAGCTGGTGGGCCAGCTCCGCATCAGGTGCTGCCCCACGCCCTTCGTCGCGCGCAGCTTGTAGACCTCCAGCATGCGGATGAGATAGTCGCGGGTGTCCTCCGGCCGGATCACGTCCTGCGCCGCGTAGACCTCGGCCAGCCCCCAGACGTCCGCGCCCTTCCGGATCTGCGCGAATTTTTCCTCGAACCCGGGCTCGCCCGCCCCCACGCCGTGCACGATCCTGGTCGCGAATTCGGGGCTCATGAAGCTCACCTCCGCGGTCGGCCACGCCGCGACGTCGTCCGAATGGCGTCCCCCGCCCATGCACACGTAGGCGCGCCCGTAGCTCTTGCGGATGATCACGGACAGCCGCGGCACGGTGAGGAGCGTCATTGCGTTCATGAAGTTCATGATCTTGCCCGGCGCGCCCGCACGCTCGGCCTCGGTGCCGATCTGGAATCCCGGGGTGTCCACCAGCAGCACGATCGGGACGTTGAAAGAGTCGCAGAGCACGAGGAAGTCCACGATCTTGCGGCAGGCGTCGGCGTCGAGCGCGCCGCCGCGATGCAGCGGATTGTTGGCGACGATGCCGACGCTCCTGCCGCCGAGCCGCGCCAGCCCGACGACCGCGCTCTTGCCGAAGCGCGGCTTGATCTCGAACAGCGTGTCCTGGTCCACGACCGCGCGGATGATCCGCTTCATGTCGTAGACCTGGGTGCGGCTCTCGGGCAGTACCGCGAATACCTTGTCCATGTCCGCGCCCGAGCCGGCCGCTACCGGCGCATCGGGCGGCGCTTCCAGGTGATGGCCCGGCAGGTACGAGAGGAAGCGCTTGATCGCATCGAACACTTCCTCTTCCTTGTCGACCACCTGGTCCACGAGGCCCGTCACCTCGGCGTGCAGCCGCCAGCCGCCGAGATCATCGGCAGACACCTTTTCCCCGAGCGCCATCGACACGAGCCGCGGGCTCGACACCGCCACGATCGCGCCTTTCTGCATCACCGAGAAATCGGCCTGGCAGGTGAGCCAGGTCGAGGAGCCGAACGAGGGGCCGAGCGCGGCCGCGCACAGGGGCGTCTCGCGCAGGCGCCGGAATTGCGTGATGTCGTTGCCCAGCAGCTGACCCATGCCGCGCGAGCCCATCGCGTCCGGCAACCGCGCGCCGGTCGATTCGCCGATCACCACGAGCGGCATGCCGCGCTCGGTGGAAGCGCGCTTCATGTGCGCGATCTTCTTGCTGTTGGTCGCGCTGGTGGAGGCGCCCTTCACCGTGAAATCGTTGACGACGATGCAGACGTCGCGCCCGTTGATCTTCGCGTAGCCGGCGAGCTTGCCGTCGGTCTGCGTCTCGTCGGCCTGCTCCGGATAGACGCCGGAAGCGCCAAACAGGCCGGACTCGATGAACGTGTCATCGTCCACCAGGTAGGCGATCCGCTCGCGCGCGTTCCACACGCCGGCGGCCTTCCGCTTTGCGTACTTTTCCGCGCCCCCGCCGGCGAGCGCTTTCGCCCGCCGTGCCTCGAATTCCGCCAATAAAGTCTCGTATGCCATCGCTTTCCTTTTTCGAGCGGGTTCTGGTGCGATTTTCCCTATGAAAACGCCCTTGTTAGTAGGCGCTCACTTTTCGGCTGTTTTGGGCCTCAAATCCCTTCATTCCCGCGCTCATGGCCGTACCCCCGCCCGTGCCTTGGGGCCAAGGCGCGTCCGCATCCCCGGCCACGCCGCTTCGAGAAAGCGGCACAGGTAGGGGCGCGTCTCGCGCGGGTCGATCAGGTCCTCCACCGCGAACGCCTCGGCGGTGCGAAATGGCGAGGCATAGGCACGGATTTCCTGCTCGATCTCGCGCTCGCGCTGCGCCGGGTCTGCCGCGGAATCGATCTCGCGCCGGAACGCCGCTTTCACGCCGCCTTCGATCGGCAAGGATCCCCATTCCGCGGACGGCCACGCGATCTTGAAATTGAGTCCCGCGCGGTCCACGGTGCTGCCGCCGGCCATACCGTAGCACTTGCGCACCACCACCGTATAGACCGGAACCGTGAGCTGCATGTTGAGAAAGCGACCTTGCATGCCGATGCGCAGCATCCCCGCCGCTTCCGATTCCAGCCCGATCTGGAAACCCGGCACGTCTACCAGGAACACCAGCGGGATGTTGAACGTGTCGCACAGCTCGGTGAAGTGCGTCTGCTTGCGCGCGGCTTTCACGTCCACCACGCCGCCGTGCATCGGGTTGTAGGCGATCACGCCCACCACTTTGCCGCCAAGCCGCGCGAGGCACGTGATCGCCGCGCGGCCGAAGGTCGGCTGAATTTCGAAAACCGAATCGCGGTCCACCACCATCGCGATGAGCTTGCGCATGTCGTACGGCTGGCGCGGCGCGCGCGGCACGATATCGGCGAGCGCGTCTTCGCGACGGTCCGGGGGGTCGTCGCAGGTGATTTCGGGCGGCAGTTCCCAAACGTTGGCCGGCAGGTACGACAGGAAGCGCCGGATCTGCCGCAGGCAGTCTTCCTCGTTCTCGGCCGCGTTGTCGATGGTGCCCGCGGTGTCCACCGCCATTTGCGCGCCGCCGAGTTCTTCCTTCGCGAGCTTCTTTCCGTACGCGCGCTCCACCACCGGCGGTCCCGCGGCAAAGATCTGGCTGGTGCCCTTCACCATGATGGTCCAGTGCGAGAGGATCGCGCGTCCCGACGGTCCGCCCGCCGCGGCGCCCATCACGGCGCTCACCACCGGCACGATGCCGAGCAATTCGACGGAGCGCTCGAAGCCGTCCGGTCCGGAGCCGGGGAACGTGCTGTAGCCGCGCCGCTCGATGGATTCGACGCTGCCGCCAACACCGTCGATCAGGTTCACCAGCGGAATGCGATAACGCGCGGCGAGGTCTTCGATGAATCCGCCCTGCCCGCCTTTGCGCCGCCCGCTGCCGGAACCCGAGCCGCCCTTGATGGTGTAGTCCTCCCCGCCCACCGCCACGGGCCGGCCGGCTATCCTGCCGATGCCCGCCACGTACGGATGGGGCACGAATGACGTGAGCTGCCCGCTGTCGTTGTACTGCGCCTGGCCCGCGAGCTTGCCGACCTCCTGGAAGCTGCCGGGATCGAGCAGATGCCCGATGCGCTCGCGTACGGTGAGCTTGCCGTCAGCGTGGTGTCGCGCGACGGCGTCCGTCCCGCCGCACTGCTCCGCAAGGCGGCGGCGCCGGTGGATCTCCTCGATTTCCGCTGACCAGCTCATGGGCTCCTTACTTACAGAAGTCCTGCCATTCCGCAACTAATTGATCTTTATGCTCTATGTTAGTGGATATCTATTTTGTTGTCAATAAGATTGTTGACAATACTACACGCACAGCCTATCTTGCTCCCAGCGATTCCCGACGGACAGGAGCAGCGCATGACCGCAGGCGCGGGGCTGGCAAGGCAGGCAATCGGCGCGTCTCCAGGCGCACCGCTGACGCTGTCGTTGCCCGAGCAGATCGCCGCGCGGCTTTCCGAGCGCATCATCGCCGGCACCTACGCGCCGGGCCGGCGCGTGATGGAGCAGGCGGTGTCCGCGGAGTTCGGCGTCTCGCGCGGCCCCGTGCGCGAAGCCCTGCGGCTGCTGGAGAAGGACGGCCTGGTCACCATACTCCCGCGGCGCGGCGCGCAGGTCACCCGGCTCTCGATCGCCGAGGTGCGCGAGATCTTCGACATCCGCGCGGCGCTGAACGGGCTGCGCGACCGGCAAATCGCCGAGGACCCGGATCGCGGCCGCCTGCTGCCAATGCTGGAAGACAACGTCGCGCGGCTCGCGGGGCTGGCGCGCGATCCCGGAGAAGGGGACGAATACATCGAGACCGTTTTCGAATTGAACCGCCTGTTGAACGACGCGACACCGAACCGCAGGTTGCGCGCGATCCTGTCGTCGCTCGCGCTGCAGACGCTGCGCTATTCCCGTCTCGGCCTCGCGACGGTGGGACGCCGGCAACAGTCGGCCGGCAACTGGCAGCGGCTGGTGAAAGCGGTGCGGGAGGGCGACGGGCTGGAAGCGCAGCGCGCGGCGGAGCAGCGGGTGCTGGATTCGCGCGATGCCGCTATCAGGGAACTTGAAAAAACCTAACCCGTCCTCATCCCTCCAGGACGGCGACGACCTGGCCTTCCGCCACCGGGTCCTTTTCCTGCACCAGGATCTCCTTCACGGTGCCGGGGTCCTCGGTCAGCACCGGGATCTCCATTTTCATCGATTCGATCACGATGAGCGTGTCGCCGGACTCGACCCGGTCGCCCGGCTTGGACTTCACCTTCCACACCGTGCCGGTGATCTCGGACTTGATTTCGATGCGCGCCATGGCTGTGCCCCGAAAAGCGTGCTGGTGCCGCTGAAAACGCCGCGGCGAGTATATCAGGTTGTCTACCGCCCGGCTGCTGCGTAACATTACGCGCTGCGATGGTTGAGCAGGTTTCCATGAGCGATCCGGCCCGCATCCCCGATTTGCGGGACGCCGCACTCGAGCTCGAGGGGCGCGTCGCCCTGCTCACGCTCAAGCGCGACGACAAGCGCAACGCGTTGACCGGGACCGCGCTCGTGGACGACATTTGCGCCACGCTCGAATGGGTCAATGCCACCGCGGAGGTTTCGGCGTTGATCCTGACCGGCGCCGGGTCGGCGTTCTCGGCGGGCGGCGACATCAAGACCATGCGCAGCCGCGCCATGGCTTCCACCGCCGCGGAGATGGAACGCTACTACCGGCACGGCATCCAGCGCATTCCGCGCGCGATGAAGGCGGTCGAGGTCCCGGTCATCGCGGCGGTGAACGGTCCGGCGATCGGCGCCGGATTCGATCTCGCCAACATGTGCGACATCCGCATCGGCTCCACGAACGCGCAGTTCGGAGAGACCTTCGTCAACCTCGGCCTCATGTCGGGCGACGGCGGCGCGTGGTTCCTGCAGCGCGTGGTCGGCGTCCAGCGCGCGGCCGAGCTCACGTTCACCGGGCGCATCGTCAAGGCCGAGGAGGCGAGGGCGCTCGGCATCCTGCTGGAAGTGACCGAGCCCGAGCGGCTGTTGCCGCGCGCGCGGGAAATCGGCGCCCAGATCGCCGCCAAGCCGCCGCTCGCCGTGCGCTACGCGAAGCGCACGCTGAGGCTCGCGCAATTCCAGAGCGTCGACGAGCATCTCGAAGCCTGCGCCTCGTTTCAGGGGGCATTGCAGAAGACCGACGACCACCTCGAGGCCGTGACGGCATTCATCGAGAAGCGCAGAGGCAGCTTCAAGGGTAGATGATGCCGCGATTCGTCGTCCTGCTGCTGTTCCTGGCCGCGGCGCTATGCTCCCCGCCGTCATACTCCCAGGAGGAACGCCGGCTCGCGCCGGTCGACGAGGCGGAATCCGACGGCACCTGGATCAGTTTTCGGGCGCAACTCCTCGCCGCGGTGGCGAAGCGCGACCTGGAATACGTGCTGGGCGTGATCGACCGCGGCGTGCGCAACGGCTCCGATTCGCCGCGCGGCGTCGAGGAATTCCGCGAGCAGTGGCAACTCGACGCCCCGGACAGCACGTTCTGGCGCGAGCTGTCGGCTGCGCTGGCCCTGGGCAGCGCCTGGCTCGCGCGCGACGACCAGCCGCGCGAGCTGTGCGCGCCGTACCTGCTGGGGAAGTGGCCGCGGGACATGGACCCGCTCGCGAACGGCGTCGTCACCGTCCGCGAAGCTCCGGTGAAATCCGCCCCGTCGGCAAAAGCGAATGCGCTCCTGACGCTCGCGCACGTCGTCGTTCCGGTTGCGGATTGGGAAGTCGACGACAGCGATGCCGCCTCGAAGCAGAAGTGGGTCAAGATCCGCCTCAAGGACCGGGACGGCTACGTGGCCGAAGAGCAGATGCGCAGCCCGATCGAGCACGCCGCGTGCTTCGTCAAGACGGACGACGGCTGGCGCCTGACTGTCTTCGGCCCTGCGGGCCGGGACTGACTTCATTCCTCGATTTCCCGCTGAGATCGCTCGTTGCCATCGTCCTCGTCATGACCGCTGCGACCGGGCATGCCCTTGATATTCAGGGCCACCGCGGCGCGCGCGGGCTCGCGCCGGAAAACACGCTGCCCGCGTTCGCCCGTGCGCTCGGCATCGGCGTCACCACCCTGGAGATGGACTGCGCCATCACCCGGGACGGCGTGGTGGTGGTGAGCCACGATGCGGCGCTCAACCCCGACATCACACGCGGGCCCGACGGCAAGTGGCTGGAGCAGGCCGGTCCCGCGATCCGGAACCTGGCGTTCAAGGAGCTGCAACGCTACGACGTCGGCCGGCTCAACCCCGCGAATGCCTACGCGAAGCGCTGGCCGGAGCAAAAACCCGTGGATGGCACGCCCATCCCGCGCCTCGCCGACGTGTTCGCGCTGGTGCGCAAAAGCGGCAACGAGACGGTGCGCTTCAATATCGAGACCAAGCTCTCGCCAGTTGAGCCGAATCAGACGGTCGGACCCGAGGATTTCGCGCGCAAGCTGGTGGGAGCGATACGCGAGGGCGGCATGGTCCGCCGCGCGATCATACAGTCGTTCGACTGGCGCACGCTCGCGATCGTGCAGAAGGAGGCGCCCGAGATCGCGACCGTCTATCTCACGGTGCAGAAAGGTTTCATGGACAGCATCCAGGCGGACAAGGACGGATCGCCCTGGACCGCCGGCGTCAAATTCCGCGACCACGGCTCGGTGCCGCGCATGGTGAAGGCCGCGGGCGGGGCAGTGTGGTCGCCGTACTACGCCGAGATCACGCGCGAGCAGGTAAAGGAGGCGCAGTCGCTGGGATTGAGGGTCGTGGTGTGGACGGTGAACGAGCCCGCCGACATGCGCCGCATGATCGAGTGGGGCGTGGACGGCGTGATCAGCGACCGCCCCGACCTCCTGCGCAAGACTGCCGGCGAGATGGGCGTCAGCCTCCCTCGCGCTACGCCTGTAAGGCCGTAAGTTCACGCACAGTTTCGCTGGCTCGCTGAAGGCATCGCGGTATTCCCGAACGCTCATCCCTCATTGATTACCAAGGGCACACCGGTGATCGCAAGATGGAAATCAGTGGACCAGCATATCTTGATCCGCTGCGCGTCCATGACGTGAAGGCCGACGGCATCTGTCATCGTAAGATCCTGGTCCGAGAACCGACGGAGCAGCTCGGTCGCCGCGGCCTGTTCCTTGGGTCCAACAGGCGCCACGGTCAACGGTGTCAAGTCCTCGATCATGGCCAGGAACTTGAGCGCCCGCGTCCGGTCGTAGCGGCGTAGAAACCAGGCGTGCCCTTCGGCCACGACCAGGGTCGTGGTCAGCAATGACGGCGGCTCGGCAAATAGGCGCCGGAAAGTGGGGTGATATGTGTCGGACCGATCCGCGAAGGCGATCAGCGCTGAGGTATCGACATAGGCCTCAGTCTTTCCGGCCATAGACCACGTCGTCGATGTGCCGGCTCGACGCGGGATCGCCGGTTTCCACCATCCCGGCGTAGCGCATCCACGGCTTGGTATCGTTCACGGGCAGTGCGGTCCGAAGAGAACGTCGAAGCAGTTCGGCCAAGGAAATTCCCAGGCGTGCTGCCTCGCGCTTCGCCGCAACGTACTCGTCCTTGGTCAGGCTGATCTGGGTTCGTATCATGATAACAGTTTACGCCAAGCTGTTATCATCGGCAATCCCCCGTGCCAAGGCGGCCGATAAGGTGGGCGCCGAGCTCGTTACGACGACTGTCACCCCTTAGAGCGGAGTTTTCTCGTCACTTCGTCACTGCATCACTTCGTCACTGGGTTCAGTAGCTGGTCGGCCAGTTCGCCAGCTTGTGCTCGCCGACGCCGTTTTTCAGGCGCTTACGGTGGACCTGGAGCATACGGATAAGGAAATCGCGCGTATCACGCGGGTCGATGACGTGCTGCGCCTCGTAGAGGCGCGCGAGCTCCCACGGCGTGGTGTCGCGCTCGACTTCCGCGACGAGCTGCTTGAAGCGCTCCGGGTCGTCCTGCTCCTTGACGCCATACAGGACGTTGACCGAGGCCCGCGGGTCCATGAACCCGAGGTCGGCGGAGGGCCAGCACGCCAGCTCGTCGGTGTTGCGGCCGCCGCCCATGTTGATGTAGGCCTGGCCGTAGCTCTTGCGCGTGATGACGGTGATGCGCGGCACCGTCACGAGCGAGAGCGCGTTCATCCAGTTGATGACCTTGCCCGGCATGCCGCGCAGTTCCCCTTCGACGCCGATCAGGAAACCCGGCACGTCGACCAGGAACACGATCGGGATGTTGAAGGAATCGCACAGCACCATGAAGCTCGTCGCCTTCTGGCAGGCGTCGGCGTCGAGCGCGCCGCCCTTGTAGAGCGGGTTGTTGGCGATAAATCCGACGCTTTTTCCCTCGAGGCGCGCGAGCACGGTCGCAACCGATCGTCCGAAGCGCTCCTTCAGCTCGAAGCTTGAACCGGTGTCCACGACCGCCGCGATCACCTTGCGCACGTCGTAGACCTTGTTGCGGGCTTCGGGGACTATGTCCAGCATTTTCCGGCACGCCTCGCCGGAACCCGGCGGCACCGCGTGGACGGGCGGCGCTTCCATGGCATGCGCCGGCATGTAGGAGAGAAATTTCTTCACCGCGTCGAGCACTTGCCCGTCCGTATCCACCGCCAGGTCGGCGAGCCCCGAGACACCGGTCAGGAGCTTCCAGCCGCCCAGTTCCTCGGGGTCCACCGGCTTGCCGATGGCGATCGAGGTGACGTTGGGGCTCGCGATCGCCATCACCGAGCCCTTGCGCATCACGACGAAATCCGACATCGCGGCGTACCACGTCGAGGAGCCGTAGCACTGGCCCATCAGCGTCGCCACCCACGGCGACTCGCGCAGGCGCTGGTACTCGGCCGGGTCCTGCGCGATGATGGCGCGGCCCGCCGCGCCCATGCGGTCGGGCATGCGCGCGCCGGAGGATTCGCCGAGGAAGACCAGCGGCATGCCGTAGCGGCACGCGGCGGCCTTCACGTGGCGGATCTTCTTCATGTTGATGACGCTGGAAGATGCGCCGAGCACGGTGAAGTCGTTGGAAACGATCGCAACCTCGCGCCCGCCGATGCGGGCGAAGCCCGCCACCTTGCCGTCGGCCGGCGTCTTGTGCCGCACCTCCGGGCGGATCGCGCGCGCGTGACGGCCCGATTCGGCGAAGCTGCCGGGGTCCACCAGGGTGTCGATGCGCTCGCGGGCGTTCAGCACGCCCTGCGCCCGTCGCTGCGCGAGCTTTTCCGGCCCGCCCATCGCCAGCGCCTCGGCGTTCTTCTCTTCCAGCTGCTTCAGCACGTCCCTGGCTGACATATGCATTTCATCCCGTCACGCTTCAATCGTCACGCATTATCCGCTTTCTTGCGCAATCCCGGCGCAATCACGACCGCCAGCACGAACAGCGTCGCGATCATGAAGGTCAGGCTGATCGGGCGCGTGAAGAACACGGTCGGGTCGCCGCGCGAGAGCAGCAGCGCGCGCCGCAGGTTCTCCTCCAGCAGCGGCCCCAGCACGTAGCCCAGGATCAGCGGCGCGGGCTCGCACTCGAGCTTGGCGAGCACGTAGCCGAGCACGCCGACGGCCGCGCAGAGATAGACGTCTCCGGGGTTGTTGCTCACGCTGAAATTGCCGATGCAGCAGAACATGATGATCGAGGGGAACAGCCAGCGATACGGGGCCCGCAGCAGGCTCACCCACAGCCCGATCAGCGGCAGGTTGAGGATGACGAGCATCAGGTTGCCGATCCACATGCTGGCGATGAGGCCCCAGAACAGCTCGGGCCTGGTGAGCATGACCTGCGGGCCGGGCTCGATGCCCTGCATCGTCATCGCCGCGAGCAGCAGGGCCATCGTCGCGCTGGCCGGCAGGCCAAGCGTGAGCATCGGGATGAAGTTGGTCTGGGCGGCAGCGTTGTTGGCCGCCTCCGGCGCGGCGACGCCCTCGATCGCGCCCCTGCCGAAGCGCGCCGGGTCGCGGGCGAGCTTTTTCTCCAGCAGGTAGGTCGCGAACGAGGACAGGGCCGGCCCGGTCCCCGGCAGCACGCCGAAGAAGGACCCTACGGCCGTGCCGCGCACGATAGGCCACGCCGAGTCCTTGAGGTCGCCGCGGGTCGGCATCAGGTTGGTGATCTTGCCGGTATACACTTCGCGAGGGTCCTTCCGTTCGAGGTTCACCACGATCTCCGCCACCGCGAACAGCCCCACGGCGATCACCGTGAAGCCGATGCCGTCGACCAGCTCGGGGACGCCGAAGGTGTAGCGCTGCATGCCGGAATTGACGTCGACGCCGACGATCCCGATCATCAGCCCCAGCACCACCATGGCGAGCCCCTTGAGCACGTCGCCCCCGCTGATCACGGCGGAGGCCACCAGCGCCATCAGCATCAGCGCGGTGTACTCGGCGGCACCGAATTGGAGCGCCCACTCCGCGATCGCCGGGCCGGCCAGCGCGATCAACAGGACGCCGACGCAGCCGGCGAACAGGGAGGCGATTGCCGCGATCGCCAGCGCCGGGCCGGCGCGCCCCTGCCGCGCCATCTGGTAGCCGTCGATGCAGGTCACCGCCGAGGCGGTTTCGCCCGGCAGGTTGACGAGTATCGAAGTGGTGGAACCGCCGTACTGCGAGCCGTAATAGATGCCCGCGAGCATGGTGATCGCCGCCACCGCGGGCAGGTTGAACGTGATCGGCAGCAGCATCGCGATCGTCACCAAAGGGCCCACGCCCGGCAGCACTCCGACCAGCGTGCCGAGCAGGACGCCGATGAAGCAGTACGCGAGGTTCTCCGGCGAGAACGCCACGCCGAAGCCCAGCGCCAGGTTGCTCAGGATGTCCACCAGACCCCGGGGAACAATGCATAGGGCAGCTTGAGGCCGTAGACGAAGACGCCGAGGGCAAAGGCGCCCATCACCACGGTGAGGAGCAGCACTTCCTTGAAGCGGAATTCACGGCCGGCGGCCGCGGCCGTGAAGAACATCGCGACCAGCGCCGGGATGATGCCGAGCCGGTCCACGAGCGCGCCGAACAGCAGGATCGAGAGCGTGATCAGCCCGAGCGGCCTCCAGCCCCAGTCCCCGCTGACCTGTTGCCCGCTGCGCAGGCCGCGGACCAGCACGGCGCCGCCGAACAGGCACAGGATGCCGCCCAGGACCGTCGGGAAATAGCCGGGGCCCATGCGCATCGCGACGCCCATCGGATAGTCCCGGGCGACGGCGATCGCCAGCACGCCGAGCGCGATGAACAACAGACCGGCGAGGAAATCCCTGTTGTCGAACAGATCCGGTTTCATGCGGGGTCTCCGTTCCCGGATCGCCCGTCACTTCGTTACTGCGTCACCCCGTCATCGATTGATCCGTCACTGGCTCTTGATGCCGGCGGCCTTGATCACCTTCGCCCACTTCGCGATCTCGTTGCGAACATACGCGGCATACTGCTCGGGCGTGCTGGCGACGATTTCCCCGCCGAGGCCCTGCAACTGCTTGCGCACCCCGGAATCATTCAACGCGCGGACGGTCTCCTTGTGGAGCCGCGCGAGGATGGCCGGCGGCGTCTTCGCCGGGGCCGACAATCCCCACCACGTCGCCACTTCGAATCCGGGCACGCCGCTTTCCGCCACGGTCGGAATGTCGGGAGCCGCCGGCGAGCGCTTCAACCCGGTCACCGCCACCGCGCGCAGCTTGCCCGAGCGCGCGTGGTTGATGACGGTGGGAAGGTTGCCGAAATAGAGCGAAACCTCGCCGGCGAGCAGCGCCACGAGCCCCGGGCCGCCGCCCTTGTAGGCGACGTGCAACCACTTGACGCCGGCCATGTACTGAAAAAGCTCCGCGGACAGGTGCACCGAGGTGCCGATCCCGGACGAGCCGTAGTTGACCTGCCCCGGGCGCTGCTTCGAATACGCGATCAGCTCCTGCACGCTCCTCGGCGGAAACGACGGGTGCGTCACCAGCAGGTTATGGGCCTGCCCGATCTGGGTGATGAAGGCGAAATCCCGGATCGAGTCGAAGTTGAGCTTCTTGATCAGCGACGGGTTGGTCGCGTGGCCCGGCGCGTTCATCAGGATCGTGTAGCCGTCGGGCGTCGCGTTGGCCGCGATCTCCGTGGCGATCGCCGTATTCGCACCCCCGCGGTTGTCGACCACCACCTGCTGGCCGAGATACTCGGACAGCTTGGGCGAGATCATGCGCGCCACGATGTTGTTGCTGCCGCCCGGCGGAAAGCCGACGATGAAGCGGATCGGCCGGGTCGGGTAGGGGGCCTGCGCGGCGACTGTCGGCACCATGCCGAGCAATGCGGCAGCCGACAGTATGTAGGCATAGACCTGCAGCTTCATCGTCTCCTCCTTGTCGTTGTGATACCGCGTGGATTCCGGTGAATTCTCCGTCACTTCGTCATTGTTCTTGGAGCAAACCCCTTCTCATAATGCGGCCCGGCCATCGTGCCGTCCACCGCTTTTCCGATGATGCCCTGGGACAGATCCTTGATGGCAATGAAAATCACGTCCTCGTCGTCGGGCGCGGCGACCAGCGTGTGCGGCGCCATCGCCGGGATGTAGATGAGGGTGCCGGCCGGCGCTTTGACGCGTTTTCCGTTCACCGAGCCGACGAGCGTCCCGCGCACGACATAGTTGAACTGCTCGTTCTTGTGGGTGTGCATACGCGAGCCCGTGCCGCGCGCCTTGTGGATGTAGCCCACCAGCATCCGCTTGCCTTCCACCACGCCGCCGTGGGACGTCGAATAGCCGGTGCCGGCCGGCACGTCCTTCACCCGCGCCAGCGTGAACTGGTACCTGCCGTTGCCGCCCTTCACCGCCCCCGCGGTCTTGGTCTTCGGCCGTTTCACGGCTGGTTTCTTCAATGCCATGCTCTTCTCCTGATTTACCGTTCACCGTTCACCGTTCACCGGTCACGGTTCTCACAGGTAGTCGATGATCTTCCAGTCGCCCGGCTTCACGTTGACCACGTTCTTGCTCTTGCCCGGCCGCCGGTCGGCGTGGATCCTGCCCTCTTTCATCACCACCTTGATGTTCTTCTTCTCCTGCAGGCAGCGGATGTTCTTCAGGGGATCGCCGTCGACCGCGATCAGGTCGGCGAGCTTGCCCGCCTCGATCGTGCCGAGATCCTGCTCCTGCTTCAGCGCCTGGGCGGCGTTGCGGGTCGTGGTGAGGATCGCGTCCATCGGCTTCATGCCGAGCTTCACGTAGATCTCCAGCTCCGCGGCGTTGCTGCCCATGTCGGGCTCGAAGCCCATGTCGGTGCCCATGGCGATCTTGACGCCGGCCTGGTACATCTTCCTGAACGTTTCGAAGCAGAACGGCTGCAGGTACTTCATCTTGCGCAGCACGAAATCCGCCGTGCCGTGCTCGCGCCGGAGCTGAATCGCATGGTCGGTGCGGTGCGCCAGCGTCGGCGTGACCGGGGTGCCGGACTTCCGGATCAGCTCGATGGTCTCATCGTCGTTGAACACCATGTGCTCGATGGTGTCGGCGCCGGCCCGCAGCGCCATGCGCTGCGCGCTGGTGGTGAAGCAATGCACCGCGGCATGCTTGTGCAGCGCGTGCGCCTCGTCCACGACCGCGTCGAGCTCTTCCTGCGTCATGTTGCGGATGTCGGGCTCCTCCTTGTCGGTGCCGCCGCCGCCGGAGGCGCAGGTCTTGATGACGTCGCAACCCGCCAGCATGTTCTTGCGCGCGAGCTTGCGCAGCTCCCACGGGCCGTCGGCGGTGTTGAATCCCCAGCGGTACATCGCGCGCGGCTGGATCAGCTCGAGATGCGAGCCGGTCATCGTGGTGAAGCCCGCGATCAGCATGCGCGGGCCCTCGACGATGCCGGCGTTGATGGCGTCGCGCACGGCGCACATTTCGTTCACCAGCAGCCCGTACGGGCCGTTCATGCCGAGGTCGCGCAGCGTCGTGAATCCCATGTCGAAGCAATTCTGGGCATGGAACAGCGCGTACATCTGCTGCAGGTGCGGCATGGTCTCGAACTGCGCGACCCGGTGGTTGTGGAAGGTCATGCAGTTGTACATGGCGGTGTGGATGTGGAGATCCATCATGCCCGGCATCACCGTGTAACGCGAGCAGTCGACCGCCTCGGCTCCCGGCGGCGCCTTGAGCGAGCCCCTGGCGCCGACCCTGGTGATGCGGTTGCCGTGAATCAGCACGACGGCGTCCTTCACCGGCTTGCCGCCGCGCCCGTCGATGAGCGTCCCGCAACTGACCGCTCTCACCGGGCCTTTCACCTTCGTTTCCAGAAATTCCTGGGACTTCACGTTTTGGTTTCTCCCTCGTTGTCAGCCTGTTCGGAAACCCGCCGCCACGCGCGCGAAGCGTGCATACGCTTCCGGGTCTATCGCACTCCCCCGGTCCGGGCGGCCTGCCGGCAGCTCGAGCGCCGGCAGCGTCGCCTCCAGCTCCGCGCGCGCCATGTCGCGCGTGATGAACACGATGCGGGTGCCGCGGTCGGCAGACGGCCACGACTCGAGCTCGACCGGTTCGTGAATCACGCTCTGGACCGCGTGGACGGCCACTGGCCTGCCTTCGACGTTTACCAGCGCCTTGACGCGCAGCAGGTTCGCGCCCTTCAGGGCGGCAAGCAGGTTGAGCCACGCCATCAGCCCGGCCGCGGACACGGCGCCTTCGCGGCGCACCGCGCAGGCATTGATGCGGTCTGTGTGGCTCGTGCCGCGCGGCGTCCGGCGGTGAAGCGCGGCGCGCCCGGCTCTCGCGAAGGCGGCCTCGTTGAGCCAGCGCTCGACCCGTTCCCGGTTCGCCGCCGGGTCGTCGAGCACGGCGCCGAACAGGAGCGCGGGCGGGATTTCACCGCGCACGACCTCATGAACCCGGGCCCCGGGATTGATGCGCGACAGGCGCTTGCGCAACTCCCCCAGCGCCGCTGCGCCGGCGAGATCGGTCTTGCTCACCAGCAGGCAGTCCGCGACGGCCGCCTGCTTGACCGACTCCGGGCACTCATCGAGCTGACCGCCGCCGTTGACGCCGTCCACCATGGCGATCACGGCGCCGAGGCGCACACGCGGCGCGATGAGCTCGTCGGAAGCGATGGTGCGCAGGACCGGCACCGGGTCCGCGAGCCCGGTGGTCTCGACCAGCACGCGATCGAAGGCCGGAACGCCGCCCGCGCCGCGCTTCGAGAGCAGATCCGCCAGCGTCTCGACGAGGTCGCCCCGTATCGTGCAGCACAGGCAGCCGTTGGCGAGCAGCACGGTATTCTCGTTGGGCGTGGCGACGAGCAGGTGGTCGAGACCGACCTCGCCGAATTCGTTGATGATGACGGCGGCACGCGCCATGCCCGGATCCCGGAGCAGGCGGTTCAACAGCGTCGTCTTGCCGCTGCCGAGGTAGCCGGTGATGATGGATACCGGCGGGCGATCGCGCACGTTGGACAGTCCGGGCATCTTCGCGGCGTTGCGTCGCTTGCCCGCGGGTCAGGCCGCGAGCGCCTGCTCTTCGAGGCTCGCGTTGTATTGGCCCGCGCAGGCCAGGCTGTTCATGCGCGCGCGGTGCAGCAGCGCGGCCTGGCCCGCGGCAGCGTTGGCCGCGGCGCCTTTCCAGGCCTTGAGCGACGGCGCCTGCAGCGCGCGCCCGTAGGAAAAGGACAGCGTCCACGGCAGCCGGCCCGAGGACATCTTGTTCATTGCGTTGAGGTGTTCCGTCGCCAGTTCGTCGCTCTGCCCGCCGGAGAGGAACATGATGCCCGCGACCGCGCCCGGCACCGTGCGCTTGAGCACGCGCACCGTGCGCTCGGCCACTTCCGCGACCTCCGCCTGCTCCGGGCAGTCCTTGCCCGAAATCACCATGCTCGGCTTCAGCACCGAGCGCTCCAGCGCGACGCGGTTGAGATAGAGCGCTTCATAGACTGCGTTCAGCGTCCACTCCGTCACCTCTTCGCAGCGGTGGATGATGTGGTTGCCGTCCATCAGCACCTCGGGCTCGACGATCGGAACCAGGCCCGCTTGCTGGCAGACCGCCGCGTAGCGCGCGAGCGCGTGCGCGTTCGCCGAGATGCAGGTGGAGCTGGGTATGTCGACGCCGATCGTGATGACCGCGCGCCACTTGGCGAACCGCGCGCCAAGCTTCACGTACTCCGCGCATCGCTTGGCGAGGTTGTCGAGCCCTTCCGTCACCTTCTCCCCGGGGCAGAACGCGAGGTCCTTGGCGCCGGCGTCCACCTTGATGCCCGGCAGGATGCCGTTCTTCGCGAGCAGCTCCGCGAACGGCGTGCCGTCGGCCGCTTTCTGGCGAAGGGTCTCGTCGTAGAGGATCACGCCGCTGATGTACTGCGACAGCCCTTTCGTCGTGAACAGCAAGTCGCGATAGGCGCGGCGGTTCTCCTCGGTGTTCGCGACCTTGATGCCGGCGAGCCGCTTCTCGATGGTGCCGGTGGATTCATCGGCCGCGAGGAGACCCTTGCCGGGCGCGACCATCGCCTTGGCTACGGCTTCGAGTGACGGGGTAGCCATATGACCTCCTGACGCTGCGTGACTGATGGTTCGTGACGGGTGAGGGGACGGCTATTTTACTACGACGACGGCGCCCAATTCGCCTTCCGCCCTACGCTTTGCGGTGTTCTCCCACCTTGACAATCTTCATGGTATTGGTGCCGCCGGCCTTGCCAAAGGGCTCGCCGATGGTGAGCACGATGGTGTCGCCACGCTGCACCACGCCGCGGGCCAGCAGCTCGTCCTCGGCCATGTGCAGCGCCTTCTCGGGATTGCGCGCGCCCTTGAATTTGACCGGGTATACCCCCCGGAACAGCGTCACCCGCCGGCGGGTCTCGATCACCGCGCTCATGGCGTAGACCGGGACGTTGGTGTGCATGCGCGACATCAGCAGCGCGGTCTTGCCGCTCTGCGTCATCGAGGCCACCGCCTTGATGTTGAGATTGTTGGCGGTGAAGACCGTCGCGCGCGCGATCGCCTCCTCGACCTCGGCCGGCGCGGTGGTGCGCCGGCGTTCCTGGGACAGCGTGTCCTCCTTTTCGGCCTCGACGCACACCCGCGCCATGGCGGCCACCGTCTCCGCCGGGTACTGACCGGTGGCGGTTTCGGCGGAAAGCATCACGGCGTCCGTGCCATCGAGCACGGCGTTCGCGACATCGGATACCTCCGCGCGCGTGGGGATCGGGTTGCTGATCATCGATTCCATCATCTGGGTCGCCGTGATGGTCACCCGGTTCTTCTCGCGCGCCAGGCGGATCATGCGCTTCTGCAGCGCCGGCACCGCGGCGTCGCCCACTTCCACGGCGAGGTCGCCGCGCGCCACCATGATGCAGTCGGAGGCGTCGAGGATCGCCTCCAGCGCCGGGATCGCCTCGGCGCGCTCGATTTTCGCCACCATCAGCGCCCGCCCGCCCGCCTGGCGCATGAGGTCGCGCGCCCAGCGCATGTCTTCTCCCGACCGTGGAAACGACACGCCGAGAAAATCCGCCTTGAGCTCGGCGGCGGTCCGGATGTCCTGCTTGTCCTTCTCGGTCAGCGCCGGGGCTGTCAAGCCGCCCCCTTTGCGGTTGATGCCCTTGTTGTTGGACAGCGGGCCGCCCTGCTCCACGACGCAGGCGATGCGCGGCCCCCTGACCGCGGAAACGCCCAGCACGATGCGCCCGTCGTCCAGCAGCAGTGTGTCGCCGGGCCTCACGTCGTTCGGAAGATTCTTGTAATCGAGCCCGACCGTGTGCTGATTGCCCAGCGCGCATTCGGCGTCGAGCACGAACTTGTCGCCCGCGGCGAGCGTGATTTTCCCGTCGCGGAAGCGGCCGATGCGGATCTTCGGGCCCTGCAGGTCCACCAGCACGCCGATCGCGCGGCCCGCCTTGAGCGCGAGCGAGCGCACCAGCGCGACGCGCTTGCGATGCTCCGCGGCGGTCCCGTGCGAGAAGTTCATGCGCACCACGTCGAGCCCCGCCTCGATCATGCGCGCGAGCGTCTTCGGGTCGCTCGATGCGGGCCCGAGCGTGGCGACGATCTTGGTGCGGCGGAGCATGACGGCAGGATGGAGGATTGAGGGGAGTCTAGTAGCAAGACGTTACAAACTCAATCCTCGGTCCTCAATCCTGCTTGCGGCCGCGCTCTTCCAGGACCGCAACCGCCGGCAGCGTCCTGCCTTCGATAAACTCCAGGAACGCGCCGCCGCCGGTGGAGATGTAGGAAATCCTGTCGGTGACGCCGAACTTCGCGATCGCGGCCAGCGTGTCGCCGCCGCCGGCGACGGAGAATGCCTTCGAGTCCGCGATGGCCTGGGCGATGGTCCTCGTGCCGCCGGCAAACTGATCGTACTCGAACGCGCCCAGCGGGCCGTTCCAGACTATCGTGCCCGCCTTGAGGATGACCTCGGCCAGTGCCGCCGCCGTCCTGGGGCCGATGTCGAGTATCTTGTCGTCGGGCCTGACCTCGGTCGCGGCAACGCGGTTCGCGCGGGCGAGCACGGAGTGATCGTTGGCGGTAACGACATCCACCGGCAGCGGGACCTCGGCGCCGCGCGCCTTCATCATGTCCATGATGGCCCGCGCTTCGCCCACGAGCTCGAGCTCGGCGAGCGATCTTCCGATGGGCAGTCCGGCGGCCGCGAGAAAAGTATTGGCGATGCCGCCGCCCACGATCAGATGGTCCACCTTTGCGGCGAGCGATTTCAGTATGGTGAGCTTGGTCGAGACCTTGGCGCCGGCGACGATCGCGACCAGCGGCCGCGCCGGGTTGCGCAGCGCCTTTCCCAGTGCGTCGAGCTCGGCCGCCATCAGCGGCCCGGCGCACGCCACCGGGGCGAACCGCGCCAGGCCGTGGGTGGTGGCCTCGGCGCGGTGGGCCGTGCCAAACGCGTCGTTCACGTAGACGTCGCACAGGGCAGCCATCTTGTGCGCGAGCGCTTCGTCGTTCTTCTTCTCGCCCTTGTTGACGCGGCAATTCTCGAGCATCACCACCTCGCCCGGCTTCACCGCGAACCCGCCGTCCACCCAGTTCTGCACCAGCGGCACCGGGCGGTGGAGCATGTCGCCGAGGCGCTTCGCGACCGGCGCGAGCGAATCTTCGGGCGCGAGCTTGCCTTCGGTGGGGCGGCCGAGATGCGAGGTCACCATGACCGCCGCGCCGCCCTTCAGGGCGTACTCGATGCCGGGGAGCGAAGCGTGGATGCGCGTGTCTTCCGTGATGTTGCCCGCGTCGTCCTGGGGAACGTTGAGATCAGCGCGGATGAACACGCGCTTGCCTGCAACGGGCAGGTCGGTCAGGCGGAGAAACGTCATTGCTTCGCGGCGACCCGGACCATCTCGAGCACCTTGCACGAATAGCCCCACTCGTTGTCGTACCACGCGATGACCTTGACGAAGGTGGGATCGAGCGCGATGCCGGCTTCCGCGTCGAACACCGACGTGCAGCTTTCGCCGCGGAAATCGGTAGCAACGACCTTCTCCTCGGTGTAGCCCAGTATGCCCTTCAGAGCGCCTGCGGACTGCGCTTTCATTTCGGCGCAGATTTCCTTGTAGGTAGCGGGCTTGCCGAGTTCGACGGTGAGATCGATGACCGAAACGTCGGACGTCGGCACGCGGAATGCCATTCCGGTCAGCTTCTTGTTCAGTTCCGGAATCACGACGCCCACCGCTTTCGCGGCGCCGGTTGACGACGGAATGATGTTCTCGAGCATGCCGCGCCCGCCGCGCCAGTCCTTGTTGGAGGGGCCGTCCACGGTCTTCTGCGTCGCGGTCGCCGCGTGCACCGTCGTCATCAGGCCGCGCTTGATCCCCCACTTGTCGTTCAGCACCTTCGCCACCGGGGCGAGGCAGTTGGTGGTGCAGGACGCATTGGAGATGATGGCCTGCCCGGCGTAGGTCTTGTCGTTCACGCCGAACACGAACATCGGCGTGTCGTCCTTCGACGGCGCCGACATGATGACCTTCCTCGCGCCCGCGGCGATGTGCTTCTGGCACGAGGTCTTGTCGAGAAACAAGCCGGTGGATTCCACCACCACGTCCGCGCCCACTTCGTTCCATTTGAGCTCGGCCGGGTCCTTCGCCTGGGTCAGTCGGATCCTGCGGCCGTTGACGATCAGGGTATTGCCGTCAACGCCCATCTCGCCCTTGAAGCGGCCGTGAACGGAATCGTACCGCAGCATGTACGCCAGGTATTGCGGCTCGAGCAGGTCGTTGATGCCCACGATCTCGACGTCCGGAAAATGCTGCGTTGCTGCGCGAAACACCATGCGCCCGATGCGACCGAACCCGTTGATGCCGACTTTGATGGTCATGTCCTTCTCCGCATATCCACGTTTAAAACAACCTACAGAATTCCTTTCACGGCGGCGGCAACCCGCTCCGGTGTGAAGCCAAAATGCCGGAACAGTTCTCCGCCGGGGGCGGATTCGCCGAAGCGGTCGATGCCGACCACCGCGCCCTCGAGCCCCACGTACTTGCGCCAGTAGTCGGTCACGCCCGCTTCCACCGCGACCCGCGGCACCCCGCGCGGCAGGACCGACTCGCGATAGACCGCGTCCTGCCGGTCGAAGGCGCTGGTTGACGGCATCGACACCACGCGCACCGGGACGCCCTCTTCGGCCAGCATTTTCTGCGCGGCGAGCGCAATCGCGACTTCCGACCCGGTCGCGATGATCACGGCGCGGGATGCTCCGGCCGCCCCGGCGATCACGTAGCCGCCCCGGCGCACGTTGCCGAGCGCCGCCTCGTCGCGCTTCGCGAAGGGCAGATTCTGGCGGGAAAGCAGCAGGGCCGTCGGCCCGTCCCGCCGCCCGATCGCCGCCGCCCACGCGACCGTGCTCTCGACCGTGTCGCACGGCCGCCAGACCGCCATGTTCGGGATCAGGCGCAGGCTCGCCGCGTGCTCGACCGGCTGGTGTGTGGGCCCATCCTCGCCCAGCCCGATCGAGTCGTGCGTGAACACGTAGATCACGCGCAGCTTCATCAACGCGGCCATGCGCAGCGCGTTGCGGGCGTAGTCGGAAAACACCAGGAACGTGCCGCCGTAGGGGATGAAGCCGCCGTGCAGCGCGATGCCGTTCATGATCGCGCACATGCCGAACTCGCGCACGCCGTAGAAGAGGTAGTTGCCGTCGCCCTCGCGACCGATCACCTTCGAGGCCTTCACCATCGTGAGGTTCGAGCCGGTGAGGTCGGCCGATCCCCCGAGCAGCTCGGGCAGGGCGAGCTTGATCGTCTCGAGCACGTTCTGCGATGCCTTGCGCGTGGCCACGGTCTCCGCCCTGGCGTTCGTCTCGTGCGTGAGCGCGTCGACGCGGGCACCGAAGTCCTGCGGGAGCTCGCCCGCCATGCGCCGGCGGAAGTCCGCCGCCAGTTCCGGGTGCGCTTCCGTGTACGCCGCGAACAGCCGGTTCCAGCGCCGCTCGACGCGCTTGCCCGACTCGCGCGCGTCCCAGCCGCTGCGCACGGACTCCGGAATTTCGAACGGCGGATAGGGCCACCCGATCGCCTGGCGCGTCGCGGCGACTTCGGCCGCGCCGAGCGGCGCGCCGTGCGCCGCGCCGGTGTTGGCCTTGTTGGGCGCGCCCTTGGCGATCACCGTCTTGCAGCAGATCAGGGTCGGGCGCGCCTTCTCGCGCTTCGCCTTCTTGAGCGCGCGATTGACCGCCTCGACGTCATGGCCGTCGACGTTGGCGATCACTTGCCAGCCGTAGCCCTCGAAGCGCTTCGGGACGTTGTCGGTGTACCAGTTGGCGATGTGCGCCTTCTCGGAGTCGATCGAGATGCCGTTGTCGTCGTAGATCGCGATGAGCTTGCCCAGGCCGAGCGTGCCGGCGAGCGAGCACGCCTCGTGGGAGACGCCCTCCATCATGCAGCCGTCGCCGAGGAGGACGTAGGTGTGATGGTCGACGATATCGAAGCCCGGCCGGTTGAAATGCGTGGCGAGCAGCCGCTCGGCGAGCGCCATGCCGACCGCGTTGGCCATGCCCTGGCCGAGCGGACCGGTCGTGGTCTCGACGCCGGGCGCGCAGCCGAGTTCCGGGTGCCCGGGGGTCTTTGAATGCAACTGGCGAAAACGCTTGAGCTCCTCGAGCGGCAGGTCGTAGCCGGCGAGGTGCAGCAGCGCGTAGAGCAGCATCGAGCCGTGGCCGTTCGACAGCAGGAAGCGGTCGCGGTCGGGCCAGGCCGGGTTGGCCGGATTGTGCCGAAGGTGGTCGTTCCACAGCGCGTCCGCGATCTCCGCCATGCCCATCGGCATCCCCGGATGCCCGGAATTCGCCTGCTGTACGGCGTCCATCGCCAGCGCGCGGATCGCGTTGGCCAGCTCGACACGGCCATTCATTCGGTCCTGCCCTCAGTTCTCGTCGTTCTTGCGCGCGAGCCGCACGCCCAGCTGCTTCAGCTTGCGGTAGAGATGCGTGCGCTCGAGCCCCACGCATTCCGCCACGCGCGAGATGTTGCCGCCCTCGCGCGCGATGTGGTACTCGAAGTAGGCGCGCTCGAAGGCATCGCGGGCGTCGCGCAGCGGCAGGTCGAACGGCAGGTCGTGGGCGACGGGCAGGGCGGCGGCCGGCTTGGGCAGGGCGCGGTTGACCTCCTCCAGCGGGATCTGCTCGGAAGGGCAGGTGAGCGCGAGCGTGCGCACCACGCTCTCCAGCTGGGCGAGATTGCCCGGCCAGTCGTAATTCCTCAGGGCGTTCAAGGCGGCGGTGGTGAACTGCCGCGGCGCGGTTTCCTTCGCCTCCACCATGCGCGAGAGCGTCAGGTTCGCGATATCGGGCACGTCCTCGCGGTGCTCGCGCAGGCTCGGCACGCGGATCGTCGCCGCGGCCAGCACGCTGTAGAGCCGGCTGTCGAACGCGCCGTGCGCCACCAGCTCCGCAAGGTCGCGGCTTGCGCCGCTGACGAGCCGCACGTTGTAGCGCTCGAGCTTGGAGGCGGCGAGCAGCAGTCCCTTCTGCTCGATACGGGACAGATCCGAAACCTCGCGCAGGAACAGCGTGCCCTCGCGCGCCTGGTTCAGCAGATCGAGCGGCGTCTCGGCCAGCGCGGAATGATTTTCCGGGGCAATCCAGGGGGTATTGCGCTGATGCAGGAAGCGCGCGGCCAGCTCGATGCCGCAGCCGGGCTCGCCGCTCAACAGCAGCGGCGAGCGCAGGTTCATGACCCGCTCGAGGCGCTGCTTGAGCTCGGCCACCAGCGCCGCGCGGCCCAGGCTCGCCAGCGAGAGCGACGACCGCGCCTGCTCGCCCCCGCGCTTCAGCGCGCGCCCGACGGTCGCGAGCAGCTTCTGCAGCGCGATCGGCTTCTCCAGAAAATCATAGGCGCCGATGCGGGTCGCCTCGACCGCGGTGTCTATCGTGCCGTGCCCCGACATCATCACCACCGGCATGGTGAGCAGCCCCGCCGCCGCCCATTCCTTGAGGAGCGTGATGCCGTCGGTGTCCGGCATCCAGATGTCGAGCAGCACCAGGTCGGGCCGCACCTGGCTGCGCAGCGCGCGCGCCGATGCCGCATTTTCCGCGAGCCGCACCTGATAGCCCTCGTCGGAGAGGATCTCGGACAGCAGCTCGCGAATGCCGATTTCGTCGTCTACGACCAGGATTTGCTGCATAACCGGTGGAAAAATGTCAGAAAGTAGTTTACACCTGCGCCCGCGCCGCGGAGCGGCGCGCCACGTCCTGCGCCGCCGCCGGCAGCCGGATGGTGACGCGCGCGCCGCGCGGCGCGATATTGGCGATCGCCACCGAGCCGCCGTGTTCCTCGATGATTTTCTTGACGATCGCAAGGCCGAGACCGGTGCCTTTGGGCTTGGTGGTGACGTAGGGCTCGAATGCGCGGCTCATCACCTGCTCGGGAAAGCCGCAGCCGTTGTCGCTGACCGAGAGCCGCGCCATGCCGTCCTCGATGCCGCTCGCGATGACGATGCGCGGCTCGCTCGTGTCCGCCAGCGCATCCTGCGAGTTCTGCAGCAGGTTGTGAATCACCTGCCGCAGCTGCACCGCATCGCCCACCACCGGCGGCAGCCTCGCGTCGAGGTCGAGACGCACGCTCGGCCCCAGCGAGGCCTCGTAGAGCGTGAGCACTTCGTGCGTGAGCGCGTTCAAGTCGAGCTCCCGCAGCGACAGCTCGGGCGTGCGCGCGTACTGGCTGAACGCGTCCACCATGTTCTTCAGCGCGGCGACCTGGTTGACGATGGTCTGCGTCGACCGTGTCAGCACCTCGACATCCGCTTCCGCCAGCTTGCTCGCGAGCTTCACCTGCAAGCGCTCCGCGGAAAGCTGGATCGGCGTCAGCGGATTGCGGATCTCGTGCGCGAGGCGCCGCCCGACCTCGGCCCACGCCGCAGCGCGCTGCGCCTCGGCCAGGTGGGTGATGTCGTCGAATACCACCACGCATCCGCCATCCGCGCCTGGCGGCAGGCGCGTGCCGCGCAGCAGCAGCAGCTGCGTCCTGCCGTGGAGCGCACGCTCGGCCTGTTGCTCCCATTGCGCCGCGCCGGTGCGTCCGAACGCCGCCGCGATTTCCCGTCCCAGCTCGCTGACTCCGGGAGCCACTGTCGGCCAGCGCGCCACTGCGACCCCGACGAGCGGCGCGAAGTCGATCCCCAGTATCGTGCCCGCGCTGCGGTTCGCGGCACGGAGGTTCAGCTCTTCGTCGAACGCCAGCACGCCGGCGGACAAGTTGGCGAGCAGGCTCTCAAGATAGGCCTTGGCCTGCACCAGCGCCGCGTGGTGGCGCTCGGCCTGCGCGCGTGCCTCGGCGAGCTGCAGCGTCATCGCGTTGAAGGACTGGGTCAGCATGCCAATCTCATCGCTCGAAGCAACCGCCGCGCGCTGGCTGTAGTCGCCGCTGGCCACCGCGCGCGTGCCTTCCACGAGCACTCCGAGCGGGGCCGAAAGCCGGTCGGAGCGCTCGAACGCGAGCGCCAGCGCAGAGAGCAGCGCGAGCAGGAGCGTCAGGGTGAGCGTCACGCCGTAGAGCCGCTTCAGGCCCCGCCGCGACAGGGTGAGTTCCTGGTATTCGCGATATCCGGATTGCACCGCTTCCGCATCCTGCGCCAGCTTCTGCGGCACCGGCTGCAGCAGCTGCAATACCCGCAGCTCGTCGGCCAGGCTTGGAACCGGCACCGGGACCAGTGCGCGCAGGTAGAGGCCTTTATCGGGTATCGCCTCGACCGCGCTGTAGCTCTTGCGCGCGCGGATCTGCTGCAGCGCGGCCGCACCGGGCAGCTCCGGCAGCAACCCCGATCGCTCGTTGCCGGAATAGGCGAGCATCCTGCCGCGCTCGCTGAACAGGGTCGCTTCCTGCACGCCGGCCTGCTCGCGCAGGGCGTTCAACGACCCGATGTGCTCCTCGACCGGGCGTGTCGAGAGCGCCAGCGCCATCGCGTCAGCCTTGGCAACGAGGTCATTGAGCATGCCGTCGAGCGCGCCGCGCCCGAGGTTGATCCCGCCTTCGAGCGCGCGGTCGACCGGCACCTCGAACCACGATTCGATCGAGCGCGCGAGGAACTGGACCGACATGCCGTAGATCAGCGCGCCCGGCACCACCGCCATCAATGCGAACAGCAGCACCAGGCGCAACGTCAGCTTGGCGCCGAACACGCCGGCCTTGAGCTTGCGGCGCAGCGTGACGAACTGGTAGATGACCAGCGCGGTCAGCATCAGCGCCACCGTGCCGTTCAACACGAGCAGCAGCGGGTAGCGCTCGGCGAACGACGCCGGGTTGGCGCTCGAGGCCGCCAACAGGAACAGCACGACCGCGACCAGGCACACGCACAGGATCAGGAGGTAGCGCACGACGGCGCCGGGCAATGCGGGCCTGAGATGGGGGGCTGCGCCGCTCATGGGGAAACCGTCCAGCGGTGCCAGTCGGAGGAAATGGTCCATTCGCGCGAGCCGACCGCGCTGATCTGGAACGGGCGTGGCAGCTGGGAAGTGTCCAGGCGCAGGCGCAGCGCGGCGGTGTAGCTGGCGCCCTTGCCCAACGCGCCCGGCTCGGCGAAATCGCGCAGACGCACCTGGCTCAGGAACGACAGCGCTTCAGACAGCGTGCCGAAATTCTGATAGAGCCTGCCGACGCCGACGCGATAGTGACGTGTCAGCGCGTTATACGAGAGGCGATACTGCTGCCGCGCATTGGCGAGCTTCTCGTTCAGCCAGTACCAGCGCGGCCTGATCAACTCGAACTCGAGCGTGAAATAGAGCGGCACCCCCTTGTTGAGCGCTTCTTCCAGGGTATGAGTGAGCGCGATGTCGAATTCCGCTTCCAGGAAGTAGCCGTCTTCGGCGGTGATCAGCGCCGCCTTCCGGACCTCGATGCCATCGGCGCGCGCGGGAAGCGCGGCGGCCGCTGCCACGACCAGCGCCGCGAACGCAGCAAGCCAGCTAGACCTTCTGCAGAAGCGCGTAGAAGAAGCCGTCATGCCGTCCGTCCGGGAGCAGTTGGCCCGCTGGCAGTTGTATGTCGTTGTCGACCGCGGGAAGAGTCAGGCGCGTCGCGTTCCGATGGCGCTCCAGAAACCGCGCGACCTGTTCGCTGTTCTCCTCCTGAAATACGGAACAGGTTGCGTACAGCAATTTACCACCACTGGCGAGCGTCTGCCACAGCGCGTCGAGCATGCGGCCCTGCTCGCGCGCGAACTGCGCGATGTCGGTTTCGCGCCGCAGCGACTTGATGTCCGGATGGCGCCGCGCCACGCCCGACGCGCTGCAGGGAACGTCGAGCAATATGCGCTCGAAGGCTGCGCCGTCCCACCACGCCGCCGGCTCGCAGGCATCAGCGCACACGATGCGCGCCGATAATCCCAGCCGTACCAGATTCGCACGCACCCGCTCCAGACGCGCGGCGTCGCGGTCGAGCGCGGTGAGCGCCACCTCGGCCAGCTCCAGTGCATGGCCGGCTTTGCCGCCCGGGGCCGCACAGGCGTCGAGCACGCGCATGCCGTCGCGAAGGTCGAGCAGCGGCGCAGCCAGTTGGGCGGCCGCGTCCTGCACCGACACCAGGCCTTCGGCCAGCCCGGGTATGCGTTCGGCGGGTAGCGGCTTTTCAAGCACCACTGCCGCCGCGCCGCCCGCATCCGCCTTGATGCCGTTCCGGGCGAGCAGTTCCAGATAATCCGCGACGCGTGCGCGGCGGCAGTTCACCCTCAGCGCAAGCGGCGGGTGCGCGTTGGCCGCTGCGAGTATCCCCGCGAAATGCGCCGGATACTGCGCGTGAAGCTTGTCTATCCACCACTGTGGATGACAATAACGCGCGGTTTCGGCGCGGTCCACGCCGGCACAAAGAGCGGACCGCCTGCGGAGAAAATTGCGCAGCACCGCATTGGCGAGACTCTTGGCGGACGTGAATCCGAGCCCGTGGCAGGCGCGCACGGCGTGATCCACGACCGCGTGCGGCGCAGCGCGCGTGTATTCGAGCTGATAGAGCGCAACGAGCAACAGCATGCGCAGGCGTGCATCCTTGAGCGGCTTGTCGAGCAGGGCGTCAAGCAGCGCATCGAGCCGCGCGCGGAATCGCAGCGCGCCATAGGCGAGATCCTGGATTGCGGCGCGGTCGTGACCGTCCAGTTGCGGGTGGCGGCGCCACGCCGCGGCCAACTCGGCGTCGAGGCTGCGGCCGGCGAGCACGTGCCCCAGCGCGGCGGAGGCAAGCCGCTGGATCTCAACCATGGTCGGGCCCGAGGCACGCGCCCGGCGCGAGCTTGAATCCGGAGAGAAATGCACCGCACGCCAGTCTTTTGCCGCCTGCGCGCTGCAACTCGGTGATCCGCAGCGCGTCGACGCCGCACGCCACGACAATGCCGTCGGGCCCCGCCGCGCACACCGTACCCGGCGCCGCGCTCGCCCCGCGCTCGATGCGTCCGCGCCAGACCTTGAGCGGGACGCCCCCCATCCGGGTTTGCGCGCCCGGCACCGGGTCGAAAGCGCGCACCTGGCGCTCGATTTCGGCGGCCGGTTTACGCCAATTGATCTCGGCTTCTGCTTTGGCGATGCGCGGTGCCTGGGTAGCGGCCATGGCGTCCTGCGCCCGCGGAACGGGATGCGTCGCCAGCGCCTCGATCAGCAATTTCGCTCCGAGCGCAGCCAACTTGTCGTGAAGCGTGCCCGCGGTGTCATCGGGCAAGATCGGGATCGCTTCCTGCAACAGGATGGGGCCGGTATCGAGACCTTCGTCCATCTGCATGATGGTGATGCCGGTCGTGGCGTCGCCCGCGAGCAGCGCGCGCTGGATGGGCGCCGCGCCGCGCCAGCGGGGAAGCAGGGAAGCGTGCACGTTGATGCAACCGCGCGCGGGCAGCGTGAGCAGCGACGGCGGCAGTATGCGCCCGTACGCGGCCACCACCATCGCCGCCGGTCGGGTTGCGGCGATGGCGTCCACCGCCGCCGGGTCCTTTGGCGAGGCCGGCTGCAGCAGGGCGAGCCCGCGGGCAAGCGCGAGCCGCTTCACCGCCGGGGGCTGCGCCTTCAGACCGCGGCCGGACGGCCGGTCGGGCTGGGTGAGGACCAACGTGACTTCGTGCCTCGCGGCAAGCAGCGCCTCAAGCGATACTGCCGCAAACTCCGGGGTTCCCGCGAAGACGAGCTTCAAGAAATCAGAGCGCGAGCCGGCGTGGGCCCGGCTCCACCGCGCGCCGTCCCTGCTTGCGGAACCGGGCCAGGATGCGGCTTTGCTTGAGACGCGAAAGTTTCTCGACGAACACCTTGCCCTCGAGGTGATCCATTTCATGCTGGATACACACCGCGAGCAAATCCGTTGCTTCCAGCGTGAACGGCCGGCCGGCTGCGTCGAGCGCCCGCACCGTCACCCGCTCGGCGCGCCGCACTTTCTCATACACTCCCGGCACGGACAGGCAGCCTTCCTCCCGCTCGGCCACGCCGCTTGCCGCGACCCGTTCCGGGTTGACGAACGCCTGCAACTGGTCGCGGGACTCGGAGATATCGATGACGATTATGCGCAGAGGCGCGTCGACTTGTGTTGCGGCCAGGCCAACGCCCGGGGCGGCATACATGGTCTCAGCCATATCATTGATTAATTTACGTATTTCGTCGTCGACCCGCTCCACCTTGCGGGCCACTTGGTGTAGGCGCGGATCCGGGTAGCACAGGATCGTGAGTAAAGACATGGAAAAGCTTGCTAATTTAAACAGCTAGATGCAGAATTTAATCCAATATCTCGGGCGCAGTTCCCGCGTAGGGGCTGCGCCTGTTAGTCTGCTAATTGGGGGCGTCCTATGCGAAAGACAATTATATCCCTGATTTTGTTGATGACTCCGCTGATTCCCGCGTTCGCGGCCGATGCCGGCGCGCTCAAGGAAGACGCGCCCGAGCGCTATACCGTCGTCCCGGGCGATACCCTGTGGAGCATTGCTGGCCGCTTCCTGAAGGACCCGTGGAAATGGGCCGAGCTGTGGAAGATGAACCAGGAGCAGATCAAGAACCCTAACCGCATCTTTCCGGGCGATGTGATCGTGCTGGATCGCTCGGGCAAGGATGCGCAATTGAGGCTGGTCGCGGCCCCGGGTCTGACGATCAAGCTCTCGCCCAGGACGCGCGCCGAGCCGCTCAAGGATGCGGCAGTACCCGCCATTCCACCGTCGGTCATCGAACCGTTCCTGACGCGGCCGTTGGTGGTCGGCGCCACGGAACTCGACAGCGCACCGGTGATCCTCGCCACCCAGGAAAATCGCGTGGCGATCGGCGCCGGAAACGTTGCCTACGTCGAAGGTCTCAGCGAGGAACTGGGACGGTCGTGGCAGATATTCCGCCGCGGCGATGCGCTGCTCGACCCTGACACCAATGAAATCCTCGGTTACCAGGCCAATTACCTTGGCGAAGCACGGGTGAGCAAATTTGGACCCCAAAGCACGATCGAGATCGTCAAGTCCTCGCAGGAGATCTATGCCGGCGATCGCTTGCTGTCCACAACCAAGGAGCGGCCGACATTCTCCTACGTACCGCGCGCCCCGATGAAGTCGGTGCGGGGCCGCGTCGTCTCGACCTACGGCAACCTGGGCGAAACCGGTCCGTCCGGCATCGTCGCGCTGTCGAAAGGCTCCCGGGACGGACTCGAGGTCGGCCACGTGCTCGCGATCTACCGCAGCCAGAGCACTTCGCGCTACGAGGTCCGGACCTCGCCGCTGTACGGGCGCCAAGGGCTGTCTGGCAACGACAACCCGCGGGTCTACTATATCGAAAACCTCACGCCGGCGCGCGACGCCCCGTTATACGAGCGGCCACAGCCGATATCCCAGGCGGACGTCGCCAACCTGCCGGACGAGCGCTACGGACTCGTGATGGTGTTTCGCACCTTTGACCGCGCCGCGTTTGGCCTCATCATGCAGGCCTCGCGCCAAGTGGCGGTCAACGACATCGTCACCAACCCCTGAACGACGGGTGGCACGCCTCCGGCGTGCCGGCACCGCCGCCGCGCTGGCGGCGCGGGGCGCGGCGCAACTTTTCCCTGCGCCATGCCGCTCGATGACGAACTAGCCGCATGGCTCAGGGTGAGCCTCGGCGCCGGCTTGCGCGGCGATGGCATGCGGCGCCTGCTGGCCGCGTTCGGCGGGCCGCTCGGCGTACTCTCCGCGAGCCGTGCGGCGCTTGCGCGGCATGTCAGCGCTGCGGTCGCCGCGGCGATCCTCGAGGACACCCGGGACGAGGCCATTGCCGCTGCCGCGGCATGGCTGGAGGATCCCGCCAATCACATCGTCACGCTCGCCGACGCAGATTATCCACCACGTCTGCTGCAGATTCCCGACCCGCCGCCGATCCTCTACGTCAAAGGACGTGTGGAACTGCTCGCCGGTCCCTCACTCGCCGTCGTCGGCAGCCGCAATGCGACCGTCCAGGGCGCGGCCAACGCGGAAGCCTTCGCCAAGGCGCTGTCCGATGCCGGTTTGACGGTGGTGAGCGGGCTCGCGCTCGGCATCGACTCCGCAGCGCACCGGGGCGGGCTGGCGGGCCAGGCGAGCAGCGTGGCGGTTCTCGGCACCGGCGCCGACCTCGTCTACCCCTCCCGCAACCGCGCGCTGGCGCATGACCTGGCCGCTCGCGGCGCCCTCGTCTCCGAGCTGCCGCTCGGCACGCGCCCGCATGCCGCCAATTTCCCGCGCCGCAACCGTCTGATCAGCGGGCTTGCGCTCGGCTGCCTCGTGGTGGAGGCCGCCACCGACAGCGGATCGCTCATCACCGCGCGGCTCGCCGCCGAGCAGGGCGGTGAAGTGTTCGCCGTTCCGGGCTCGATCCATTCGCCGCTCGCCAAAGGCTGTCATGCGCTGATCAAGCAGGGTGCCAAGCTCGTCGAAAGCGCGCGCGACATCCTCGAAGAGCTGCGGCTGCCCGCGCCGGCGGCGGCTGCGCCCGATCCTCCCGCCGATACCCGCGCGCGCGGGCTCCTCGATGCGCTGGGCCACGATGCCTGCGATCTCGACACGATTGCCGCCCGCTGCGGCCTGCCGGTCGCCGAGATCGCCGTGCTGCTCACGCAGCTCGAGCTGGAAAATCACATCGCCACCCTGCCCGGCGGCCGGTATCAGCGCGTGCACCGCTAGGGCATCGCGCCCGCAGCGGCCGCAAAAAACTTGCCTCGGCAGTTTTTTGTACTTATCATCTTGCGCTCTTTTGCCCCGCCGACCGATGCGCCTCAAATGGGAAAGCAGCTGATCATCGCCGAGAAGCCTTCTGTCGCCGCCGACATCGCGCGCGCGCTCGGCGGCTTCAAGCGTCACAACGATTACTTCGAGAGCGATGATTACGTGCTGTCCTCCGCGGTCGGCCACCTGCTCGAGCTGCGCGCGCCCGAGGAGCACGACCCGCGCAAGGGTCGCTGGACGTTCAAGCACCTGCCGGTGATCCCGCCGCATTTCGAGCTCGCGCCGATCGAGAGAAGCGAACAGCGCCTCAACCTGCTGCTGCGGCTGATGAAGCGCAAGGACGTGTCCGGGCTCGTCAACGCCTGCGACGCGGGGCGGGAAGGCGAGTTGATCTTCCGCTACATCGTGCAGCACGCGAAAGTGAAGAAGCCGATCGTGCGGCTGTGGCTGCAGTCGATGACCCAGGGCGCGATCCGCGAAGGGTTTGCCGGGCTGCGCGCCGACCGCGAGCTGCTGCCGCTTGCCGACGCGGCGAAGTGCCGCTCGGAAGCCGACTGGCTGATCGGCATCAACGGCACGCGCGCGATGACCGCGTTCAACAATCGCATCAGCGAAACCGGATTCTTCAAGACCACCGTGGGGCGCGTGCAGACGCCGACGCTGGCGATCCTGGTCGAGCGCGAGGAGCGCATCAAGGCCTTCACGCCGCGTGATTACTGGGAAGTGCACGCGCGCTTCGGCGCCAAGGGCGGCGAATACGCCGGCCGCTGGTTCGATGCCGATTTCAAGAAGGACGACGACGCGGAGCGCAAGACCGAGCGGATGTGGGGCGCGGCCGCGGCCGACGCCGTCGTCGCGGCGTGCCAGGGCAGGACCGGCACCGTCGAGGAAGAAACCAAGCCGGCGACGCAGCTCTCGCCGCTGCTGTTCGACCTGACCAGCCTCCAGCGCGAGGCAAACGGGCGTTTCGGCTTCTCGGCGCGCACCACGCTCTCCCTGGCGCAGGCCCTGTACGAACGGCACAAGGTCCTCACCTACCCGCGCACCGACGCGCGCGCGCTGCCCGAGGACTACCTCGGGACCGTGAAGAAGGCGATGGAGATGCTCTCCGGCTCGAAGGAATACGCGCCGTTCGCGAAGAGCGTGCTGAAGAACGGCTGGGTCAAGCTTAACAAGCGCGTGTTCGACAACACCAAGATCAGCGACCACTTCGCCATCATCCCGACGCTGCAGGCGCCCAAGCACCTGAACGAGATCGAGCAGAAGCTCTACGATCTCGTGGTGCGGCGTTTTCTCGCGGTGTTCCACCCGCCCGCCGAGTACCTGCAGACGACGCGCGTGACGAGGGTGGAAGAACACTCATTCAAGACCGAAGGCCGGATATTGCAGAACCCCGGCTGGCTCGCGATCTACGGCAAGCTCGCGCAGGAGGAAAACCTGAACCTTCCGGCCGTCGCCGCGAACGAGAAGGTGGACGTGCTCGAGGTCACGGCCGCGGCGAACCAGACCAAGCCGCCGGCGCGCTTCTCGGAAGCGACGCTGCTGTCGGCCATGGAAGGCGCCGGCAAGCTCGTGGAAGACGATGAGCTGCGCGAGGCGATGGAAGCGAAGGGGCTCGGCACGCCCGCCACGCGCGCAGCGGTCATCGAGGGCTTGCTCTACGAGGATTACATTCACCGCAACGGGCGCGAGCTGGTGCCCACGCCCAAGGCGTTCTCGCTCATGTTCGCGTTGAAGCACTTCGGCGTCACCGAGATCACCTCGCCCGAGCTGACCGGCGACTGGGAGTACAAGCTGAAGCAGATGGAAGGCGGAAAGCTGCCGCGCGAAGAATTCATGGACCACATCGAGCAGGTCACGCGCGACCTGGTGGAGCGCATCCGGCGCGGCGAGATCCCCGACGAGGTGTACGCGATCGTGGAAGCGCCGTGCCCGAAGTGCGGCGGCGTGGTGCAGGAGAACTACCGCAAATTCCAGTGCCAGAAATGCGAATTTTCGCTGTACAAGGTGTCGGCCGGGCGCGAGTGGTCGCCGGAGGAAGTTGCGGAGCTTATTACCAAGCGATTCATCGGCCCGCTGACCGGCTTTCGCAGCCGCATGGGCAAGCCGTTCTCGGCCGGGATTCGGCTAAACAACGAGCTCAAGATCGAGTTCGACTTCGGCCAGGTCCGGCTCGAGGAGGAAGCGGCCAACCCGCCCGATTTCACCAACCAGGAAAGCCTGGGCGCCTGCCCGAAATGCGGCGCGCGCGTGTTCGAGTACGGAACGGTCTACGTGTGCGAGAAGGCGGTCGGCGCGGAGCGCAGCTGCGAATTCCGCTCCGGCAAGATGATCCTGCAGCAACCGGTCGAGCGCGCGCAGATGCAGAAACTGCTCGCCACCGGCCGCACCGATCTGCTGAAGGCCTTCGTCTCCAAGAAGGGGCGGCGCTTCAAGGCGTTTCTCGTGAAGACCGCCGACGGCAAGGTCGGCTTCGAGTTCGAGGCGCGCGCGCCGCGCACGCCGAAGGCCGGCGAGCCCGCCCCGGCGCCATACACCGCACCCCAGCGCGGGCGCGGCGCGCCGGCGCAGCCCGCCCCCGCCGCGAAGCGCCCGAAAGCTGCCGCCAAAGCCGCAGCCAGACCCAAGCGCAAGGCCGCGTAGGCTTTTATGTAGTAAGAAGCGCGGCGTTGCCGCGTTGGTTTAGATATCGAGGTTGCGCACGCCCAGCGCGTTGGCCTCGATGAAGTTGCGGCGCGGTTCGACCTGGTCCCCCATCAGGGTGGAGAAAATTTCCTCGGCGCTGATGGCGTCCTCGATCTGCGTCTTGAGCAGGCGCCGCGTCGCGGGGTCCATGGTGGTCTCCCACAACTGCTCCGGGTTCATCTCCCCCAGCCCCTTGTAGCGCTGGATTCCGACCCCGCGCTGCACCTCGTCCAGCAGCCAGTCGATCGCCTCGCGGAATTCCTTGATCGCGCGCTGCTGCTCGCCGCGCTTCACGTAGGCCCCCTCGCCCAGCAGGCCCTGCAACACCTGCGCCGTGCGCTTGATCTGGGCATAGTCGCCGCCCTGGACGAAATCCGCATCGATATAGCAATGCCGCACGATGCCGTGCTGCGTGCGGCTCACCGCCAGCACGTTGCGCTCGGTCTTGTCGTCGTACTTCGACTCCACCTTCATCGCCAGCGGCGCCAGCAGCGCGCCGAGCGCCAGGGCGCTTTTCTGCGCGCTCGCCTCGTCCGCGAGGTCGAGCGGCACCGGCTGGCGCATCAACGCATGCAGGACACCCTCGTCGATCAAGCGGCTCAACCGCTCGATCACCGCCTCCGCGAGCAGGTATTCCTTGGCCACTTTTTCCAGGGAGTCCTTGCTCAGCGTCTGCCCCCCGGCGGAAGTATGGAGCTCGGCTTCCGACAGCGCGAGATTCAGCAGCAGCTGCTTCAACTCGTGCTCGTCCTTGAGATAGCGCTCGGTCTTGCCGTGCTTCAGCTTGTAGAGCGGCGGCTGGGCGATGTAGACATGCCCGCGCTCGATCAATTCCGGCATCTGCCGGTAGAAAAAAGTGAGCAGCAGGGTGCGGATGTGCGAACCGTCCACGTCGGCGTCGGTCATGATGATGATGCGGTGATAGCGCAGCTTCTCCGGCGCATACTCCTCCTTGCCGATGCCGGTGCCGAGTACGCTGATGAGCGTCGTGATTTCCTGGGACGAGAGCAGCTTGTCGAGCCGCGCTTTCTCGACGTTGAGGATCTTGCCCTTCAACGGCAGGATGGCCTGGAATTTGCGATCGCGCCCCTGCTTGGCCGAGCCGCCAGCCGAATCGCCCTCGACGATGTAGAGCTCGCACTTCGCGGGGTCGCGCTCCTGGCAGTCGGCGAGCTTGCCCGAAAGCCCGAACGAATCAAGAACCCCCTTGCGCCGGGTCAGCTCGCGCGCCTTGCGCGCGGCCTCGCGCGCGCGCGCCGCGTCGATGATCTTGCTGCAGATGATGCGCGCGTCGCTCGGCTTCTCGAGCAGGAATTCGGTCAGCTTCTGGCCGACGATGTCCTCGACCACCGGGCGCACCTCCGAGGACACCAGCTTGTCCTTGGTCTGCGCCGAGAATTTCGGCTCCGGCACCTTCACCGAGAGCACCGCGGTCAGCCCTTCCTTCATGTCGTCGCCGCTGGTCTCGACCTTCGCCTTCTCGGCAAGCTTGCTCGATTCGATGTACTGGTTGAGCGTGCGCGTCATCGCGGCGCGCAGCCCGGTGAGGTGGGTGCCGCCATCCCGCTGCGGGATGTTATTGGTGAAACACAATACCGCCTCCTGGTAGGAGTCGTTCCACTGCATCGCCACCTCGACGACGATGCCCTCCTTCTCCGCCTTGGCGTAGAAGATGTTCGGGTGCAGCACGTTCTTGCTGCGGTTGATGTACTCGACGAAACCCTTCACGCCGCCGGTGAAGGAAAACGTCTCGTCCTTGCCGGTGCGCTGGTCGACCAGGAGGATATTGAGCCCGCTGTTGAGGAACGCGAGCTCGCGCAGGCGCTTCGCCAGGATCTCGTAGTGGAAATCGACCTTGCCGAAGATCTCCTTGCTCGGCAGGAAGTGCACCTCGGTGCCGCGCTTCTCGGTTTTTCCGGTCACCTTGAGCGGCGCAACGGTCTCCCCCATGTGGAATTCCATCTGGTGCACCTGGCCGTCGCGGCGGACGGTGAGCCGCAGCCACTCGGAGAGGGCGTTGACGACCGACACGCCCACGCCGTGCAGGCCGCCGGACACCTTGTACGAATTGTTGTCGAACTTGCCGCCAGCATGGAGCTCGGTCATCGCGACTTCCGCGCTCGACCGGCCTTCCTCGTCATCCGGGTGCTGCTCGGTGGGTATGCCGCGCCCGTTGTCGACCACGCTGATCGAGTTGTCGGGATGTATCGTGACCGTGATCTCGCTGCAGTAGCCGGCGAGCGCCTCGTCCACCGAGTTGTCCACCACCTCGAACACCATGTGGTGCAGCCCGCTGCCGTCGCTGGTGTCCCCGATATACATGCCGGGGCGCTTGCGCACCGCCTCCAGGCCCTTCAGGACCTTGATGCTGCTGGCATCGTAGTCGTCGGGGGTCCGCGGCCGCTCCTGTTCGCCCGTCTCTATCGTCATTTCCCGCCCTCAGATCCGCATCGGCATCACGACGTAGCGGAACTCGTGGATGTCCGGCACGGTGACCAGCATGCTGCTGTTCGCGTCCCCGAACGCACATTCGACACTGTCGCTGTGCACATTGTTCAATACGTCCAGCAGATAGGTGATGTTGAAACCGATGTCCAGCGCCTCACCGGCATAGGCGATTTCCAGCTCTTCCTGCGCCTCCTCCTGCTCGTTGTTGGTGCAGGAAATGCGCAGGTTGTTGGCCCCGATCAACCAGCGCACGCCGCGGAATTTCTCATTCGACAGGATCGCCGCCCGCTGCAGCGCGCCAAGCAAGTCCTGCCGCTTCAGCGAAAACCGCTTCTGGTAGTTCGTCGGCACCACCCGCGTATAGTCGGGAAACTTGCCGTCGATGATCTTGGTCGTCAGCGCGATCTCGCCGAACGTGAAGCGGACCTGGCCGCCGAAGATCTCGACTGTGACCGCCTCTTCCACGTCCCCGAGCAGCCGACCCAGCTCGAGCACCGCCTTCCGCGGCAATATGACTTCCCGCTTTTCCTGCTGCTGGCCGAGCGGACGCGCCGCATAGCTCAAGCGGTGCCCGTCGGTGGCGACGACCCTGACCTGGCCGCCGTCCAGCACCAGTAACAGGCCATTCAGGTAATACCGGATATCCTGCTGCGCCATCGCGTATTGCACCAGCAGCAGCAGCTCGCGCAGCGCCTTCTGCGGGATCGCCACTTTGGCCTGCGCGGTTCCCGGCTCCCCCATCGCCGGAAAATCCGCCGCCGGCAGCGTCTGCAGGTTGAAGCGGCTCTTGCCCGAACGCACCTGGAGGCGATTGTTCTGCACGTCCAGCGTCGTCTCGGTCCCCTCCGGCAGCGCCCGCAGGATGTCCTGCAGCTTGCGCGCCGATACCGTCAGGCTCGTGTCCTCCCCCGCGCCTTTGCCGGCTTCAGCCGTGGTCGCCACCTGGATTTCCAGATCCGTCGCCACCAACTGCACGCGGCCCTGCTTGCGTTCGATCAGCACGTTCGACAGGATCGGCAGCGTGTGGCGCTTCTCGACGATACCGGTCACCGCCTGCAGCGGTTTGAGCAACGCATCGCGTTCGAGTTGGACGAGCTTCATCGATTATTCTCTTAGTTAAGAGTAATAAGTCTAGTAGAGCCGCTCTTCCGCGGTGGGCAAGCCGGCAAGAACCGCGGTGCTGGCGCAGCGTCGGGAAGGAAAAGCCTGTGTAGAAGCCGGTAGAAGATGTGGGGGGCCTGTGGACAACAAGTCTTGAATGAGCCGTTCCTGGGGATATCCACAAAGAACACAGCGACAATCAGCTTCTCAGGACGTTTAGCAGCGAGTTGAAATCACGGGTGAGATCGCTGTTGGTGGACTTGAGGTGCGCGATCTTCCGGCAGGCGTGCAGCACGGTCGTGTGGTCACGGCCGCCGAAGGCTTCGCCGATGTCCGGCAGGCTCATTTGCGTGAGTTCCTTGGCGAGCGCCATCGCGACCTGGCGCGGGCGCGCGACGTTGCGGCTGCGTTTCTTCGAATACATCTCCGAGACCTTGATCTTGTAGAAATCGGCGACGGTTTTCTGGATGTTCTCGATCGAGACCTGGCGGTGCTGGATGGCGAGCAAGTCGCGCAAAGCCTCCCTGCTGAGCTCGACCGAAAGTTCGCGGCCCGAAAATCGCGCATAGGCGAGGACACGCTTGAGACCGCCCTCGAGCTCACGGACGTTGGACTGGATGTGTTTGGCGAGAAAAAATGCCACCGCCTCCTCCAGCCTGACGCCCTCGACTTCGGCCTTCTTCAGCAGGATGGCAACACGCATCTCCAGCTCCGGCGGCTCGACCGCCACGGTCAGCCCCCATCCGAAGCGGGAGATGAGGCGGTTTTCCATGCCAGCGATTTCCTTGGGATAGGTGTCGCAGGTGATCACGACCTGCTTATGGGCCTCGATCAGGGCGTTGAAAGCGTAAAAGAACTCCTCCTGGGTGCGACTCTTGCCGCTGAAGAACTGGATGTCGTCGATCAGCAGCAAGTCAAGCGAGTGGTAGTAGCGCTTGAAGTCGTCGAATGCCTTGTGCTGGTAGGCGCGCACCACGTCGGAAACGTATTGCTCGGCATGGATGTAGCGGATCTTGCTCTCCGGCGCGTGGTCGCGCAGGCGATTGCCGATGGCCTGGATCAGGTGCGTCTTGCCGAGTCCCACGCCGCCATAGATGAAAAGCGGGTTGTAGGCCGTGCCCGGCCGCTCCGCAACCTGGGCCGCCGCCGCCCGCGCCAGTTCGTTGGCTTTCCCGGTTACGAAGGTTTCGAAAGTGAAGCCCGGATTGAGCCGGGATATCTCGCGGCTGCTCGGTTTCGCAGCGTGGTCCTTCGCGGCAAGCGCCGGCGGCGCTGCCGGTTGCTCCCTCCCGGCCAGAGTGAGGCGGACCTCCACCGGCTGCTTGATCTGCTCGCGCGCAAGCTCCTCGACGCGCGCCAGGAACTTGTCGCGTATCCATTGCAGGACGAAACGGTTGGGTGCGATCAAGGTGATGCGGTCGCCGTCGGCGTGGAACCGCAGGGGTTTGATCCAGGTCTTGTATTGCTGGGGCGGCAGCTCCTTCTCGAAGCGGGCCAGGCAGAAGCGCCAGAAGCTGTTCATCGGCGTCGTTTTGGTGTTGAAATCCGGCCGGAGAGAAGGTGCGATTTTCAGTCGCAGATTTTATCCTTTTTGGGGTGCGTTATCCACCGATTTGAAGTGCGTGCGATGCGTATGCGGCGCGCGGAAATAGGTTGACACGGTTGAGAGTTAAAGGTTGTAATAGCGCCCTTTTTGGCAGCCGGACAAACCGACATGAAACGGACTTACCAGCCCTCGGTTACGCGCCGCAAGCGCACCCACGGCTTTCGCGTGCGCATGCGGACCCGCGGCGGGCGGGCGGTATTGCGCGCGAGACGCGCCAAGGGGCGCTCACGGTTGGGCGTCTGAGCGCCGGGAGGGCCACGCTGCCGCGCAGCGCGCGCCTGCTGCGCCGCGAGCAGTATCGTGCTGCGCTTTCGTCAGGCGCGGCCGGGGAGCGCCGGCATTTCACCTTGTTCGCGACGCCCAACGGGCTCACTCAGGCGCGCATCGGTATCATCGCGAGCCGGCGCGTCGCGCGGCGGGCGGTCGACCGCAACCGGGCCAAGCGGCTGGTACGGGAGGCCTTTCGCAAGGTCCGGAATCGCCTGATGGGCGTCGATGTGGTGGTTGAGGTGCGCCGCTGTCCGGCACGAGAAACCGCTGCTGCTGCCGGCGCGGAAATCGCGAAGTTGCTCGAGGAGCTGCGCGCGCGAATGGGCGCCAGCTAGGCGCGTACAGGCAATTTAGCCCGGCGAAGCACGGTCATGGACTCGCAACGGCTGATTCTATTTTTCGTTTTTTCATTCTCGGTGTTCCTGCTGCTGGATGCGTGGCAGCGTGACCAGTTGCCCGCGACGCCCCCGGCGGCGGTCGGCGACCAGGCCGGGAAAGCGGGTCCTCCCGCCGCGCAGCCGCCGGTTCCGAGCGAGAAGCTGGCGATGGCGCCGCCGGCGGTACCCGGGCAGGAACGTCGTGCCGCGGAGGCAGGCGCGCCGCTACGGATCGAGACCGATCTCTACATTGCGGAATTGAACACCCTGGGCGGTGATTTGCGCCGCCTGCAATTGAAGAAGCATCGCGACACGCTCGATCACGAGAAGGATTTCGTGCTGTTCGAGGTGTCGCCCGAGCGCACTTATATCGCCCAGGCCGGACTGATCGGCGGCAACCTGCCCAACCACAGGACCTTGTATGCGGCCGCGGCCGCGAGCTACCCGCTGGCCGACGGGCAGGACCGCGTGGAGGTGCGGCTGGTTGCGCCGCCCGGTGACGGCGTGCAGGTGACGAAGGTCTATCGCTTCCACCGGGGAAGCTATTTGGTCGACGTCAGTTTCGAGATCGACAACAAGAGCGGGACGCCGTTGCAGCCGTACGCCTATTTCCAGATCGTGCGGGACGGCAAGCCGCCCGCCGGCGATTCGGCGATGCTGCCGACGTTCACCGGGGTGGCGGCATATACCGAAAAGGACAAGTTCCAGAAAGCAACGTTTGCCGACATCGACAAGGGGAAGACGGCATTTCCCAAGAACAGCAACGATGGCTGGATTGCCGTTTTGCAGCACTATTTTTTCAGCGCCTGGTTGCCGAAGAACGGGACGCCGCGGGAGTTTTACACGCGGCGGCTGGAGGAAAATCTCTACGCGGCTGGAGTGATCGTGCCGGCGGGCTCGATTGCTGCGGGTGGCGCGGCCTCGGTAACCGTTCCGCTATACGCCGGACCGGAGGAACAGGAAAAGCTCGAGAAGATCGCGCCGGGCCTGGAACTCACGATCGATTATGGCTGGCTGACGATCATCGCGGTGCCGCTGTTCTGGCTGCTGGCCTGGTTGTATCAATGGGTCGGTAACTGGGGCATCGCGATCATCCTGCTGACGGTGATCATCAAGCTGCTGTTCTATCCGCTCTCGGCGGCAAGCTACCGCTCGATGGCGAAAATGCGCGTGCTCGCGCCGAAGCTGCAAAAACTCAAGGATCAGTACGGAGATGATCGTCAACGCATGCAACAGGCGATGATGGAGCTCTATAAGACCGAGAAGATCAATCCGTTGGGCGGCTGCATGCCGATAATGGTGCAAATACCTGTTTTTATTGCACTTTATTGGGTTTTGCTGGCGAGTGTCGAGCTGCGGCACGCACCGTTCATGCTCTGGATAGACGATTTGGCCGCCCCGGATCCGTGGTTCATCTTGCCGATACTGATGGCTGCGACCATGTGGATCCAGACGATGCTCAACCCGGAGCCCCCTGACCCGGTCCAGGCCAAAGTGATGAAAATCATGCCGATCGTGTTCAGCGTCTTCTTCTTCTTTTTCCCGGCGGGCCTGGTGCTCTACTGGCTGGTGAACAACGTGCTGTCGATAGCCCAGCAATGGCAGATTACGCGCATGATGGAGCGCGAGGGCCTGGCGTCGCGCAAGCACTGACGCAGCTCAGCGCTGCTCGGCCCGCATCGGGTTACGATGCAGGCCGATGATCGATCGAGACACCATAGCCGCGATCGCGACGGCCGCGGGACGCAGTGGCATCGGCGTCGTGCGCGTATCCGGGCAGCGGCTGGAGCCGATGGTCAGGGCCATCATCGGCAGGCCGCCTGCGCCGCGGCAGGCTGTGCTGGCGGATTTCCTCGACGCACGCGGCGGCGTCATCGACCAGGGCATCGCGTTGTTTTTCCCAGCGCCGCGCTCCTATACCGGCGAGGACGTGCTCGAGCTGCAGGGACACGGCGGGCCGGTCGTGCTGCGCGAATTGCTCAAGCGTTGCCTCGAACTCGGGGCGCGGCCCGCCCGCCCGGGAGAATTCACGGAGCGCGCCTATCTCAACGACAAACTCGATCTGGCGCAAGCGGAAAGCGTTGCGGACCTGATCGACGCCGCAACCCGCGAGGCGGCAAGAAGCGCCGTCCGCTCGCTGCAGGGCGTGTTTTCACAACGGGTCGAGGAGCTCACGCGCGCCGTGATCGAATTGCGTGCGCTGGTCGAAGCCACGCTTGATTTTCCCGATGAGGAAGTCGAGTTCCTCAAGCAGGCGGATGCCGACGGCAAGCTTGCGGCCGCGAGCGCGAGACTTGAGGACGTGCTGTCGGCGTCGCGCCAGGGAAGCCTGTTGCGCGACGGCATCCATGTCGTGCTGGCCGGTCAGCCAAATGTCGGCAAGTCCAGCTTGCTGAACTGTCTCGCCGGGGAGGATCTTGCGATCGTCACCGAGATTCCCGGCACGACGCGGGACGTGATTCGGCAAAGCATCAACCTGGAGGGCGTCCCGGCGCACGTGATCGACACCGCCGGCCTGCGCGTGTCCGACGACCCGGTGGAGAGAATCGGGATCGCGCGAACCTGGGCAGCGATCGAAAGAGCGGACCTGGTGGTGCTCCTGCTCGATGCAACTCAGGGCGAAAGCGCTGCCGACCGGGCCATCCTTAAGCAGCTTCCCGCTGAGCTGGGGTGCATCAGGGTGATGAACAAGATCGATCTGGTGGGGCGAGCGCCGGCCCGGGAGCTCAAGAATGGGGCCACCACGATCTGGCTCTCGGCCAAGACCGGCGCGGGCATGGAACTGCTTCGCCATGCACTTCTGGAGAGGGTGGGCTGGCGTTCGGATGGGGAAGGGTTGTTCATGGCCCGGGAACGGCACGTGCAGGCGCTACAACAGGCCAGCACCCACCTCAAGAGAGCCCGGGAGCTGGGTGACCAACTCGAACTATTTGCCGAGGAACTCCGCCTGGCCCAGGAAGCTCTCGGTGCCATCACCGGCGATTACAGCTCGGACGACCTATTGGGGGAAATATTCAGTCGCTTTTGCATCGGTAAGTGACCACTCCGTAGAAATGTTTCACGTGGAACATTTCCCATCTCTATATGCTGCAACGCAGCAATAAAGCGGTTCCACGTGAAACATAGTGCTTCCGCAGTTCAGTCGCCAGCCAATTTCCTGTATCATTGCTGGGTGAAGCCCAGCTTAGTATATTATGACGCAAGTACTTGAAAAATATGATATTGTTGTGATCGGTGGGGGTCATGCCGGCACCGAGGCAGCGCTTGCGGCTGCACGCATGGGGTGCGAAACCCTGCTCGTCACTCATAGCATCGAGACCCTGGGACAGATGTCGTGCAACCCCTCCGTGGGGGGCATAGGCAAAGGCCATCTGGTCAGGGAGATCGACGCGCTCGACGGCGCGATGGCTGCCGCGACCGACGAAGCCGGTATCCAGTTTCGCATCCTCAACTCGCGCAAGGGTCCGGCGGTGCGCGCCACGCGCGCGCAGGCCGACCGCGTGCTCTACCGGCAAGCTATACGCGCTCGCTTGGAGAACCAGCCGCGGTTGCGCGTGTTCCAGCAAGCGGTGGACGACCTGCTGCTCGAAGGCGATCGCGTTGTCGGCGTTGCGACCCAGACAGGGCTCAGGTTTTCCGCGCGCGCGGTCGTGCTCACCACCGGGACGTTTCTCGGTGGCCTGATCCATATCGGACTGAAAAACTACCCGGCCGGGCGCGCGGGTGATCCGCCGGCGCTGACGCTCGCGCAACGTTTGCGCGAGCTGAAGCTGCCGGTTGGGCGGCTCAAGACCGGCACGCCACCGCGCATCGACGGGCGCAGCATCGATTTTTCGGCGCTGACGGAGCAGCCGGGCGACGAGCCGACGCCGGTGTTCTCTTTTCTCGGCCGCCGCGGGCAACACCCGCGGCAAGTGCCGTGCTGGATCACGCATACCAACGCGCGCACGCACGAGATCATCCGCGGCGCGCTTGATCGCTCGCCCCTTTACACCGGCGTGATCGAGGGCGTGGGCCCGCGCTACTGTCCCTCGATCGAGGACAAGGTGACGCGTTTTGCCAGTAAGGCGTCGCACCAGATTTTTCTCGAGCCCGAGGGCCTCACGGTCAGTGAGTTCTACCCGAACGGGATTTCGACGAGCCTGCCGTATGACGCGCAGTGCGAGCTGGTGCGCTCGATCCAGGGCCTTGAGCGCGCGCACATCACGCGGCCGGGCTATGCCATCGAATACGATTACTTCGACCCGCGGGCGCTGAAGCGCTCGCTCGAGACCAAGGCCATTGCGGGCCTCTTCTTCGCCGGACAGATCAACGGCACCACCGGCTACGAGGAAGCGGCGGCACAGGGATTGCTGGCCGGCGTCAACGCGGCACTAGGCGTGAAAGAGCGCGAGCCCTGGTGCCCACGACGCAACGAAGCCTACCTGGGTGTGTTGGTCGACGACCTCATCACGCGCGGCGTGACCGAGCCGTATCGGATGTTCACGAGCCGCGCGGAGTACCGGTTGTCGCTGCGTGAAGACAATGCCGATCTGCGGCTGACCGAAGCCGGTCGCCGGCTGGGCGTGGTGAGTGATGCGCGCTGGGATGCGTTCGCGTTGAAGCGCGATGCGATCGCGCGCGAGCAGGAACGGCTGAAGGACACCTGGATCAATCCTCGGCTGCTGGCACCGGAGATACTGGCCACCGTTTTCAGCCCGCCGCCGGAGCGTGAGCACTCACTTACCGAACTGCTGCGCCGCCCCGATGTGGGCTACGCGCAACTGATGATGCTGCCCGGCGCCGGGCCCGGCGTAGCCGATTCGCAGGTGGCCGAACAGGTCGAAATCCAGGCCAAGTACCAAGGCTATATCGAACGCCAGAGCGAGGAGATTGCGCGCTACGAGCACTACGAAAACCTGCGCCTGCCGGAAGGAGTGGACTACCGGGAAGTGCGCGGTCTCTCGGTCGAGGCGCAACAAAAACTCAACCAGCACCGCCCGGAAACGCTCGGCCAGGCCTCGCGCATCTCCGGCATCACGCCTGCGGCGATATCGGTCTTGTTGGTGCACCTGAAGCGGAGGTTAGCGAGCACTCACTCCGGCAAGCCGGCCGGCGCGAGTGCCAAGGGCCGCGCCGTAACCAAGACGGCATGACATGAGCCCCGCGGCGCAGCTTGCCGAGGGTGTCGTGCAACTCGACCTCGCCCTGCCGCCGCAGGCCCTGCCGCGCCTGCTGGAGTACCTGGGGCTGCTGCAAAAGTGGAACCGGATCTACAACCTGACCGCGGTGCGCGAACCGGCGAAGATGGTGAGCCATCACCTGCTCGATTCGCTCGCCGTGGTGCCGCAGGTGACGGCGGCGACGCTACTCGATGTCGGCAGCGGCGCCGGCTTGCCCGGCATACCCCTTGCGCTCGCGCTCCCGCGCACCCACGTGACGCTGCTCGATTCGAGCCACAAGAAAACAGCGTTTCTCCAGCAGGCAAAGCTGGAGTTGAAGCTCGACAACGTCGCGGTCGCGTGCGAACGGGTGGAAACCTGGCGGCCCGGCAGGGCGTTTGAAATGGTGATCTCGCGCGCCTTCTCGGACCTGGCGGAGTTCATCAAGCTGGCCGGTCGGCACGTCGCGCCCGGTGGTCGGCTCGCGGCAATGAAGGGCATCTATCCGCATGAGGAAATTGCCCGGTTGCCGGGCGGTTGGAGGCTGGCTCGGGCGCTTGCGCTGGCGGTGCCCGGACTACGCGCGCAGCGCCACTTGCTCTTGATCGAGCGGGAATGACATGACCCGGATCCTCGCCATCACCAACCAGAAGGGCGGCGTCGGCAAGACCACCACCGGGGTCAATCTGGCGGCAAGCCTCGCGGCGGCCCACCGGCGCGTGTTGCTGGTGGACCTCGACCCGCAGGCCAACGCCACGATGGGCAGCGGCGTGGATAAGCGGACCGTCGGCGCCACCGTCTATCACGTGCTGCTCGGCACCCGCACAGTCAGCGAAGTACGGGTGCGCTCGGAAAACGGCGAGTACGACCTGGTGCCGGCCAATCGGGATCTGGCCGGCGCCGAAGTCGAGCTGGTGGAGATCGAGCGGCGTGAAACCCGGTTGAAGGAAGCGCTCGCCATCGCGGCGGATGAGTACGATTTCATCCTGATCGATTGTCCGCCCGCGTTGAACCTGCTGACCGTGAACGGGCTGACGGCGGCGCAGGCGGTGATGATCCCGATGCAGTGCGAGTATTACGCGCTGGAGGGCCTCTCCGACTTGGTGCAGACCATCAAGAAGGTGCGCGCGCATCTCAATCCCGGGCTGGAGATCGAGGGGCTGCTGCGTACCATGTACGACCCGCGCAACACGCTCGCGCAGCAGGTCTCGGCGCAACTGCTCGAGCATTTCGGGGCCAAGGTCTATCGCACCGTGATTCCGCGCAACGTGCGGCTGGCGGAGGCGCCGAGCTTCGGCGTGCCCGCGCTCAAGTTCGACAAGAACTCGAAAGGCGCGCAAGCCTACCTGGCGCTTGCGGGGGAAATGCTGAACCGCGCCAATGGATGAGGAGTGAAACGATGGCCAAGGTGAAGGGGCTGGGACGGGGGCTGGATGCGTTGCTGGGATCCGCGGAGGATCAACCGGCTGCCGGGGAGACGCTGGCGACGCTGCCGATCGAGGCACTGCAGCCGGGGCGCTACCAGCCGCGCACACGCATGGACCAGGCGGCGCTGGCCGAGCTTGCCGAATCGATCAAGGCGCAAGGCGTGATGCAGCCGATACTCGCGCGCCCGGTTGGGGCCGGTCGCTACGAGATCGTGGCCGGCGAGCGGCGCTGGCGCGCGGCGCGCCTGGCAGGCCTGGCGAGCGTGCCCGCGCTGGTGCGCGAGGTGCCGGACCGCAACGCGCTCGCAATCGCGCTGATCGAGAACCTGCAGCGCGAGGACCTGAATCCCCTCGAGGAGGCGACCGGCGTGAAGCGCCTGATCGAGGAGTTCGGATTGACGCACGCCCAGGCCGCCGAAGGCCTCGGGCGGTCGCGCGCCGCCATCACCAACGCGCTGCGGCTGCTCGATCTGGCGCCGCCGGTGCAGGAGCTGATGCGCGACGGCAAGCTCGACATGGGGCATGCGCGCGCGCTGCTGGCGCTGCCCGCCCTGCGGCAGATCGAGATCGCGCGCACCGCGGTCGCAAAGCAGCTCTCGGTGCGGCAGGTCGAGGCGCTGGTGGCGCACCTGTCCCGGCGCGTCGCTGCCGGAGGACGCGTCAAAGTGGACCGCGATGTGGCGCGGTTGGAGGAAGAATGGAGTCAGCGGCTCGGCACCACCGTACGGATCCAGTCCGCCACCCGGCCGGGCAGCGGCCGGCTGGTGATTCACTATGCCTCGCTCGACCAGCTGGAGGCGCTGTTGCGCAAGCTTGGCTAGGCAGCGTCGCAAGAACGCCGGCCTGCTGCAGCGCAGCAAATTGACCCTTCCGGCGCCGTATGGCTATACTGGCAAGGCATTGCTCGGCGCGGAGAATACCAACGCCATGCTTCGCGGACTGGGCAAGCCGATACGCACCGTTCTCCGGTGGCAACTGCTCGCCACCGTCGCTTTGACGCTCGTTGCCGGAGCCTGGGTGGGCAACCACGGCGCTCTGTCCGCGGCTCTCGGCGGCGCGGTCAGCATCTTCTCCGGGCTGGCGTCGGCGATCGTGGCGGCAGTGGGCAAGGCGAAGTCCGCAGGGGGGGTAGTCGTGGCTGCGCTCACGGCTGAAGCCGTCAAGATCGGCCTGATCGTGATGCTCCTGTGGCTCGTGCTGGCGAACTACCACGGCGTCGTGGTGCTCGCCTTCATCGGGTCGTTCCTGGTGACGGTCCTGATTTTTGCAATGGCGTTCTTTGTGCGCGAATACTAGGACGAGAGCGTTCGAGCGATGGCGGCCGGCAAAGAACTCAACCCCTCCGATTACATCCAGCATCACCTCACCTTCTTCCGCGCGCCGGTGGGTGAGGGCGAATTCTGGGCGCTCCACGTCGATACGGTGGTCACCTCCGTGCTGCTCGGCTGCATCGGGCTCGGCCTCATCTGGTGGGTGGTGCGCGGCGCGACCTCGGGCGTGCCCGACAAGCGGCAGGCATTCGTCGAGCTGCTGATTGAATTCGTCGACGACCAGGTGAAGGGGATCTTCCATCACGGCGACCGCAACAAGTTCATCGCCCCCGCCGCGCTCACGGTGTTCGTGTGGGTGACGCTGATGAACGCGATGGACTTCCTGCCGGTGGACTGGGTCGCCGGCGCGCTCAGCCTGGTCGGGTTGCCCGAATGGCGCCCGGTGCCCACCGCCGACATCAACGCGACGTTCGCGCTGTCGATCTCGGTGCTGCTGCTGTCGATCTATTTTGCGATCGCCGCGAAGGGATTCGGCGGCTGGGTGCACGAGCAGTTCTGCGCGCCGTTCGGGTCGCACCCGCTGCTGTGGCCCGCCAACCTGCTGTTCAACCTGGTCGAATACGTCTCGAAGACGCTGTCGCATTCGCTGCGGCTGTTCGGCAACATCTATGCCGGCGAGATCCTGTTCTTCCTGCTCTGGCTGTGGGCGGCGACCGGCCTGGTCGGGACTTTCTTCGGTTTCCTGTTCGGCCTGGGATGGGCGATCTTCCACATCCTGATCGTGCTGCTGCAGGCCTATATTTTCATGATGCTGACCATCGTCTACATCTCGATGGCGCATGAACACCACTGATTTCGCAAAAACAACCGTCTGTTTGCCCAGGAAAGGAAAATACAATGGAAAAACTTCAACTGCTGGCGATGGTCCAGGCCTACACCGGGATAGGCATCGGTCTCATGGTGGGCCTCGGCGCGGCGGGCGCCTGCATCGGGGTGGGCATCATGTGCAGCAAGTTCCTGGAAGCGGCGGCGCGCCAGCCCGAGCTCACCAACTCGCTGCAGGGCAAGGTATTCCTGCTGCTGGGCCTGATCGACGCGTCCTTCATCATCGGTCTCGGCATCGCGATGTTCTTTGCGTTCGCCAGCCCGCTGGCGACGCCGTTTCGCTAGATCGCGGCGCACGGCGCGCGCCGCACCTTCAAGAGGAACCGGTATGAGCTTCAATCTGACGCTGCTTGCACAGATGCTCGCCTTCGCGGCGTTCATCCTGTTCACCGTCAAGGTGGTCTGGCCGCACCTGCTGCGCGCGATTGAGACGCGGCAGAAAACGATCGCGGACGGGCTTGCCGCCGCCGAGCAGGGCAAGAAATCCCTGGAGGTCTCGACCCGCCAGGCCGACGAAACGGTCAAGCAGGGCCGTGACCGCGCCGCCGAGATCATCGCGCAGGCCGAGAAACGCGGCGCGCAGATGGTGGACGAGGCGCGGACGCAGGCGAAGGACGAGGGTAACCGCGAGAAGGCGGCCGCGCAGGCCGAGATCGAGCAACAGGTCGCGCGCGCGCGGGAAATGCTGCGTGAACAGGTGGCCGCACTCGCCGTGGCCGGCGCGGAGAAGATCCTGCGCCGCGAAGTGGACGCGAAGGCGCATGCCGACCTGCTGGCGCAGCTCAAGCAGGAAGTGCGCTAGTCATGGCCGAGAACGTCACCGTCGCGCGCCCCTACGCCGAGGCGATTTTCGCGCTCGCCGACGCTGGCGGCGAGCTCGGAAAGTGGTCGCAGACGCTCGCCGTTATGGCGTCGGTCGCGGCGAACGCCGAGGTGCGGGCGGCGACCGGCAACCCCAACCTCACCACCGAGCAGGTTTACGGGCTGTTCGCCGCGGCGTGCGGCGATCTGGTGATAGAGGCCCAGAACTTCCTGCGCGTGCTCATCGAAAATGATCGCCTGGCGGCCTTGCCGGAGATCCGGGACAACTACGAGGCGCTCAAGAACGAGCGCGAGGGCGTGGTGGACGCGTTGATCACGACCGCCCTGCCGCTCGACGACGCGCAGCTCGCCGCCCTGGTGGCACAGCTGGAGAGCCGCTTCAAGCGGAAAATCAAGCCGCAGGTGGCGGTGGACGCGAATCTGATCGGCGGCGTGCACATGCAGGTCGGCGACGAGGTCATAGACGGTTCGGTGCGCGGCAAGCTGGTCGCAATGGCGGCCGCGTTGATGAAATAGGCAATCGAGGATACTCCATGCAACAGCTCAAACCTTCCGAGATCAGCGACCTGATCCGTTCCCGCATCCAGAGCCTCGCGATCAGCGCGGACATCCGCACCCAGGGCACGGTGGTGACCGTGACCGACGGCATCTGCCGCATCCATGGCCTCTCCGACGTGATGCAGGGCGAGATGCTGGAATTCCCGAAGAACACCTTCGGTCTGGCGTTGAACCTCGAGCGTGACTCGGTCGGCGCGGTGATACTCGGTGCGTACGAGCACCTCACCGAGGGCGATACCGTCAAGTGCACCGGCAAGATCCTTTCGGTGCCGGTCGGCCCGGAGCTCCTCGGGCGCGTGGTCAACTCGCTCGGCCAGCCGATCGACGGCAAGGGCCCGATCGCGTCCAAGACGACCGACGTCATCGAGAAGGTCGCCCCGGGCGTGATCTGGCGGAAATCCGTGTCGCAGCCGGTGCAGACCGGGCTGAAGGCCATCGACGCGATGGTGCCGGTCGGGCGCGGCCAGCGCGAGCTCATCATCGGCGACCGCCAGACCGGCAAGACCGCGGTGGCGGTGGACACCATCATCAACCAGAAGGGGAAGGACCTGTTCTGCGTCTACGTCGCGATCGGGCAGAAGGCCTCCACCATCGCCAACGTCGTGCGCAAGCTCGAGGAGCACGGGGCCATGGCTTACACCATCGTGGTGGCGGCCTCGGCCTCGGAATCGGCCGCCATGCAGTACATCGCGCCCTACTCGGGCTGCACCATGGGCGAGTATTTCCGCGACCGCGGGCAGGACGCGCTCATCATCTACGATGACCTGACCAAGCAGGCATGGGCCTACCGGCAGATCTCGCTCCTGCTGCGCCGCCCGCCGGGCCGCGAAGCGTACCCCGGCGACGTGTTCTACCTGCACTCGCGGCTGCTCGAGCGCGCCTCGCGCGTGAACGAGGAGTACGTCGAGCGCTTTACCAAGGGGGCGGTCAAGGGCAAGACCGGGTCGCTGACCGCGTTGCCGGTGATCGAGACGCAGGCCGGCGACGTGACCGCGTTCGTGCCGACCAACGTCATCTCGATTACCGACGGCCAGATCTTCCTCGAGACCGACCTCTTCAACGCCGGCATCCGGCCCGCGATCAACGCCGGCATCTCGGTGTCGCGGGTGGGCGGCGCGGCACAGACCAAGGTCATGAAGCGGCGCGACACCGGGGGCGGCGTGCGGCTGGCGCTCGCGCAATACCGGGAGCTCGCCGCGTTCGCCCAGTTCGCGAGCGACCTCGACGAGGCGACCCGCAAGCAGCTCGAGCGCGGCCGCGTGGTAACGGAATTGATGAAGCAGCCGCAGTATCAGCCGCTGGCGGTATGGGAGATGGCGCTCACCCTGTTTGGGGTGAACAACGGCTACTTCGACGATGTCGATATCAAGAAGGCGCTCGCGGCGGAGCGCTCGATGCGCGACTACATCAAGGACAAGTATGGCGATCTGGTCAAGCGCATCGAGGACGTGAAGGACCTATCCAAGGAGGACGAGCAGAAGCTGCACGAAGCGATAAAGGACTGGAAGAAAAACGGCAGCTTCTAGACGCTAGCGCGCAGGGAAACTGACATGCCAGGAACCAAAGAAATCCGGATGAAGATCCGGAGTGTGCAGAACACCCGGAAGATCACCAAGGCGATGGAGATGGTCGCGGCCTCCAAGATGCGCCGCGCCCAGGAGCGCATGCGCGCCGCGCGCCCGTATTCGGAGAAGATCCGCATGCTCGCCGCGCGCATCTCGCACGCCAATCCCGAGTATCGCCACCCGTTTCTCATCTCGCGCGACACCGTCAAGAAAATCGGCATCATCGTGATCACCACCGACAAGGGCCTGTGCGGCAGCCTCAACACCAACGTGCTGCGCATGACGCTCGCGCGCATGAAGGAATGGGAGGCGCAGGGCGAGCAGTTCGAGGTGTGCTGCATCGGCAACAAGGGGCTGGGCTTCATGCAGCGGCTCGGCGCCAACATCGTATCGCAGGTCACCCAGCTCGGCGACCGCCCGCACATGGAGCGGCTGGTCGGCGCGATCAAGGTCATGCTCGACGGCTTCGCCCAGGGCCGCGTCGACCGCGTGATGATATTCACCACCCGCTTCATCAACACCATGAAGCAGGAGCCGGTGATGGGGCAGTTGCTGCCGCTCTCCGGCGAGCGCTTTGGCGCACCCGAAGGCGTGTGGGACTACATCTATGAGCCTGAGGCGAAAACCGTGTTAGATCAAATACTTATAAGATACATCGAGACCATCATCTTTCATGCGGTGGCGGAGAACATGGCGTCCGAGCAATCGGCGCGAATGGTGGCGATGAAAGCGGCGTCGGACAACGCGGGCAGCGTAATCGACGAGTTGACGCTGATCTACAACAAGTCGCGGCAGGCAGCGATCACCAAGGAGCTGTCGGAGATCGTCGGCGGCGCCGCGGCGGTTTGAGAACGGCTTGGCGGCTAGGGTTTTTCTGAATAGGAAGTGAACATGGCACAGGCATCATTACAAGGAACCATCGTCCAGTGCATCGGCGCGGTCATCGACATCGAGTTTCCGCGCGATGCCATGCCCAAGGTCTACGACGCGCTACTCCTAGAGGAAGACGCGAGCAACCCGCTGGCCGAGAAAGGCCTCACGTTCGAAGTCGAGCAGCAGCTCGGGGACGGGGTGGTCAGGACGATCGCGCTCGGATCCTCCGACGGCCTGCGCCGCGGCATGAAGGTGAAGAGCACCGGGGCGCCGATCTCCGTGCCTGTCGGCAAGGGCACGCTCGGACGCATCATGGATGTCCTCGGCCGCCCGATCGACGAAGCCGGCCCGGTCAAGACCGAGTCGCGCCGCTCCATTCACCAGGCGGCGCCCAAGTTCGACGAGCTCTCGCCGTCGGTGGAATTGCTCGAGACCGGAATCAAGGTGATCGACCTCATCTGCCCGTTCGCGAAGGGCGGCAAGATCGGTCTCTTCGGCGGCGCCGGCGTGGGCAAGACCGTCAACATGCTGGAGCTCATCAACAACATCGCGACCAAGCACAGCGGCTTGTCGGTGTTCGCCGGCGTGGGCGAGCGCACGCGCGAGGGCAATGACTTCTACCACGAGATGTCGGACGCCAAGGTCATCGTCCGCGAGAACCTGAACGAGTCGAAAGTGGCGATGGTATTCGGCCAGATGAACGAGCCGCCCGGAAACCGGCTGCGCGTCGCGCTGACCGGCCTCACCATGGCCGAGGCCTTTCGCGACGAAGGCCGCGACATCCTGTTCTTCGTTGACAATATCTACCGCTTCACGCTGGCCGGCACTGAAGTCTCGGCGCTGCTCGGACGCATGCCGTCCGCGGTAGGCTACCAGCCGACGCTGGCCGAGGAGATGGGCCGCCTCCAGGAGCGCATCACCTCGACCAAGACCGGCACCATCACTTCCATCCAGGCGGTTTACGTGCCCGCGGACGACCTGACCGACCCTTCGCCGGCCACGACCTTCGGCCACCTCGATGCAACGCTCGTGCTCTCGCGCGACATTGCCTCGCTCGGCATTTACCCCGCGGTGGACCCGCTCGATTCCGCTTCGCGCCAGGTGGACCCGCACGTCATCGGCGAGGAGCACTACAACACCACGCGCCAGGTGCAGGCGACGCTGCAACGCTACAAGGAACTGCGGGACATCATCGCGATCCTCGGCATGGACGAGCTCTCGCCGGAGGACAAGCTGGCGGTTTCCCGCGCGCGCAAGATCCAGCGTTTTCTGTCGCAGCCGTTCACCGTGGCGCAGAACTTTACCGGCACGCCCGGCAAATACGTGTCGTTGAAAGACACGATCAAGGGTTTCAAGATGATCGTCAACGGCGAGTGTGACGCCCTCCCCGAGCAGGCCTTCTACATGGTCGGCCCGATCGAAGAGGCGTTCGAGAAGGCGAAATCGCTTGGCTAACACCATACACGTCGATGTCGTCAGCGCCGAGGAGAGCATCTTCTCGGGCGAGGCGACGTTCGTCGTGCTGCCGGGCGAGGCCGGGGAGCTCGGGATCTACCCGCGCCACACGCCGCTCATCACCCGCATCAGGCCGGGGGCCGTGCGCATACAGTCGGCCGACGGCGCGGAGGAGCTGGTGTTCGTCGCGGGCGGCATCCTCGAAGTGCAGCCCAAAGTCGTTACCGTCCTTGCGGACACCGCGATCCGCGGCGCCGACCTCGACGAGGCCAGGGCGAACGAGGCGTTGAGGCGGGCCGAGGAAGCCCGCCGCAGCGCCAAGGACAAGCAGGAAGTCGCCACTGTCGAGGCTGAGCTCTCGACGCTCGCGGCCCAGCTCGCGGCGATCCGGAAGCTGCGCCAGCGCAAGTAAGTCCCTGTAAATCCGGACGCTGTCCGCGCGTTCGAACGGATGCCGGCGCCGTTCAACGCTTGGTAGAGGCAGAATACCGGGCGGCTTTTTGGCTGCCCGTTTTCGTTTATGGACACCTACGACCTGCTCGTCATCGGCGGCGGCATCAACGGCGCCGGCATCGCGCGCGACGCCGCCGGGCGCGGGTTGTCGGTGCTGCTGGTGGAGAAGGACGATCTCGGCGCGCATACCAGCTCCTCCAGCAGCAAGCTGATCCACGGGGGTCTGCGCTACCTGGAGCACTACGAATTCCGCCTGGTCGCGGAGGCGCTCGCCGAGCGCGAGGTGCTGCTCCGGGTCGCGCGGCACCTGGTATGGCCGGCGCGCTTCATCATGCCGCACGTGCCCGAGCTGCGGCCGCGCTGGATGATCCGCACCGGGTTCTTTCTCTACGATCACCTGGCGCGGCGCGCGAGCTTGCCCGGCTCGCACGCGGTGCGGCTGGACGCGCCCCCTTATAACGCCGGGCTGCGGCCGCAGTTCAAGCACGGCTTCATCTACTCCGATTGCCGCGTGGACGACGCGCGCCTCGTCATCATCAACGCGATGGACGCGCGCCAGAGCGGCGCGACGATCCTCACGCGTACCGAATGCCAGGCCGCGCGGCGCAACGGAGAAGGCTGGACCGTGACGCTCTCGGGCGGGCGCGAGATTCGCGCCCGGGCGATCGTGAACGCAGCCGGGCCGTGGGTAAAGCGCGTGCTCAACGAGCGCCTTGGGCAGCCGAGTCGTGAAGGTGTCAAGCTCGTCAAGGGCAGCCACATCGTGCTGCCGCAGCTCTACCCGGGGGATCACGCGTTCATTCTGCAGAACGACGACCGGCGCGTGGTGTTCATGATCCCCTACGGCGACCGGCACACGCTCGTCGGCACGACCGATGTCCCGGTGGAAGGCGATCCGGGAGCGGCGCAGGCGAGCGATGCCGAGGCCGCTTACCTGTGCCGCGCTGTCGGGCGCTACCTCGAGAAGCCTGTCGACCCCGCGCAGGTCGCCTGGCGCTTTGCCGGCGTGCGGCCGCTCTACGACGATGGCACCAGTGATCCCTCGGCGATCACGCGCGACTACACCTTGCGCGTCGACGACGCATCCGGAACGGCCCCGGTGTTGTCGGTGTACGGCGGCAAGATCACGACCTACCGGCGCCTGGCGGAGCACGCCCTGCAGAAGCTCGCGCCGTATTTCCCGGGGCTGAAGGGAGAGTGGACCGCGACCGTGCCGCTGCTGGGCGGCGATTTCGCGGGCGCGAGCCGCGAGCAGGCGCGCGATCAGTTCTTCTCGCGCTATCGCGGCCTGCCGCAGGAGACGTTGCGCGGCCTGTTCCGGCGGCATGGCATGCTGGCCTACGACGTGCTCGGCGCCGCTGCCGCTGTCACGGATCTCGGCGCGAGCTTCGGCGCCGGACTCTACGCGCGCGAGGTGGACTATTTCATCGAGCGCGAATGGGCACGCGACGCGGAAGACGTGCTCTGGCGCCGCACCAAAGCCGGCCTGCACCTCGATCCGGGGCAGCGCGAAGCCGTTGCGCGCCATCTGAGCCGGCGCGTAAGTTGATGTTTGTGCGATAATTTCCCCATGCCTGCCGGACTCAACGTGGTCATCCTTGCCGCCGGCCAGGGCAAGCGCATGCGCTCGCGCCTGCCCAAGGTATTGCATCCCCTGGCGGGACGGCCGCTGATCGAGCACGTCGTGGCGACCGCGCGCGCGTTGAAGCCCGCGCGTATTTGCGTGGTCTACGGTCACGGCGGCGAGCAGGTCCCGCAAGCGCTGCGCGGGGATGGCCTGATCTTCGTCAAGCAGCAACCGCAACTGGGAACCGGCCACGCGCTGGCCCAGGCGTTGCCGCACCTGGGAAGCGCCGGCCTCACGCTGGTGCTGTATGGGGACGTGCCGTTGATCGGCGATGAGACGCTCGCGGCAATGATCGCCGGCGGCGGCGACCGGTTGACATTGCTGACCGCCGAGCTCGATGACCCGAGCGGTTACGGCCGTATCGTGCGCAATCGCCGCGGCTCGATTACCGCCATCGTCGAGGAAAAGGACGCGAGCGTCGCGCAACGCGCCATCCGCGAGGTCAACACCGGCATCATGGTTTTGCCCGGCGCGCGCCTCGGGGAGTGGATGTCGAAGCTCTCCAACCGCAATGCGCAGCGCGAGTATTACCTGACCGATGTTGTGCCGCTCGCCTCGGCTGACCGCGTGGCGGTGGTGGCCGTCAAGGCGCGCACGCCCTGGGAAGCCCTCGGCGTGAACAGCAAGCAGCAGCTCGCGCAGCTCGAGCGCATTTACCAATGGCAGCGCGCGACGCGGCTGATGGACGCCGGCGTTACGCTCGCCGACCCGATGCGCCTCGATGTGCGCGGCAACCTCGCGTGCGGCGCCGACGTGCGCATCGACGTCAACTGCGTGTTCGAGGGCGAAGTGAGGCTGGCCGATCGTGTCGAGGTCGGCGCGAACTGCGTGTTGCGGGACACGGAGGTCGGGCCGGGGACGCGGATCGAGCCGTTCACGCTGGTGGACGCGGCCAAGATCGGCGCCAACTGCCGCGTCGGGCCCTACGCCCGCATCCGCCCCGGGACCCGGCTGGCCGAGGACGTGCACATCGGCAATTTCGTGGAAGTGAAGGCGGCCGAGATCGGCGCCCGCTCCAAGGCCAACCACCTCGCCTACATCGGCGACGCCAGCGTCGGGCGCGACGTCAACATCGGCGCCGGCACCATCACCTGCAACTACGACGGCGCGGCCAAGCACCGCACGGTCATCGACGACGATGTCCAGATCGGCTCGGACGTGCAGCTCGTCGCGCCGGTCAGCATCGGCGCCGGTGCGACCATCGGCGCGGGGGCAACGATCACCGAGGACGTTCCGCCGGGCGTGCTCGCCGTCACCGAGAAAAAGCAGGTGGTGAAACCGGGCTGGAAGCGCCCGCAAAAGAAATAACGCTATGTGCGGCATCGTCGGCGCGGCCTCCACCCGCAACGTGGTGGATCTCCTGATCGAGGGCATCCGCAAGCTCGAGTATCGCGGCTACGACTCGACCGGGATCGCGTTCGTCACGGACGGGCGCCTCGAGCGGCTGCGCTCCACCGGGCGCGTCGCGCACCTCGACGAGCTCGCGCGCGAGCGGCGCGTCGAGGCGAACACCGGGCTCTCGCACACGCGCTGGGCGACGCACGGCGCGCCGACCGAAGCCAACGCGCATCCCCATTTTTCAGCGCGCGACGGCCTCGAGATCGGCGTCGTGCACAACGGCATCGTCGAGAACCACGAGCCGATTCGCGCCCGCATGAAAGCCCTGGGTTACGGTTTTTCCTCGGAAACCGACACCGAGGTCATGGCGCACCACGTGCACTCCCTCGTGGCGGGCGGCCGGTCGCTGTTCGAGTCGGTCAAGACCGCGAGCCGGGAGTGGCAGGGGGCGTATGCCGTCGGATTCGTCTGCAGCCGGGAGCCGGAGGTCGTGGTGGGCGCGCGCCAGGGCTCCCCGCTGCTCGTGGGCCTCGGCCGGGGGGAGAATTTCCTCGCGTCCGACGCGAGCGCCCTGGTGACGCGGACGCGCGAGGTGATCTACCTGGAGGAAGGCGATGTCGTCGAGGTGCGCCCGCAGGGGGTCACGATCTGCGCCGGCGACGGGCGGCCGGTCGAGCGCGCCGTCACGCGCAGCGAGCTGTCGGCGGACGCGATCGACAAGGGGCCCTACGCGCACTACATGCAGAAGGAAATCTTCGAACAGCCGGGCGCCGTCGCCAACACACTGGAAATGGTGGCCAATGCGCAGTCGCTGGTGCCGAATCTGTTCGGCGCCGAAGCGTCGGACATCTTCGGGCGCACGAAGCAGGTCCTGCTGCTGGCCTGCGGCACGAGCTTTCACGCGGGGCTGGTGGCGCGCTACTGGCTGGAGGCGGTGGCCGGCCTGCCGGCGACGGTCGAGATCGCGAGCGAGTTCCGCTATCGCGACCCGGTGGTGCAGCCCGGTACCCTGGTGGTGACGATCTCGCAATCGGGAGAGACGGCGGACACGCTGGCGGCGTTGAAGCACGCGCAGGCGCGCGGTATCGCCGACTCGCTGACGATCTGCAATGCGCCGGAATCGAGCCTGATGCGGGCCTCACGACTGCGCTTTTTGACCCGCGCCGGGCCGGAGATCGGGGTGGCCTCGACCAAGGCGTTCACCACGCAGCTCGCCGCGCTGTTCGTGCTCACGCTGGTGCTCGCCAAGTTGAAGCGCAGGCTAGCTCCAGGGCGGGAGGCAGAGCTCATCACGCAGTTGCGCCATCTGCCGCGCGCGATGGAGTCCGTGCTGGCGGTGGAGCCGCAGGTGCGCGACTGGGCGCGGCGCTTTCAGGCGAAGCATCACGCGCTGTTCCTCGGGCGCGGCGTGCATTTCCCGATCGCGATGGAGGGGGCGCTCAAGTTGAAGGAGGTCTCGTACATCCACGCCGAGGCTTACGCGGCCGGGGAGTTGAAGCACGGGCCGCTGGCGCTGGTGGACGCCGACATGCCGGTCGTCACGGTTGCCCCCAACGACCAGCTGCTGGAAAAGCTCAAGTCGAACATGCACGAAGTGCGGGCCCGCGGCGGCGAGCTCTACGTGTTCGCCGATCGCGACGCGCGGGTCGCCGAGAGCGAAGGCGTGCGCGTCATCCGGCTCATGGATCACGCCGGGCCGCTCTCGCCCATACTGCACGTGGTCCCGCTGCAGCTCCTCGCCTATCACGTCGCGGTGCTGCGCGGCACCGACGTCGACAAGCCTCGCAATCTTGCGAAGAGCGTGACCGTCGAGTAACTGCAGGCTTGGGCGGCACGCGGGCCGCGCCGTTACTTGCCGCGATTCTGGCGCGCGAGGCGGATGAGATCCTCGACGACCGGAATCACGCCGCGCACGGCGGGCGTCATGCTGCTCGAAGTGAGGTAACGCCCGTCAACCACCAGGCTCGGCGTGCCTTGCACGTCGTAGGCCTTGGTGAGCCGTTGCGCCCGCGCGATCTTGGCGTCGACTTCGGGCGAGTGGTAGGCGTCGAGCCACTTTGCCCGCTCGATGCCGTTCTTGACCGCCCACTGCTCCATCACGTCGGGCTTGCTCATGTGCAGCTCCTCGACGTGGTAGCTGTGGTAGACCTTGAGATGCAGGCGCTCGACCTCGCCCAGCAGCTCGAGCGTGTAGTAGATGCGCGCGTGCGGCGCCCAGGTGTCCCTGAGGATGACCGGGATGCGGCGCAGCGCCACGTCGGCGGGCTTGTGCTTGATCCAGTCTTCCAGCGCCGGCTGCAGCTCGTTGCAGTACGGGCAGCCGTACCAGAAGAAGTCGATCACCTCGATCGCGTCGCCGGTTTCCGGTTTCTGCGGCTCGATCAGGCGGTATTCGACGTTCTGCCGCGCGCGGACTTCCTGCGCAAACACCGGCCCAGCGAGTCCGGCGATGGCGATCAACGCGAGGCAGCCGCGCGCGACGGAGACCAGGGGGTCAATGCCCATGGTCCGGCCCGTCATTTCTTCCCGGCGCGCTCCTTGCGCGCCATGCCGATCACCTGGTCGAGGACCTGGAAGAAGCGGTCGTAGTCCACGCTCTTGTCGGGCTTGAGGATCATCGAGGGCGCGAGCAGGTACTTGCCGTCGACCACCAGCGCCGGCGTGCCCGGCACGTCGTAGTTGCGCGTCATCTCGATCGAGCGCATGCCACGGCTTTTCACCCCGAAGGAATTGTAGGTGTCGGCGAATTTCTGCCGGTCCAGTCCCTGCTTGGCCACCCAGTCGAACAGGACGTTCTGGTCGGACAGACGGATCCTCTGGTCATGGATCGCGTGGAACACGTCGTAATGCAGCTTGTCCACCGCGCCCATCGCGTCGAGCGCGTAAAAAGTCCAGGTCAGCGGTATCCACGAGTTGTCCAGTACCGCGGGCACCCGGCGGAAATCGACGTCCGCCGGTTTTTGCTTGAGCCAGACCCGCAGCGGGGGCTGCAGCGCGTTGCAGTGCGGGCACGCGTACCAGAAGAATTCCAGCACCTCGACCCGCTTGCCGCTTTCGGTGGGCTGCGCCGGGTTGATGATGCGGTAGTCCTTGCCGGGCGCGGGCTGCGCCGCGGCGCCGGCGCCGACGGCGAATGCCAGCAGCCCGATAGCGAGCCGCAGGTGGCGTGTGAGAAAGTTCACGTTCTGTCTCCGGGTTGTAGGGGTGACCGGCGTCATTCACGCACCTTGACGAGAGTGGTGTCAATGCCGTTCTGCTTCAGAGCGTCGCGGGTGCGGTTCAGTTCCTCGACGCTGGTGTACGGGCCCACGCGCACCCTGTGCCAGACGCCCTTGTCCGGCAGCGTCGTGGTCTGTATCGAGGCTTCGACCCCGAGCAGCGCGAGCCGCGCCTTGAGATTGTCGGCGTCGGGTGCGTTCTGGAATGCGCCCGCCTGCAGGAAAAACGTCTCCTTCGCCGCCGCGCCCGACTTTTTCTGCGCGTCCTTCATCTGCTGGTCGGTGGCGGGCTCCTCGGTTCCAGGCAGGATCTTGTAGAAGTCGAAGCGCGGCTTGCCGTCGGATGCCTTGGCCGCCTTTTCCGCGTCCTTCGCCGGCGCGGGCGGCGCGCCCTTGGCCGGCTCGCTCTTCGCGGCGGGCGGGCGGGCGAGGAACGGGCTCGGCATCTTGTTGATGTACCACGCCACCCCGAGCGCGATGCCGAGGCCCAGCACGAGTCCGATCAGGATGCCGATCAACAGCGAACTGCCGGATCCGCGGGCCTTGGGCTCCGGCCGCTTGTAGTCCTTGGACATGCGGTATCTTACATTTTCTCGGGGGCGGAAACACCCAGCAACGCGAGCCCGCTGGCGAGCACCTGCCGCACCGCGCACGCGAGCGCGAGCCGCGCGCGCTGCGTCGCATCGTCTTCCACCAGGATGCGCGTGGCGTTGTAGTAGCTGTGAAACTGCGCCGCGAGCTCGCGCAGGTAGAAGGTGATGAGATGCGGTGCCAGATCGCGCGCGGCGTCTTCCACCGCCTCGGGATACTCCATCAGGCGCGCCAGCAGCCCAAGCTCCTGCTCCGACGCGAGCGCCGCAACCTCGGCAGCCGCGAGCCCGGCCGGGTCGCCCGCCCACTGCTCGAGCAAGCTGCACACCCGCGCGTGCGCGTACTGGACGTAATAGACGGGGTTCTCGTTGCTTCTCGATTTGGCGAGGTCGAGGTCGAAATCCAGGTGCTGGTCGCTTTTGCGCAGCAGGTAGAAGAACCGCGCCGCGTCGTTGCCGACTTCCTGCCGCAGCTCGCGCAGCGTGACGAAGTCTCCCGCGCGCGTGGACATGGAAACCTTCTGCCCGTTGCGGTAGAGCACCGCGAACTGGACCAGCGCGACGGTGAGCTGCCCGGGGTTCAACCCGAGCGCCGCCAGCGCGCCCTTGACGCGCGGGACATAGCCGTGGTGATCGGCGCCCCAGACATCGATCACCAGGTCGAAGCCGCGCTCGAACTTGTTCAGATGGTAGGCGATATCCGAAGCGAAGTAGGTGTACTGGCCGTTCTCGCGCCGGACCACGCGATCCTTCTCGTCGCCGAAGGCGCTCGACCGGAACCAGAGGGCGCCGTCCTGGTGATAGGCATGCCCGCGCTCTTCCAGGATGCGCAGCGCGCGCCCGACTAGCTCGGTATCGAACAGCGAACGTTCCGAGAACCAGTGATCGAACGAGACGCCGAACTCGGCCAGGTCGGAGCGGCAATCCTCGAGCTGCTCATTGAGCGCGTAGTCGTGGATGGTGGCGTAATCCTCCCCGAGCGTGCGGCGGGCCAGCGCAATCAATCCGTCCAGCCGCCGCTCTTCATCCGGCTCGGACAAGGCGGGCCCGAAGACCTCCGCGGTGACGCCGCGGTGGAAGCGGTCGCCATGGCGGGCGTGAATCGCCTGCGCCATCCGGCGCACGTATTCGCCCTGATAGGCGTTGCCGGGGAAGTCGATGGCTACGCCGCACGCCGCGAGGTAACGCAGCCAGGCGGAGAGCGCCAGAATGTCCATCTGCCGCCCCGCGTCATTGACGTAGAACTCGCGGGTGACCTCGAATCCCGCGGCGGCGAGCACGTTGGCGAGGCTGGCTCCATAGGCCGCCCCGCGCCCGTGGCCGACGTGCAGCGGCCCGGTGGGGTTGGCCGAAACGAACTCGACCTGCACCCGCTTATTCCGGCCGAGCGCGAGGCTCCCGTATGAGCGGCCCTCTTCCAGAATGCGGTTGACGACCTGCTGCTTGTAGTCGCGCCGGAGGAAAAGATTGATGAAACCGGCACCCGCGACCTCGGCTTTCTCCAGGACCGGCGACCGGGGCAGCCCGGCGACCAGCCGCACTGCTATGTCGCGCGGCCTGGCGCGCAGCGGTTTTGCGAGCTGCAACGCCAGGTTGCAGGCGTAATCACCGTGCCCTGCGTGCTTGGGGCGATCCAGCACAATGGCGGCCTCGGCGTGATCCGGGGCCAATGTGCGCAGGGCCGCCGCGAGGATTTGCGCCAGCTCTGCTCGCGCGTCGGCAGGAGGTGCCGGGGGCATGCGCACCGGTGTCAGAAAGAGAATTTGACGGGCGCGGTAGCGGCGGGTTGCGCCGCAGGAGCCTGGCGGGCCAGCTCGGGGGGGTCGGTGACCTTGATATCGTAGAGCAGAAGGTCGCGCCTGACGCCGGGATCCGAGATCGGCTCCACGCCGTGGAACGAGTTGGGCGTCTTGGGAAAGGCAAACAGGGTATTGGGCAGATAGGGCATGGTCGCCACGCGCCGGAAGTCCTCGAACAGGTGGTACGGTTCCGCGCCCGCGGAGACGAACCCCGGCTTGCGGGGTACGTAGATCGAAGTGCCGAGAGGCGCCAGCGACTCATCTGCCGGCAAATAGAACCGCAACGACGCGACTTTCAAAGGTGTGCCGGTATGGGGACCGAGCGCAAAGGTTGCGGTGTCACTCGCGATTAGCGCCTCGTCGTAGAAGCGCCGGTTACGCACGTCCCCGAAGCGCTCAACGAGGCATTCGAGAAATTTCTGCGCGATCACCTGTCCGAAGGTCGGGCCGAGCATCCACGACGCCATGTGCCGCCAGAAACCGCGGCAGGGTTCGGGCAATGCGCCGATTTCATCGGAAGTGAGCGGCAGGACAAGGCGCGAATCCGGATAGTCGCTGACCCGCCCAAGCGATGTCAGCGTCCTGAGCGCCTGCTGCGGCGGCAGATGCTCGCGCAACGCCCGGTAGTAGTCCGGGGGAAAAACGTCGCGCACGTAGATATGCGGAAAGGGAAACGGATTAATCGGCGCATTCGCGATCTTGTAGAGGACATGAAGATCAACGTCTGAAGACATATGCTTTTCGCATTCCTCGAGCGTGAGCAGGATTCCGGAACGGCAGCCGCGGCCCGGTAATCCTGAAAAACACCAATTTTATCACGGCGTTGGCCCACACCCCGGTCCTAGAACTCAAGCGGATCCACGTCGATAGCCCAGCGTGCGCGGTAGGCGCGCGACGACCCCAGTTGCGCACGCCACGCGCGCAGGAACCCCTGTAGCTGCGCTCGCGATTCCGACTGCACGAGCAGTTGCGCGCGCTCGCGCCCGGCCCGCCGTGGCATGGCGGCCGGTACCGGATCGAAAATGCTGATGCGATCGTCGAGTGACCTGCCCGTGCGCGCCGCATCGGTGAGAAACTCGAGGGCGGCGGCGAGCCGCGGCGCCTCCGCCCGCAGCAGTGCCTGGTGCACGAACGGCGGGAAACCCGCCTGCCGGCGCTCGGCGAGCGCGTCGTCCGCGAACGCCCGGTAATCCTGGCGCGCCAGCGCGGCGTAGAGCGGATGCTGCGGAAACTCGGTCTGGATCAGCACTTCACCCTGCTTGTCGCCACGTCCGGCGCGTCCTGCAACCTGGGTGAGCAATGCGAACAACCGCTCCGCTGCCCGGAAATCAGTGCTGTAGAGCTGGCTGTCGGCGTTGAGTACGGCCACCAGGTTGAGATGCGGGAAGTCGTGCCCCTTGGCAATGATCTGAGTGCCGACCAGAATGTCCACTTCCCGGTCCTTGATGCGCTGGCGCATCGACTGCCATGCCCGGCGACGGCTCGTGGTGTCGCGATCGATGCGCAGGATGCGCGCGTCGGGAAAGCACCGCTCCAGCGCCTCCTCCACACGCTGGGTGCCGTGCCCGATCGGCGCCAAGTCGGGATTGCCGCAACCGGGGCAGGCGACGGGCGTCGGCACCGCGTGCCCGCAATGATGGCAGCGCAGGCGACGCTCCTGGCGGTGCAGCACGAGCCGAGCCGAACAGCGGCGGCAGCCCGGTATCCAGCCGCAGGCCCGGCAGAACAGCACCGGGGCATAGCCGCGCCGGTTGACGAACACCAGCGCCTGCTCCTGTCTCGCCAGACAGCCGCGCACCCCGGCCAGCAACCGCTCCGACAACCCCTCGGCGAGCTTCTCGCGGCGGGTGTCGATGCAGGCGATGCGCGGCGGCGGGGCGCCGATGCGGCTCGGAAGCGGGAGCATGGCGTAGCGTCCGCTGACGGCGTTGTGGTAGGTCTCGAGGGCCGGCGTGGCCGAGCCGAGCACTACGGGGATGTCGCGCTGCCGCGCCCGCACGACGGCAAGATCGCGTGCCGAGTAGCGGAGACCTTCAGCCTGCTTGAAGGAGGCATCCTGTTCCTCGTCCACCACGATCAGTCCGAGCTCCGGCAGCGGCGCGAATACGGCAAGCCGGGTGCCCAACACGATGCGCGCCCGCCCGTCGCGGGCGGCACGCCAGTGTTCCAGGCGCTCCGATGCCGCGAGCCCGCTGTGCAGGCTGACCATGGGGATTTCGGGAAAGCGATGCACCACCAGCGCTTCCAGTTGTGGCGTGAGGGCGATTTCGGGTACCAGCAGCAGTGCCTGCTGTCCGGCGGCGAGCGCCGCAGCCATGGCGTGCAGGTAGACCTCGGTCTTGCCGCTGCCGGTGACGCCGAGCAGGAGGAACGCCTGGAAGTTACCGAGGCGGGCACGGACCGCTTCCGTCGCGCCGAGTTGCTCCGCGGTGAGCCTGGGCGCGGGGACGACGGGCGGCGGCGCTGCCGCAGCGGTGACTGCAAGGACGTTGCGCGTTCTCTTCCGGGACGGCGCGGCGACGCGGCGCAATCGCGTCGGCAGTGCGCCCATTATTACCGCGCCCAGAGGGTGGTGGTAGTAGTCGGCGGCGAACCGCAACAGGCGCAGATCTTCGGCTGCAAGCGGGGGCAGGTCCCGTATTATTTTCAGCGCATGCCTCACGCGCTCCGCGGGCACCTGCGTGGCGCTCAAGGTCTCGAGGATCACGCCGACAGCGATTTTTCTTCCGAACGGCACCACGACGCGGCGGCCGATATCGGTGGCGGTCGCATCCGGCGCACGATAGTCAAAAAGCGTGTCGACTGGAACGTCGAGTGCAACGCGGATGATGGTCATGTCAACAGGGAGTTGTGGATAACCTTGTTGATAGCGGCATCGTTTTGACGTCCCGCTTCTCCAGCGCACGGATTAGCGCAGGCCATAAGTTGCGACAAAACGCAATATTCATCTTATAAATCAATATGTTATAGAGATGGCTGTCCACTGGGAAGCACTCAAGCATGCAGCACTATGTGGGGCTGTGCTGCTGTGCATAAGTCCAGCTAGCTGCCTCAAAAGCCAGAACTGGCGCGGTTCTTCAGTGATAGGCGCGGCTCTCCTTGTGCACCGCCTCGACCAGTGCCGCGACGTTCTCAGGGGGCGTGTGCTGCGTGACGCCGTGGCCCAGGTTGAAAACATGGCCGCTGCCCCGGCCGAAGCTCGCCAGCACCGCCGCGACGCCGTCGCGCACGGCCTGCGGCCCGGCGAGCAGCACTTCCGGGTCGAGGTTGCCCTGCAGCGCGACACGGTGGCCGACGCGCGCGCGTGCCGCGCCGATGTCCACCGTCCAGTCCAGGCTGACCGCATCGCAGCCGCTTGCCGCGATGGCTTCCAGCCATGCCCCGCCGCCCTTGGTGAAGAGGATGCTCGGCACGCGCCGCCCGTCGCGCTCGCGCCGGATGCCTTCCACGATGCGCTGCATGTAGCCGAGCGAGCACTCGCGGTATTCGGCCTCGGCGAGCGTGCCGCCCCAGGTATCGAATACCATCACTGCCTGGGCGCCGGCTTCGATCTGCGCGTTGAGATAGGCGATGACCGCGCGGCAATTGACCTCCAGGATGTGATGCAGCAGCTCGGGGCGGTCGCGCAGCATGGCTTTGACGGTGGGGAAGTCGCGGCTGCCGCAGCCCTCCACCATGTAGCAGGCGAGCGTGAACGGGCTGCCGGAAAACCCGATCACGGGCACGCTGCCGGCGAGCGCCTTGCGCACCTGGGCGACCGTGTCGATGACGTAGCGCAACTGGCGCCCCGGGTCCGGCACCGTCAGGGCGCGGATCTCGCGCTCCTCGCGCAGCGGGTGCTCGAAACGCGGTCCCTCGCCTTCGGCAAAGCCAAGCCCGAGCCCCATCGCATCGGGTATGGTGAGTATGTCGGAGAACACGATCGCGGCGTCGAGCGGAAAGCGCGCGAGGGGCTGCAACGTCACTTCGGTGGCGAGATCCGGATTCTTGGCGAGCGCGAGGAAGCTGCCGGCACGGGCCCGCGTGGCGTTGTACTCAGGAAGGTAGCGGCCGGCCTGACGCATCAACCACACCGGGGTGTACGAGGTGGGTTGCCTCAACAGCGCCCGGATCAGCGTGTCGTTCTTCAACATCGGGATCGAGGATCGAGGATTGAGTAACCGGCAGCGCTAACTCCTCAATCCCGGTAGCTCAATCGTGCCTTGGTCAGCGCGGAAGCTCCGAGTTGCCTACCAGGAATTCATCCACCGCCCGCGCGCACTGGCGCCCCTCGCGGATCGCCCAGACCACGAGCGACTGCCCGCGCCGCATGTCGCCCGCGGCGAATATCTTGGAAACCGAGGTGGCATAGCAGCCCGGCCCGTCGGTAGTGGCCTTGGCGTTGCCGCGAGCGTCCGCCTCGACACTGAAGGCGTTCAGTACCGACTGAACCGGCGAGACGAACCCCATCGCAAGCAGCACGAGGTCGGCGGGCAGGGTGAACTCGGACCCGGGAATCTCGTTCATCCGGCCATCCCGCCATTCCAGCCGCACCGCTTTGAGCGCCGTGACCTTGCCGCTCATTTCCCCTTCCCCGCCGGCGAACGCCTTGGTGGCGATCGACCAGTCGCGGTCGACGCCCTCCTCGTGGGAGGAGGAGGTCCGCAACCGCGTCGGCCAGTACGGCCAGACCGGGTTGCGCTCGACGTCGGGCGGCATCGGCAGCAGCTCGAATTGAGTGATGGACCGGGCACCGTGACGGTTGGAGGTGCCCACGCAGTCGGAGCCGGTGTCTCCGCCGCCGATGATCACCACGTGCTTGTCGGTTGCCCACAGGTCGGGGACGCCCGCGTCGCCCGCGACCCGCTTGTTCTGGAGCGGCAGGAACTCCATCGCGAAGTGCACGCCGTCGAGCTCCCGGCCGGGTATCGGCAGGTCGCGCGGTTGCTCCGCGCCCCCCGCAAGCACCACGGCATCGAACTCGGCAAGGAGCTTGCCCGGCGCGATCGTGCCGGTCGCCCAGTCGGGGACGCCCTTGCCGGGGCGCTGGTTCCCGACATGGACGCCGGTGCGAAACGAAACGCCCTCGGCGGCCATCTGTTCCATGCGGCGGTCGATCTGCCACTTTTCAAGCTTGAAATCGGGAATCCCGTAGCGCAACAGTCCCCCGATGCGGTCGTTGCGCTCGAACACGACGACGCCGTGTCCAGCCCGCGCCAGCTGCTGCGCGCAGGCGAGTCCTGCCGGGCCGGATCCCACGACCGCCACCTTCTTACCGGTCTTGTGCGCCGCGGGCCGGGGCTGGACCCAGCCCGCGCCCCAGGCCTTGTCGATGATCGCGTGCTCGATCGACTTGATCCCGACCGCGTCCTCGTTGATGCGCAGCACGCAGGCCTCCTCGCACGGCGCCGGGCAGATGCGCCCGGTGAACTCGGGAAAGTTGTTGGTCGAATGCAGCGTCTCGATCGCCGCCTTCCAGTCCTGGCGATAGACCAGATCGTTCCAGTCCGGAATGATGTTGTTGACCGGGCAGCCGCTCATGCAGAACGGAATGCCGCAGTCCATGCAGCGCGCGCCCTGGATCTTCGCCTGCTCGTCGGTCAGGGGCGGGATGAACTCGCGAAAATGCTTCTTGCGGCTCTCTTTGGCCTCGTAGCGCTCTTCGACCCGCTCGAACTCGAGAAATCCGGTGACTTTTCCCATCACGCGGCCTGGCGGCGCTGCCTGGCAGCGAGTTCGCCGAGCGCGCGGCGGTATTCGTTGGGGAACACCTTGACGAACTTCGGGCGGTACTCGCCCCAGCGTTCGAGGATGCGCCGGGCCAGTGCGCTGCCGGTGTAGCGCGCGTGGTTGGCGATCAACTGCTTGACTATCGCTTCATCCGCCGCCCCCCGGTGCCACAGGTCGCGCGGCAGCTTCGCTTCCTGCTCGGTTTCTGCGAGCAGCGGCTCGAGCGTGACCATCGAGGTATTGCAATGCCTGACGAAATCGCCCTCGGTGTCGAGCACGTAGGCGATGCCGCCCGACATGCCGGCGCCAAAATTGCGCCCGGTCATGCCCAGCACCACCACGCTGCCGCCCGTCATGTACTCGCACCCGTGGTCGCCGACGCCCTCGACCACCGCGCGGGCGCCCGAGTTCCGCACGGCGAAGCGTTCGCCGGCGACGCCGCGGAAGTAGGCCTCGCCGCAAATCGCGCCGTAGAGCACGACGTTGCCGGTGATGATGTTCTCGGTCGGTTCGCCGCGGAACTTGGGTGAAGGCTGCACCGAGATGCGCCCGCCCGAAAGCCCCTTGCCGCAATAGTCGTTGGTATCGCCGATGAGATCGAGGGTTACCCCGTTCGCGAGGAACGCGCCGAAGCTCTGTCCGGCGGAACCGGCGAGCCGGATGTGTATGGTGTCGTCCGGCAGTCCCGCATGACCATGGCGCTTTGCGATCTCCCACGACAGCATCGTCCCGACCGTGCGATTGATGTTCCGGATCGGCGTCTCGATCGTCACCTTCTCGCGGCGCTCCAGTGCCGGCTGCGCGAGCTCGATCAGCCGATTATCAAGCGCTTTCTCCAGCCCGTGATCCTGCGCCTCGCGGTGATAGCGTGCGACGTCCGGCGGCATTTTTGGCTGGTGGAAGATCTTCGAGAAGTCCAGCCCCCGCGCCTTCCAGTGCTCGATGCCGCGCTTCGTGTCGAGCAGGTCCGAGCGCCCGATGAGGTCATCGAACCTGCGCACGCCGAGCTGCGCCATGAGTTCCCGCGCTTCCTCGGCGACGAAGAAGAAGTAACTGACGACGTGCTCGGGCTTGCCCTCGAATTTCCGGCGCAGCACCGGGTCCTGGGTGGCCACGCCCACCGGGCAGGTGTTGAGGTGGCACTTGCGCATCATGATGCAGCCTTCGACGACCAGCGGTGCGGTCGAGAAGCCGAACTCGTCCGCCCCGAGCAGCGCGCCGATCACCACGTCGCGTCCGGTCTTCAGCTGCCCGTCCACCTGGACCGCGATCCGTCCCCGCAGCCGGTTCAACACCAGCGTCTGCTGCGTCTCGGCGAGCCCGAGCTCCCACGGCGTGCCGGCGTGCATGATGGAGGACCAGGGCGAGGCGCCGGTGCCGCCGTCGTGGCCCGAGATCGTCACGTGATCCGATTTGGCCTTGGACACGCCCGCGGCGACCGTGCCGACCCCGACCTCGGAGACGAGCTTCACGCTGACCGCCGCCCCGGGATTCGCGTTCTTCAGGTCATGGATCAGCTGCGCGATGTCCTCGATCGAGTAGATATCGTGGTGCGGCGGCGGCGAGATCAGCTCGACGCCGGGCGTCGCATAGCGGATCTCCGCGATGTACTCCGAGACCTTGCGCCCGGGCAGCTGCCCGCCTTCGCCGGGCTTCGCGCCCTGCGCGATCTTGATCTGCAGCATCTCCGCCGAGGCCAGGTACTCGGCGGTGACGCCAAAGCGCCCGGAGGCGACCTGCTTGATCTTGGACTTGAGCGAGTCGCCGGCCTTAAGCGGGATGTCGACTTCCACGCGCTCGCGCCCCAGGCGCGACATCAGCGTCTCGCCGGCCGCAACCTTCGCGTAGCGCCTCTGGTCTTCACCCCCTTCGCCGGTGTTCGACTTTCCGCCAATGCGGTTCATGGCGATCGCGAGCACGGTGTGCGCCTCGGTCGAGATCGAGCCGAGCGACATCGCGCCGGTCGAAAAACGCTTGACGATCTCGGCGGCGGGCTCGACTTCCGCGAGCGGGACCGGCTGGCACTGATCGAACCTGAAATCGAACAGCCCGCGGAACGTCAGCAGACGCTGCGACTGGTCGTTGATGATCGCCGCGTATTCCCGGTATGTCGGGTAGGAATTGCTCCGCGCCGAGTGCTGGAGCTTCGCAATCGCGTCGGGCGTCCACAAGTGCTCTTCGCCGCGCACGCGCCAGGCGTACTCGCCCCCGGCGTCGAGCGCGCCGGCGAGCACCGGGTCGTCCTCGTCGAACGCCGCCCGATGAATGCGGATTGCCTCCTCCGCGACCTCGAGTACGCCCATGCCCTCGACCGACGAGGTGGTGCCGGTGAAATACTTGTCGACCAGGGAGCGCGCCAGCCCCACCGCCTCGAAGATCTGCGCGCCGGTGTAGGACATGTAAGTCGAGATGCCCATCTTGGACATCACTTTCCTCAAGCCTTTGCCGACCGCCTTGACGAAGTTCTTGATCGCCTTGGAGCCGGCGGCGCGATCTTCCGGATGCAGCTCGAGCAGCGTTTCGAGCGCGAGGTAGGGATGCACCGCTTCCGCTCCGTAACCGCCCAGCAGCGCGAAGTGGTGCACCTCGCGCGCCGAGCCGGTCTCGACCACCAGGCCGGTGGACGTGCGCAGGCCCTTCGCCACCAGGTGCTGGTGTATGGCCGATAACGCGAGCAGCGCGGGAATCGCCACGCGCTCGCGGTCGACCAGACGGTCGGACACCACGATGATCGAATAGCCCGAGCGCACCGCGTCCTCGGCCTGCGCGGCGAGCGAAGCGAGGCGCGCCTCCACCGCCTGTCTTCCCCAGGCGACCGGGTAGGTGATGTCGAGCTCCAGGGAGCGGAACTTGCCGCCGGTATAGCGCTCGATATGGCGGATCTTCTCCATCTCGTAGAAGTCGAGCACCGGCTGGCCCACCTCCAGCCGCAGCGGCGGGTTCATCTCGTCGATGCCGAGCAGGTTCGGCTTCGGGCCGATGAACGACACGAGCGAGGTCACCAGCTCCTCGCGGATCGGGTCGATCGCCGGATTCGTGACCTGCGCGAAGAGCTGCTTGAAGTAGTGATAGAGGGTCTTGTTCTTCGCCGACAGCACGGCTAGCGCGGCGTCGTTGCCCATCGAGCCGACCGGCTCCTCGCCGTTGGTCGCCATCGGCAGGAGCTGGAACTTGAGGTCCTCCTGGGTGTAGCCAAAGGCCTGCTGGCGGTCGAGCAGCGCCACCGTCGACTTCAGCGGCGGGGTCTTCTCGGTCTCGACCTCATCGAGCTTGACGCGGATCCTCTCGATCCATTCGGCGTAGGGCCTGGCCGAGGCGAGGGTATCCTTCAGCTCCTTGTCGTCGATGATGCGGCCCTTTTCCAGGTCCACCAGGAACATCTTTCCCGGCTGCAGGCGCCACTTCTTGACGATTCTTTCCTCCGGCACGGGCAAGCAGCCGCACTCCGAGCCCATGATGACGAGATCGTCGCTGGTGACGATGTAGCGCGACGGCCGCAGGCCGTTGCGGTCGAGCGTCGCGCCGATCCGCAGCCCGTCGGTGAACGCGATCGAGGCGGGCCCGTCCCAGGGCTCCATCATCGCCGCGTGGTATTCATAGAATGCGCGCCGCGCCGGGTCCATCAGGGTGTGGTTCTCCCACGCCTCCGGGATCATCATCATCATGGCGTGGGCGATCGAGTAGCCGCCCATCACCAGCAGCTCCAGCGCGTTGTCGAACGAGGCCGAATCCGATTGCCCGTCGTAAATCAGCGGCCACACTTTGTCGAGGTCGCGCCCGAGGATCGGCGACGAAATCGCCCCCTGGCGCGCGCGGATCCAGTTGACATTGCCGCGCACGGTGTTGATCTCGCCGTTGTGGCAGATCATGCGGAACGGGTGCGCGAGGTCCCACGAGGGAAAGGTGTTGGTCGAAAAGCGCTGGTGCACCAGGGCCAGCGCCGACTCGACGCGCGCGTCCTTGAGATCGAGGTAGTACTCACCGACCTGGTAGGCGAGCAGCATGCCCTTGTAGCAGACGGTGCGCGCGGACATGGTGGGCACGTAGAACTCCTTGCCGTGCCCAAGTTTGAGCGCCTGGATGGCGTGTCCCGCGCTCTTGCGGATGATGTAGAGCTTGCGCTCCAGCGCATCGGTGACGGTGATTCCCCGGCCCCGGCCGATGAACACCTGCCGGATCACCGGCTCGATGCGCCGCGCCGGCTCGGCGAGGTCGGAGTTGTCCACCGGCACGTCACGCCAGCCGAGCAGCGCCTGGCCCTCATCCTTGATCGCACGTTCGATTTCGTATTCGCATGCGAGGCGCGAGGCCGGGTCGCGCGGCAGGAACACCATGCCGACGCCGTATTGACCGACAGGCGGCAGCTTCACGCCGCGCCTGGCCAACTCCTCGCGGAAGAATTTGTCGGGAATCTGGATCAGGCAGCCCGCGCCGTCGGAGAGCTTGGGGTCCCAGCCGACCGCGCCGCGGTGCGTGAGGTTCTTCAACACCGTCAGCCCCTGCTCGACGATCGTGTGGCTCTTCTTGCCCTTGATATGCGCAACGAAGCCGACGCCACACGCATCGTGGTCGTGAGCAGGGTCATAGAGTCCCTGTGCTGGCGGCAGCTCTGGCTCGATCACGGGTGTATCCCCGAAAGAATTTTGATTACAACCAGTTACGATCAAATATGTTGCGTTGCCGCATCCACGATGGAAAACACGGCGCAGTCGGCAAGTTTACTGGCTTAAGTGGCTGGATTCAACCGGAAAACTGCTTTTCGGCGCAGGCGCCTCAGGTTTCCTCAATTGAGAATAGTCGCCGGTGTTCGAGGATCGCGTAACGGTCAGTCATGCCGGCAATATAGTCGGCAATGGCGCGTGGCGCCGAGTCGTGCGCCCGCGCCTGGAATTCGGGCGGCAGCAGCCGGATGTCGGAGGCGAGCGCGCCGAACAGGTCGACCACGACGCGGCGCGCCTTGGCGCTCATGCGCACCACACGGTAGTGGCGATACAGGTTGTCGCGCAGAAAGCGCTTGAGCGCCAGGCTCTCTTCATGGACGCGTGGGCTGAAGGCGATGAGCGGTGGCGCCCGCCGCACCGCCTCGATCGAATCGGGCGCATGGCTGCGGATATTCCGTGCGCTGGCGCGGACGAGATCGGTCACCAGGGTATCGATCATGCGCCGCACGGTTTCGTGGACCAGGCGCCGGCCCGCGAGCCGGGGATGATCCTTCAGCACCGCTTTGAGATGGCGCGCGACGATTCTCACTTCGGCGAGCTGATCCAGATTGAGCAGCCCGGAACGCAGCCCATCGTCCACGTCGTGGTTGTTATAGGCAATCTCGTCGGCCAGATTCGCGAGCTGCGCCTCGAGCGACGGCCGCCGCCGCTTGATGAACCGCTCTCCCACGTCGCCCAGCGCTCGTGCATTTCTCACCGAGCAGTGCTTCAGTATCCCCTCGCGCGCCTCGTAGGTGAGATTGAGGCCGTCGAAGGCGGCGTAGCGCTGCTCGAGAAGATCGACGACGCGCAGGCTTTGCAGGTTGTGTTCGAAGCCCCCGTACGGCCTCATGCAGTCGTTGAGCGCGTCCTGCCCGGTGTGGCCAAAGGGGGTATGGCCGAGGTCGTGGGCGAGCGCGATCGCCTCGGTGAGATCTTCGTCGAGATGCAGGCTGCGGGCGACCGACCTCGCGATCTGCGCCACCTCGAGGCTGTGGGTGAGCCGCGTGCGGAAGAGGTCGCCCTCGTGATTGACGAAGACCTGGGTTTTGTACTCAAGGCGGCGGAAGGCGGTCGAGTGGACGATGCGGTCGCGGTCGCGCTGGTATTCGCTGCGGCCTCGCGGCGGTGCCTCGCGATAGCGGCGGCCGCGCGAGTGCTGCGGCCGCGCGGCATAGGGCGCCAGCTCGCGCTCAGGCATGCACCTCGCCCGCGCCCAGCACGTCCGCAAGCGCCGCGCGCGGGACCTCGCCCGAAACGAACGCCTCGCCGATGCGCTTGAGCAGCACGAAGCGGATGTGGCCGCCCTCGACCTTTTTGTCGTGGCCCATCAGGTCCAGGTAACGCTCCAGCCCGAGCGCGGGGGCCGCCCCGCGCAGGCCGGCCGCGGCCAGGACGGCGTTTATGCGCCTGACATCATCGGCCGTGATCAATCCAAGCCGCTGTGACAGCAGCGCCGCCAGCCGCATGCCGGCGGCAACCGCCTCGCCGTGCAGCCACGCGCCGTAACCCGTCGCCGCCTCGATCGCGTGGCCGAACGTATGCCCGAAATTCAGCAGCGCGCGCGGCCCGGTTTCACGCTCGTCGAGGGCGACGATCTCGGCCTTGCTCGCGCAGCAGCGGACGATCGCGTAAGTGAGGGACTCGGGCTCGCGGCTGACGAGCCGCGCCATGTTGCGCTCCAGCCAGTCGAAAAATTCCCGGTCCCGGATCAACCCGTACTTGATGACCTCGGCCAGCCCGGCGGAGAGTTCGCGCTCGGGCAGGGTGCGGAGCGCGTCGGTGTCAGAGATCACGGCGAGCGGCTGGTGGAACGCCCCGATCATGTTCTTGCCGGCCGGGTGATTGATCGCGGTCTTGCCGCCGACCGCCGAATCGACCTGCGCGAGCAGCGTGGTCGGAACCTGGATGTAGGGCACGCCCCGCTGGTAGACCGCCGCAGCGAAGCCGGCGAGATCGCCGATCACGCCGCCTCCGAGCGCGATCAGCGCGGTGCCGCGCTCGCAGCGGTACGCAGCCAGCTCGTCGAGTATGCGGTTCAGCGTTTCCCAGTTCTTGTGCGATTCGCCGTCCGGGAGCGTGATCGTCACGACCGCCACACCGCGCGCCTCCAGCGCGCGCGCGAGCGGCGCGAGATAGAGCGGACCCACGGTGGAATTGGTCACGATGGCGGCCTTGGGCTGGCGCAGTTTCTCCACGATCAGCTCGGGGCGCGCGAACAGCCCCGGCCCGACGTGTATCGGATAACTGCGATTGCCCAGTGCCACCTCGAGCGTCCGCATGATTCCGCCTTTGATCGGCGCCGCTCAGCCGGCGCGCAGCGGCGTCTGCTCGCGCGCGCCCGCCGCCGCCGCGCGCTGCAGTAGTTGTGTTTCCAGCCGGTGCGCGAGGCTGCCCACGCTTTGCTGACCGGTATCGACGACAATATCCGCGGCGGCACGGTAGAGCGCATCGCGCTCGTCGAACAGCTGCTGCAGCCTCGCGAGGGGATCCGCGGTCTTGAGCAGCGGCCGGTTCCTGTCGTGACGGGTGCGGCCCCATAGATCCGCGGCCGCCGCCCGCAAGTAGACCACCGTTCCGTTCTCGACGAGCAGGTTGCGGTTCTCCGCGGTCAGCACCGCGCCGCCGCCGGTCGCGAGCACGATGTTCTCGCGTTTCACCAGTTCCGCCAGCGCCTTCGTTTCCCGGGCACGGAAACCGGCCTCCCCCTCGATCTCGAAGATCACCGCAACCTTGACCCCAGTCGCGCGCTCGATCTCGTGGTCGCAGTCGTAGAAGGCCTTGCCCAGGCGCCGGGCGAGCAGCCTCCCCACCGAAGTCTTGCCCGCGCCCATCAGCCCGACCAGGAAAATGTTACCGGCGATACGCGCCGTCCCCGCCGCCGTATTCCGCCCGCTGTCGCCCATGAGCTGATTCTAAACAATAAAGGCGGCCCGTAGGGCCGCCTTTATTGGGCCGGAAGCTTGCCTACTGGCGCAGCGTCATGCCTTCCTTGAGGATCCGCGGCGTAATGAAGATAAGGAGTTCACGCCGGTCGTCCCGCTTCAGCTGCTGCTTGAACAGGAACCCGACATACGGCAGATCGCCCAGCACGGGCACCTTGTTGGTGCCGGTACTCTCATCCTGGGTGTAGATGCCGCCGATCACGACGGTGCCACCGTTCTCCACCAGCACCTCGGTGTTGATCTGCTTGGTGTCCACCGCCGGGGGGTTGGTAGCCAGCGGCGACACGGAATCCTTGTTGATCTTCAGGCTCATGATCACGTTGTCGTCGGGCGTGACCTGGGGCTTGACCTTGAGCGAGAGCGTCGCCTTCTTGAATGCCACGCTGGTCGCGCCGCTCGAGGTCGCCGACTGATAGGGGATTTCCGTGCCCTGCTCGATCGTCGCCTCCACCTGATCCGAGGTGATCACGCGCGGGCTCGAGACAATCTTGCCTTTGCTGTCCGCCTGCAGCGCGCTCAATTCGAGGTCGATGAACTTCGTGCGGCTCTGGTTGAACAGGATCATCGAGAATACGCTTCCCCCCGCAGCCGGCAGGTTCACGTTGAGGTTGGCGGGGTTAAACGGAGGCACGACCCCGTCGGCGCCCGCATTCGGCGCGACGGTGCCCAGGGCGCCGCCAACGGAAACGACCGGCTGGCGGTTAGGATTGCTGATCTGGTTACCCAATCCGAAAGGCGTGCGTCCGCCCCCCTCCTCCCGGTAGCCGAGCCGCACGCCCAGGTTGCGGCTGAACGTATCGGTCGCCTCCACGATGCGGGATTCGATCATCACCTGGCGCACCGGCACGTCGACCTTGCGCAGCAGCTTCCTGACGTCCTCCAGCCGCGACGGCGTGTCCTGCACGAAGATCGTGTTGGTGCGGGCGTCGACCACGGCGCTGCCGCGCTTGGACAGGATGCGCTGGTTCGCATCGGACAGCAGCTTCTGGAACGAATCCGCCTTCTGGTAGTTCAACTGGAAGCTCTCGGTGCGGGTCGGCTCGAGATCGCTGATCTGCGCCTGCGCTTCGAGCGCCAGCTTTTCGCGCGTGGCCAGCTCGTCGCGCGGGGCGATCCACACCACGTTGCCGGACTTGCGCATGTCGAGGCCCTTGCTCTGCAGAATGATGTCGAGTGCCTGGTCCCACGGCACATCCTTCAGCCGCAGCGTCAGGTTGCCGCCCACCGTGTCGCTGGTGATGATGTTGAGGCCGGTGAAATCGGCGATCACCTGCAGCACCGCCCGCACCTCGACGTTCTGGAAGTTGAGCGAGAGCTTCTCGCCGACATAACCCCCGCCCCGCGCGATGCGGTCCTCCGACGACTGCGGTTTCACTTCCACGATGAACCGGTTGTCGGACTGGTAGGCGGTGTGCTCCCACGCGCCGCGCGGCTCGATCACGACCCGCGCATTGTTGCCCTGAGCGAACGCATCTATGGTCTGCACTGCCGTTCCGAAATCGGTCACGTCGAGACGCCGCTGGAGGTTCCGCGGCAGCGCGGCGTTGATGAACTCGATGACGATGGTCTTGCCCTGGAGCTTGAGGTCGATGCCCACGCCGCTGTCGGACAGGTCCACCACCACGCGTCCTTCCCCCGCATTGCCGCGGCGGAAGTCGATATCGCGCAGCGCGTGGCGCCGGTCTCCCGGCTGCGCCTCGGCAAAGTGGGTGGTGGCGCCGCCCGAGCTGGCCGCCGCCGCCGCGCCCTGCAGCGTGATGAGCAACGCCCGCCCGTCGATCTGGGTGTCATAGCTGGCGACGCGCGAGAGATTGAGCACGAGGCGCGTGCGGTCGCCCGCCTGGACCACATTGATGCTGCGCAGGTCGCCTTCACCCACTTCCTGGGTGCTGCGGCCGAGCGCGCTGGCGGTGTTGGGGAAATCGAATGCGATGCGCGGCGGATTGTTCACGGTGAACCCGGCCGGGGCGCTCGCCGGCGCCTGTTTCAGCGTCACCTTGACGACCACCTTGCCGCCGGTAGCGGGCGACACGTTGATCGCTTCGATGCTGTTTGCCTGGGCGTGGAGCGCCATACTCGCCGTGGCGAGCACCAGCGCCAGCGCCCCGCGCAGAACCGACGAAAAAAAGTTGACTGTAGGCTTCATAGTCTGACCTCCCGTTATTCCTGCAGCAGCAGCGTTCGTTCTTCCTCTTTCCACTCGTTGCCGCTGTCCTGAACCAGTTCTTTCAGCTTGAGCGTTGCTTCGTCGATGTCGATGACGCGCCCGAAATTCTGCCCCATGAAGTCCCCGGTCTTGACCCGGTACAGGTTGTTGTCCGGAGTCTTGATCAGCGCGTAAATGTCCTTCTTCTGCTGCAGCGTGCCCACCATCTTGAGGGTTTCCAGAGAGAAGGCCTCGAGCGGCCCCTTGACGTGGTCTTTCGGGGGCTGGAGCGCGCCAGCCACGCTGGAAGCCTTGGGCGGCTCGATCTTGCGCGGCACGAACGGGTCGAGGAGGTCGAATGCGGCGTACTCGTAGGGCTCGTACGGCCGCACCTCCGGCAGCGGTGGTATGCGCCCGCGCGGCATGTTGTCCGATTCCTTGACGAATTGGCGCACTTCGTCCAGGTGCCGCTCGCTGCTGCACCCCGTGAGCGCAAGGCAGGACAGCGTGGTCATGAGGAGCGCGCGGCGCATCATTTCTTCTTCGCCGGCGCGGTGGACTTGCGTTGTTGCGCGACCTCGTCGTCATCCAGGTAGCGGTAGGTCCTGGCGATCGCGTCGAGCGAGAGTCCCGCCCCCTTCGCGCCGCTGGCGACGAGGCCGATATTGTTGAGCGTGACGATTCGCGACAGCTTGCTGATATCGCTCGCGAATGCCCCGAGATCGTGGTAGCTGCCGGTGACCTTGATCGTGATGGGCAACTCAGCGTAGAAATCGCGCCGGGACTCGCCGCCCGCCGGCCGGAACAGCTCGAATTGCAGACCGCGTCCCAGGCCAGCCTGGTTGATGTCGGTCAGAAGAGCATCCATCTCGGACTTGCCGGGCAGTTGCTTGAGCAGGGCGCCGAACTGCTTTTCGATATCTTCCAGCTGTTTTTGGTAGGCCGGCAGGTTGATCGCCTCGGCTTTTTTCGTGAGAAAGGTCTTGCGCAGCCCTTCCTCTTTCCTGACTTCAGTATCGATGCGGTTGAGCTGCTCCTCCCAGTCGAGGAAGTAGCTCGCCACGACGCTCAGCACCAGCACCACCAGCAGCACCACGAGCTTCGGCAGTATCGGCCAACTGCCGATCTTCTTCGGATCGAGCCGCTTCAGATCATCAAGTGTCATAGCCATGGCGCATCACCGTTTTGCTGTCGGTTACTTCTTGCCGTCCTGGGCCGCGGCGCGCGTGATAAAAATGCTCATGTTGAACTCGTTCATACGCTGCCCGCCCAACGACGCCGTCTTGATCTCGATCAACCCGGGGCGCTCCAGATGCGGCGAGGATTCGAGATTGCGCATGAGCGTGGACACCCGCGCCTGGGACTGGGTGTAACCGGTGATCGTGACCCGCCTGTCGGCCTGCTTGATGCTCTTCAGGAAGACACCGTCGGGTAGCTGCCGCGCCAGTTGATCCATCAGGTGCACCACTTCGGAGCGGGTGCTCTGCAGGGTTTCGACCACGCGCTTGCGCGCGAGCAGCGCCGCGGTCTGATCCTTCAGCTTCTGGATTTCGGCAATCTGCTTGTCGAGCTTTACGGTTTCGTCCAGGAGGTACTGGTTGCGACCCATCTGATTGTTGAGCTGGTCGTCCAGCGTCACGTGCACGGCCCCCCAGATCGCGACGCCGATGACGACCACGACGCCGAGCATGATGAAGAACTGCTGCTGCTGTTGCTTGCGCCGGATCTCGCGATGCGGCAGGAGGTTGATGCGGATCATGTGTCAAACCTCCGCATCGCCAGCCCGCACGCCACCATCAGGGACGGCGCATCCTGGGTCAGCGATCGTGCTTTGATCTTCGTGGACAGCGCCATGTTGATGAAGGGATTCGCCACGATCGCGTTGACTTGAACGCGCTTCGCGACCGCTTCGTCGACGCCCGGGATCGCGGCGCAGCCTCCCGAGAGGACGATGTGATGGATCTGCGTATGCTGGGTGGACGTGAAGAAGAACTGCAACGCGCGCGCGACCTCCAGGCCGAGCATGTCCATGAACGGCTGCAGCACGTCGGTCTCGTAGTTCTCCGGCAGCCCGCCGGCTCGCTTGGCGGCCTCCGCTTCCTCGGGGCTCAACCCGAATCGGTTCTGGATTTCCTGGGTGAGCTGGTTGCCGCCGAACGGCTGCTCGCGCATGTAGATCGACTGATCATTGCGCAGCACGTTGACCGCCATGATCGAGGCGCCCACGTCCACGATGGCGATGTTCTGATCCTTGCCCTTGTCGGTGAACTGGCTCTCGATCAGCTCGAATGCGGTTTGAGCGGCGAATACATCCACGTCCATCACCGCCGCCTTCAATCCCGCGGCCTCGGCGACCGCCACCCGGTCGATGATCTTGTCCTTGCGCGAGGCGGCGATCAGCACCTCGACGTCTTCCGGGCTGTTCGGCGCCGCGCCCAGCACCTGGAAATCGAGGTTGACCTCGTCCAGGGCGAACGGGATGTACTGATTGGCCTCGGTTTCGACCTGCAGTTCGAGGTCTTCCTCGGTCTGCCCGGCCGGAACGAGTATCTTCTTGCTGATGACTGCGGCATTGGGCAGCGCCATCGCGAGGTTCTTGATGTTGCTCCCGAGCCGCTTGTGGCAGCGCTTGACGGCATCGCTCACCGCGTCGAGATTGTTGATATTGCCTTCCACGACGGAGTCCTTGGGCAGCGGCTCGATGGCGTAGCGCTCGACCCGATACATGCCCTTTCCGGCGCTCTCGATCTCCACCATCTTGATCGCCGAGGAACTGATGTCGGAACCGATCAACGGCGGCATCTTGGCCTTGAACAGGCCCTCGATCGCGTCGAAGTTCAGGCTAAATTTTCCTTTGAGCATAGGTCAATGGGGAGACTATCCCACAGTTTACATTAAATGCTAGCAACAACTATCTTGGATGTAAAGCCTTTTCCTGTGATTTTTTTGTTTATGGGGAACCCCGCCTATAATACGGGGCACTCAATATAACTTACTCCACCGCATTTTGCTGTGGCACCCGTTCGATAACCAACCCGCCTGCATGCACAGTGTTGTAATAACGCAACAAAATCACTTTAACACATTGATTTAATGTCTATTCGCTGGCTGACCTTTCCCCTAGTGTTGTTGCTTTCCGGCCTCTTGGCAGGGGTCATGCTCGTGGCATTTGCCGCCGCGCTGGTGTATCCCGGCTTGCCATCGCTCGACGCGCTCACGGACTACCAGCCCAAGATCCCGCTGCGCGTCTACAGCGCCGATGGCAAGTTGATCGGGGAATTCGGTGAGGAGCGCCGCGCCGTGGTGAGAATTCAGGACGTTCCCAAGCCCATGGTCGACGCCATACTCGCCGCGGAGGACGAGCGTTTCTACCAGCACGGTGGCGTCGACTACGTGGGCGTGGCGCGCGCCGCGCTGTCCAATTTTCTCTCCGGCGGTGTGCGCCAGGGGGCCTCCACCATCACCATGCAGGTCGCGCGCAACTTCTTCCTGTCAAAGGAAAAGACACTTACCCGCAAATTCAACGAGATGCTGCTGGCGTTCAAGATCGAAGCCAACCTCAGCAAGGCCCAGATCCTCGAACTCTATGTCAACCAGATCTATCTCGGGCACCGGGCCTACGGGTTTGCCGCGGCCGCACAGATCTACTTTGGCAAACGGCTGCCCGAGCTGACGCTCGCAGAGTCCGCGCTGCTCGCGGGGTTACCCAAGGCGCCGTCGCGTTTCAACCCGATCACCAATCCCAAGCGCGCGAAGTTCCGGCAGCAGTATGTGCTGCGCCGCATGCGCGAGCTGCAGCTCATTTCCGAGGAGGCGTTCGCGGCGGCAGACCAGCAGCCGGTCGTGGTGAAAAAGGAGATCAACGAGTACCCGGTGCATGCCGAGCATTTTGCGGAAATGGTGCGCCAGGCCCTCTACGATCGCTATCAGGAAGACACTTATGCCAAGGGCTTGCGCGTCTATACCACGCTGCTGACCTCGCACCAGGAAGCGGCTTATATGGCATTGCGCCGCGGCGTGCAGGAGTATGACCGCCGTCACGGCTACCGCGGGCCCGAGAGCTATGTCGAGCTCCCGGACAAGTTGACCGACGAGGCGCTGGAGGATGCGCTGCAGGACGCGGCTGACAGCGACGACATGCACGCGGCCGTGGTGGCGGAAGCCAATCCCACGCGGGTCAAGGCGTACCGCAAAGGCGGGGAGTGGGTGGAGATCAAGGAAGACGGACTCAAGTTCGCGGCCCGCAGGCTGGGCGACAAGGTCAACCCCGGCCAGCGCATCCGCCGCGGCGCCATCATCCGCGTGCAGAAGGACGAAAAGAAGCGCTGGCAGATCACGCAGCTGCCCGCGGTCGAGTCCTCGCTCGTCGCGCTCGATCCGCGCGACGGCGCGATACGGGCGCTGGTCGGGGGCTATGACTTCAGCCGCAACCAGTTCAACCACGTGACGCAGGCGCTGCGCCAGCCGGGCTCGAGCTTCAAGCCCTTTATCTATTCGGCCGCGCTCGAGAAGGGCTTTACCCCGGCAACGGTCGTCAACGACGCACCGCTCACGTTCACTGCCGCGGAGACCGGCTCGGAGCCGTGGGAGCCGAAGAACTTCGACGGCAAGTTCGAGGGACCGATGCGCCTGCGCACGGCGCTCGTCAAGTCGAAGAACCTGGTGTCGGTGCGCATCCTGCAGGCGATTTCACCGCAGTATGCCCAGGACTATGTGGCGCGCTTCGGTTTCGATCCCAAGTTGCACCCTCCGTACCTGACGATGGCGCTCGGCGCGGGCAACGTGACACCGATGCAGATGGCCGCTGCCTACTCGATTTTCGCCAATGGCGGCCACCGCATTGCGCCGTATTTCATCGAGCGCGTGGAAGACGCGCGCGGCAATGTGCTGGTCACGGCGCAGCCCGCCGCGGCGGGTTCCGGGGCGGAACGCGTCATCGACGCCCGCAATGCTTTCATCATGAGCAGCATCCTGCGCGACGTGGTGCGCATGGGGACCGGCGCGCGCGCGATGAAGCTCGGGCGGGGCGACCTCGCCGGCAAGACCGGCACCACCAATGAATTCGTGGACGCCTGGTTCTGCGGCTTCAACGCCGGCCTCGCCGCGGTGGCGTGGATCGGGTTCGATACGCCGCAGACGCTCGGGCGCAACGAGACCGGCGCGCAGGCGGCGCTGCCGATCTGGATGGGTTACATGGGCGCGGCGCTGAAAGGGGTGCCTGAGCAGCCGCTTGCGCCGCCGGCCGGCATCGTCGCGATGAACGTGAATCCGGACACGGGGCTGCGCGTCGCGGAGGGCGGTCTCGTCGATTATTTCTATCATGAGTTTTCGCCGCCCGCGCAAGAAACGCTGGTCGGCGGCGTGATGGGCGGCGATCGCCCGCGGGAAGAAGTGCGCAACCAGCTGTTCTGAGCCAACCATGCCCCGGGATCCCGGCCGCAATGACCGGCGCAGCCGCATCGCGCATCTCGCCGCGCGGCTGATGGCCGAGGACGGCATCGAGGACTACGCTCTCGCCAAGCGCAAGGCCGCGCGCCAGGCCGGGGCGCCGGACACGCGCGAGCTGCCGACCAATGACGAGATCGACGCCGAGCTGAAGACCTATCAGCAGATCTACCACCGGGAAGAACATGGCAACCGGCTGCGTGAATTGCGCGAGATTGCCCTGCGGGCGATGCGGGAACTGGCCCAATTCGATCCGCATCTGACCGGCTCGGTGCTGAACGGCAACGCGGGCAAGTACGCCGACATCAACCTGCAGCTCTACACCGATAACGCCAAGGCGGTCGAGCTCTTTCTCATTGACCGGGGCATCCCGTATCATGCCGCGCAGAGTCGGCTCTATGCCGGCGCCGACCCCCAGACCGTGCCGGTTTACACGGTGGTCGACGACGGAACCGAGATCGAGCTAACCGTGCTCGCAACACGGGACCTGCGCGGTCCGGTGAGGACCAGCCTCGAAGGAAAGGCGATCGAGCGCGCCAGGCTGCCGGCAGTCGAGCAGTTGCTGGCGCAGATTTGAGCCCGCCCGCCCGCCCGGGCTGAAGCGTGGTTGATCAGCGGGCTGCTTTCAGCCAGGTCGCGGCCTCGAACGCGTAATACGTGAGTATGCCGTCGGCGCCGGCGCGCTTGAAGGCGGTGAGGATTTCCATCACGCACGGCCGCTCCTCCAGCCAGCCGCGGGCGCAGGCCGCCTTCAGCATCGCGTATTCGCCGCTCACGTGGTAGACGAAGGTGGGCGCCCTGAACTCGTCCTTCACCCGGCGCACGATGTCCAGATAAGGGAGCCCCGGTTTGACCATCACCATGTCCGCTCCTTCCTCGAGATCCAGGCCGACTTCCCACAGCGCTTCGTCGCTGTTGGCGTAGTCCATCTGGTAGGTGTGCTTGTTGCCGCGCCCCAGGTTTTTGGCGGAACCCACCGCGTCGCGAAACGGGCCGTAAAATCCCGACGCGTACTTCGCGGAATAGGCGAGGATGCGGGTGTGGATGAATTTCTGCTTGTCGAGCGCGGCGCGGATCGCGCCGACGCGTCCGTCCATCATGTCGGACGGCGCCACGACGTCCACACCGGCCGCAGCGCAGGCGAGCGCCTGCTTTTCCAGCACGGCGATCGTCTCGTCGTTGAGCACGTAACCGTCGCGGTCGATCACCCCGTCCTGGCCGTGCGTGGTGTAGGGGTCGAGCGCGGCGTCCGCGACGATGCCGAGTTCGGGAAAGCGCCGCTTCAGCGCCGATGCCGCGCGCGGCACGAGACCCTTGGGGTTGGCCGCTTCGCGCCCATCCGGCGTCTTGAGTTCAGGCGCAATCATGGGGAAGACCGCCAACGCGGGCAGGCCGAGCTTCACGCACTGCTCGGCGTGCGCCAGCAGCCGGTCCACGGTATAGCGCCGGACGCCGGGCAGGGACGGCACCGGTTCGACGCGGTTCCGCCCTTCAATCACGAACACCGGATAGATCAGGTCATCCGTGGTGAGCCGGTGCTCGCGCCGCAGCCGTCGCGAGAACTCGTCGCGCCGCATCCGGCGCATGCGGCGCCGGGGAAAGCTGCCGAGAATTCTCATCTACTAACCTTTTGAAGAGCCATGACATTTTTGTGCGGCGGGCGGGGAACTCCTGGTTATTATAGCCGTCTTATTTTGCAGACGATGCTGAATCGTCTCCCGCTTCACCTCCCTGAGCGGGTGCCTTAATCCTAGTTAAGGCTTTTGCCCCCGGTTTTACTCCCCTTTAACCGGGGGTTTTTTATTTTCCGAAGCGCCGCGGGCTTGCACCGCGCCTGGCGCGCGGATCGGCCGGTGATTGCGTCCTAGGTTATTGTTATTCAGCCGGAAACTGGCGCACGCCCAAGGGCTTGGCTACAATACGCCTTCCATTCGATAGCACGCGGTAAACAGAAGGCACTTCCCCGCATGAATTTCCGCTGGCCGATCACGCTGCTTGCCGGGTTGCTCATGACGTCTGCCGCCGCGGCCCAGGGCTCGCCGAAGGCGGACGACTTGTCGAAAGGGCAGCAGATCGCGAGCCAGGTATGCGCGGCGTGCCATGCCGCCGACGGCAACAGCACTCAGGCCGCCAATCCTGTGCTCGCCGGCCAGCACGCCGAATATACCTTGAAGCAGCTCCAGAATTTCAGGCCACAGGGCGGCAAGCCGGCGGAGCGGCCGAATCCGGTGATGGCGGGGATGGTGGCGAGTCTGTCGACCGATGACATGCGCAACCTCGCTGCCTATTTCGAAACCCAGAAGCCCAAGCTCAGGGCGGCCCGTGATCCGGCGCTGGTCAAGGTCGGGCAGGCGATTTACCGCGGTGGCGTACTATCCAGGAACGTGGCGGCGTGCACGGCATGTCATGGTCCCGACGGCGCTGGCGTGCCGGCCCAGTTCCCGCGGCTCGCGGGGCAGTTTTCCGAGTACGTTGCGGCGCAGTTGCGGGCGTTTCGCTCCGGCGAACGCGCCAACGATCCCAATCGCACCATGCGCGCCGTGGCCGAGAAGCTCTCGGATCGGGAAATCGCGGCGGTCTCGGAATACATTTCCGGGCTGCGCTAGACTCCGCCCGGCCTGCGGCGGCACGCCGCCCGCGTCAGGCGCGGAGTTCAGCGATCACCCGGGCGGCCGCGGCGACGGTCTTGTCGATCTCGGCGGCGCCGTGCGCCGACGAAACGAAGCCGGCCTCGTACGGAGAGGGCGCGAAGTACACCCCCGCGGCGAGCATCGCGTGGAAAAAACGGTTGAACGCTTCCTTGTCGCACTGCAGGACCTCGGCGTAGCTTGCGGGCGGGGTCTCGCGAAAATAAATTCCAAACATGCCGCCGACGCTCGCCGCGGCGAGTGGCACCCCGTGCTGCTGCGCGCAGCGCGCCAGGCCCTCGCATAGCGCACGCGCGGTTGCCGCCAGCCGGTCGAAAAATCCGGGCGCCTGGATGAGCTTGAGCGTCGCCAGCCCCGCGGCAACCGCGACCGGATTCCCGGAGAGCGTGCCGGCCTGATAGACGGGACCCAGGGGCGCGATCGCCTTCATGATGTCGCGCCGGCCGCCGAAGGCACCCACGGGCATGCCGCCGCCCATCACCTTGCCGAGCGTGGTGAGGTCGGGCTGGATGCCGTAGAGCGCCTGGGCGCCGCCCAGGGCGACGCGGAAGCCGGTCATGACCTCGTCGAAAATCAGCACGGCGCCGTAGCGCGTGCAGAGGCCACGCAAGGTCTCGAGAAAGCCGGGACGCGGCGCGACCAGGTTCATGTTGCCGGCAACCGGCTCCACGATCACCGCGGCGATGGCGGCGCCTTCGCGCTCGAAGGCCCGTTCCAATGCGATCTCGTTGTTATATTCGAGCACCAGGGTGTGGGCCGCGGTTGATTCGGGGACGCCGGCCGAGGACGGCTGGCCGAACGTGAGCGCGCCGGATCCTGCCTTGACCAGCAGCGCGTCGGCGTGGCCGTGGTAGCAGCCCTCGAATTTCACGATCTTGTCCCGACCGGTGTGGCCGCGTGCAAGGCGGATCGCGCTCATCGTCGCCTCGGTTCCCGAGGACACGAGACGGACCTGCTCGAGCGACGGCACGAGCCGGCACAGCAGCTCCGCCATCTCGACTTCCTGCTCGGTGGGCGCGCCGAACGACAGGCCGCGCGCGGCTGCCTGCTCGACCGCCTTCACCACCTCGGGATGGGCGTGACCGACGATGAGGGGACCCCACGAGCCGACGTAGTCGATGTAGGCCCGGCCGTCGGCGTCCCACACCCGCGCGCCCTTGCCGCGCTGGATGAAGAGCGGCGTGCCGCCCACCGAGCGAAACGCCCGCACCGGCGAATTGACGCCGGCTGGAATGCAAAGCTGGGCGCGCTGGAACAGTTTCTGGCTGCGCTTCATGGCGGGTTGAATGGTATCAACTCCGGGGAAAGAGCGCGTCGAATAGCCGGGCCGCGGCACGGATGTCGGGCACCCCGAATACCGCCGAGATGACCGCAACGCCATCGGCGCCGGCCGCGATGAGTTGCGGCGCGTTGTCGGGTGTGATGCCTCCGATCGCCACCACCGGCAGCGCCAGCCGCTGTTTCGCCTCTTGCAGCAACGCGAGCGGGGCACGCACCGCCCCGGGTTTGACGCTGGACGGGAAGAAACCGCCGAAAGCAACGTAGTCCGCGCCGTCGCGCGCGGCGGCGAGCGCATTGTCGAGCCGGTTGTAGCAGGACGCGCCCAGCAGCTTGCCGGGACCGAGTCTCAAACGCGCGGCGGCGAGCGCGCCATCCCCGGAACCCAGATGCAGTCCATCGGCATCCAGTTCGGCCGCGAGGTCGAGATCGTCGTTGATGATGAGCGGAACGCGGCGTTCCCGGCACCGCGCGAGGAGGGCACGCCCCTGCTCGAGCCGCAACGCCGCGCCCGCGGACTTGTTGCGATACTGCAGCACGCGCGCGCCGCCCGCCAGCGCCGCCTCGACCTTCGCCAGCAGCTCGGCGGTATCGGCGAGGTCGGGCGTGACGGCGTAAAGTCCGGAGATCCTGGGCTTCACGCCTCGCCGCTGCCGCCGCCAGCCCGCTCCTCATCGCGCGCCCAGAACAGCCGGTCCGGAATGTGCTGTCCCATGCCGGGACGAAACGCCGCCTTCAGCGTCTGCCAGGTGTACTCCTGGGCATCCTTCACCGCGTCGCTCACCTCGAGCCCGTTGGCGATGGTGGCCGCAATCGCGGAGGCGAGCGTGCAGCCCGAGCCGTGGTAGGCGCCGGGCAGGCGCTGCCACGAATCGCTGCGCACCACGCCGTTCTGCGCGTAGAGGGTGTTGACGACCTCGGTGGTGTTCTCGTGCGTGCCGGTGACGAGGACGTACTCGCAGCCGGTCGCGATGATCCGCCGCGCGCACTCGGCGAGCGGCGGACCATCGCCTTCCTCGCCTTCCTCGGCGGCGAGCCGCCGCGCCTCCAGGCTGTTGGGGGTCAATATGGTGGTCTGGGGAATCAGCAGCTCGCGCAGCGCGCCCACCATCTCCTCGGTAACGAGCTCGTCGCCGCGGCCCGAGGCGAGCACCGGGTCGAGCACCAGCGGCACCTCGGGGTAGTCGGACACCACTTCCGCGATCGCAGCGATCTGCTCGAGGTTGCCCAGCAGCCCGACTTTGAAGGCGGCGACCGGCATGTCCTCCAGAACGCAGCGCGCCTGGTCGATGACCCATTCGGCATCGATGGGGCTGACGTCGTCCACGCCCATGGTGTCCTGGATGGTGACGGCGGTCACCACCGAGAGCGGATGGCAACCCATGCTCGTCAACGTCATGATGTCCGCCTGCAGCCCTGCGCCGCCGCTCGGATCGGTCGCGGCAAACACCAGGACAATGGGCGGCAGGTCGGGCATGCGTTGGGGAGAAGGAACCCGCGCGATTGGTCGCGGGCGGGGCGATTGGATAGAATTGAATTCTAGCTTAAATCGGATGAGGGCATGAGCACGGCTGACACCCATGTTTACAAAACGTACATGTGCCTGATCTGCGGTTTCCTCTACGATGAAGCGGCTGGACTGCCCGAGGAGGGTATCGCGCCGGGAACACGCTGGGAAGACGTGCCGCCGAACTGGACCTGCCCGGAATGCGGCGCGCGCAAGGAGGATTTCGAGATGGTGGAGGTCTAGAAGCGCATGCGCCTGTTGCACACCATGATCCGCGTCGGCGACCTGCAGCGCGCGATCGATTTCTACACCCAGGTGCTCGGCATGCGGCTGCTGCGCAAGACCGATTACCCGGGCGGCCGTTTCACCAACGCCTTCGTCGGCTACGACGAGGAGTCGAAGGCGGCGGTGCTCGAGCTCACGCACAACTGGGACACGAAGTCCTACGACCTGGGCAGCGGCTACGGCCACGTGGCGATCGAGGTCGAGGATGCCTACCGGGCGTGCGCCGACGTGAAAGCGCGCGGCGGCAAGGTCACGCGCGAGGCCGGGCCCATGAAGCACGGCACTACGGTGATCGCCTTCGTCGAGGACCCCGACGGCTACAAGATCGAGCTGATCCAGCGCAAGACCGGCTAGGGCTTTGCAGGCGCTGCGGCCGGCGACAGGGTGGCGGCGTCCGCCAGCCGCACGAAGTCCGCAATGCTCAAATCCTGCGCGCGCAGGCCGCCATCCATGCCGAGCCGCTCGAAGTCCCCGGCCGTGAAATAGCCCCCCAGCGCGTTGCGCAGGATCTTGCGGCGCTGGGAAAACGCGGCGGCGACGATCTTGCCGAGGCAGCGTTCGTCGCGCGCGGTATGCGGCAGGCGCGCGAACGGCGCCAACCGCACCACCGCCGACTCGACCCTGGGCGCGGGCCGGAACGCGCCCGCCGGCACCTCGAGGACGCGTTCCATCTCGAAACGGTACTGGAGCATCACCGACAGACGCCCGTACTCGGCGGTGGAGGGCGTGGCGACCATGCGCGCCACCACTTCCTTCTGCAGCATGACGTGGATATCCCGGATCGCGCCGGCGTGCCGCGCGAGGTGGAACAGCAGCGGCGTGGAAATGTTGTACGGAAGATTCCCGACCACGCGCAACCACGCGCCCAGCGCGCTGAAGTCGAACCGGAGGGCATCGCCTTCGTGCACCGTCACGCGCGCTGGTGGAAACGCGGTCCGCAGGCGCGCGGTGATGTCACGGTCGATCTCGACGACGTGCAGGTGATCGAGCCGCGCGGCGAGCGGCCGGGTAAGCGCCCCGAGTCCCGGACCGATTTCCACCATGAGATCGCGGGATTGCGGCGCGACGGCGGCGACGATGGCGGCGATGACGGCGTCGTCGACCAGGAAGTTCTGGCCGAAACGCTTGCGGGGGACATGACGCATGAGGCCGTCCGCCGCCGCTGGTCAAGCTGCCCGCTGTTTCCGGCCGCGGCCGCGCGCGGCGAGCGCCGCCGCGAGCTTGATCGCCTCGATCAGGCTGCCGACCTCCGCCCGCCCGGTAGCGGCGAGATCGAGCGCGGTGCCGTGGTCGACCGAGGTGCGGATGATGGGCAGGCCGAGCGTGACGTTCACGCCGGCGCCGAAGCTTGCGTACTTGAGCACCGGCAGCCCCTGGTCGTGGTACATCGCGAGCACGCAATCGCACGCCGCGAGCCGCCTGCGGTTGAACAGGGTGTCCGCGGGCAGCGGCCCCTCGAGATCGAACCCCGCGCGGCGCAGCTTCGCAAGCACCGGGGCGATGATCTCGGTCTCCTCGCTTCCCAGGAAACCGGATTCCCCGGCATGGGGATTCAAGCCTGCGACGAGGATGCGCGGACGGGGGAGCGCGAAGCGCGTGGCGAGGTCGTGCCGCAGCACGCGCAAGGTCTGCTCCAGGCTCTCGCGCGTGATGTGGCGCGCGACATCCTTCAGGGCGAGGTGAGTGGTGGCGAGAGCGACCCGCATGCCGCCGCCCACGAGCATCATCACCACGTGCCGCGCGCCGGTGTGCGCGGCGAGAAATTCGGTGTGGCCGGTGAACGCGATGCCGGCCGAGAGGATGACGCTCTTGTGCAGCGGTGCCGTGACCATCGCGGCGTAGACGCCATCGCGGCAGCCGTCGGCGGCGGCCTCCAGCGTGCGCAGCACGTAGCGGCTGTTGGCGGGATCGAGCCGTCCCGGCACGGCTGGGCGCGCGAGCGGCTGGTGATGCACCCAGAGCGTGCCGGCGCGAGGCTTCGCCGGGGCCGGCGGGAATTCCGCCAGCCGGAGTGGCACGCGCAGCCGGCGCGCGCGCTCCGCGATCAACTCCCGGTCGGCCACCACCACGATGCGCGCCGGCAGGCGCCGGCTCGCAAGCGCGATGCACAGGTCGGGCCCGATACCGGCAGGCTCGCCCGCCGTGACCGCGATCAACGGCGGCACTAGCGCTCCTCGAGGCGGTACTCGATGTAGGCCCGGTCGCGCAGCTGCCGCACCCACTCCTGGTAGGACTCGTCGGACTTGCGCGCGCGCAGGATGCGCCGCGCCTCCAGCCGCTGGCGCTCGCGCGACATGTCCTCGTTGCGGCGCTCCAGCACCTGGATGAGGTGCCAGCCGAAGGGGGTCTTCACCGGCTCGCTGACCGCTCCCGGTGCGAGCGCGTCCATGGCGCGCTCGAATTCGGGCACGGTGTCGCCCGGCGACAGCCACCCGAGATCGCCGCCCCGGACATTGCTCGCGTCCTCGGAATGCCCGCGCGCCAAGTCCGCGAAGTCGCCCTTGTTGTCGAGGCGTTCCTTGAGGCTCACCAGCCGGCGCCGCGCCTCGGCTTCCGGGACCAGTTCGTTGGCCTTCATCAAGATGTGCCGTGCGTGGGTCTGGCGCACGATTACCGGGGCGGTCGAGCCGCGGCGCTCGTTCAGCTTCAGGATGTGAAAGCCGTTGGAACTGCGCAATGCGGGGGTAATGGCCCCGACCGCCAAGGATTTCAACGCATCCATGAACAGGGTCGGCAAGCGGTCGGCGTCGCGCCAGCCCATGGAGCCGCCCTGCAGGGCGTCCGGCGCCTCGGAAAAGGCTGCTGCGACCTGCCGGAAATCGGCGCCCGACTTGAGTTGCTCGAGCGCCCGCTCGATGCGGGCGCGGCGGGCCTGGATCTGCTCCGGGCTGGCGTTCTCGGGCACGGTCACCAGGATATGCGAGAGGTTGAACTCGTCGCCGCGCCCCGCTTGCGCTTGCTGGGTGCCGATGAAGTTGTCGATTTCGCTTTCCGCCACCACGATCCGGTTGTCGACCTCGCGCTCCCGCAGCCGCGTCACGATGATCCGCGACCGGATGTCCTCGCGAAACTTGGAGTAGGGAATGCCGTCCTTTTCGATCACGGCGCGCAGCTGCGCCGGGGTGAGCTGGTTCTCCCGCGCGATGCGCTCCACCGCGCGGTCAAGCTCGGCATCATCCACGCGCAGTCCCGTCTCTCTGGCGAGGTGCAACTGCGCGCGGTCGGTGATCATGTGATCGAGAACCTGCCGTTCCAGCGCCGCCGACGGCGGGAGCGGCGCGCCCTGCTGTTTCAGTTGCATGGCCGCGAGACGGACACGCTCGTCGAGGTCGCCGCGCGTAATCACCTGGTCGTTCACCACGGCCACGATGCGGTCGAGCACGATCACCTTGCGCGGCTGCGCCAGCGCCGGCGGCAGCGCCAGAACGAGGGCCAGCGCGACGGCCCACGCCGGCGCCTGCAAGACGAGGGCGTGGCGCGATGCGCGCGCGCGATCAGTAATAATACGGCGAGCGCGATTCATTTTGCCTCTCCGCACGGGGATCGAGCCTGGCATAGCCGCCGATATTGCGTTTCAGGGTTTCCAGCGGGTTAGAGCCGATCCGCGAAACACCGTTCAATTCGAGTTGCACGAACAAGGTGGTCGACGCCTGCTGGGTGGCCGTGGCGAAGCGGTGCGCCACGACGCGCAGCACCCAGCAATCGCCGTTGTATTCCGCGCCGACCAGTCCCTCGAGCGTGCGGTTCTCGCGCAGCGAATAGTTCCAGCGCGCGAGCCCGGTCCAGCCTTGTCCAACCGGCCACTGCGTCGAGACATCCGTCTGGCGCAGCGCGTTGAGCGTCTCGCGGTAGCTCAGGTTGAGCACCCGTCCCGGTCGCGGCAGATAACGCGTGCCGACGTTGAATTTCTGCGTCTGCGAGAAGTCGGTGCTGTACTGCCAGCCCGCGTCCAGGGTCCAGCTCGGCGCGACGGCGCCGGAAAACGCCGCGAGCAGATCCGAGCTGGAACTGGTGCGCACCGGCGCGCCGGGCAGGGTGACGCGCTGAGTCGCAAAATAGAAACGTTGCGCGAGCCCGGCGCGCAGCCGTTCGGACCCGGTGTCGGCGCCGATGAGGCGCGAGGTGACGCCGAGCGTCACCTGATTGGCGTCGTTGATCCGGTCCCAGCCGGAGAACTGGTTCTCGGAATAAATGGTGGCGAAATTGATGTCCTGCTGGCCACTGTCGAATACCGGTATCCGGCTCTGGTCGCGGAACGGAATGTAGACATAGTAGAGCCGCGGCTCCAGGGTCTGCACGAAAGCCGTGCCGCCGATGGCGGCCGGCCGCTCGAACACGACGCTGCCGTCGGTGGTGAAGACCGGCAGCGTGCGCGTCTGGTCGGGCAGGCCCGCGGCGCTCGGATCGAGGGCGTAGTGGGTAACGTTGAGGCCGAGCTTGGGCGTGATCTGGGCGTAGGCGGTCTGCAATGGCAGGCTCAGGCTCGGATACGCCAGTGTGCGGCGGCCGTTCACCAGGCTCGGATGATCGAAGCCCACGTACTGGCCCACGAAATCGAAATCCGAATGCAGCACATCCTGGCGCGTCGCCGAGAGCGTCAGCTGCGGCTGGCGGTTATAGGGCGGCGTGATCAGCGCCTGCGGGTCGGCCTGGAGTGTCTGCCAGCGCTGCACCAGGCCGTTGAAGGTGTACGCGCCGGTTCCGGCCCAGACGCCAGTGCGGCCGAGAACGCCCTCGCGCGGCAGCAGCACCCGGGACGTGGCGGCGATCTGGGTGGACAGGTCGGTGAAATAGGTGTCGTCCGAGACCTTCTGGAGGTTCAGCCTGCCGTACCAGCCGTTTGGCAGCGTGTGGTCGTGGCGGATGAAGTAGGCGTCGCGCCGTATGCCGTCGCGCACCTTGTCCTCCGGCAGGACCTCAACGCGTGCCTCGCCGAGATAGTTCGGCTCGAGATAGCGGAACTGGCCGTGCACCAGCACGCCGCGCCGGGTCATCACGCGCGGGGAGATGGTGGCGTCGCGGTTCGGCGCGATGTTCCAGTAGTACGGGACGGTCAGCTCCGCGCCGCCCTTGTCGGTGCTGCCATAGTGCGGCGCGAGAAAGCCGGACTTGCGTTCCTGGTGCAGCGAGAACGAAAGGTACGGCGAGTAGAAGATCGGCGTGCCCATGAACACGATGCTCGCATCGCGCGCGACGCCCAGGTCGCGGTCCTTGTCGATTGCGAGCTCGCCCGCCTTGAGGAACCAGTCGTCCTGGCCTGGCGCGCAGGAGGTGTACTCCGCGCGCTGGGCACGGTACTGGTTGGGCCCCTCGAACAGGATGCGCTCCGCGGTGCCGCGCGCGTCCGATTCGCGGAACGCCTGCCGTTGCCCGCCCGGGTCCGGGCTCTTGTGCAGCGTGTAGCGCGGGCCCTCCATGAATCCGCGGTCGGTCTCGAGGTTGTATTTCAGCCGCGCGCCTGCCACCGTGCTCAGCCCCTGCTCGATGCGCACATTGCCTTCCGCGGTAATCTCGTTCTCCAGCTTGTCGTAGCGCAGGCGATCGGCGTGCACCGCCTGTCCCCGCTTTCTCAACCGCACCTCGCCCACGGCCTCGGTTTCCCGGTCGCTGTGCCCCTGCAGCCGGTCGGCTTCAAGGAACAGCGGAACGTCTTCCTTGATCGCGGGAGGGTTCAGCACCAGCGTGGGCTGCGGCTTGAGCCGCAATCCCTGCTGCGCGCCGGCCGCGAGGGGAAACGCGCAGAGGACAGCGAAGGTGATGCGTGTTATTTCCGGCTTGTGCATCGGGAAGGACGGCGAAGCGAGATGCTAAAATCGCACAATTCAACGATCAAGGCAATCGTTTTGCCGGAATCATCCGATCCACGCGTGGACCAGCTGCGGGAATGGCTCGCCACGCGCCTCGCGGCAAGCGCGTTCACGTTGAAGCCGGCCTCGGCCGACGCGAGTTTCCGCCGCTATTTCCGGGTGACGGCGGACGGGCGCTCGTGGATCGTGATGGACGCGCCGCCGGAGCGCGAGAACTGCCGAGCGTTCGTGCAGGTGGCGGGATTGCTGCGCGCGGCGGGCGTCAACGCGCCGCGGGTCGAGGCGCAGGATCTCGAGCGCGGCTTCCTGTTGCTCACCGATCTCGGCGATACCACGTTTCTCGCGGCCTTGAATCCGGGGAACGCGGACCGGCTGTTCGGCGACGCGATCGAGGCGCTCCTCAAGTGGCAGCTCGCGAGCCGCGAGGGCGAGCTTCCGCCGTATGACGCGGGGCGGCTGCGGCAGGAAAGCGATCTGTTTGCCGAATGGTACGTGGCGCGGCATCTCGGCGTGACGCTGTCCAGCGCGCAGCGCGAGTCGCTGTCCCGGGTGCTCGCGCTGATCATCGCACGCAGCCTCTCGCAGCCCGCGGTGTATGTGCACCGCGACTACATGCCGCGCAACCTCATGGTGACCGAGCCCAACCCGGGGGTCATCGATTTCCAGGATGCCGTCTACGGGCCGATCAGCTACGACGTGGTGTCGCTCACGCGCGACGCCTTCGTGAGCTGGGAGGAGGCGCGCGTGATCGACTGGACCGCGCGCTACTGGGAACAGGCGAAGCGGGCCGGCCTGCCGGTCGACCCGGACTTCGGTGCGTTCTACCGCGACTTCGAGTGGATGGGGCTGCAGCGCCACCTCAAGGTGCTGGGCATATTCGCGCGCATCCACTATCGCGACGGCAAGGGCGGGTACCTCGAGGATACACCGCGCTTCGTGAGCTACGCGCGCGCCGTCGCCGAGCGCTACCGCGAGCTCGCGCCGCTCGCGCACCTTTTCGATCAGCTGGAGCTGCGTCAGCCGGCGGTCGGACACATGTTTTGACCGGGTGCCCCCCAACGTGAAAGCGATGATCCTCGCCGCCGGGCGTGGCGAGCGCATGCGCCCGCTCACGGACCGTGTGCCCAAGGCCTTGCTGCGCGCCGCCGGCCGGCCGCTGATCACGCACCTCGTCGGGCATCTGGCGCATTGCGGGTTCACCGAGCTGGTGGTCAACATTTCGCACCTCGGGCGCATGATCGAGGAGGAACTGGGCGATGGGTCGCGGCATGGCGTCCACATCAGCTATTCGCACGAAGCCCGCGCGCTGGAGACGGGAGGCGGCATCGCCCATGCGCTGCCGTTGCTCGGAGCGGCGCCCTTTGCGGTCGTCAACAGCGACATTTACAGCGATTTCGATTTCGGGCGCCTGCAGCCCGCGCTCGCTGCGCTGGCGCGGGGCGAGCGGCTTGCCCATCTGGTGCTGGTGGACAATCCGCCGCACCACCCCGGCGGCGACTACTGCCTGAGTGCCGGAAGGGTTGCGCTCGCGGGCGAGCCACGCTTGACATTCAGCGGCATCGGGGCCTACTCACCGGCCCTGTTCACGGCGCTCCAGCGCGGCGCCCGCTGTGCGCTCGCCACGCTGCTTGCCCCGGCGATGGCCAAAAGACTCGTCACCGGCGAGCACCACCGCGGGCTGTGGATGGATATCGGCACGCCGCAGCGCCTCGCCGAGCTCGAGCGCGCGCTGGCGCCGGGCTAGCGGCCGGGCGGACTTGTTTATAATCTGCGCGCGATGACGAACGGCATCGACAGCGGCTGCTTCCAGCGCCGGCGCGCGCGTCTCGCGGCCGCGATGCGGTCCGGTGTTGCGATCGTGCCGACCGCGCCGGAGCGCAGCCGCAACCGCGATGCACACTACCCGTATCGCTTCGACAGCTATTTCTACTACCTCACCGGGTTCGCCGAGCCCGAGGCGGTGCTGGTGATCGTCGCTGGGGCGGCGCCGATGAGCATCCTGTTCTGCCGCGACAGGAATCCAGAGCGCGAGATCTGGGACGGCTTCCGCCATGGCCCGGAGGCGGCGCGCGCGGCGTTCGGCTTCGATGAGGCGCATTCGATCGACCGGCTCGATGCCCTGGTGCCGGAACTGCTCGCCGACCGCGACGCGCTCTATTGCCACCTCGGAGCGGACACGGCGTGGGACACCCGGGTGACGGGCTGGATCAACCGCGTGCGCGAGCGCTCGCGCAGCGGCGTCACCGCGCCGAGCGAGGTCAAGGACGTGCACGCGCTGCTCGACGAGATGCGGCTCGTCAAGGGTCCGGAAGAACTGGCCGTGATGCGGCGGGCCGCGGCGATCACCGCCGGCGCGCACCGCCGCGCCATGCGCGCGGCGCGGCCGGGGCGGGCCGAATTCGAGATCGAGGCGGAGCTGCTGCACGAGTTCCGGCGCCATGGCGCGCAGGCGCCGGCGTATAGCCCGATCGTCGCTTCGGGCAGCCGCGCCTGCGTGCTGCATTACGTGCAGAACGACGGCGTGTTGAAGGACGGCGAGCTGCTGCTGATCGACGCCGGTTGCGAGCTCGACGGCTATGCGGCGGATCTGACGCGCACCTTCCCGGTCAGCGGCACGTTCAGCGCTCCGCAGCGCGAGGTCTACGATCTGGTGCTGGCGGCGCAGGCGGCGGCCATTGCGGCGGTGCAGCCCGGAAACCGCTGGGATGCGCCGCACCGCGCGGCGGTCAACGTGCTGGCGCAGGGATTGATCGACCTCAAGCTGCTCTCGGGCGCGCTGGCCGGGATCGTGGAAACGGAGGCCTACAAGAAGTACTACATGCACCGCACCGGGCACTGGCTGGGGCTCGACGTGCACGACGCGGGCGAATACAAGCGCGGCGGTGAGTGGCGCTCGTTTGTCCCGGGCATGGTTCTCACGGTCGAGCCGGGCTGCTACATCCGGGCCGGTGAGGGCGTGCCGGAGCGCTTTGCTGGCATCGGGGTGCGCATCGAGGACGATGTCGTGGTGACCGATGCGGGCGCCGAAGTGCTCACGCAGGATGCCCCGAAGAGCCCCGGCGACATCGAAGCCTGGTTGCGCGCGCGCGATGCCTGATTACGACGTCCTGATCGTGGGCGGCGGGCCGGTCGGCGCCGCGCTGGCACTGGCCCTGCGCGGCCGGGGCCTCGCGGTGGGCGTGCTGGAGGCGCGGACACCGCGGGCCGCGGCACGCCGGGACGCGCGCCCGATCGCGCTCTCGCACGGCAGCCGGTTGATTCTGGAGCGGCTCGGGACATGGGACCGGCTGCAACCGGCCACGGCTATCCTCCGCATCCACGTCTCGCAGCGGGGCGGCTTCGGCAGGGTCGAGCTGGGCGCTGACGAAGCCCGGCTGCCGGCGCTCGGCTACGTGGTGGACTACGACACGCTCGCCGCGGCGCTTGCCGGTGCGCTGGAGGCGGAGGGGGGGTGCCGCCTCATTCGCGCCACGGTAAGCGCGCTCGACGGCGGGCCGGAAGCGGCGCTTGCGCACTTTGACGCCGGCGCCGGACCCGAGCAATCCTCCGCTCGCCTGCTGGCCGTGGCCGACGGCGGCGCGCTGCCGTCGGCGCGGATGCAGACGCGCGATTACCACCAGACCGTGGTTACCACCCGCGTGACGAGCGCCATCCCGCACCGAAACGTTGCCTATGAGCGGTTCACCCCCGAAGGGCCGCTCGCGCTGCTGCCGATGGGCGAGGGACTTGCGGTCGTGTGGACCACGACGCCGGCGCATGCACAGCAATTGTGCGAGCTGCCCGAGGCCGCCTTTCTGGAACGGCTGCAAGACGCGTTTGGCGGACGGCTTGGCGCGTTCCGCCGCGCTGGCGCGTGCACGAGCTTCCCGCTTGCCCTTAGAGTCGCTGACCCCATTGCGAAACCGCGCGTGGTGGCGCTCGGGAATGCCGCGCAGACCCTGCACCCGGTCGCCGGTCAGGGCCTGAACCTCGGGTTGCGGGACGCCTGGGAGCTCGCCGGCACGATGCAGGCGCTGATTCCCGGGGAAATCGGCGCTGGCGCGCACCTGCGGGCCTACGGGGCACGGCGGCGCGTCGACCGCCGCGGCGGAATTGTCTTCACCGACGCGCTGGTGCGGCTGTTTTCCAACGATATTGCGCCGCTGCGGATCGTGCGCGGCCTGGGGCTCGCGGCCCTGGGCGCCGCGCCGCCGTTCAAGGACTTCGTGGTGCGGCGCATGACCTTCGGCGCGCGCGGCTGACGCGAGCCGCGCAACGAAAAAACGTAGAGATTGTTCCGATGCGCGCCACGCGCGCGGCCGCGATTCGCGCTTTGCTCGAATTTTTTTCAATAAGTGCTTACGCCGGCAAGCAGTTTGATCTCGCGCTGGCGCATGGCCTGCCGCGCGTGTGGGTTCGCTGCAACAACGCGCGAAAAAATAAGCGCGAATCGCTTCTCTTGCGCGCTGGCAGCGATTACAATGACGCCCTTCCCCGGAATTAAATGATCAGAATCGCGGACACGGCGCGAGCGATGCACATCGGCCCGTATCAGCTCAAGAACAATCTCATCGTCGCGCCGATGGCGGGCGTCACCGACCGTCCGTTCCGGCAGCTGTGCAAGGCCATGGGCGCGGGCATGGCGGTGTCCGAGATGGTGGCGAGTAATTCGCTGCTGTGGGGCTCGGAAAAGACCCGCCGCCGCGCCAATCACGACGGCGAAGTCGACCCGATCGCGGTGCAGATCGCCGGGGCGGACCCCGGGATGCTGGCGCAGGCGGCGCGCTACAACGTCGATCAGGGCGCCCAGATCATCGACATCAATATGGGCTGCCCGGCGAAAAAGGTGTGCAACGTGATGGCGGGTTCCGCCCTGCTCAGGGACGAGCCGCTGGTCCGGCGCATTCTCGATGCGGTGGTGGCGGCGGTGCAGGTGCCGGTCACGTTGAAGATCCGCACCGGGTGGGACCGCGGGAACCGCAACGCCATCCAGATTGCCCGGACCGCGGAGCAGTCCGGCGTCAGGGCGCTCGCCATCCACGGCCGCACGCGAGCCTGCGGCTTCTCGGGCGAGGCCGAATACGAAACCATTGCGGCGGTGAAAGCCGAAGTCGGGATCCCGGTGATCGCCAACGGCGACATCTCGACCCCCGAAAGGGTGAAGAAGGTGCTGGACTACACCCGCGCCGACGCCGTGATGATCGGGCGCGCCGCCCAGGGCCGGCCCTGGATGTTCCGGGAGATCCAGCATTACCTGCAGACCGGCGGGAGCCTGCCGCCGCCCGAGGTCGCCGAAATCCACCGGGTGCTGGTCGCGCACCTCGCCGAACTCTATGAGTTCTACGGCGAATATACCGGGGTGCGCGTCGCGCGCAAGCATATTTCCTGGTACACCAAGGGGTTGGCGGGCTCGGCCGCGTTCCGGCACGCCATGAACCGGCTCGAGACCAGCGCCGATCAGCTCCGTGCGGTGGACGAATTTTTCACGCAGCTCGCCGAGGGCGGGCGGCGCCTGACCTATGTCGAGGAACTCGCAGCATGATGATGAACGAGAACGAAATGGCGCGCATGGTGCGCAAGGCGATCGACGGCTATTTCAGGGATCTGGACGGGGAGAAGCCGTGCGCGGTCTATGACATGGTCATCCATTGCGTCGAGAAGCCGCTGCTGGAGAGCGTGCTGCACCGGGTGCGGGGCAACCAGACCCACGCCGCGGAGATGCTGGGCATCAACCGCAACACCTTGCGCAAGAAAATGAGGGTGCACGGCATCAAGTTCTAGGATTGAGGATTGAGGACTGAGGATTGAGCTCTTGGCAACCGCCGGCAACTCCCTCAATCCTCAGTCCTAATTCCTCAATCCTGCCGTCATGGCTGCCATCAAGCTGGCGCTCCTCAGCGTCTCGGACAAGAGCGGCATCGTTGACTTCGCGCGCGGCCTGGCGGGTTTCGGCATTACGCTGATTTCCACCGGCGGCACGGCGAAGCTGCTGCGGGACGCCGGCCTCAAGGTGACGGAAGTCGCCGACTACACCGGCTTTCCCGAGATGCTCGACGGTCGTGTGAAAACGCTGCACCCGAAGGTGCATGCCGGCATCCTCGCCCGGCGCGATGCGCCCGCGCACATGGCCGCGATCGGGCAGGCGGCCATTTCCCCCATCGATCTGGTGGTCGTCAATCTTTACCCTTTCGGCGCGACGGTCGACCGCCCCGGCTGCACGCTCGCCGAGGCGGTCGAAAACATCGACATCGGGGGACCCGCCATGGTGAGAAGCGCCGCCAAGAACTACGAACACGTAGCGGTGGTGACCGATCCCGCGGACTACGGCCCCGTGCTCGCCGAGCTGGGTGCGTCGAACGGCGCGCTCGGCGCGCAGACGCGCTTCCGCCTCGCGCAAAAGGCGTTTTCCCATACCGCGCAATACGATGGCGCGATCAGCAATTACCTGACCTCGCTCGATGCTGCCGGCGGTCGCACCCGCTTCCCCCGGCGGTTGAATCTCCACTTCGAGCGGGTGCAAGCGCTGCGCTACGGGGAGAACCCCCACCAGGAGGCGGCGTTCTACCGCGATTTGCAGCCTGCGCCGGGCAGCCTCGCCACCTGCCGCCAGCTCCAGGGCAAGGAACTCTCCTACAACAACATTGCCGATGCCGATGCTGCGTGGGAGTGCGTGAAGGGCTTTCCCGCGCCTGCGTGCGTCATCGTGAAGCACGCGAACCCCTGCGGCGCCGCCGTCGACTCCCGCCCCGCCGGGGCCTATCGCAAGGCGTTCGCCACCGATCCCACCTCGGCATTTGGCGGCATCATCGCCTTCAACCGCGAGCTCGACGCCGTGACGGCCGAAGCCGTCACGCAGCAGTTCGTCGAGGTCGTGATCGCGCCCGGTTTCGCGCCGGAGGCGGTGCGGATACTGGCCGCCAAGGCCAACGTCCGCGTGCTGGAGGTTGCACTGGCGCCGGGCAGCAATGATCGCGATTTCAAGCGCATCGGCGGCGGATTGCTGGTGCAGACGCCTGATGGCGCCGGCGTCGAAGCGGCCGCTCTCAAGATCGTCACCCAGGTGAAGCCCACGGAAGCGCAGGTCGCGGACCTCCTGTTCGCCTGGCGCGTGGCCCAGTTCGTGAAGTCGAACGCCATCGTGTTCTGCGGCGAGGGGCGGACGCTCGGCGTCGGCGCGGGCCAGATGAGCCGGGTCGACTCGGCGCGCATCGCCGCCATCAAGGCGCAGAACGCCAGGCTGGCGCTCCAGGGCGCGGTGGTCGCGTCGGACGCATACTTTCCGTTCCGCGATGGCGTGGACGCGGTGGTGGCCGCGGGCGCCCGGGCCATCATCCAGCCCGGCGGCAGCGTGCGGGACGACGAAGTGATTGCTGCCGCCGACGAGCACGGCATCGCGATGGTGTTCACCGGCATCCGGCACTTCCGGCACTGATGAAATTGCTCGTCATCGGCTCCGGCGGCCGCGAGCACGCGCTCGCGTGGAAGCTCGCGCGCTCGCCGCGGATTTCGCGGGTGCTGGTCGCGCCGGGCAACGCCGGCACCGCGCGCGAGGACGGCCTGGTCAACGCGCCGGCGGCCTCGATACCCGAGTGGCTCGAGCTCGCGCGCCGGGAGGCGGCGGCGTTCACCGTGGTCGGCCCGGAGGCGCCGCTTGCCGACGGCGTCGTGGATGCGTTCCAGGCCGCGGGACTGAAGATTTTCGGCCCGACGCAGGCTGCTGCCCGGCTCGAGAGCTCCAAGCAGTTCGCCAAGAGCTTCATGCAGCGCCATGGGATACCGACAGCGGACCATGGCTCGTTCAGCGCAGCCGCGCCGGCGCACGAGTACGTGGAGCGGCACGGCGCGCCGATCGTGATCAAGGCCGACGGGCTCGCTGCCGGCAAGGGCGTGGTGGTGGCGATGAGCGCCGGCGAGGCGCACGCCGCCGTGGACGGGATGCTCGTCGAGAAATCCATGGGCGCAGCCGGCCAGCGGGTGGTGATCGAGCAGTACCTCGACGGCGAGGAGGCGAGCTTCATCGTGCTCGCCGACGGCCGCCACGCGCTCGCGCTCGCGACCACCCAGGATCACAAGCGGCTGCTCGATGGCGACCGCGGCCCCAACACCGGCGGCATGGGCGCGTACTCGCCGGCGCCGGTGGTCACGCCCGCGGTTCACGCCCGGGTCATGCGCGAGGTGATCCAGCCCGCGCTCGCCGGCATGGAGCAGGACGGAACGCCGTATAGCGGTTTTCTCTACGCTGGCCTGATGATCAGCCGGGACGGGAAAATCAAGGTGCTGGAGTTCAATTGCCGCATGGGCGACCCCGAGACGCAGCCGATCCTGATGCGGTTGAAGAGCGACCTGGTCGGCCTGATCGAGCACGCGCTGGCTGGCACCCTCGACCGCGTCGAGGCCGAGTGGGACCGGCGGATCGCCCTCGGCGTGGTACTCGCCGCGCACGGCTACCCGGATGCCCCGCGCAAGGGCGACGCGATTCACGGCCTGCCGGCGCCGGAGGAGGATTGCCACGTGTTCCATGCCGGCACGGCATTGAACGGAAGGGACGTCGTGGTGAACGGGGGCCGGGTGCTGACGGTCACGGCGCTGGGCGGCAACCTGAACGCCGCGCAGCGCCGTGCCTACGAGGTCGCCGAACGAATCCGCTTCGAGGGCATGCAGTTCCGGCGCGACATCGGCCACCGCGCGCTCGCCGCGAGCCGGAAATAGAGGTTTGGGGTAAGCTGTGACGATGGCCCCCCACTACGACCGCTCGCGCCAGGACCTGGGCAACATCGTGCTGCTCGAGCACGTGAACGTCACCATTCCCGACCAGCGCCTCGCCACGATTTTCTACCTGAGCGGCCTGGGCCTCACGCGCGATCCATATCTCATGTCCGGAATCGACAACATGTGGGTGAACGTGGGCCGCAGCCAGTTTCACCTGCCCTCGCGCGGCGCCCAGGTGCTGCGCGGCTGCGTCGGCATCGTGATGCCCGATCTGGCGGCGCTCGAGTGCCGGTTGCAAATCGTGGCGCCGCTCCTGGCGGAGACGCGGTTCGCCTGGGAGAAGCGCGATGGCCGCATCGAGGCGACGTGCCCATGGGGCAACCGCTACCGCTGTCACGCGCCCGCGCCCGAGTTCGGCGACGCCGAGCTCGCCATAGCCTACGTGCAGCTCGACGTGCCCGCCGGCTCGGCGCCGGGGATCGCGCGTTTCTACCAGGACGTCCTGGGAGCGCACGCCGCGCTGGACGGCGGCCTTGGCGGCGCGACGGCCGCCGTATCCACCGGCGCTGCGCAACGGCTGCGATTCCGCGAGACCGCGCGCCCGCTCCCGGAGTACGACGGGCACCACGTCCAGGTCTACGTCGCCGATTTCTCCGGCCCGCATCGTCGCTTGATGGAGCGCGGACTCGTTACCGAGGAGAGCAGCGAGCACCAGTACCGCTTCCGCGACATCGTCGACCCGGCGAGCGGAAAGCCTCTCTTCACCCTCGAGCACGAGGTGCGCAGCCTTACCCACCCGCTCTACGCGCGCCCGCTCGTCAATCGCAATCCGGCCCAGAGCAACCGCGACTACGTGCGCGGCCACGACGCGTTCCGCGGCACCTATTGACAACACAAAGAGGAGGCACGTCCATGTCGGCTTCAACTGCTTTCATTTCCCGGCTCCTCGCGGTTCTGGCGGGACTCGCCACCGTCCCGGCCGCGCTGGCGCAGGAGCCCTTTCCGGCCGGGCGGCCGATCGAATTCGTCGTGCTGTTTCCCGCCGGCAGCTCCGCGGACGTCACCGCGCGCGTGCTGGCGGAGGGCATGGGCAAGCGCCTCGGCACGCAGATCGTGGTGGTGAACCGGCCCGGGGGCGGTGGCGCGGTCGGCTATCGATACGCGGTATCGCAGGCGCCTGACGGCCACCACCTGGTCTGGAACTCGAATTCGATATCGACCACCTACCATACCGGCACGCTGCCATTCGATTACCGGTCGTTCGTGCCGGTGGCACGCGTGCAGATCGAGACACCGTTCCTGTTCGTCAGGAGCAACACGGCGTGGAAATCCGTGCGCGACATCCTGCAATACGCCAAGGCCAGCCCCGGCAAGCTTACCGTCGGCAATTCCGGCTTCGGCAGCCATACCCACCTGTCGTCGGTATGGCTGTTCCGGGCGGCCGGCGCGCAGATCACGGACGTGCCGTTCAGCGCCGCCCAGGTGGTGCCGAGCCTGCTCGGCGGAGAAGTGGATGCCGTGGTCCAGCTGCCGAGCGCGCTCGCGGGCCACGTGAAAACCGGCGCGGTGCGCGCGCTGGTCGCCCTGAGCGCGACACGCGATCGATCGTTTCCCGACGTGCCGACGGCCAAGGAGGCGGGATTGAGCGCCGTTGCCGAACTCTGGCGCGGCGTGGTGGTGCCGAAGGGCACGCCGCAACGCATCGTGGCGAAGCTCGAGGGCGTCATCCGCGATACGGTGCAGGACCCGGGGTTCGCGCGCGCCGCGGAACGGCTGCTCGTCACGCCCGCATTCCTGCCGGCGGCCGAGTTCGGCCGGTTGGTCGCCCGGGAGGACGCCGAGATCGCCAAGGCGGTCGAGTCGATGGGGCTCAGGAAGTCTCCGAAGTGATCGATTGGACGCGGCCGCCGTCAAGCAGCACTTTCTCGAGCTTCAGCGGACGATCGTCGCGCGCCTGGCCGGGGCCGATGGGCACGCGTTCCGGCGCGACGAGTGGACGCGCGCGCAGGGCGGGGGCGGTGTCTCGGAGCTGCTGGAGGACGGGGCGATATTCGAGCGCGCCGGGGTAAACTTCTCGCACGTATTCGGCGGCAGCCTGCCGCCGTCGGCAAGCGCCGGCCGACCCGAGCTCGCCGGGTGCTCGTTTGAGGCCATGGGCGTGTCGCTGGTCCTGCACCCGCGCAATCCCTATGTTCCGACCGTGCACCTGAACGTGCGATGCTTCCTGGCGCAGAAGGACCGGGCGGCGCCGGTGTGGTGGTTCGGCGGCGGCATGGACCTGACGCCCTACTACCCGTTCGCGGAGGATGCGCGGCACTTCCATCGCGCCTGCCGCGATGCTCTGGCGCCGTTCGGCGCCGACCGCTACCCGGCGTGCAAGAAATGGTGCGACGAATACTTTTACCTCAAGCACCGCGCGGAGCCGCGTGGCATCGGCGGAATATTCTTCGACGACCTGAACGCGCCCGACTTCGCAACCTGCTTCGCGCTGACGCGGAGCGTGGGGGCCCATTTCCTGCCGGCCTACGCGCCGATCCTGGAACGCCGCAAGGACCTGCCGTACGGCGCGCGCGAGCGCGCGTTCCAGGCCTATCGTCGCGGCCGCTACGTCGAGTTCAACCTGGTGTACGATCGCGGCACGCTGTTCGGGCTGCAGTCGGGCGGGCGCGCCGAATCCATCCTCATGTCGTTGCCGCCGCGGGTCGAATGGCGCTACGACTGGAAGCCCGAACCCGGCAGTCCGGAGGAAAAGCTCTACACCGATTTCCTGGTGCCGAAAGACTGGGCAGATTAAAACCAGCTCTTCAGCGACTTCACGCGCGACAGGATCTTCTGGCTGACGGAGCGCTCCGCGTCCGCCGCGGCCACCTGGTGCTGGTGCGTGAGATGGGGATTCTGCTTGAACGACTGGTAGCGGGTGAGCGCCGCCTGGAGGTAGCTCCTCAGCTTTTCCGGGTCCAGCGGCTTGTTGATGAAGCGGAAGATCTGGGCCTGGTTGATCAGCTCGATCACCAGCTCCGAGTCGGATGCCTCGGTCAGCACGATCACGAGGATCTCGGGCCGCTCGCGCTTGAGGACCTTGAAGGCGGCGAGCGATTCCTCGCCGCGCTTTGCGATGTCGGCGACGATGAGCGCCGTCTCGTGCGCTTCCAGCTGTCCCAGCGCCTTGTCGAAATCCTTCGCGTGGCGCACCGGGCACGCGCCGCCCACGAACCGCTTCACCGCGCGCAACGTGTCCTCGCCCTCGCCGATCACCAGCACCCCGGCTTCCAGCTTCTCGGGCAGGATGGGGGGTGTTGCGGCCCGTTCCGCGAGTTCCAGCGCGATGGCCACCGCCTCCCCGACGGTTTTCTGTATGTCCTGGTTGTCCCACGGCTTGGAGATGAAGCGGAACACCTCGCCATCGTTCAGGGAGCCGACGATAGAGGCGAGATCCGAGTAGCCGGTCAGCAGCATTCTGACCGTCGCCGGGGCCGCCTCCTTCACCTGGCGCAGCAACTCGACCCCGGTCATTTCCGGCATGCGCTGGTCGCTGACCACGACGTGGGGCTTGAGTTTCCTGACGAACGCCAGCGCCTCGGGCCCGTTGGTTGCCGTGAAAACGTGGTAGTTCATCCGGAATACCGAGCGCAGCGCGGTCAGGATGCGCTCCTCGTCGTCCACGAACAGGATGCGCGCCTTGGTGGCGCCCGCCTCGGCAGCCGGTGCCGCCGCGGCGCCCGCGGCGGGCGTCGTCGTGGACTCCGCTGCGGGCGCACGCGCGTGGGGCTGGGTCGGGACATCGGCCCCGGGCCGCGTCGGGGTGTCGGCCATGGGCTGTGGCGGGGCTTCGGCCTTGGGCGGCGGCAACCCGGCGAGCATGCGCGCCGCCTGGATGAGCTTGGGGTCGATGCGCTGGGTCGGCTCGTCGGCGATGGCGGCCTCCGCGGGCTGGCGCTGGCTCTGGCGGATGCTCGCCTCGATGCCCTTCACGAACGCATCGGAGAACTCTTTCGCGCCCTGGAAGCGCTCCGCGGGCTTCTTGGCGAGCGCTTTCTGGACCGCCCAGTCGAGCTGCACCGAGATCTTGGGGTTGTGGTCGGAGGGATTGACCGGGCGCTCGTTCAGCGCCTGGCGCATCACCTCGGCGTTGTTGCCGGTAAAGGGGCGGCGGCCGGCGAGCAGTTCGTAGGCGATGACGCCCACCGAATAGATGTCGCTGCGCGCGTCGATGTCGGTGCCGAGGAACTGCTCCGGCGACATGTAGCCCGGCGATCCCATGATCTCGCCCACCTGGGTGAGCGTGGAGGAGTCGAGGCGCGCGATGCCGAAATCGGTGAGCTTCAGGCGCCCGTCGTCGTTGATCAGGATGTTGGAGGGCTTGATGTCCCGGTGGAAGACGCCGAGGGCGTGCGCGTAGCCCAGCCCGTCGAGGAGCTGGCGGATCAGCTCGCCGATCTCCTTCAGCTCGAAACGCGCCTGGTTCTGCATGTGATGGAACAGCGAATGGCCGTTCACCAGCTCCATCACGATGTAGGCGGTGTCCATGTCCTCGCCGTAATCGTAGATCGCGGTGATGCGGGGGTGCGTGAGGCGTCCCACCGCCTGTGCCTCGTGGCGGAAGCGCGTGAGCGCGTACTGCAGGTCCGCCGGGTCCATCGCGGACTTGGTGATGGTCTTGATCGCGACCGTGCGGTGGATCGCGGGGTCGAACGCGCGGTAGACGATACCCATGCCCCCCTGGCCGAGCACGTCCTGGATCTGGTACTTGCCGATGATCGTCGGGTTATTCATCGCGATTGGGGAAGGCGTTCCGGCATCAGGCCGCCGCTTGCGCCGCCTCCGGCGGGGTCAACGGTAGCACCACCGTGAACTTGGTGCCAACCCCGACGGCGGAGTCCACGCTGATCGTGCCGCCGTGGCCCTGGACGATCTTGTAGACGATCGAGAGCCCGAGGCCGGTGCCCTTTCCCACGTCCTTGGTGGTGAAGAACGGGTCGAAGATCTTGGGCAGCACCTCGGACGGGATGCCCTTGCCGTTGTCCTGGACCTCCACCGCGACGTGTTCCGCGTCCAGGCGGCGCGTGGCGAGCGTGATGATGCCTCCCTTGCCCGACTCGATCGCCTGTGCCGCGTTGTTGACGAGGTTGAGCAGCACCTGGTTGATCTGCGACGGGGCGCAGGTGATTGCGGGGATCTCGCCGTAGTGCTTCTGCACGGTATGGCTCTTCAGCTCGTGCTTGGCGAGCAGCAGCGTGCTCTCGAGTCCCTCGTTCAGGTTGAAGCTCGAGACCTTGCTGCGGTCGAGCCGCGAGAAGTTCTTGAGGTTGACCACGATCTCGGAGATCTGGCCGATGCCGTAGAGCCCGTCCTTGGCGAGGGCCTGCAGCTCGTCCAGCACCTGGTGCGCCTTGAACTGCCCGATCAGCTGCTCGGTCAGCGCGAACTGCTGCGCCAGCTGGTGCGGGTCGGCGGTGCCGGAGCGCAGGAGGTCCAGCAGCTTCTCGGATTCGGCGACGAGCCGCGCGAGCTCGGGCAGCTTGCCCGCCACCGAGCCCAGGCTGTTCTTGACATAGGCGAGCGGCGTGTTGATCTCGTGCGCCACGCCCGCGACCATCTGCCCGAGGGAGGACATCTTCTCGGTCTGGATCAGCTGCGCTTCCGACTCCTTCAGCTGCTGCAGCGCCGCGGTGAGCTCCTGGGTGCGCTCGGCGACGCGCTGCTCCAGCAGCTCGTTGGCGCTCTTGAGAGCCTGGTTGGCGGCATGGATCAGGCGATAGCTCGCCACCAGGCGCATCGCCAGGTAGCCGAGCAGGATCAGCAGCGCGCCCGAGTAGGCGACGAGGTAGGCGCGGTAGAACTCCTGGTTGGCGAGCGCGGCCTCGGTCTCGCGCGAGAAGGCATTGGTGAGGGTGTCGACGCGCGGCCCCGCGGTCAGGAACGCGAGCTTCACGAACAGCTCGTGCTCGACGGGCCGGGCGCCGAGCAGCTGCTGGACGTGGCCGTCGAGGCGCAGTATGCCGTCGCGCAGCGCCGGCGGCAGCGGCGCGGCGGCGTGGCGCAGGTCGGCCATGATGCCCTCGACGATCTTGCGCTGCGCGTCGCCCGGCGCAAGGTAGTAGCGCTGCGCCTCGGCGATGGCCTGCACGGTCGCGCTCTCCGCCGCCACCAGACGTTCCCGGTCGCGGACGTCCGGCCACGATCCGCGCACCAGGCCTGCGATCTCGGCGTCGCCCGCCAGCACCTGCGCGAGGGCCTGCTTGGTGCCGGCGTTGGCCTTGCGGTACTGCTCCACCAGTTCGGCCTTTTGAGAGAACGCGCTCGCGAGCTCCGGCAGGCCGCGCGTGAGCACGGGGCTGCCGAGCGCCTGCTCGGCGGCGGCGAGCTCCTGGCGGATGCGGGCCAGCGTCGGCGCGTAGTCGGCGAGCGGCACCTGCGGCGGCACGAAGTCGATGCGCGAGCGCCACAGGTCGACGTCCCAGCGGGCGTCGATTTCCTTCAGCTCGCGCAGCAGGCCCAGCACCTCGTTCTTGCGCTTGAAGTCGGCGCCCTCGGTCTTGAGATAGAGGAAGCCGAGGATGCCGGAGAGGGCGAGCGAGACGGCGGCGATGAGCGCCCAGCGGGCGGCCTTCACCGCGAGGATGCGCTGCAGCGCGGCCGCGAGGGGGGGCGTGCGGGGCGTCATGGGGTCATTCGCCGAGGTAAGCCTGCCGCACCTGGGGATTGGCGAGCAGCCGCGCGGCGGTGTCGGCGCACGTGATCAGCCCGCTTTCCATCACGTAGCCGCGCTGGCAAGTCTCGAGCGCGAGCCGCGCGTTCTGCTCCACCAGCAGCAGCGTGGCGCCTTCGGCTGCGACTCGGCGTATGGTTTCGAAGATCTTCTGCACCATCATCGGCGCGAGCCCCATGCTCGGTTCGTCAAGCAGCAGCAGCCGCGGCCGGCTCATGAGCGCGCGCCCGATCGCCAGCATTTGCTGCTCACCGCCCGAAAGCGTCCCCGCGAGTTGCCGGCGCCTCTCGCCAAGCCGAGGCAGCAGCTCGTAAACGCGGTCGAAATCGGCGGTGATGCGCGCGGGATCACGGCGGCTGTAGGCGCCCATCGCGAGGTTCTCCTCCACGGTAAGGCGCCCGAACAGCCCGCGCCCTTCGGGCACCAGGGCCAGCCCCTTCCGGACCAGCTCGTAGGCCGGGCGCGCCGTTATGTCATTGCCATTATAAAGGATGCCACCCGCGGCGGGCCGCAACAGCCCGGCGAGCGCCTTCAGCGTCGTCGTCTTGCCGGCGCCGTTGGCGCCGATCAGCGTGACGAGTTCGCCCGCGCGCACCTCGAGATCGATGCCTTTGACGGCATTGATGCCGCCGTAGGCGACCTTCAGCCCCCTCACCTCAAGCAAGGGCCCCTCCCAGGTAGGCTTCGATGACCGCCGGATCGCGCTGCACCTGCGCCGGCGCGCCTTCGGCGATCTTGCGCCCGTAATCGAGCACCGCCACGCGGTCGCAGAGCCCCATCACCAGCCGCACGTCGTGCTCGATCAGGAGCAGGGTCATGCCGTCGCCGCGGATTCTTTCGAGCAGCCGCGCGAGCTCCGCCCGTTCCGTCGCGTTCATGCCGGCGGCGGGCTCGTCGAGCGCCAGCAGCCTGGGCTCGGTCGCGAGCGCGCGCGCGATCTCGAGCCGGCGCTGGTCGCCGTAGGAGAGGCTGTAGGCAGGCTCCGCGGCGCGGGCGGCGATGCCGACGTAATCGAGCAGCGCGTACGCCCGGCCGGCGATCGCCGCTTCCTCGGCGCGCGTCGCGGCATCGCGCAGCACCGCGCCGAGCACGCCGGTGTGGGTGCGGGCGTGGCGGCCCACCATCACGTTCTCGAGCGCGCTCATGTTGGCGAAGAGGCGGATATTCTGGAAGGTGCGGGCAATGCCGCAGACAGCGACCTGATAGGGCTTCATGCCGGTCAGGCGCGCGCCGTCGAAGGTGAATTCGCCCGCGTCCGGCCGGTAGAGGCCGGTCAGCACGTTGAAGAGCGTAGTCTTGCCCGCGCCGTTGGGGCCGATCAGCCCGAAGATCTCGCCGCGCCGGACCGCCACCGAGACCCCGGCGAGCGCGGCGAGCCCGCCAAAGCGCTTGCTGATCGAGCTGGCGGCAAGCAACGGCGCGTCACTGCGCGGCATGCGCATCCTCCCCGCCGGCGAACTCGCGGCGCCGCAACGTCGACGGCCACAGGCCCGCGGGGCGGAACAGCATCATCAGCACCAGCGCCAGGCCGAACAGCAGCATGCGCAGGTCCGACGGGTCGATGTAGACGTCGCCCAGCCATTGCTTCTGCAGCGGCCCGGCATAGCGTAATGCCTCGGGTAGCGCGGTGAGGAGCGCCGCGCCCAGCACGACGCCGCCGACGTTGCCCATGCCGCCCAGCACCACCATGCACAACACCATGATCGAGTCGAGCAACGTGAAGCTCTCTGGGCTGACGAAGCCCTGGAACGAGGCGAACAGCCCGCCCGCCAGGCCGCCGAAGGTCGCGCCCATGGCGAAGGCGAGCAGCTTCACGTTGCGCGTGTTGATGCCCATCGAGCCGGCGGCCAGCTCGTCCTCGCGGATCGCGATCCAGGCGCGCCCGATGCGCGAGTCCTCGAGCCGCAGCGAGATGAAGATCGAGGCCGCCGCGCAAGCGAGGAACACGAAGTAGTAGCTGTGCACCGGCGCGACGGTGAAGCCGGCGATGGTATAGGTCTTGTTGAGCGCAATGTCGCCGATGGCGAGCGGATCGATCAGGGTGATGCCTTGCGGGCCGTTGGTGATGTTGACCGGGCGGTTCAGGTTGTTGAGACAGATGCGGATGATCTCGCCGAAGCCGAGCGTCACGATCGCGAGGTAGTCCCCGCGCAGCTTGAGCGTCGGCGCGCCGAGCAGCACGCCGAACGCGGCGGCAACCAGCGCGGCCAGGGGCAGCACCACGACGAACGACCCGTGCAGGCCGAATTGCGGGGAGGCCAGCAGCGCGTAGCTGTAGGCGCCGACCGCGAAGAACGCGATGTAGCCCAGGTCGAGCAGGCCCGCGTAGCCGACCACGATGTTGAGCCCGAGTCCCAGCAGGATGAACAGCAGCGCGACGTCGATGATGCGCACCCAGGCGCGCCCGAGAACGGCATCGACCGCGAACGGCAGCGCGATGAGCACGACGGCGGCGGCGAAAACGGCCGCCCACCGCAACCGCGGATCGCGGATGGCGCCGCTCATGCGCGGTCCCCGGTGTGCTGGCCCATGATCCCCGAGGGCCGGAACACCAGCACCCCTATCAGCACCAGGAACGCGAAGACGTCGCGGTAGTTGCTGCCGAGCACGCCGCCGGTCAGGTCGCCGATGTAGCCCGCGGCGAGACTCTCGACGACGCCGAGGAGGAGACCGCCGAGCATCGCGCCCGCGACGTTGCCGATGCCGCCGAGCACCGCGGCGGTGAAGGCCTTCAGCCCCAGCATGAAGCCCATGAAATAGTGGCCGACGCCGTAATAGAGCACCACCATCATGCCGGCGATGGCCCCGACCGCCGAGCCGAGCAGGAACGTGAATGCGATAACGTGGTTCACGTTGACGCCCATCAATCCCGCCACGTCCGGGTTCTGCTCGGTGGCGCGCATCGCGCGTCCCATGCGGCTCGACTGGATGAACCACAGGAGCGCGCCCATCAACGCGCAGGCGAGGAGGAAGATGAACGCCTGCAGGTCGGTCAGTTGCACGCCGCCCCAGACGATCGCGCTGGGCTTCACCACCTCGGGCATGGACAGGTATTGCTTGCCCCACACCAGGGCCGCCGAATACTGCAGCAGGACCGAGACGCCGATGGCGGTGATGAGGGGCGCGAGCCGCGGCGCGCGCCGCAGCGGCCGGTAGGCGACGCGCTCGATGGAGACGCCGAGCGCCACGCACACCAGTACCGCGGCGAGCGCGGCGAGGGCCAGCACCAGCGGCGGCGGCAGCCCCATGGCCGCGAGCGCCTGCGCCACGGTGAGCGCGGTCAGCGCGCCGATCATGCAGATATCGCCGTGGGCGAAATTGATGAGACCGAGAATGCCGTAGACCATGGTATAGCCCAGCGCAACCAGCGCGTAGATGCTGCCCAGCACCAGGCCGTTGACGAGCTGCTGGAGAAAAATGTCCATGGGTCAAGCGAAAACGGCACCGCGCGGGTGCCGTTCACCTTGCAACTGTCCGGCCGGGGCCGGGGCGGGCGCCGGGACTATTTTTTTGCCTCGGCCGACGGCGCGCCGCCCGGCGTCACGGTCTCGAGCGGGTCCCACTTGCCGCTTTTCACGACGTAGATGGTGATGGGGCCGTTCACGAGGTCGCCCTTGTCGTCGAACGCGATCGGCCCGATCACGCCCTGATAGCGGGTCTTGCCGAGCTCCGGCAGGAACTTCGCCGGCTCGGTCGAGCCCGCGCGCTTCATGGCGTCGATGAACACCATCACCGCGTCGTAGCCCATCGGCGCATAGAGCTCCACCTCGGCGTTGAACTTGGCCTTGTACTTGTCGAGGAAGGCCTTGCCGCCGGGCATCTGGTCCTTGGGCAGGCCCGGGATCGAAGCCATCACGCCTTCGGCGGCGTCGCCGCCGAGCTTGATGAAGTTCGGCGTCTGGATGCCGTCGCCGCCCATGAACTTCGCCTTGATGCCGAGCTGGGCCATCTGCTTCACCATCGGCCCGGCCTGCGGGTCGATGCCGCCGAACATGATGAGGTCGGGCTTGAGGCCCTTGATCTTGGTGAGGATCGCCTTGAAGTCGGTGTCCTTGTCCGTGGTGTGCTCGCGCGCAAGGACCTTGGCCCCCGCGGCCTTCACCGTCGCCTCGAAGGCGTCGGCGATGCCCTGGCCGTAGGCCGTGGAGTCGTCGATCACCGCGACGCGCTTCGCCTTGACCGCTCCGGCCGCGTAGCGGCCGAGCGTCGGGCCCTGCTGGTCGTCGTGCGCGACGACGCGGAACGTGGTCTTGAACCCCTGCAGGGTGTATTTCGGGTTGGTCGACGAGGGCGAGATCTGCGGGACGCCGGCATCGGAATAGATTTTGGAGGCCGGAATGGAGGCGCCGGAATTGAAATGACCCACCACCGCGGACACCTTGGCGTCCACCAGCTTCTGCGCCACGGTCGTGGCCTTGGTCGGGTTGGCCTCGTCGTCCTCGGCCACCAGCTCGAACTTCACCTTCCTGCCGCCGATCTCGATGTTTGCGGCATTGGCGTCCTCGATGGCGAGCTGCACGCCGTTCCTGATGTCGATGCCGATGTGCGCCTGCGGCCCGGTCAGGGGCGACGCCGAGCCGATCTTGACGGTGACGGCCTCCGGCGGCTGGGGCGTCGCGACCTGTTTTTGCGGCGGCGGCGGCGCTTCCTTGCCGCAACCCGGGAGAATCAGAGCGAGTGCCAGGCCAAGGCCGATGACGGGTGCGCGAACCATGCGGGCTCCTCGAGGTAAATCGTTGTTGCTACTGGAGAAATCATTATCCTTAGCAGCGGCGAGCTTGTCAATTTCGCGGCCGCGCGCGGGCAGCGGGCGCAAAAAAAGCCGGCCCGCAGGCCGGCCTGGCACACCGCTGGCGCGGCGCTTACTTGATGGACAGCACCCACTGCACGATGGTCTTGAGGTCCGCGTCCTTCACGTGCGCATTGGGCGCCATCGGGATATCGCCCCAAACGCCCTTGCCACCGGCCTTCACTTTCTTGACCAGGTTCGCCTCCGCGCCCTTGTCATTGCGATACTTGGCGGCGATGTCCTTGTAGCTGGGCCCGATCAGCTTCTTGTCCACGGTGTGGCAGGCGAAACAGCCGCTGTTCTTGGCGAGGGCCTCGGCGGCCTTGGCATCCGCGGCGTGCGCGCCGGCGGGAAGGGTGACCGCGGCAGCGGCGGCGAGGAAGGTCATGATGCGCTTCATGGAAGGGCTCCCTGTGAGTGGCGTTCAGTGGAAAAACCCGCGCATTGTAGCTTACCTGCGCGCCTTCATACACGTTCGCGGCCGGCGGACAACATGCGTTCGAGCCCGGCGAGTTCGTTGATGGCTGGAGAACAGGTAACGCCGCGGCACACCCACGCGTTGACGCCGCCGTCCGGAGCGGACTTGTCCAGGACCGGCGGCAGGCCGGTGAGGCTTGCCGGCAGCGCAAGTATCAGCGTGTCCGGCCGGTAGTGCGCGGCCAGCGCGCGTTGCCACTGCGCCAGTGCGCCGGGCGCCCCGCGCAGCACGACGATTTGCGGCGGCGCGAGATATTCGTCGAGCGCCGTGGCGAGGCTCACGAAACCGCTCGGCTGGCGCTCGAGCGCAGGATAGAAAAGCTTCAAGGCCCGCTCCGCCGCTTCGAGATACCGGGTCTCCCCGATCAGGTGCCCCAGCCGTTGCAGCGCGAAGGCCGCGATGCCATTGCCGGAAGGCGTGGCGTTGTCGTGGCCGGGCTTGGCGCGGTGGATGAGCTGCTCGTGGTCGTGGGACACGAAGTAGAAGCCGCCCGCCGCGCGGTCCTCGAATTTTGCGAGCAGGATTTCCGCCAGCTCGCGGGCGAACGCGAGGTCGTCGGCCCGGAATTCACCCTGCATGAGCTCCAGCAGCGCGTCGAGGAGGAACGCGTGGTCGTCGAGATAGGCGTTGAGATGCGCCACCCCGTCCTTGTAGGTTGCGGTGAGCCTGCCAAGCGGCTTGTCCGCGCCTTCTTCCCGGCGCCACATCGTCGCGCGGAGGAACGCCAGCGCCCGCCGCGCGGAGGCGAGCCACCCGGGCTCACCGAACACGCGGGCGGCGCGCGCCATGCCGCGCACCATCATGGCGTTCCAGCTGGTGAGCGTCTTCTCGTCCCGTCCGGGCCGGATGCGCCGCTCGCGCGCCGCGAACAGCTTGACGCGGGCGCGCGCAAGCCGCGACGCGCATTCCGCAAGCGGCACGCCGAGCCGCCCGGCGACGGCGTCCAGGGGCTGCGCCACGTGCAGGTGCCAGTAGCGGCCTTCGAAGTTCGGCGCGCCGTCGAGCCCGTAGTGCGGCCCGACCACCGCGTACTCCGCTTCGGTGACGAGGCTTTTCACCTCTTGCGGCGTCCACACGTAGTACTTGCCCTCTTCGTGCTCGGAATCGGCGTCGAGCGAGGAATAGTAGCCGCCCTCATTTGCGTTGCCCTGCGACTGCATCTCGCGCATCACCCATTGCGCGGTTTCGCGCACCGCTGCCTCGAACAGCGGCTGCCGCGTGACGAGCCACGCGTCACTGTAGAGGGCGATCAGCGCGGCGTTGTCGTAGAGCATCTTCTCGAAGTGCGGGATCGCCCAGTGCGGGTCCACGCTGTAGCGGCAGAACCCGCCGCCGAGCTGGTCGTAGATGCCGCCTTCGGCCATCCGGGCGAGGGTCAGGCGGGCAATCGCGAGGCCCAGCTCGCCACCATCCAGCACGTGGCGCCGCAGGCAGTACGCGAGCTCGAACGGATGCGGGAACTTGGGCGCGTGCCCGATCCCGCCGTGGACATCGTCGAACACCTGGGCGAACTCGCGCACCGCGGCATCGAGCGGCGCGCGCTTCAGCTCGCGCGCGCCTTCCGCCGCCGGCAGCGTGCGCGCGAGCGCCTCGAGCAACGCCGCGTTTTGCTTTCCGATCTCCTCCCGCTTGTCGCGGTAGGCCTGCGCGATCCGCGGCAGGATGTCGAGGAATCCCGTCATGCCGTGGCGGCCGTGCTTGGGGAAGTAGGTGCCGCCGAAGAACGGCGTGCCGTCGGGCATCAGGAACATGGTGAGCGGCCAGCCGCCGCTCCTCTGCGTCAGCATCGCGTGCGCCGTCTGGTAGATCTGGTCGAGATCCGGGCGCTCCTCGCGATCGACCTTGATGTTGACGAAGTGGCGGTTCATTTCCGCCGCCACCTCCGCGTCCTCGAACGATTCGTGCGCCATCACGTGGCACCAGTGGCAGGCGGAGTAGCCGATCGAGAGCAGGATCGGCCGGTCGTTCTCGCGGGCGAGCGCGAGCGCCTCGTCGTCCCACGGCTGCCAGTCCACGGGATTGGCGGCGTGCTGCCGCAGGTAGGGCGAGGTCTGGGTGGCGAGGCGATTGGGCATGGTCACGGCCCGGAGGCGAACGCACTCGCCGGCGGCGGCGTTGAAACGACGACTATAATGAGGGCGTCATTCTATCGCATCCCCGTTACGGCACGCGCATGCTGGTGCATCCCCAATTCGACCCGGTCGCACTGCATATCGGCCCGCTCGCGCTGCGCTGGTACGGGCTGATGTACCTGGCCGGATTCGCGCTGTTCTGGGCCGCGGGCCGCTACCGCATTGCCCGCGCGCCGGGCGGCGTTTGGGATGCGAAGGACTTCGACGACGTGCTGTTCTACGGGATACTGGGCGTGATTCTCGGCGGGCGCCTGGGCTACGTGCTGTTCTATAAGTTTTCCGATTACCTCGCGGCGCCATGGAAAGTTTTCTACGTATGGGAAGGCGGCATGTCGTTTCACGGCGGCCTGCTGGGGGTGATCCTCGCCCTGGCGTGGTTCGCGCGCAGCCGGCAGAAGGACTGGCTCGCGGGCACCGACTTCATCGCGCCGCTCGTGCCCCTGGGGCTCGCCGCCGGACGGCTCGGCAACTTCATCAACGCGGAGTTGTGGGGCCGGCCCGCAACGGTGCCGTGGGCGATGGTGTTCCCGAACGTGGATGGCGTGCCGCGCCATCCTTCGCAACTCTACGAGTTCGCGCTGGAGGGCGTGGTGCTGCTCGCGGCGCTGTGGTGGTTCTCGGCGCGGGCGCGTCCGCGCGGCGCGGTGTCGGGGGCGTTCCTGCTGGGCTACGGTGTGTTGCGCTTTCTCGTCGAATTCACGCGCGAGCCCGATGCTTTCCTCGGCACGCTCGCGCTGGGGCTGAGCATGGGACAGTGGCTGTCGCTGCCGATGGTGCTTGCGGGAGTCGCGTTGCTGGTCTGGGCTTACCGTACTGCCGGCCGCAATGCGTGAGTCGTGACTCGCAGGGCCGCTACGGGTCGCCGCTCGCCGTGCCTATTTCTTGGGCTTTCTGGTGGCGGCTTCGGCGGGCTTCGCGAGCGCGGCGCGACGGTCGAGCAGCCGGCCGAAATTCGCGAGCGAGATGAGGTGCGCGTAGACGCGCGCCAGTATCCCCTTCTGCGCGAGTTCCTTCAGCTTCTCCGGCGCGAGCGCTGCGAGCTTCTCCTCCGCCACGCGGTACATGCCGGTCATGGCGACCGGCGTGCCCTGGTTGGGAACGGCCTGCATCGTGAAGGTCTCCAGCAGCTGCAGCTGGGCGAGCTCGCCGCACATCTCCTCGGAACGCTGGAGGTCGGTCTCGTACTCGAACAGCAGCTTCCTGCGCTCGTCCCAGGCCGGCAGGGACTCGCCCCTGGCGTCGTAGAGCGCCTCACCCTTGTCGCTCAGCGCGCGCTGCTCGACGCAGGCGACGCGTTCCGCCTGCTCGCGCCCGTCCACCGTCACGCGCGTCATGCAGAACGGGTAGCGCCGCACGTACGCCGGCAGGTAGACGGCGGCGTCCCAGCCGCCGTCGGGCGCGACGAACAGGTTTTGCTGGTTCTCCAGCCCGAGCACGGCCATCGCGACGAAATGGCCGTTGTTCCCGGCGCCGATGAAAGCGATCGGGTAGTCGCGGCACGCGACGGCGAATTCGGTGAACGACAGCGGCAGCGCGGTGAGGTCGCGGAACACCAGCGGCAGCTTGCGCCCTTCGGGCAGCACCACGCGGTGCTGCCGGGTGAGCGGCACGATCTCCTGGTAGGCGTAGGGCGGCTTGATATCCATGACGGAAATTATAGCGGCTCGGCTGCGGACCGTCGCCGGCCGGATTGTCCCGTCCCGCCGGGCCGTTGTAGAATTCCGCCCTCGCAGTAACGGCGTGGGGACGTAGCTCAGCTGGGAGAGCGTCGCGTTCGCAATGCGAAGGTCGAGGGTTCGATCCCCTTCGTCTCCACCAAATTCAAATGGCCATCCACCATTGGGTGGCCTTTTGAATTTGTGAGATATGTGCTCGCTCACGCATTCGATACCAAGTTCGGCAATCAGCGGTCAAGTTTCGATCAAGCGTCCGATCATGTGAGTCGGCGCTCCCGGGCAAGGCGATTGCACTCTTCAATAGATCGTTTGTGAATATCCGCGCGGCGTTGGTGTGAGTCAGCGGTGAGCACATCTTCGTCGCCATCGAGTTGCTTTAGAAAAGCAAAGCGCTTGGCACAGCGCTCAAGCATCAGTTTCGGCTCGGGTGCGCCGCCTCGCACAAGCTGATGCAGATCATCCCAATCCCATTTCGTCGCTTGTTCGAGCTTTTTAAACCACTTGTCAGGCGAGAAAGCATCGTTTACTTGCCAGAGCTTGGTTACCACAAGTTTCCTGAGAAGTGCCTCGGGCATGGGCCGGTTGGCAAACTGATCGAGATCCCAAATATCGCGCGGTTTAGCGCGCTGATAGATGGCGCGTATTTTCTCGGCCAAAATTTCCTCGATTCGCAGGCAAGGTATGGCGCTGGGCCTGAACGGCAATAACCCGAAGTACGAGACTTCGAGTTGGGATCGGTCATCGAGCGGCAGCGTAGGCGCTTCGCGATTGCTGACCTGCAGCTTGATGGTGCCCTCGCCCCAGGCATGCTGATAGTGTGGCTCACTGCCCCAGGAAACGCCGTCCCCGGTCTCGTACCAGCCCTTATCTCCGAGATCGAGTCCGAATTGAATGTCGTGAAACGGCGTGCTCATGAGGTCTGCGAGCTGTATCACTGCGTCGTCAGCGACTTTGCCAGCTACAACCGAAGTAAAGTCGAGATCGGTGGAGAAACGTCCTTTCGCCCCAAACCATGTCTTGCGTATGCAGGTGCCACCCTTAAATGCGACTTCCTTCAGAAACCCTTTCTCAGCGAGCAATTGCAGCAGGTAGGTGAGCACGATTTCTTTCTCGACCACCTGCAAGTCCCTGATGCCCGACTCATGGGCGAAACGCCGCACCTGGACCTGAGTGAGCATCGTCAAATCTTGAAGAGCAAGTCTGGATCGACGTTGACCACCACGCCCCATTCGCGGTCGTAGCGGGATTCGCCAGCGCCGCGCGCGCGCGGTACGAGATAGGTGCGGCTGGAGGGTTTGATCTGCTTGCGCAGACGCGCACGCAACGGGTCCGGCAGCGCGACATGCGCGGTGTCGCAGAGGTAGCCCACTTTCTGGATCAGCGCAATATTGCCCAAGCGCTCCAGATAGTCGATCGCCTTTTCCCATTGCCAGCGTCGTGCGGCCCTGGTCAATATCGCCGAAGCCTCGGCAATGCCGCCGGCGCGATTGGGCCACCCGATGCAATCGAGTACGGTTTTTTCACGGTCACTCATCGGCACGGGATAACCGTAAACATCGACGCGCTCTATCGCGAACATTGCTTTCACAGGCAGGCGTGCGAAACGGACTTCGCTGTCGTTGATGCGCCGGTCGCGGGCATGCGTGCGGGTGACCATCCAGATAACGCTGCGCAATTGCGTAGTCAGTCCCCAATGCGCGGCGGCTGTGGAGAAAGCGACATAGCCATCCGGCGTCAGTTGACTGGCGAGCGCCAGGGTATTTGACTCACCGAGCGGCGTCGCGCCCCAGTCGGGCGGGATGAGTAGGTACTTGCCGCGACCCGCGCGCGCGAGCCATCCCTTGCGGACTAGACTCTGGAGGATGTCGTCAGCAGATCTGGCGGAAAGCGCGAAGCGCTCGATCGCATCGCGGCGCGTAAGCTCGCGCCGACCTTCCTCGGAGAGCCCGAGGACAATGCGGCTCTCTGTGGAACTCAGACTGCGATAGTTACCTTGCATATCCATACCGTGTAAAACCCCGTGAAACGCTTAAGTTGTTAACTTATCCTAGACCTTAAAATAGCTAACTGCAAGTTTTAATGGTTGTCGAAACACGGCTATAAGCTATGTAGTGATCAATATGTTAACAAAGCGTGTATCATAATAGATGCATTAATTCAATAACTTGTAAAAACTCCTAATTAGCACAGGATTACCTGCGGCTGCCGGAAGGGCCAAATGCTCACAATCCCCTCAAGGGCATGCTTGCCAACGCGGCTGGTCTCGATTCTCCTAACACTGAACCGATGGTGAACCCGCGAGGTTCTGACGCAGTGTCGAGGTGCCGCGTCTCGGCCTTGACTACGACACCTGCTTTTCATGGGGACTTAGTTCAGCTGGGAGGGCGTCGCGTTCGCAATGCGAAGGTCGGGAGTTCGATCCTCCTCGTCTCCACCAATCGAGCCGGAAAACCGTCCCGGCTTTTTTTGTTTCCGGAAATCCGCCAATGGCCCACAATGCCGTGGCGGGACGGGCCGACACGGAACACAAGGTTCGCGAATTGATGCCTCCTCAAGACGCCGCGATTTCAGAGCACCGCGCCATGCTCGCTGACAGCGTCTCCGATTTCACGGCGCGCGGCACCGATATTGCAAGGGTGCGCAAGCTCCGCGGCGCCCCCGCCGAGTACGACCGCGCGGTGTGGAAGAAGATGGCGGAGCTCGGCTGGCTCGGCATACTGATCCCCGAGCCCTACGGCGGGCTCGGTTTGGGACTCGCGGAGATGGCAATCGTCGCGCGCGGGCTCGCGCGCGCGCTGGTTCCCGAGCCGCTTACCGCCGCGGCGGTGCTCGCGGCGACCGCGCTGGCGGCCGGGGATAACGAGGCGTTGAAGCGCGAGCAGTTGCCGCACCTCGCCGCGGGCGAGATGCTGCCCGCGCTGGCGTGGCAGGAGGCCGCGGGCGAGCTCGATGGCGCGGCGATACGCACGCGCGCCGTGCCGTTCGAGGGCGGTTTCAAGCTCTCCGGCGTGAAGCGCTTCATCGCCGGTTCGGCGCAGGCCGACGCCTTTATCGTCAGCGCGCAAGCCGATGGTGATATCGCGCTCGCGTGGCTGCCGCGGGAGACGGCAGGCTTGCGGCTCGAGTTCGAG
>MERD01000071.1:126623-165416 GCA_001771935.1 Betaproteobacteria bacterium RIFCSPLOWO2_02_FULL_67_26
CGGATCGTGGCGCGGGGCGCGGTGGCGACCGAGGCGCTTGCCCGCGCGTTCGACTTTGGCGCCGCGATTGCGGGCGCCGAGCTCGCGGGCGTGATGGAGCGCGCGCTCGAGATGAGCCTCGAATATCTCAAGACGCGCGTGCAATTCGGAAAACCGATCGGGGCGTTCCAGGCCCTGCAGCATCGCGCCGTGGACCTGTACATACACAAGGAGCTGGCGAGCGCGGTGCTGGAGGAAGCACTGGGCCTCCTCGACCGCGGCCCCGATGCGCGGACGCGCGCGGCGCTCGCCAGCCGCGTGAAGGCGCGCTGCGCGGACGCCGCGCTGCGGGTCACGCGGGAGACGATCCAGCTCCACGGCGCGATCGGCTTCACCGATGACTACGACGCGGGGCTGTACTTGAAGCGCGCGCTCACGCTCGCGGCGTGGCTGGGACACCCGACCTGGCACCGCCGCCGCTATGCGCGGCACACCGTGGAGGTCAACGCATGATTCCCGGGGACACGGCGCCGGACTACAACGCGATGGACGACGGCGACTTCCGCCGGGAGGTCCGCGCGTTCGTCGAGCGCGAGTATCCGCCGCCGCTGCGCTACATCCTGCACCGCTCGCGCTGGCACGAGATGCAGGGCTGGTGGAAGAAGCTCTGCGAAAAGGGCTGGATCGCGCCCAACTGGCCGCGCGAGTGGGGCGGCATGGCGCTCGATGCCGGCAAGATGGTGATCTACCTCGAGGAGCTGGAGCGCCACGGGGTCGCGCGCCCGCCGGACCAGGGCATCACGCAGGTGGGCCCGCTCATCATGCGCTTCGGAACGCAGGCGCAGAAGGATCACTATCTGCCGCGCACGCGCTCCGGCGAGTACATCTGGTGCCAGGGCTATTCCGAGCCCAATGCGGGCTCCGATCTCGCGAGCCTGCAAACCGCGGCGGTCATCGACGGCGACCATTTCGTCGTCAACGGCCAGAAGATCTGGACTTCGCTCGCCGACGATGCGACGCACATCTATCTCCTCGCGCGCACCGACAAGGCGGCGAAGCAGCAGAGCGGCATCAGCTTCCTCCTGGTGGACCTGAAAACCCCCGGCATCACGCTGCGCCCGATCCGCAACCTCGCGGGCCACGAGGAGTTCTGCCAGGTGTTCTTCGACAACGTGCGGGTGCCGCGCGATGCGCTGGTCGGGGCGCTCAACGACGGCTGGACGGTGGCGAAGGCGCTGCTCGGCTTCGAGCGGCTCGGCATCGGCAGCCCGCGCCGCCCGCAGTACGCGTTGAACCGCCTGGAAGCGGTCGCGCGCGCGAAAGGACTCCTCGAGGACCCGGGATTCATGGACCGCTTCATCGCCCTCAAGCTCGACATCGAGGACGGGGCGGCGCTCTACGGCCGCTTCGTCGACCAGGTCAAGCGCGGCGAGCCGCTGGGGCAGGACGTCTCCATGCTGAAGATATGGACCATGGAGACCTGGCAGCGCCTGACGGAGCTGCTGGTCGAGGCCGGCGCCGAGCAGGGCGTCATCGCCGGCGTGAACGACGTCGCCGGCGTCGGGACCGACTTCCTGAATCCCTACTACTACTCGCGCCCCGCGACCATCTACGGCGGTTCGAGCGAGATCCAGCGCAACATCCTCGCCAAGTACGTGCTGAAGCTCCCATCCTGACGGAGGGCGACATGGCCAGACAGATCGTTCACACCGACGCCGCACCGAAGGCGATCGGCACCTATTCGCAGGCGGTGCGCTGCGGCGCCACCGTTTACCTGGCGGGCCAGATCGGCCTCGATCCCCAGACGATGGAGATGGTCGCCGGCGTCGGCCCCCAGATCCACCGCGTGTTTCAGAACCTGCAGGCGGTGGCGCGGGCGGCGGGCGGCGACCTCAAGGACGTCGTCAAGCTCACGGTCTACCTCACCGATCTCGGCAACTTCGCGCTGGTAAACGAGACCATGGCGACCTATTTTTCCGCGCCCTACCCCGCGCGTGCCGCGGTCGGCGTCGCATCACTGCCGCGCGGGGCGCAGGTGGAGATCGACGCCATCATGCATTTGGAGTGATGAGTGATGGGTGATGAGCTGCCAGGGTTGAGCAAGTCAACCCTGACACGGCTCGCCAGGCTCGGGATCGCGGCCCGGTTCGATCTGGTCCTGCATCTTCCACTGCGCTACGACGACGAGACGCGGCTCTATTCCCTGAACGAAGCGCCGGCGGGCCAGCCGGTGCAGGTCGAGGGCAAGAGCATTGAGTGCGACATCCAGTACCGCCCCCGGCGCCAGCTCGTTTGCCACATTCAGGACGGCAGCGGCGTGCTGACGCTGCGTTTCTTCAATTTCTACCCAAGCCAGCTGAAGCAGCTCGCCGCGGGCGCCCGGGTGCGCGCCTTTGGCGAGATCCGCCACGGGTTCTACGGTCCGGAGATGGTGCATCCGAAATACCGCGTGGTGCAGGAGGGCGCGCCCGTCCCGCGCGCGCTGACGCCGGTCTACCCGACGACCTCCGGGCTCGCGCAGGACGAGCTCCGGCGCCTGATTGCCCGCGCGCTCGTGGACTCCGACCTGGCGGACACGCTGCCCGGGGGGCTGATCGAGCGCCTGCGGTTGCCGGCGTTTCGCGATGCGGTGCTGCGGCTCCACAACCCGCCGCCGCAGACCCCGCGGGCGGCGCTCGCGGGCCGGACCCACCCCGCCTGGCGTCGCGTCAAGTTCGATGAGTTGCTCGCACAACAGCTCTCGATGCAGGCGCATTACCGCCGGCGCAAAGCAGCGGGCGCGCCGGCGCTCCGGCCGCGCGGCAAGCTGGCGCAGGCGCTCTTGTCGCGCCTGCCCTTCAAGCTCACCACGGCGCAGAACAAGGCGCTCGCGCAGATACGCCACGATCTCGCGCAGCCGCACCCCATGCAGCGCCTGTTGCAGGGTGATGTCGGCAGCGGCAAGACGGTGGTCGCCGCACTGGCAGCGTTGCAGAGCGTGGAAAACGGCCGCCAGGTCGCGGTCATGGCGCCCACCGAGATCCTGGCCGAGCAGCATTACCGGAAATTCGCCGCGTGGCTCGAGCCGCTGGGAATCCGGGTCGCGTGGCTCTCGGGCGGGCTTGGGCGCAAGGAGAAGCGCGCGGCGCTCGCCGCTGTCGCGAAGGGAGAGGCGATGATCGCGGTGGGCACCCACGCGCTGATCGAGGAGGAAGTCGAATTCGCCGGTCTCGCGCTCGCCATCGTGGACGAGCAGCACCGCTTCGGCGTGCACCAGCGCCTCGCCCTGCGCATGAAGGGCGCCCGCCCCAACCCGGGCGCGCAGCCGCACCAGCTGATGATGAGCGCCACGCCCATCCCGCGCACGCTCGCGATGAGCTATTACGCCGATCTCGACGTGTCCGTGATCGACGAGGCTCCGCCGGGGCGGACACCGGTCACCACCAAGCTCGTGTCGGCGGCGCGGCGTGGCGAGGTGATCCGGCGCGTGCGCGACGCCTGCATGGCGGGCAGCCAGGCGTACTGGGTGTGCCCGCTGATAGAGGAATCCGAGGCGCTGCAGCTGAAAACCGCGCTCGCAACGCACGCCACGCTCGTCGCGACCTTTCCCGAGCTCAGGCTCGGGCTCGTCCACGGCCGCCTCCAGACCGGGGAAAAAGCGCGCGTCATGGATGCTTTCCGCGGCGGCGCGATCCAGCTCCTCGTCGCCACTACCGTGATCGAGGTCGGGGTGGACGTGCCCAACGCGACGCTGATGGTGATCGAGCACGCCGAGCGCATGGGGCTTGCGCAACTGCACCAGCTGCGGGGGCGCGTCGGGCGCGGCGCGGACGCCGCCGCCTGCATCCTGCTCTATGCCAATCCGCTCACGCCCGCGGCGCGCGAGCGGCTGAAAATCGTCTACCAGCACCAGGACGGCTTCGAGATCGCGCGTCACGATCTCCGGCTGCGCGGGCCGGGCGAGCTCCTCGGCGCGCGCCAGAGCGGCATCCCGATGCTGCGTTTCGCCGACCTCGACGCCGACCTCGATCTGCTCGATCAGGCGCGCGCGGCGGCCGCGACGCTGCTGCGCGAGCAGCCGGACGCCGCGCGCGCTCACCTCGCGCGGTGGTTCGGCGGCCGGCACGAGTTCCTCAAGGTCTAGCCGCCGAAAGCCGGATGCTAGACTTAGCGCCTGCCCGTTTTCCCACGGGGATTGCCCGAGCCATGACTCTCCAGCAGCGCCTCGACGCGTACGAGCGGCTGATGCGCCTCGACAAGCCGATCGGCGCGCTGCTGCTGCTGTGGCCCACGCTATGGGCTCTGTGGCTTGCCGTCCGCGGCGTCCCGCGCTGGGAGATCCTGCTCATCTTCATCACCGGCACGGTGCTGATGCGCTGCGCGGGATGCGTCATCAACGATCTCGCCGATCGCGATTTCGATCCCCACGTCGAGCGCACCCGGGACCGCCCGCTGGCCGCGGGCGTGGTGAGCCCCCTGGAAGCCCTGACGCTCGCGACCGTCCTGCTGCTGATCGCGTTCGGGCTCGTCCTGCAGTTGAACGAGCTCGCCCTCATCCTGTCGCTGTTCGGGCTGGCGATCACGGTGCTCTACCCCTTTCTCAAGCGCTTTTTCGTGTTTCCGCAGGCGGGGCTCGGCATTGCGTTCAGTTTCGGGATTCCCATGGCCTATGCCGCGCAACTGGGCGCGCTGCCGGCGCCGGGGTGGGCGCTGATGGCGGCCACGTTTTTCTGGATCATCGCCTACGACACCGAGTACGCGATGGTGGACCGCGAGGACGACGCGAAGCTGGGGCTCAAGTCGTCCGCGATCGTGCTCGCTCGCCATGATGTCGCCGGCGTCATGGCCGCGCACGGACTGTTTCTGGCGATCATGGCGGCGATCGGTTACTGGCAGTACCACGGCATTCTCTATTTTCTTGGCCTCGCGGCCGCGGCCGGTCTGGCCCTCCACCAGTACCGGCTGATCAGGGGCCGCGGGCGCGACCGCTGCTTCGAGGCATTCCGCAACAACAACTGGGTCGGGCTCGCCGTTTTCGCCGGAATCGCGCTCGACCTCCACTTCCGCATCCTGATAGTCCGGTGAGCGCGCCATGAAGTACCACGATCTGCGCGATTTCATGGCCGGGCTCGAGGCGCGCGGCGAGCTGAAGCGCGTTTCTGCGACGGTCGATCCGCGCCTCGAGATGACCGAGATCTGCGACCGCGTGCTGAAGGCGGGCGGGCCGGCGCTGCTGTTCGAGAAGCCGGCGGGGCACGCGATGCCCGTGCTCGGCAACCTGTTCGGCACCGTGCGGCGCGTCGCGCTCGGCATGGGCGTGGACGCCGACGATCCCACCGCCGCCCTGCGCGAGCTGGGCCAGCTGCTTGCCCGTCTCAAGGAGCCCGAGCCGCCCACGGGCTGGAAAGACGCGTGGGACAAGCTGCCGCTCCTGAAGACCGTGCTGGCGATGGAGCCACGCGCGGTGTCGCAAGCCCCCTGCCAGGAGACCGTGCTCGAAGGCCCGGACGTGGACCTCGGGCGGCTGCCGGTCCAGACCTGCTGGCCGGGGGACGCGGCGCCGCTCATCACGTGGGGCCTCACCATAACGCGCGGACCGGCCCAGCGTCGCCAGAACCTCGGCATCTATCGCCAGCAGGTGATTGGCCGCAACCAGGTCATCATGCGCTGGCTCGCGCAGCGCGGCGGCGCGCTCGACTACCGGGATCACTGCCTGGCGCACCCGCAGGAGCCATTCCCCATCGCGGTGGCGCTGGGGGCCGATCCCGCCACCATGATCTCGGCGGTGACGCCGGTGCCGGATGCGTTGTCCGAGTACCAGTTCGCGGGGCTGTTGCGCGGATCGAAGACCGAGGTGGTGAAGTGCCTCGGCCACGGGCTGCAGGTGCCGGCGTCCGCGGAAATCGTGCTCGAGGGCCGGATCCATCCCGGCGAAACCGCGCTCGAAGGCCCGTTCGGCGACCATACGGGCTATTACAACGAAACGGAGCGCTTTCCGGTTTTCACCATCGACCGGATCACGTCGCGGCGCGACCCGATCTACCACTCGACCTATACCGGAAGACCGCCCGACGAGCCCGCAGTGCTCGGACTGGCGCTGAACGAGGTATTCGTGCCGCTGCTGACGCGCCAGTTCCCGGAGATCGTCGACTTTCACCTGCCGCCGGAGGGCTGCTCCTACCGCGTCGCGTGCGTCGCCATCCGCAAGCAGTACGCGGGGCACGCCCGGCGCGTGATGTTCGGTGTCTGGTCTTTCCTCAGGCAGTTCATGTACACCAAGTTCATCATCGTCACGGATGCGGACGTCAATGTCCGCGACTGGAAGGAGGTGATCTGGGCGCTCGCGACACGGGTGGATCCGCGCCGGGACACCGTCATCACGGAACACACGCCGGTCGACTATCTCGACTTTGCAAGCCCCGTTCCGGGGCTCGGCTCCAAGATGGGGATAGACGCGACCAACAAATGGCCGGGCGAGACCGACCGCCGCTGGGGCGAGCCGATTGCGATGAGCGAGGACGTGAAGCGCCGCGTGGATGCGTTGTGGCGCGAGCTGGGGCTCTAAGCGATTCCAGCGCAGGCGCAGCGGCGCCGGGCCCGGAAGCTACTCGAAGTTGTAGTGGATGCCGACGTTGAACTTGCCCAATCCCGGCATGCGCGGCTGGCCCGGCAGCCTGCCGCCGAAGCGCACCTTGCTTTCCCTCTCGCTGTCGAGCGGGCTCAGGAAGCGAATCGGCCCGAAGCGCCCGGATATTTCCCACCCGGTCTTGGGCGCGTACGCGGATGGGGTCAGCTTCAGTCCGGTTCCCCCCGCGGCACGGCTCGGGAATCCATACTGCGTGTCCTCGGCCCGCGAATAAGCGATGGCTCCGCTCGCCGCCGGGCCGGGTCGGACAGCGTCGGCACGGGGGGATGGGGTGGCCACCGGGGCGATGGGGATCGAGCGCAATTCGTCGGAGCGGGAAACCGCAGTCGCTGCGCCGACGTTCAATTTCAGCCCGTGTGAGTGGCTCTCAACGGGAATTCCGGCGGGCCGGTCAATCCGGGCGGATGCTGACTGAGGCGGCTGCGGATTTTCCGCCGTTTCGGGCTGCGGGCGAGGCGTGAGATCGGCGGCGTACGCTGCAATAACCGGCAACATCGCCGTCGCAATCACCGAAACCAGAGCCGTGCGAATACGTTGCATCGACATCCCCCGCACCCGCTTATTTTACGCCGGCCGTTGCGCGAATCAACGACCCAGGTCAAATGATTCGACCCCTGATGGGCGACGAAGTTTTCAATCGAGCGACGGACCCGGGGCCCCCGATCAGCGGCGCCGGCAGCAGGGCCCGGCATCGCGATCGTGGACCCATCTCAGCAGTGCGTCCTGCACGGGCCGCGCGTTGCCGGCATTGGCGTGGTTGACGATGAAGACCACGACCACGCGCCGTCCCTGGCTATCCAGCACGTAGCCGGCGATCGAGCGCACGCCCGCGAGCGAGCCGGTCTTGATGTGGGCCTGGCCCGCCACCCCCGCACCCGACAGGCGCTTTTTCATCGTGCCGTCCACGGCGGCGACCGGCAGCGAAGCGAGCAGCTCGGGCATGACCGCGCTCCTGAACGCCGTCAGCAGGAGCTGTCCCAGGCTGCCGGCGCTGATGCGCTCGACGCGCGACAGCCCGGAGCCGTTCTCCAGCACCAGCTCCGGGAACGACAAGCCCTTGCCCGCCAGCCACTGGCGGATGACGCGGCCCGTCTTGTGGGCGGCGGCCGGCGCGCCCGCCCCCACCGCGCCCAGGGTCAGGTAGAGCTGGCGCGCCATCACGTTGTTGGAGTACTTGTTGATGTCGCGCACGACTTCCGCGAGCGCGGGCGACTGCACGGCGGCGATGAGCCGGGCTTCCGCGCCCGCGTCGCCGTCGCGCACGCCCCCGCCGAGCGTTCCGCCGAGCTCGCGCCACAGCTCACGGAACAGGCCGAGGGTGTACTGGGCGTGGCCGAGCACGCTGAAATTGCGCGCGCGCTCGCCGCAACTCGCGGGATAGGCGCCGTTGAAGGCGAGGCGCGCCGTCGTCGAGTTGCCTTGGGCATCGAGCCTGAGCTTCCCGACCCAGTCGCCGCAGGCGCCTTTCGCGTCGAGCGCGAGGTTGTTGACGATCTGCACCTGGGGCAGCACCGGCTGCGCGACGATGCGTATCGAGCGGGCGTCGGTGTCCGGTATGAACTGCAGCCGCACCGCCTTGAAGTTGACGAGCAGGGCATCGGGCCCGGTGTTGTAGGGCCGCGTCGGCTGGTCGTCGAAGCGCGAGGGATCGTACTCCTCGACGGCGAAATATTTCCGGTCGAGAACGAGGTCGCCCCGGATCTCGCGCAATCCCCGCGCGCGCAGCTCCCGCAGCAACAGCCAGAAGTTCTCCAGCGTGAGCTTGGGGTCGCCCCGGCCCCGGATCACGAGATCCCCGGCGAGCACCTCGTCCTTGAGCACCCCGGCCGCGTAGGCCTCGGTGACCCAGGTGTAGGCCGGGCCCAGCAGCTCGAGGCCGGCATAGGTGGTTAGGAGCTTGATGCTGGAGGCGGGATTCATCGCGCGCTCGGCCCCCGCCGCGAGCAGCGGGCGCTCGGCGCCGATCTCGTGCACGTAGAACGCCGCCGCGCTCTCGGGTATTCCGGCCTGCGCGAGGGCGCGCGCGAGCGGCTCCGGCAGTTGCGCGCGCGCGGCTTGCGGCAGGCCGGCGGTGGCGAGCGCCAACGCCGCCAGCAGCCATCTCGCGGGCCGCCCCGCTCTTCCGGCCGCCCCGCCCGATTGGATCGATCTCGTCATGCCCGTTGGCGGCATTATGCCGCAGCTTGCGCTCAATCCGCAGGCAGCGCGTCGAGGAGCTCCACCGTGCGCCCGGCGAGCAGTTCGATCTCGTCGTCGCCGATCACGTAGGGTGGCATGAAATAGACCGTGTTCCCGAGCGGCCGCAGCAGCAGCTCGCGCTCCAGCGCGTGGGCGAAGAAGCGGCGGGTGAACAAAGGGTCCGCGGTCTGGACATCAAAAGCCCAGATCATGCCGGTGTTGCGGAAGTGTGCCACCCGGGGATGCCGCGCAATCGCCTGCGCGGCCGTGGTGATGCGCGCGCTCCGCGCCCGGTTCGCCTCGATCACCTGCTCGCCGTCGAAGATATCGAGGGTCGCCAGCGCGGCGCGGCAGGCGAGCGTGTTGCCGGTGTAGGAATGCGAGTGCAGGAAGCCGCGCGTCACGTCGTCGTCGTAAAACGCTTGGTAGATCGCGCCGCGCGTCATCACGACGGAGAGCGGCAGATAGCCGCCGGTGATGCCCTTGGACAGCAGAAGAAAATCCGGCGTGATGGCGGCTTGCTGGTGCGCGAAGAAACTGCCGGTGCGCCCGAACCCGGTCATGATCTCGTCGGCGATGAAGTGCACCTCGTAGCGGTTGCAGATCGCCCGTGCCCGGCGCAGGTATTCCGCGTCGTGCATCGCCATCCCGCTCGCGCCCTGCACCAGCGGCTCCACGATCAGCGCCGCGGTTTCGGCGTGGTGTTGTTGAAGATGCTGCTCCAGGGCGGCAGCGCAGCGCGCCGCGTAATCGCGCGCCGACTCCCCCTTCTCCGCGAGACGCCAGTCGGGGCTCGCGACCTGGCTCGACGCCATGACGAGCGGCGCATAGGTGTCCTTGAACAGGCGCACGTCGCTCACCGCCAGCGCGCCGAGGGTCTCGCCGTGATAGCTGCCCGCGAGGCTGACGAAGCGGGTCTTGGCCGGTCGGCCGCGGTTGCGCCAGTAGTGATAGCTCATCTTGAGCGCGATCTCGACCGCGGAAGCGCCGTCGCTCGCGTAGAAGCAATGCCCGAGCGCGCCGCCGGTCGCCCGCGCGAGGCGCTCGGAGGGCGCCACCACCGGCTCGTGGCTGAAGCCGGCGAGCAGCACGTGCTCGAGCTGTCCGAGCTGGTCGGCGAGCGCGGCGCCGATGCGAGGATTGCAGTGGCCGAACAGGTTGACCCACCACGAGCTGATGGCGTCCAGGTAGCGCCGGCCATCAAAATCGTAGAGCCAGCAACCGGCGCCCCGCGCGACCGGAACCAGCGGCAGCCACTCGTGTTGCTTCATCTGGGTGCAGGGATGCCACACCGCGGCAAGACTGCGCTTTAGCAGCAGTTCGTTGCGAGTGCTAGTTTGCATTTTTTTCGAGGAAGCCTTAGAAAATGAAAAAAGTGTAGCACCCGGAAAGGAGCTGACCCGTCATGCGGTTGCTTGAGCGCATCGAGGACCAGATGGCCGCGACCGGCCTGCCGCTGGTGGGCATCACGCTCGCGGCGGTGCCCTGCCCCGACACGCCGGTGATTCTCACGCTGCACTGGCACGGCTTCATCAAGGAGCGGCTGGGCGAAGTTGAGCAGGCCGAGGCGGTGTCCTACACCCCGCTGCCGAGCTCCGCGCTGCAACTGAACGACCGGTGGCGCGATCTGGTTGCCGTGGATCGTGCCGCAATGGAGGCGGCGTGGGAACTGGGCGCATGGGACGTCGCGCGCGCCGAGCGCAAGGGCTGCATGCGGCCCGGCGCGCCGTCCACCGAATCACTCGAATGTCTTCAGGCGTTCGGCGCGTTCCCGTTCGGCATCAACGGCAACCAGGTGGTGGTGGTGGATGCGCCTGATGCCGATGAACTGCTGCAGCTTGCGGCGAGCCGCGGTTACCTCATGTGGCTGTTCCGGCCGGTCAGTGGCGGCATCTGGGCCGAAGTTGCCGATGACGCGACGCTGACCTCCAGGGGCCGGCGGCCTCCACCCTGTCCGCATCGTCCGATCCCGCCCCGCTGCGACGGCAACCGCAAGACGGTTTATCGCTTCGGGGTCTCCACCAGTACCCCGCCGGGCCTGGACTAACCAGCTAGTTTTTCAGTGTTTTCCTGCGGCTTACGGATACGCGCCGCCCGGGGTCGTGTGTGCCAACAGCAGTGTATTGACTGTTGGCTTGTACGGCTAACCTATTGACATTATGTGATCTTATCCGTATTATTAGCACTCGATAGAGACGAGTGCCAAGCACTCCTTCTCAGTCATTCAGGTTAATTCATAGGAGGCTCAACCATGAAGATACGTCCGCTACACGACCGCGTGATGGTCAAGCGATTGGAAGAAGAACGGAAGACCGCTTCCGGGATCGTCATTCCCGACACCGCCGCCGAGAAGCCCGATCAAGGCGAAGTCATCGCGGTGGGCAAGGGCAAGATTCTGGAGGATGGAAAGGTGCGCCCCCTCGACATCAAGGTGGGCGACAAGATCCTGTTCGGGAAGTACTCCGGGCAGACCGTGAGGGTCAAAGGCGACGAGCTGCTCGTGATGCGCGAAGAAGACATCATGGGCGTGATCGAAGGCCGGTAAGTCAAGTTTCGAAACTGGAGAATTCAACATGTCAGCAAAAGACGTCAAATTTCACGAGCACGCCCGCAGCAAGATTGTCGCCGGCGTCAATATTCTGGCCGATGCGGTGAAGGTCACGCTCGGGCCCAAGGGCCGCAACGTGGTGCTCGAGCGCTCGTTCGGCGCGCCCACCGTCACCAAGGACGGGGTTTCGGTCGCGAAGGAGATCGAGTTGAAGGACCGGTTCGAGAACATGGGGGCGCAGATGCTGAAGGAAGTCGCCTCCAAGACCTCGGACGTGGCGGGGGACGGCACGACCACGGCGACCGTGCTCGCGCAATCCATCGTGCAGGAAGGCATGAAGTATGTGGCCGCCGGCATGAACCCGATGGACCTGAAGCGCGGCATCGACAAGGCGGTGGAAGGGATCGTCGAGCAACTGAAGAAGATCTCCAAGCCGTGCACGACGAGCAAGGAGATCGCCCAGGTCGGCTCGATTTCGGCCAACGCCGACACCGAGATCGGCAAGAACATCGCCGACGCGATGGACAAGGTCGGCAAGGAAGGCGTGATCACGGTCGAGGACGGGAAGAGCCTGCAGAACGAGCTCGAAGTCGTCGAAGGGATGCAGTTCGACCGCGGCTACCTCTCGCCCTATTTCATCAACAGCGCCGAGAAGCAGATGTCGGTGCTCGACAACCCCTACATCCTGCTCTACGACAAGAAGATCTCCGGCATCCGCGAATTGCTGCCGGTGCTGGAGCTGGTGGCGAAGGCGGGGCGGCCGCTGCTGATCGTGGCGGAGGAAGTCGAGGGCGAGGCGCTCGCCACCCTGGTGGTGAACAACCTCCGCGGGATCCTCAAGACCTGCGCGGTGAAGGCTCCGGGCTTCGGCGACCGCCGCAAGGCGATGCTGGAAGACATCGCGGTCCTCACCGGCGGCATCGTGATCTCGGAAGAGACCGGCATGCAGCTCGAGAAGGCCACGTTGAAGGACCTCGGCCAGGCGAAGCGCATCGAGATCGGCAAGGAAGACACCACCATCATCGACGGCAACGGCGACAACAAGGCGATTGAAGGCCGCGTCAAGAGCATCCGCACCCAGATCGAGGAAGCGACCAGCGATTACGACAAGGAAAAGCTGCAGGAGCGGGTTGCGAAGCTCGCCGGCGGCGTGGCGCTGATCAAGGTGGGCGCCGCGACCGAAGTCGAGATGAAGGAAAAGAAGGCGCGCGTCGAAGATGCGCTGCACGCAACCCGGGCCGCAGTGGAAGAGGGCATCGTTCCGGGCGGCGGAGTGGCCTATCTGCGGGCGCGCGCCAACCTCAAGGTCAAGGGCGACAACCACGACCAGGATGCGGGCATCAAGATCGTGATGCGGGCGCTGGAAGAGCCGATGCGCTGGATCGCGGCCAACGCGGGCGACGAGCCGTCGGTGGTCATCAATAAGGTGACCGAGGGCAAGGGCAACTACGGCTTCAACGCCCAGAACGGCGAATACGGGGATATGGTCCAGATGGGCGTGCTCGACCCGACCAAGGTCGCGCGCTGCGCGCTGCAGAACGCCGCTTCGGTGGCGGGGCTGATCCTCACGACCGATGCGATGGTCGCCGAGATGCCGAAGGAAGAGTCCCACGCCGGCCACGGCCACGGCGGCGGCATGGGTGGCATGGGCGGCATGGACATGTAACTCACGAAGCCGCGAGCAGCAGTCGCAAAAAACCCCGCAGTCGCGGGGTTTTTTGTTGCCCTCAATTTGCCTTGACGCTAGCGGTGATTAACGCTTTAATACCGCGCTTTCTCGGAGGCCGGGTAGCTCAGTTGGTAGAGCAGAGGACTGAAAATCCTTGTGTCGGCGGTTCAACTCCGTCCCCGGCCACCACTCCCTTCCCCTATTTCTGCCGCACGAGTCCGCCCGCTTCCCGCACCGCATCATTCCAGCGCTGCATGGCGTTGGCGGCCTTGTCGACCAGCACCGGGTTGCTCCCACGCTCAACCAGCTCCGCCAGCCGGGCGATGATGTCGACGGCTTCATAGTGCAGCGCGATCAGGGCGGCCGTGGATTTCGACGGGCCCTCGCCGACTAGCACGACTTTTTCCCGGAAGGTCTTGCCGGGCTTGACCTGCTCGGCGAGCCTCACCCATTCGGGGAGCGGAATCCTGCTCATGGATGTTCTCCTGACATGTAATCGAGGGATTGATTCTGCGCTCGCCGCGCGTTGAACGGTAATTTATTGGTCCGTTCGAACGCGCGGAATTAAACCCGCGCGCAGCGTCGGGATTTAATCGGACTTGAGGATTTCCATGCCCGCCTGCAGGCAGCGCTCGATGCGCGCCTTTTCCTTCGCGATCGACTCATCGGTCCATTCCCAGAAGCCGCGCTTCGACTTCATGCCGAGGTGGCCCTTGTCGACCAACGCCTTCACCATGGGCGCGGGCGTCTTGTTGTTGTAGAGGTGGGGGTAGAGCGCTGCGGCGACGATAGTATTGGTGTCCCAGCCCGACATCTCCTTCTGCAGGATCGGGCCGCAGGCGATGAAGCGGAAACCGAAGCCGTAGCGCACCGCGGTGTCGATGCCCTCCGGCGACACGACGCCGTCGGCGATGAGGTAGAGCGCCTCGCGCATCATGGCGTGCTGCAGGCGGTTGCCGACGAAGCCCGGTATGTCCTTCTTGACCCAGACCGGCGCCTTGCCGAGCGTTTTCATCAGGCCGACCAGGCCCTCGGCGACCCTGGGGTCGGTGAATTCCGCGCTCACCACCTCGACCAGCGGCACCAGGTGCGCCGGCATGAAGAAATGCAGCCCCGCGACGCGCGCGCGGTGCTTCAGCGCCCGCCCGATCTCGCCGATGGGAAAGTTCGAGGTGTTGCTCGCGAGCGGGATTTCGGGGCGCGCGAGCGCCTCGATCTCGCTGAACAGCTTCTGCTTGAGCGGCAGGTCCTCGAGCGCGGCCTCGACCACCAGGCCGATCTCCGTCCAGGGCAGCGCCTCGAGCTTCGCGTAGGGTTTGACGCCTCCCGCGTTGGCCGATGGCGCGCCGAGCTTTTCCAGTCCAGTGGAGATGCGCGCCGGCAGGGCGTCGCGCGTCCTTTGCGACGGGCTCATCACGTGCACGTTCCAGCCGCCAGCCGCAAAGACGATGGCGATGTCGCCGCCCATGATGCCGCCGCCGACGACGGCGACGCCGGGTTTAGACTGCGCCATGGGTTGCTCCAGGAGGGATGCGTCCGGGCAGCGCCAGACGGGCCCGCGTCAGTGGTTGCTGACGCGGGTCGCCGTCCACTTCACTTCGTTGCCGGTGTCGGGCTGCTTGAATACGCCCTGGATGGTGTTGCCGGAAACGCGCCCCGTGAAATCGCGGCGGATGGAGCCGCTGATGCCGGTGGTTTCGTGGATCGAGAAGCTGATCTGGTCACCGTGGAGCTTGACGTTGCGCAGCTGCCCCATCCTGCCGTTGTCGAGCTTGGCAAGCCCCTCGACCTGCTGGAACTGCTGGCGCAGCATGAGCTCGTATTCCTTCTGGCCGCCGCCGGCGGCGGCGCTCCAGCGCCAGGTACCCTCGACCTGCGCCGGCACGATCCACAGGTAGGCGGTGCGGCCCTCGACGTTGTCGGTCTGGTCGGGCTGCCAGTCGTCCATGCTGAAGGCGTGCGACACGACGCGGGTGCCGGGTTTCATCTTCAGGATCGTCGGGCGCAGTTTCAAGTTCAGGCTCGGCAGGAGATAGAGCGTGACGACGGTGGCGTGGCTGAAGTCGGTCTCGAAGATGTCGCCGCGAATGAATTTCGCCCGGGCGGAAACGCCTTCCTTGACGGCGGCGCGCTCGGAGAGCACGACCATGTCGGGATTGTATTCGACGCCCGTCGCCTGGACGCCGCGCTTGGCCGCGGTGATGACGGTGCGCCCGTCGCCGCTGCCGAGATCGTAATGGATGTCTTGGGTCGTCAACTTCGCCATGTCGAGCATGCGCTCGACCAGCGCCTGCGGCGTCGGCACCCAGATGACGTCCTTGCCTTCCTGGCCGACGGTCGGGGTGTACTCCCTGTCCTTGGCGGCGTTCTGCGCCGAAGCGGGCAGGGCGAGCGCGGCGGCAAGCAAGGCGGCGAAAAAACCGGGTGCAGTCAGCGTCGAGCGATGCATGTTGATCTCCGATTCAGGGGCGCATAGTTTACAGCAGGCGGCCGTCCGTCGTGGCTCCGCTCGCGATCATCGCGTCAATCGCCGCATCGTCATAGCCCGCTTCGCGCAGGATCTCGACGCTGTGCTGGCCGAGCTTGGGCGCCGGGTTCCATTCGCGGCGCACCCCGGACGACCATTTATTCGGAAGCCGCATGCTGCGCGTCTTGCCCTCCGTGGGGTGGTCCTTGAGCTCGAAGAAGCCGACGTCCTTCAAGTGCGCGTCCTCGAGCAGGCTGTCGAGCGTGTTGTAGGACATCGCCGGCACGTCGAGGCGGTCGAAGGCCTCGAGCCACTCGCCGGTCGTCCTCGACTTCAGCGCGTCGATGCGGACCTGGAAGTACTCCTTCACGTGGGCGAAGCGGGCCGGCACGCTGGAGAAGCGCGGGTCGGTCTTCAGCTCGGGGCGCCCGATCGCGTCGAAGAAGGCGAACGCCTGCTCATCGGTATTGGCCGAGATGCAGATGTAGCCGTCCCGGGTGGGAATCGGGCGGTTGCTGGCGTCGAGTATGCGCGGGTCCCCGGCCGGCCCCAGGGGCGGCTCGAAGGTCCTCAGGTACATGTGCTCCTCGAGCACGAACTTGACCAGGTTCTCGAACATCGGGATCTGGATGGAGCATCCCGCGCCGCTCCGGGTCCGCCCGTAGAGCGCCATGGCGATCATCTGCACCGCGATCAGTCCCACCACCTTGTCCGCCACCACCATCGGCACGAAACGCGGCTCGCCGGTCACGAGGTGGTGCAGCGCGGCCATGCCGCCCGCGCCCTGGATGATCGTGTCGTAGGCGGGCCGGTCGCGGTAGCGCCCCTCCTGGCCGAAGCCGAACAGGCCGCAGTAGATGAGCTTGGGGTTGACGGCGCGCACGTCGTCGTAGGCGAGCTTCAGGCGCGCCATCGACCGCGGGCGGTTGTTCCAGATCATCACGTCGGCGCGCCCGACCAGTTTCATCAATGCCGAGTGCCCGGCCGGGTTCTTGAGATCGAGCACGATGCTGCGCTTGTTGCGGTTGAGATGCAGGAACTTGGCGCCCATGCCCGGCGTCACCGATTTTCCGTTCATCACCCGGACCAGGTCGCCCGCCTTCGATTCCACCTTGATCACGTCCGCGCCGTGATCGGCGAGGATCTGGGTAGCGAGCGGCCCGACCACGACCGAGGTCAGGTCGAGGATGCGCACGCCCTCCAGCGGACCGCCCGCCATCAGCGTGCGCTCCAAGGCAGAAGGCAAAAGGCAGAAGGATGAAGGAAGACCTGCGAACTCATCGGAATTCGGCTTCGGCGGTGAGGGCGAGGGCGCCGTCGGGGTTGAGCGCCCACAGCTTCGCCGTCCGGTTGTCGGCCGACGGCTCGCCCCCGAACGTGATCGGCTGGTTCACGAACAGCGCGCGCACGTTGCGCGAGGCGATGTGGCGCATCGGCGTGGAGGCGTGGGTGCGCGCCAGCTCGAACACGAGCAGCGTGGTGAGGCCGCCGTTCATGATCAGGTCCGGATAGCCCTCGACCCGGGTCACGTACGGTTTGTCGTAGTGGATGCGATGCCCGTTGAAGGTGAGGGCGGAATAGCGAAAGAGCATCACCGGGTCGGGCGTGACCGTGCGGCTCCACACCGTCCGCCCGGGCGCGGGTTGGGGCGGCTGCGGCGGCGTGCCCCCGGGCGCGGCCTCGCGGTAGACGAAATCCTGCTCTTCGGTGATGGCGAGGCCGCGCGGGCTCGCGATGTCGGTCTTGACGGTCACGAACACCATCTGGCCGGTGCGCCCCCGCTTGCTCGTCACGTCCTGGATGACCGAGTCGCGCCGCACGGCGTCGCCCACTTGCAGATCCGCGTGAAAGGTGGTGCGCTTGCCGGCGAACATGCGCCGCGGCAGCGGCACCGGCGGCAGGAAGTCGCCGCGCTCCGGGTGCCCGTCCGCGCCGATCTGCGAATGGCGCACCACGCGCGGGAACAGGATCTGGTGCCAGCCGATCGGCAGGGGATCGCCCATTTTCGGGAACGGGTCGTCGCGGTCGAGCGTCGCGGCGAGCCGGTGCACCGCCGGGACGGTGACGTAGTCCACGGCCGATTCCTTCTGGCCGATCCACTCCTTGAGCTTTTCCAGTTCTTGCATCATGGCCGGTTTTCCTAACGTGAGTTTCTAATCATCCATCACCCATCACGCCTCATCTGGCGGCGGCCAGGGTCCTGGCCTCCCGCGCCTTGATCGCCTCGTGGCGCCGGATCAGCCGTTCGGCGCGCACCACCACCGGGATGTCGATCATCTTGCCGTCGATCTGGAACGAGCCGCGCCCGGCCGCCGCCGCTTCCTGGTCGAGCTGGATCACCTTGCGCGCGTAGGCGACTTCCTCCGCGCCCGGCGAGTACTCCTCGTTCACGATCGTGACCTGCCCGGGGTGGATGCAACCGGCGCCGTCGAAGCCGAAGCGCCGCGAGCGCCGCACCATGAGGCGGAATTTTTCCCAGTCGCTGAAGTCGGCGACCGTGCCGATGAATCCCAGGGGCATCACGCCCGCGGCGCGGGCGGCGATGATCATGCGCTGCTTGGGGGCGAGCAGCACGTCCTCGTCGGGCTCGGCGTTGAGATCGAGCGCGAAATCCTCGCCGCCGATGTTCATCGCCGCCACGCGCGGGCTCGCGCGCGGGATCTCGTCGATGCGCGTGAAAGCGTCCGCGGTCTCGATCATCGTGATGAATTTCGTGCGCCCCGCCTTCATGCCGCGCTTGGCCTCGAGCCCGGTGACGAGCTCATCGAGCAGCTTTACGTGCGAGGCGCTGTCCGCCTTGGTGATGGCGATGCCGTCCACGTCGGCGCAAATGCTGTGCTCGAGGTCGCGCACCGCGAGCGCGAGCGGCTGGTTGATGCGCACCACGACGTCGGCGCCGCCGCGCCGGACCCGCGCCGCGTTCCTCTCGACCAGCGTGCGCGCCTTCTCCTTCTCCGCGGGCGGCACCGCGTCCTCGAGGTCGAGCTGGATCACGTCGGCTCCGCGCGTGTGCGCCTTGTCGATGAACTTCTCGACGTTGACCGGCACGTACAGGAGCGAGCGCCAGACCGGCAGATCGGGTTTCATTCCGCTTCCTCCCTGTTTGCTGAAGCCCCTTCGCACGCGACGCCCGACGCCAGCAGTTTCGCATACGCCGCGTCATCCACGCCGACCTCGGCGAGGAGCGCCCGGTTGTGCTCGCCGAGCCGCGGGGCGGGCGTGCGGATCGACCCCGGCGTGCCCGACAGCCGCGGCACCACGTGATGCATCGGAAACGCGCCCATGTCGGGGTCGGGGTAGTCCGCGACCAGCTCGCGCGCGAGCACGTGCGGGTCCTCGAGTATCTGCCGGATGTCGTAGATTGGCCCGATCGTCACCTCGGCCTGCTCGAAGAACGCGACGTTTTCCGCCTGCGTGCGCTGCGCGACGAATTCGCCGATGATCGCATCGAGCGCCTCGGCGTGCTGCACGCGCCCGGCGTTGGTGCTGTAGCGCGGATCGGCTGTCAACTCCGGCCGGCCGATCGAGCGGAACAGGCGCTCGGCCATCTTCTGCGTCGACGACGACAGGCAGACGTAGAGGCCGTCCCTGCAGCGGTAGGCGTTGCGCGGGCCGGCGTTGGTCGAGCGGCTGCCGCTGCGCGGCTTCACCTTCCCGGTCAGGCGGTAGTTGGCGGCCTGCGGCCCGAGCACGGCGAACAGGGGGTCGAGCAGCGGCAGGTCGATCACCTGGCCATGCCCGCCGTTTCTCTCCACCTCGCGCAGCGCGATCATCGCGGCTGCCGCGCCGTACAGCCCCGCGACGGTATCGGCGAGGTACATCGGCGGCAGCACCGGCTCGCGGTCGGCGAAGCCGTTGAACGAGGCGAAACCGGACAGGCCTTCGACCAGCGTGCCGAACCCGGGCCGCCTGCGGTAGGGACCGTCCTGGCCCCAGCCGGAGATGCGCACGATGACGAGCTTCGGATTGCGCTCGTGGAGCGACCGCGGCGCGAGCCCCATTTTCTCCAGCGTGCCGGGGCGGAAGCTCTCGATTACCATCGCGGCCGAGGGCGCGAGGTCGAGCAGCAGCCGGCGCGCCTCGGGCCGGCGCAGCTCGAGGCACAGGCTTTTCTTGTTGCGCGCGTAGAGCTTCCAGTTCGTCGGCACGGCGTTCACCTGCCAGGCGCGCAGCGTGTCGCCCGCCGGCGGCTCGACCTTGATCACCTCGGCGCCGAAATCGCCGAGGACCTGCGTGAGGGTGTTGCCGGCGACCAGGCGCGAGAGATCGAGCACGCGCACCCCGTCGAGCGGCCCCGTCGCGGCGGCATCATAGGCCTGGCGGGGCAGCGCCGCGATCATTCGGGCTGGAGGTTCGCATCGCGCGCGGCGCCGATGGCCATGCCGCCCGCCCGCATCACGCGCATTGCTGCTGGGACGGCACTAGCGGTGCTCGCTGCCGCTCGCGAGCTGGCGCTCGATCTGACGCGACTCGCTCTTCAGGAGCTGGGCCACCTCGGTCGCGCGCTTCTCGCTCATGCGGCTGGTAATGGTGGACACGGACAGCGCGGCGAATGCGATGCCGCTCTGATTGCGCAATGCCTGGCCCACCGAGCGCACGCCGGCGATCCCCGGCACCTCGCGCATGGCGTAGCCCAGCTTCTGAGAGCGCTTGACCTGGGCGAGCAGGTTGCCCGGATTGAGCCCGTACTCGGGCAGGCGCCCGGCGTTGGCCGCGACCGCCTTCTGGATTTCCTCCTCGGGCAGCGCGGACAGGATGGCAAGCGAGCCGGTGCCGACGCCGAGCGGCCGGCGCATCCCGATCTCGAGCGTGAAGGTCTTGATCGGGAACGTGCCTTCGCGCCGGTCGAGGCACACCGAGTCGAGGCCGCTGCGCTGCGTGAGGAACACCGTGTCGCCGGTCGCCTCCGCGATGCGGGTCAGCGCCGGGAGGCAGACTTCGCGCAGGTTGAAGCGCGGGGTAGCGGTCAGCCCCAGCTCGAACACCATCGGCCCGAGAAAATAACGATGCGTGTCCGGGTCCTGCTGCACCATGTCCTCCGTCGCGAGGCACTTCAGCATCCGGTGCACGGTCGGGCGCTGCAGCCCGGTGCGGGTTGCGAGGTCGAGCAGGCGCGAGCCGCCGCGGTTGTGCGCCGCGATCTCGCGCAGCAGCGTCAGCGCGCGCTCGATGCTCTGGGTGCCGGTCAGGCGGGCGCCGGCGTCGGATTCACTCTTGCGTGGCATGAAAGAAAAAGTCCGTATCGTGAGCGAAGCGGGATTATGCCACCAGGCCGGCGCGGCATGAAACATCGAGTCCGAATCGTGAACGAAGCGAGATTATGCCACGATAGGGCTTATGGCAAGCCAGGGCGTTCTATGTTAACTTTGCCCCATATTCTGGACGCCTCGCAGCCTGTCAAATTATGGACTTCCGGGCCGGCACCTGATCCTGCCCGCCCTGCCGAGTGCCCGCCATGGCCGAACGCACCCCTGCTGCGCCCCGCGCCGCCTCCGCCGGCGCCCGTTTTCGCGCCGCGCTCGCGGAGGAGCGCCCGCTGCAGATCGTCGGCACCATCAACGCCAATCACGCCCGCATGGCCGAGCGCGTCGGCTACCGCGCGATCTATCTTTCGGGCGGCGGCGTCGCGGCGGGCTCGTTGGGCGTCCCCGACCTTGGCATCAGCGGACTCGATGACGTATTGACCGACGTGCGCCGGATCACCGACGTGTGCGCCCTCCCGCTGCTGGTGGACGCGGACACCGGGTTCGGGGCGAGCGCCTTCAACATCGCGCGCACCGTGAAGTCGCTCATCAAGTTCGGCGCGGCGGGCATGCACATCGAGGACCAGGTGGGTGCGAAGCGCTGCGGCCACCGCCCCAACAAGGAACTCGTCACGCAGCAGGAGATGGTGGATCGCATCAAGGCCGCGGCGGACGCCAGGACCGATCCCGCGTTCGTGGTGATGGCGCGCACGGACGCGCTGGCGGTGGAGGGGCTGCAGGCGGCGGTCGACCGCGCCTGTGCCTGCCTCGAAGCCGGCGCCGACATGATTTTCCCGGAGGCGATCACCGAGCTCACGATGTACCGGAAATTCGCCGACGCGGTGAAAGTGCCGATACTCGCCAACCTCACCGAGTTCGGCCAGACGCCGCTGTTCACGGTGAAGGAGCTGGGGTCCGCGGGCGTCGCCATGGTGCTCTATCCCCTGTCGGCGTTCCGCGCCATGAACGCGGCGGCGCTGCGGGTCTACGAGGCGGTCCGCAAGGACGGCACGCAAAAAGGGGTGCTGGAGCTGATGCAGACGCGCGAGGAACTCTACGAGGACATCGGCTACCACGCCTACGAGCGCAAGCTCGACGAGCTTTTCAAGCGAGAGAAGCAGCCCAAGAAGTAAGCGCCCGAAGGCGCGGCATCGCGCATTGTCGCGGCGACCGCTGCCCTATAATATCTAGCCCCTTTTGCCGGGCCGCGCCGGACCATGCAGCTTTTTGCCTTGGGCATCAATCACCAGACCGCCCCGCTCTCGGTGCGCGAGCAGGTGGTGTTTCACGCCGAGAGCCTGATCGGGGCGCTGCGCGAGCTGGTTGACCGCCGCCCGGTGCAGGAGGCGGCGATCATTTCCACCTGCAACCGCACCGAGATCTACTGCTCGACCTCCGACCCGCACGCGGCGGTGGACTGGATGGCCGGCTACCACAGCCTGACGCCGCAGCAGATCGAGCCCTACCTCTACCAGCTGCCGCAGGAGAAGGCGGTAAAGCACGCTTTCCGCGTGGCAAGCGGGCTTGATTCGATGGTGCTGGGCGAGCCGCAGATCCTCGGCCAGTTCAAGCAGGCGGTGCGCACCGCGCAGGCGGCGGGCACGCTGGGCCTGCTTTTGAACAAGCTTTTCCAGCGCACGTTCGCGGTGGCCAAGTCGGTGCGCTCCGAGACCGAGATCGGCGCCGCCACGGTCTCGATGGCCGCCGCCGCCGTGGGGCTCGCGCAACGCATCTATTCCTCCATCGAGGAGCAGAGCGTGCTGTTCATCGGCGCCGGCGAGATGATCGAGTTGACCGCCACGCATTTCGCCGCCCACCATCCGCGGCGCCTGACCTTCGCCAACCGCACGCTCGAGCGCGCACGGGCCCTCGCCGACCGCTTCCTCGGCCGCGCGATCACGCTGAACGACCTGCCTTCGCAGCTCGCCACGCACGACATCGTGGTGAGCTCGACGGCGAGCACGCTGCCGATCATCGGCAAGGGGCTCACGGAGAGCGCGCTGCGGGCGCGCAAGCACCGGCCGATGCTGATGTTCGACCTTGCCGTGCCGCGCGACATCGAGGGCGAGGTGGGCGGGCTCGACGACGTCTTCCTCTACACCGTGGACGACCTCGGCAAGATCGCGCGCGAGGGCATGGACGTGCGCAGCAACGCGGTGGCGCAGGCGGAGGTGATCATCGAGAACCAGGTCACCGATTTCATGCACTGGCTCGGCAACCGGGAGCTGGTGCCGACGATACGCGCGCTGCGGGATGCCGCGGAGCGGGCGCGGCGCCACGAGATGGAGCGCGCGCTGCGGCGGCTGGCGAAGGGCGAGGACCCGAAGGCGGTGCTGGACCAGTTGTCGCACGCGCTCGCCGCGAAGCTGCTGCACGCGCCGACCCACGCGCTCTCGCACGCGCGCGAGGACGAGCGCGAGGCCTTGGAGCAGCTGCTGACCCGCCTCTACCAGATCCCGCGGCCGGAATGAAACCGAGCATAGCGGCCAAGCTCGCCCAGCTCTCGGGCCGGTTGGAGGAGTTGAACCGGCTGCTCGCCCTGGAGAGCGCGACCGCCGACCTCGACCAGTACCGGAAGCTCACGCGCGAGCACGCCGAGATCGCGCCGGTGGTCGAGCTCTATCAGCGCTACGTCAGCGGCGAGGCCGACATCCAGGCGGCGCAGGAGATGGTGGAGGACGCCGCGATGCGCGAGTTCGCCGAGTCCGAGATCAAGCAGACCCGCGAGCGGCTCGCGGGCATCGAGCAGGAATTGCAGCAGAAGCTGCTGCCGAGGGACCCCAACGACGACCGCAATATCTTTCTCGAGGTCCGCGCCGGCACCGGCGGCGACGAGTCGGCCCTCTTCGCGGGCGAGCTGTTCCGCATGTACAGCCGCTACGCCGAGCGCAACCGGTGGCAGGTCGAGGTGATCTCGCAAAGCCCCTCGGACCTCGGCGGCTACAAGGAAATCATCGCCAAGATCACGGCGCAGGGCGCGTACTCCCGGCTCAAATTCGAGTCCGGCGGTCACCGCGTGCAGCGCGTGCCGGTGACGGAGACCCAGGGCCGCATCCATACCTCCGCGTGCACGGTGGCGGTGATGCCGGAGGCGGACGAGGTCGCCGACGTGGTGCTGAACCCCGCGGACCTGCGCGTGGACACCTATCGCGCCTCGGGCGCGGGCGGGCAGCACGTCAACAAGACGGAATCCGCGGTGCGCGTCACGCACCTGCCCACCGGCATCGTGGCGGAATGCCAGGACGACCGCTCCCAGCACAAGAACCGGGCGCGGGCGCTCGCGATCCTCGCCGCCCGCATCAAGGACACGCAGACCCGTGAGCAGCAGGCGAAGACGGCTGCGGCGCGCAAGTCCCTCATCGGCAGCGGCGACCGTTCCGAGCGCATCCGCACCTACAACTTTCCACAGGGGCGGGTGACCGACCACCGGATCAATCTCACCCTCTACAAGATCGACCGGATCATGGACGGCGATCTCGACGAGCTGTTCTCGGCGCTCGCCGCCGAGCACCAGGCCGAGCAGCTCGCCCAGCTCGCCGAAGAAACGCAGCCGGCGTAAGCCGGGCCCGGTCCCGGGCGCGGCATTTCCCGCGGGAATTCCGTTGCAGGCCATCCTCTACGCCGCGCTCGCAGCCGCCCTCTTCGGCGCGGCGTTAGTGACCACTCACTCTGGCCTGAAACACCTCGATGCCGCGACCGGCGCCAGGGTGAGTATCCCCACCGCGACGCTGCTGTTCTGGTTGCTGGCGCCGTTCGTGGACCTGGCAGGATGGCAGGCCGCAGCGATCGGAATCTTCGCCCTCGTGGGATTGTTCTTCCCGGCCGCCGTGACCCTGCTCACGTTCGTCGCCAACCGTCGACTTGGCCCGACCGTGACCGGGACCGTCGGCAGCACGGCGCCGCTGTTCGCGGTGGCGGGGGCGGCGCTGTTTCTGGACGAGGCGCTGGGTCTGCGCGAACTTCTCGCCACGTGCCTGATCGTGCTGGGGTCGGTGGCGCTGTCGAAACCGCACGGCGCGGGTACACCGGAGCGGCAACGGGGCGCAATGTGGTTGCCGTGGTCGGCGGCGGCGCTGCGCGCACTGGCCCAGGTCTTGACCAAGGCCGGGCTCGCATTCTGGCCCAACCCGTTTGCGGCTGCGCTGGTGGGCTACACCGTTTCGTCCGCGGTGGTGTGGGCCGCGACGCTCGGGCGACAATCGCGCCCGAAATTCGACCGGCACGGAACGGCCTGGTTTGCCGTCACCGGTATCCTCAATGGCGTCGCGGTGCTGTGCCTGTACCGCGCGCTCAGCACCGGCGCCGTGGTCGTCGTTTCCCCGATCGTTGCCACCTATCCGCTGTTCACCCTGATACTGGGCGCGCTCGTGTTGCGCGAGGAGCGCATGAGCGGAATGCTGATCGCAGGCGTCGCGCTCACCGTGGCGGGCGTCATCGTGCTGGTGGCGCAATGGTAGAACCTCGCGATCGGCCGGGAGCGAGCATTGCCGAGATGCTGCGTATCGCGAACATCGACCCGATTGACGCGCGCGCCCTGTTGCGCGCGGCATTGGGCGTCAGCGACACGCAACTGGTCGCGCACCCGGAGCAGCCGCTGACCGATCAACAGCGGGCGCGCTATCTGGCATGGCTTGAACGCAGGCGCGCCGGCGAGCCGGTTGCTTACGTGACCGGCGCGCGCGAGTTCTACAGCCTTGATTTCGAGGTGACGCCGGCGGTCCTGATACCGCGGCCGGAAACCGAGCTGCTCGTGGAGCTCGCGCTCGAACGCATCGCGGAGGACGCGCCGCGCCGCGTGCTCGATCTCGCGACCGGCAGCGGCTGCGTGTCGATCGCGATCGCCCGGCAGCGGCCGCGCGCGCGGGTGGTTGCCACCGAGATCAACCGCGCGGCGCTCGACGTCGCGCGCACGAACGCGCGCCGGCACGCAGCGGGCAACGTCGAGTTCGTCGAGAGCGACTGGTTTGGCGCGCTCGGCGCCGCGCGCTTCGATGTCATCGTCGCGAACCCGCCGTACATCGCGGAAGGCGACCCGCATCTGGGCGAGGGTGATCTCCGGTTCGAGCCCAGGCAGGCGCTGGTGGCGGGGCCGAGCGGACTCGAGTGCATCGGCCCGATCGTCGCGCGGGCACACGCGCACCTCGTTGGCGGCGGCTGGCTCCTGTTTGAGCACGGCCACCAGCAGGCGGCCCGCTGCCGGGGACTGCTGGAGCGGATCGGTTTCCAGGAGGTGGCTTCATGGCGCGACCTCGCCGGCATCGAGCGGGTCAGTGGCGGGCGGGTTTGACGAAACCGGCGGGAAGGGGTTAAACTAATGCTTGAGTATTTTAATCGGGTATAGGGTAAACCATGAATATTCAAGAGGTTATAAAGAACCAGGTGGTTGGAAACCGGGTTGTCCTGTACATGAAAGGCACCCCCGACTTCCCGCAGTGCGGCTTCTCGGCCAATGCCATCGGCATCCTGCGCGCCTGTGGTGTCAACGAGATCTACACCGTCAACGTGCTGGAGAACCCGGACATCCGCCAGGGCATCAAGGAGTACGCCAGCTGGCCGACCATCCCGCAGCTCTACGTGAACGGTGAGTTCGTCGGCGGCTCCGACATCCTGACCGAGATGTACCAGAGCGGCGAGTTGAAGAAACTGCTCGAGAAAACACCCGCCTGAACGGCATTGGTTTCACGAAAACGGCCGGCTGATTGCCGGCCGTTTTCTCCTTCAGGCGAGGCGGGAGTAGGCGTACTGCGCGATCAGCACCAGCGCGATCAGCAGCAACGCGCGCTTGACCCAGAGCCGGAACGTGACGGCGTCGATGCGGTTGCGGATGCGCACTCCGATCAACGAGCCCGCCACGCCGAGGACCGCCAGCGGCAGCGTCGTGAGCCACTGATCGCCCGTCACGCCGCCGTGCGCGGTGAGCACGCTGAACTGGGTCGCCTTTCCCACCAGGAAGCAGATGTTGAGCGCTTGCACCAGCGCGACCGGGCTCAGGCCCAGCGCGAGGTAAAAAATGATGAGGGGCGGGGCGGCGATGTTCGCGGAGCCCTCGAAGACACCGGCGGCCAGGCCGGATAGCGGCGCAAACGCGCGCTCGTGCCGCCGTACCACCGGCAGGTCCGACAGACCCAGCCGGTCGAAATTGAGATAGGCCAGCGTCATGAACGCGAGCACCAGGGTATACGGGAAATCGGGCGCGGAAACGAACAGCGTTGTGCCCGCCGCCGACCCCGCGATCACGTAAAGCGGCATCATCCAGAAGCGCGCGAGCGTCGCGCGGAGGGGCCCGCTGGCCAGCAGCGCGACAATGATCGTCGCGAGCGTCGGCAGCAGCACCGCGATGATGGCGGTGCGCATGTCGCTCACCATGGCGATCAGCGGCGTCGCCACGAACGGAAAGCCGAAGCCGAGCGTGCCCTGGATCAGGCCGGCGATCAGCATCACGCACGCGAGCCATGCCAGCAACGCCGGCGAGAGCGATTCAAAAGGCATGCAAAGCCCGCAGTTTAGCAAAGGCCCCCGGCCGCTCCGTCGCCGCGCGCAGGAACGGCGCCCGGCCATTTGTCATGACGCCGGGATTGCACTACGATGAAACGCGTCGGCCCGCCACCCTACAGGAGGACAGCCATGAGCCAGACCAACCCGTTCCTGTCTCCCGGTTCCGGCGATCCCGCGGGCGGCAGTCCCCTCGAAGGCGGGCGCACCGTCGATGCCGGCCGGGGCTGGGCGTGGATCACCGAGGGTTTCGCGCTCTTCAAGAAGCAGCCTGGAATGTGGATCGGCATTGTCCTGGTGCTGTTCGTCATCATGGTGGTGCTGTCCATCATCCCGGTGCTGGGCGCGATTGCCACGTTCCTGCTGATGCCGGTTTTCGGCGGCGGCATGATGCTGGGCTGCCAGAGCGTCGAGCGCGACGGCACGCTGGAGATGGGCCACCTGTTCGCCGGATTCAAGATGCAAACGGGGAACCTGGTGGCGCTGGGCGGGTTGGCAGTCGTGGGCTGGATCATCGTGGTGCTTCCGGTCATCGCGATCGTGGGCACCGGCGCGTTCTTCGGCGCGGCACGTGGCGACGCGGCCGGAATCGGGGCGATCGGCGGGAGCTTCCTGTTGGCGGTGCTCGTGGCGCTGGCGCTCAGCATCCTGGTATACATGGCGCTGTGGTTTGCTCCGGCGCTGGTGACCCTGCGCGGGGTCGCGCCGGTCGCTGCGCTCAAGCAAAGTTTCAAGGGCTGCCTGAGCAATATCGTCCCGTTCCTGGTCTACGGGCTGGTCGTTTTCGTTCTGAGCATCCTGGCCACCATCCCGCTGGCGCTGGGGTGGCTCGTGCTCGGTCCAGTGCTCGTCGCCTCGGTCTACGTCGCCTACCGGGACATCTACGGCGACGCCTGAGCGCAACGACGCCATGGATTGCAGGGGTGTAGCAGCCCGGCCGCGGATCCGTGTTTGCGCACAGTGTATTTTATATAATATTCGCGTAAACAATATGTTATCGACTATAATGAAAGCGCTTGCATTTTCAGTTGCAGTGGTATAATTCTCGTTTGGCCGGCCGAGCGGGGCCGCGCCACCTTCCTAGAGGAGAGATCGCCATGAACGTGATGACGGAAACCAAGAACCTCGCCACCTCGGGCAAGTCCGCGGGCGGCAAGGTGCACATGTCCTCCTCCGAGGCGTTCATCGAAACGCTCGTCGCGCACAAGGTGAAGGACGTGTTCGGCATCGTCGGCTCGGCCTACATGGACGCGCTCGACCTCTTCCCCGGCGCCGGCATCCGCCTGGTGAGCGTGGCGCACGAGCAGAACGCCGCTCACATGGCCGACGGCTACGGGCGCGTCACCAACCGCCCGACGGTGTGCGTTGCGCAGAACGGCCCCGGCATCACGAATTTCGTCACGGCGGTGGCCGCGGCCTACTGGGCGCATACGCCGATGGTGGTGGTGACACCCGAATCGGGGAGCCTCACGGCGGGCCATGGCGGCTTCCAGGAGACCGAGCAGATGCCGATCTTCTCGAAGATCACCAAGTGGCAGGTGCACGTGAATTCGCCGCTGCGCATGGCGGAGCTCATGCACCGCGCGTTCACCATAGCGCTGCACGAGCGCGGACCGGTGCAGGTCAACATCCCGCGCGACTACTTCTACGGCGAGGGCGACTACGAGATCCTGCCGCCGCTCGTGATCGAGCGCGCCGCGGGCGGCTCGAACGCCCTCGACAAGGCGGCGAAGATGCTGGCCGAGGCCCGCTTTCCGGTCATCATGTCGGGCGGCGGCATCGTGATGACGGACGGCGTCGACGAGGTGAAGGCGCTCGCCGAGCACCTCTCGGCGCCGGTGGTCAACACCTATCTCCACAACGATTCGTTCCCGGCGAGCCACCCGCTCGCCTGCGGCCCGCTCGGTTACCAGGGCTCGAAAGCGGCGATGCGGACCCTCGCGCGCGCCGACGTGGTGCTCGCGCTCGGCACCCGCCTCGGTCCGTTCGGCACGCTGCCGCAGCACGGCATCGACTACTGGCCGAAAGACGCGAAGATCATCCAGATCGACGCCGACCATCGCATGCTGGGCCTGGTGAAGAAAGTGTCGCTCGCGATCCAGGGCGACGCCAGGCTCGCGGCGCAGGAGCTGCTGAAGCGCCTCAAGGCGCGTGGCACGAGAAAGCCCGACAAGGCGCGTCTCGTGGAAGTGCAGCGGGAGAAAGATGCCTGGAGCGCCGAACTGGCGAACTGGCACTCGCCCAATCGCAAGGGGCAGATCGGCCCGCGCCGCGCGCTCGCGCAGCTGGCGAAAGCATTGCCGCGCAACGCCATGGTTTCGACCGATATCGGCAACGTGTGCTCGGTCGCGAACAGCTACCTGCGGTTCGAGCAGCCGCTGTCGTTCCTCGCGGCTATGAGCTGGGGCAACTGCGGCTACGCGTATCCCACGGCGCTCGGCGCGAAGGTTGCCCGGCCCGACCGGCCGGCGATCGCTTACGTCGGCGATGGCGCCTGGGGCATGAGCCTCGCCGAGGTGATGACCGCCGTCAAGGAGAAGATCCCGGCGGTGGCCGTGGTGTTCAACAATGGCCAATGGGGCGCGGAGAAGAAGAACCAGATCGACTATTTCGACAACCGCTTTGTCGGCACCAACCTCGCCAACCCGGATTTCTCGGAAGTCGCGCGGGTGATGGGGGCCGAGGGCTACCGCGTGGAGCACGAGGACGAGGTCTCCGACGCGCTCAAGGCGGCGCTGAAGTGCGCCAAGCCCGCGGTAGTCGAAATCATGCTGACCCAGGAACTGGGCGAACCGTTCCGGCGCGACGCCTTCCGCAAGCCGCGGCGGCTGCTGCCCAAGTACCGCCGCTACAGCGCCAAGGAGTACCGTTGATAGATGCTTGATCGGGTAGAGAAAAAAAGCCGGCCTCGTGCCGGCTTTTTTGGTGAGTGGGTGCTCACTGGGGGGGCTGTTCGAGCATGAATGCCGGCTCCACCCGCAGGGCGGCGAAGCTCGCCGACGTGGCGCGGCTCGCGCGGGTTTCCACCGCCACCGTGTCGCGCGCGCTGACGGTGCCCGACAAGGTCAAGCCGGCGACCGTCACGCGCATCCGGCAGGCGGTGGAGGCGCTGGGCTACGTCGCGCACGGCGCGGCACGCGCGCTGGCTTCGCGCCGCACGCATACCATCGGGCTCGTGATCCCGACGCTCGACAACGCGATCTTCGCCAACACCACCCACGCCCTGCAGCGCACGCTCGACGAGGCCGGCTACACGCTGCTGCTGGCGTGCCACGAGTTCGATGCCGGGGTGGAAGCGCGCGTGACGGGCGCCCTGATCGAGCGCGGCGTGGACGGGCTGGTGCTGCTCGGCACGACCCACCCGCCGAGCGTCCTGCGCATGATCGACACCCACCAGATCCCGTACGTGCTGACCTGGGCGCTCGATGCCAGCGGCCGCTATCCCTGCATCGGTTTCGACAACCGCGCCGCGGCAGTGCGCATCGCCGATCATCTGCTCGCGCTGGGCCACCGCGAGTTTGCGGTGATCTCCGGCGTGACTGCCGGCAACGAGCGCGCAGCCGATCGGCTCGAGGGTGTACGGCAGGCGCTGGGCGCGCGGAGTATCGCGCTCGCCCCGGAACGCGTGGTGGAAAAGCCCTATACGCTGTCCTCGGGACGCGAGGGACTGCGCGAAGTCCTGCGCGGCACGCCGCGGCCCACGGCGGTGATTTGCGGCAACGACGTGCTGGCCATCGGCGCGCTCGCGGAGTGCCGTGCGCAGGCGCTCGCCGTGCCGCGCGAACTCTCGGTGACGGGGTTCGACGACCTGGAAATGGCCGCGGTGGTCACGCCGGGACTGACGACCGTGCACTTCCCGACCACGGAGCTGGGCGCGTACGCCGCCCAGCATCTGCTCGCGCGGCTCGCGGGAAGACCGTTCGAGACGCGCACCGAGTTGCCGGTGGAATTGGTGGTACGGGGGAGCACCGGGCCGCCCTCACGGTAATACCAACCATCACCCATCACTCAAGCGTGAGCGAGCAACTGCTCGATCATGCGCTCCGCCTGCGCGCCGTAGCCACCGCCGAAGAGGTTGAGGTGGTTCAAGACGTGATACAGGTTATAGAGATGCTTGCGCATGGCGTAGCCTGCGTCGAGGGGATATTCCGACCGGTAGGCGTCGTAGAACGACCGCGAGTAGCCGCCGAAGAGCTCCGTCATGGCGAGGTCCGCTTCGCGGTCACCATAATAGACCGCGGGATCGTAAATCACCGGCTCGCCGCCCGCCTCCATCGCGGCGTTTCCCGACCACAAATCACCGTGCAGCAGCGACGGGGGAGGGTTATAGCCCGCGAACAACGCGGGCAGCTTCTCGAGCAGGCGCTCGCCATTCGCGATCAGGCGGCCGCCATGGCCAAGCGACGCCGCCAGCCGGAGCTGGTGGCCGAGTCGCCGCTCGCGCCAGAACGCGACCCAGTCGTCCGCCTGGGTGTTGATCTGCGGGGTCGAGCCGATCGTGTTGTCGCGATTCCATCCGTAGCGATCGCGCGTGACGCAGTGCAGGCATGCGAGGTTGCGGCCCAGCGCGCGCATGGCCTTGTCGTCGGCTGGTCTCAGCTCCAGGTATTCCAGCACGATCCAGCTGGCCTCCGGGTTGGCGCCGTGGCAAACCGGCTTGGGCACGCGCACGGTTCCCGTGCGCGCGATTTCGTCGAGCCCGGCGGCCTCCGCGGCGAACATTCCCGCGTTGTCGGCGCGGTTCATCTTGACGAAACAGGAGAGACCCTTGCCCCGGACGCGGTAAGCGGCATTGATGCAGCCACCGCCCACTTCGGTGCGAGACTCGATCGCGAACGGCGCCTCGAGCGCCTCGCGGATCGCGAGCTCGATGTCCTCCCAGGATTCCATGCGTTGCTGCGACCGTCGCCGGCCGGACTCAGGCGATCAATTTGCGCGCCTTGGCGATCGCCGCCTTCACGCGCACCGGCGCCGTGCCGCCGATGTGGGTGCGGCTCTTGAGCGAGCCCTCGAGCGTCAGCACGGCCAGCGCGTCCTTGCCGATCGCCGGAGAGAAGCGCTGCAGCTCGGACACCTTGAGGTCGGCCAGCCCGCAGCCGCGGGATTCGGCATAGCGCACCGCCTGCGCGACGGCCTCGTGCGCTTCCCGGAATGCCACGCCCTTCCGCACCAGGTACTCGGCGAGGTCGGTGGCGGTGGGATGCCCCTGTCGCGCGGCGGACGCCATCGCGTTGCGGTCGACCTCGATGCCCGGGAGCATCTCGCCGAACACCGCGAGGCTCATCGTCAGCGTGTCCACCGTGTCGAACAGCGGCTCCTTGTCCTCCTGGTTGTCGCGGTTGTAGGCCAGCGGTTGCGCCTTCATGACCGTCAGCAGCGCCACCAGGTGCCCGTTCACGCGCCCGGTCTTGCCGCGGATCAGCTCGGCCACGTCGGGGTTCTTCTTCTGCGGCATGATGGAGGAGCCGGTGCAGAAGCGGTCGGCGAGCGTCACGAACCCGAAGCGCGGATTCATCCACAGGATCAGCTCTTCGCAGAAGCGGGACAGGTGCATCATCGCCAGCGCGGCGCAGCCGCAGAACTCGATCGCGAAGTCGCGGTCGGACACGGCGTCGATCGAGTTCTCGCACACGCCCTCGAAGCCGAGCTCCTTCGCCACCATCAGCCGGTCGATCGGGAACGACGTGCCGGCCAGCGCCGCGGCGCCCAGCGGCAGGCGGTTCACGCGCTTGCGGCAATCGGCGAGCCGCTGCGCGTCGCGCGCGAGCATCTCGAAGTAGGCGAGCAGGTGGTGGCCGAACGTGACCGGCTGCGCCACCTGCAAGTGCGTGTAACCCGGCATGACCGTCTCCGCATGCTCCTCCGCCAGGTCGAGCAGGGCGCGCTGCAGGGCCTTGATGTGCCCGAGCGCCTGGTCGATCGCGGCGCGCAGGTAGAGGCGCACGTCGGTCGCCACCTGGTCGTTGCGCGAGCGCGCGGTGTGCAGCCGCTTGCCGGGCTCGCCGGCGATCTCGGTCAGGCGCCGCTCGATGTTGAAGTGCACGTCCTCGTGCGCAGCCGACCATTCGAAACGGCCGTCGCGGATCTCGCCGCGGACCTGCCCGAGGCCCTTCTCGATCGCCGCGAGATCGCTCTTGCCGATGATCCCCGTCGCGTGCAGCATCCGCGCGTGGGCAGCCGACGCCTCGACGTCGAATTCGGCGAGGCGCCGGTCGAAGGCGACCGATGCCGTGAAGCGCTGCGTGAGTTCGGTCGCGGGCTCGCTGAACCGTCCCGACCACGGCTGATTCTTGATCCTGTCGTTCGCGGACATGCGGCCTGCTAGAATTTGGCTAAATGAAACATCGTGTTAGGAGCGCGAAACGCGCATGGCGAGAAGTATAAATCAAAACGCTTACACCGGCGCCCTGCCGAACTTCCGCAATCTCGGCATCCTGCTGCGCATCCTGGTGATCGTCAACGTGGTCGCGTTCGCCGCGGCGGTCGTGAAGAGCGTGGACGCGCGCACGCTGTGGCAGCAGTTCATCGAGATCGCCGCCCTGGTCGAGCCGTTGCTGATCCTCTCCCTGCTCGTGCTGGCGGCGTTGAGCAACCTGCTCAGGCGCGCCCCGTACTGGCTGGGGGCGATCGCGGTGCTGGTGCTGGAACTTGCGCTCACGGCGGCGCTTTACGTCGCGGGGCAAACCCTGCTCGGCCCGGAACACGCGCCGCTCGAGCGCTACGCGATGCTGATCGTGCTGACGACCGCGGGCCTGCTCGTCTATTTCGAACTGCGGGGGCGGGCGTTGTCGCCGGCGCTCTCGGAGGCGCGGCTGCAGGCGCTGCAGGCGCGTATACGCCCTCACTTCCTGTACAACAGCATCAACGCGGTGCTGTCGCTCATCCGCCAGGAACCCAAGCGCGCCGAGGCCGCGCTCGAGGATCTCGCCGAGCTGTTTCGCGTCCTGATGGCCGACAACCGCGAGCTCACGCCCCTCGCGCGCGAGCTGGCGCTGTGCCGGCAGTACCTCGCCATCGAGCAAATCCGGCTCGGCGAGCGCCTGATCGTCGAGTGGGACACGGAGCGGATGCCGCCCGACGCGCTGGTGCCGCCGCTGGTGCTGCAGCCGCTGCTGGAGAACGCGGTGTACCATGGCATCGAGCCGCGCCTCGAGCCGGGCGTGATCAGCATCAGCATCCAGGCCGTGCGCGACGAGCTGCACGCGGTGCTGCGCAACCCGTACCGCGAGACGGGCGACCGTCACAGCGGCAACCGCATGGCGCTCGCCAACATCCGCGAGCGGCTGGCGCTGCATTTCGACGCCGAGGCCTCGCTCGTGACGAAGTCGGCCGAGGGCAGCTACGAGGTGCGCATCGTGATGCCCTACATCAAGGACCGTGAATCGTGAGTGACACCAGTCCGCTGCGGGTACTGATCGTGGACGATGAGGCGCCGGCGCGCTCCCGCATGCGCGACCTCCTCGGCGAATGCGCGGACGACGCCCCCCTCGTCGTCGTGGGCGAGGCGGCGAGCGGGCGGGCGGCGCTCGAAGCGCTCGCGCGTGAGCCCGCGGACGTGGTGCTGCTCGATATGCGCATGCCGGAGATGGACGGCATCGAGGTGGCCCAGCACCTGCAGCAGCTCGAGCGGCCGCCCGCGGTCGTGTTCGCCACCGCATTCGACGACAGCGCGATCCGCGCGTTCGAGGTGCATGCGGTGGACTACCTGTTGAAGCCGATCCGGCTCGAACGCCTCAAGGAAGCGCTTGCGCGCGCGCGCGCGGCGCCGGCGCGTCCCGCGGCGCTGAACGAGCTCGCGCAGGCGCCGCGCAAGCACTTGTGCGCGCAGGAGCGGGGCAGGATCCACCTGATCCCGATCGCGGACGTCGTCTACCTCAAGGCCGAGCTCAAGTACGTGTCGGTGCGCACGGCGGCCCGCGAGCACCTGATCGAGGAATCGCTCACCCGCCTCGAGCAGGAGTTCGGGGAGCGCTTCGTGCGCGTGCACCGCAATTGCCTGGTCGCGCGCGCCGCGGTGCGCGGCTTCGAGCGCGCCGAGGCGGGCGGCGAGGCGCGCTGGGAAATCCTGCTCATCGGGGTGGACGAGCGCATCGCCGTCAGCCGCCGCCAGCAGCACGTGGTGCGGGAATTCTCCCGCTGACCGAGGGATGAGGGCGGAGGGATGAGGGATGAGGGTCTGATTCGCCGGTCTTGGCGGCTTGGCGCCTTGGCGGCGCAGTTGTTGATTTGCATGGGAGTCGGGGCGGAGCCGTACCGGTTCGAGGACATCCGCCTCGGCGCGACGTTTCAGCGGCTCGCGCACGAACTCGACTTCCGCGACATTCACGCGGCGGTCGCCGAGCAGAAGGAGCGGCAGACCGCCAAGCCGGACCTGGGGCGGCGCGGCTACGGCTGCGCGCGGCGCGACGATCCGTACGCCGACATCGCCTGCGTGTCGCACGACGAGCGGGTCGGGGGCGCGGCAACGCGCGAGGTCCGGTTGCATTTCCTCGACGGGCTCCTGCAGCAGTTTTCCATCACCGCGGAGATCCGGCACTACGACGCGGTCATGCAGGCCCTGCGCGAGCGCCACGGCGCGCCGCTAGCCACCGAGCCGGCGCCCGCCGGCGGCTATTCATCCTCCAGCTGGCGCAACGCCGAATCGCGAATAGTCAGTTATGGCGGCAAGGACCTGGTATTCGTTTCGTTCGAGCTGGCCGGCTACCAGGACGCGGTCAAACGCAAGAGCAGCGGAGCGCGCGCCAACGAGTGCCGCTGAGCGCAGAATGGCGCGACGAGCGACGGGGAAGACGACGCCTCCGCCAATTACGGTATCCTCCAATGCCATGTCTGCAGCAGGCTCTCCGAGGCCAGTGCCTGAACGCATCGTGATCGCATCGCGCGAGAGCGCGCTCGCGCTGTGGCAGGCGCGTCACATTCAGGCGCAGCTCGCGGGGTTGTATCCCCGGATACGCATCGAAATTCTCGGCGTGACCACCGAGGGCGATCGCCGTCTCGACGCCTCGCTCGCGAAAATCGGCGGCAAGGGACTGTTCGTCAAGGAGCTCGAGGAAGCGCTGGCGAGCGGTCGCGCCGACATCGCGGTGCACTCGGTGAAGGACGTGCCGATGGTGCTCGCGCCGGGCCTCACCCTCGCCGCGATCGGCGCGCGCGAGGATCCGCGTGACGCGTTTGTGTCCAACCGTCACCCCGACCTCGCCGCGCTGCCGGCCGGGGCCCGGGTCGGCACGTCGAGCCTGCGCCGGGAATGCCAGTTGCGCGCCCGCCATCCGCGCCTGAGGGTCGAGCCATTGCGCGGCAACGTCCCCACGCGGCTGAAGAAGCTGGACGAAGGCCGCTTCGACGCGGTGCTGCTCGCCGCCGCGGGCCTGAAGCGCCTCGGGCTCGACGACCGCATCACCCGGCTGCTCACACCTTCGGAGAGCCTGCCGGCGCCCGGGCAGGGCGCTCTCGGCATCGAATGCCTGGAAGGCCGTGCCGATCTCGTCGAGCTGCTGGCGCCGCTCAACCATGACGCCACGGCGCGTTGCGTCGGCGCCGAGCGCGCCTTTTCGCGCGCGCTGTCGGGCAGCTGCAACGTGCCGCTTGGCGCGTACGCGGAACCGGAAGGCAGCCGCGTGCGGCTGCGCGGCTTCGTCGGCGCGCCCGACGGCTCGCGGCTGGTGAGCGGGGAGCTGGAGGGGCCGGGGGACGGTGCGGAGGCGCTCGGCACGGCGCTCGCGGATCAACTGAAGGCGCAGGGCGCCGCGGACATCCTGGCGCAGCTACAAACCTCCTCATGAGCGAAATGGCGACGAGCCGGCCGCTCGCCGGACGCAGGATCGTGGTGACGCGCCCGGTGCACCAGGCGCAGGCGCTGGCCCGGCTGATCGAGGCCGCGGGCGGGCGGCCGCTCCTGTTCCCGGCCATCGAGATCCGCGAGGTGGACGACCCGCGGCCGTTCCTCGATCTGGTCGACCGGCTCGACGCGTTCGACCTTGCCGTATTCATCAGTCCCAACGCCGTCAACCGCGCCATCCAGCCGATACTCGAGCGCCGCGCCCTGCCGCCGCGGCTGAAAGTGGCCGCAATCGGCGGCGCCAGCGTGAAAGCCCTCGCGGGTTATGGCGTAAGCGGCGTGATCGCGCCGCGGGAGCGCTACGACAGCGAGGCGCTGCTCGAGCTTCCCGAGCTGGCGCAGCCGGCCGGCATGCGGGTCGCCATTTTTCGCGGGCAGGGCGGGCGCGAGCTGCTGGGCGAGACCTTGAGCGCGCGTGGCGCGCAGGTGGAGTACGGCGAGTGCTATCGCCGCGGCAGGCCCGAACTCGATCCCGCGCCGTTGCTCGCGGCCTGGTCGAACGACGAACTCCATGCGGTCACCGTCACGAGCAGCGACGGCCTGCGCAACCTGTTCGAGATGGTTGGAGGGTCCGGCCGCGGGCATCTTCTGCGCACGCCGCTGTTCGCGCCGCACCCGCGAATCGCGGAGACCGCGCGCGGCCTGGCCTTCGAGAAGGTGATCGTGACCGGCCCCGGGGATGAAGGCCTGCTCGCCGGCTTGATCGCTTTTTTCAGCGCGCGCGCCGAGAAGCGCGGATGACTCGTGACGGGTGACTCGATTCCGGTAGTGCCGCATTGCTAGGGCACGTTCGCCCCCGCATACTATCGCCTCCGCACGGCATTGCATTTGCATGAGCGATTTTCCTCAGCCAGGGCCCCCGCCGGTGGTACCCGGTGACACCGCGTCCGGCGGCGGCTCGGGGCGCGAGTCGGCGTGGCGCAGGATCGGTCCCGCGGCGTGGATCGCCGCGTTCGCCGCGGCGCTCTTCGCGTGGCAGTGGTACGACACGCGCGGCGAGGTCAACGCGCTGCGGCAGGAGCTGGCCCGGAAGCTTGCGGACGCCGACACCCAGGGCAAGGAGAGCCGCATCGTCGCCGAGCAGGCGCGCGAGGCGGTCGCCGACGCCCAGGTCAAGCTCGGGGTGCTCGAGAGCCGGCTCGCCGAATCGCAGAACCAGCAGATCGCGCTCGAGGCGCTGTACCAGGAGCTCTCGCGCAATCGCGACGAATGGGCGTACGCGGAAGTCGAGCAGTCGCTGTTCATCGCCAGCCAGCAGCTCTCCCTCGCCGGCAACGTCAAGGGCGCGCTGATCGCGCTACAGGCCGCGGACGCGCGGCTGCAGCGCATGAACCGGCCGCAGCTGACGGCGCTGCGCAAGGCGATCAACCGCGATATCGAGCGGCTCAAGGCGGCGCCGCACGTGGACGCGGTGGCGATCAGCGCGCGGCTCGACAACCTGGCCGCGCAGGTGGACAAGCTGCCGCTCGCGATGGAGGTGCGGCCGCAGGCGGAAGCGCCCGCCCCCGCGCCGGGCGCGGAACAAGCCAGTGCCTGGGCGCGGTTCTGGCGCGACGCCTGGGCGGAGTTCAAGCAGCTGGTGCGCGTGCAGTCGATGGATAAGCCCGAGGTGCCGCTGCTCGCGCCGGAGCAGGCCTATTTCCTGCGCGAGAACCTGAAGCTGCGGCTGATCGGCGCGCGGCTCGCGCTGCTCTCGCGCGACACCTCGAGCTACAAGGCCGACCTGAGAGCCGCGCGCGACTGGCTCGCCCGCT
>MERD01000071.1:165517-186655 GCA_001771935.1 Betaproteobacteria bacterium RIFCSPLOWO2_02_FULL_67_26
CTGGAGGCGATGCGGGGCCTGCGGCTCGCGCGCGAGCGCGGCGCGCGATGAAGGCGCTCACCTGGATCGTCGGCATCGTGGCGCTGGCGGTGGGCCTGACGCTCGCGGCGCGCTGGAACGACGGCTACGTGCTGCTGGTGCTGCCGCCGTATCGCGTCGAGCTTTCGCTCAACCTCCTGGTCGTGATCGCGGTCGCCGGGTTCGCCGCGGGCTATGCGCTCATGCGCTTCGTCTTTGCCACGCTGCGCCTGCCGCGCGAAGTCCGCGCCTATCGCCTGGCGCGCCGCAAGGAAAGTGCGCAGGCGGCGCTCACCGAGGCGCTGCGCGAGTATTTCGCCGGCCGTTACGGCCGGGCGGAGAAGGCCGCCGCCGCGTCGCTCGAACTGGGCGAGCAACCCGGCCTCGCCGCTGTGCTGGCGGCGCGGTCCGCGCACGAGCTGCGCGCGTGGGAGCGGCGCGACGCCTACCTCGCGCGAGCCGCGGCGACGGCGGAGGATGACGTGGCGCGTATCGTGACCGAAGCCGAGCTGCTGCTCGAGGCGCACCGCCATCAGGAAGCACTGGAGCTGCTCAGGCGGCTGCCGCGCCGGCACACCGCGGCACTGCGGCTCGAGCTGAAGGCCCAGCAGCAGGCGCGCAACTGGGAGCAGGTCCTCGATCTGGTCGAAGCGCTGCGCCGGCGCAACGTGTTCGACGCGGCGCAGGCGGACCCGGTGCGACGCGTCGCGCTCACTGAAAATTTGAAGCGCAAGGCGCTCGACACGCGCGCGCTGGAGGAAGCCTGGGACAAGGTGCCCGCGAGCGACCGCACCGACCGGCGCGTCGCGGCGGCGGCGGCACTATGCTTCATCGCGCTGGGGGGGTGCGACAAGGCCCATCGCATCATCGAGAACGCGCTGGAGGCGGGCTGGGACAGCGACATGGTCGGCCTCTACTCCGAGTGCGAAGGCGGCGACACCGTGAAGCGCATCGAGCGCGCCGAGACCTGGCTGAAGCGCCATCCGGACGATGCCGCGCTGCTGCTGACGCTGGGGCGGCTGTGCGCCGGGCAAGGCTTGTGGGGCAAGGCGCAAAGCTATCTCGACGCGAGCCTCGCGATCGAGCCGACCCACTCCGCCCATCTCGCGGCGGCGCGCCTGCAGGAGCGGCTCGGCAACGCCGAGGCGGCGCGCCGGCACTATCGCGAGAGCCTCGACCTCGCGCTCGCGCAGCTGAAGTCCGTTACCGGCGGGCGGCGGCGCACGCCGCTCTAGGAATCAGCGGTCGAAGTCCGCGTCCTGGTACGACTCGGGGTAGCCGAGGGGTTCCACGTGCGTCAGCACCGCCGCGTCAGGCAACGCCTTGCGTATAGCTTCCACGACCTCGTGCGCCAGCTCGTGGCCCTGCGCGACCGTCCAGTCGGCCGGCACCAGAACGTGCAGGGTCACGAAGGAGCGGGCGCCGGCCTGGCGCGTGCGCAGCGCGTGAAATTCCACGCCGCGGGCGCGGTAGCGGTCGAGCACGCCTTCAAGGACGCGCAATTGCTCCGGCGGCAGCGCGTGGTCGAGCAGGCCCTGTACCGAGCGCCGCATGATTCCGTAGCCCGCCCACACGATGTGAGCGGCCACCGCCAGGGCGATCAGCGGGTCGAGCCGCTGCCACCCGGTCAACCCCACGGCGCCGACGCCCGCAACGACCCCCGCGGACGTCCAGACATCGGTCATCAGGTGACGGGCATCGGCCTCGAGCGCGATGGAACGGAAGCGGCGGCCGGCTTCGAACAGGCGGCGCGCAACGGCGTAATTGATGAGCGACGCGGCAACGGAAACGGCAAGCCCCGAGCCGACGTGTTCCAGCGGCCGCGGCGTGACCAGGCGGTCCACCGCGACGACGGCGATGGCCACCGCCGCGAGCAGGATCAGCGCGCCTTCGATGCCGCTGGCGAAGTACTCCGCCTTGGTGTAGCCGAACGCGTGGTCCTCGTCGGGCGGCCGCGCCGCGATGGCGATCATGGTGAGCGCGACCGTGGCGCCGGCCAGGTTGATCGTGCCCTCGAGCGCGTCGGACAGCATGCCGACCGACCCGGTCAGCCACCACGCCAGCGTCTTGAGCGCGATGGTCGCCACCGCGGCGGCGATGGACAGCACTGCGAATTGGCGGGCGCCGGAGCGGGGCACGTATGGTTACTCCTCGACGTCCTCGGCGGAATCCACGGCGCGAGGCCGGTTTAGGATCCCGGCGCGGCGGGCGTGAAGGAATCCGAGAAGAACTCCTCGTCGGGCAGACCGCACCGCGCGGTGAAGTCCTGGCGCGCGGAGTCCACCATCACCGGCGCGCCGCAGGCGTAGACCTGGTGGCCGGAGAGATCGGGGAAGTCTTCCATCACCGCGCGGTGCACGAAACCGGTGCGGCCGGTCCAGTGGTCCGCGGCAGTCGCGTCCGAGAGCACCGGCACGTAGCGCAGTTTTGCGTCGCGCTGCCAGCTCTCCGCGAGCGCGTTCATGTAGAGGTCGGCGCCCACGCGGCAGCCCCAGTAGAGCGTCATCGGCCGCGTGATGCCGGCGTGCAGCACGTGCTCGACGATCGCCTTGATCGGCGCGAACCCGGTGCCGCTCGCCAGCAGGATCATGGGCTTCGTGCTCTCCTCGCGCAGGAAGAAGGTGCCGAACGGACCCTCGACGCGCAGGATGTCCCGCTCCTTCATGGCGCCGAAGACGTGCTGGCTGAACGGCCCGCCGTAGTTCCTCAGGTGCAGCTGCAGAACGGCGTCGTCGTGCGGCGCGTTCGCCATCGAGAAGCTGCGCCGCGTGCCGTCCCGCAGCACCAGGTCGACGTACTGGCCCGCCAGAAACACGAGCTTGTCGTTGGCCGGCAGCTTCAAGTCGAGCGCCATGACATCGGGCGCAACGCGCGTCAGCTTCATCACGCGCGCGGGCATCAGCTTGATCTGGATGCCCTTCACCGCGGTGCCGATCTCGCGGCACTGGATGGTGAGATCGGTGAGCGGCTTCGCCTGGCAGAACAGCGCCATGCCGGCGCTGCGCTCGGCCTCCGTCATCGCCTGCTCCTGGTAAGTGCCGTAATCCACCGCTCCCGCCACGAGCCGGCCCTTGCAGGTGCCGCACGAGCCGTGCCGGCAGCCGTAGGCGATGACGATGCCTGCACGCAGCGCGGCGGCGAGCACGGTCTCGCCGTCGTTGACGGTGAAGGCATGTCCGCTGGACTGGATGGTGACTTGACGGGGCATCGTCGATTCCCGCGCCGCCACTCCGGGCGGGCGGCGCAGTTAAGCTAAAATCTTCTCATGAAACTCGAGCGGGGCGGCAGTCTACCACAGCACATGTCCTCGATCGGCGCGCGTGGATAAGCTCATCATCATCCTGACCACCCTGCCTGACCGGGAAGCGGCGCTGCGGCTCGCGCGCGAGCTCGTCGCGCAGCGGCTGGCGGCGTGCGTGACCGTCCTCGGGGATTGCACCTCGATCTACCGCTGGAAAGGCGCGGTCGAGAATGCCGCCGAAGTGCCGGTGCTGATCAAGACACGGGCGGAGCGCTATGCGGAAGTCGAGGCGGCGATTCGCGGCCTGCACCCCTACGAACTTCCGGAAATCGCCGCTGTCCCAGTGGAGCGCGGCCTGGAGGAGTACCTCCAGTGGGTGGCCGACGAGACGTCGATCTCCATTCGCTGACTAATTCCGCCCATCGTCCATCGTCCATCGCCCATCGCCCATCATGCAGCATCGAGTTGCCATGCGTTTCGTCGTGACCTTCCTGCTGGCGTCCTCGTGGCTGGCTCACGGCGCGGAGCCGGAGCTGCTCGAACCCGAGAAGGCGTTTCGTTTCGCCGCACGGCTGAAGGACGGGCGCTCGATCGAGGTCAACTACCAGATCGCGCCCGGCTATTACCTCTACCGCGACAAGTTCCGCTTCACGCTGGCGCCCGAGGCTGCGAAACCCGGCGCGCCGCAATTGCCGGCGGGCAAGAAGCATCGGGACGAATTTTTCGGCGAAGTCGAGACCTATCGCGGCAACCTGAGCATCGTGCTTCCTTTCGAGCTTGCCGACGCCGGCGCCGGCGCAGTGACGCTCACGGCCGTCTCCCAGGGCTGCGCGGACGTCGGGGTGTGCTACGTGCCGCAGGAGCAGAAGGCAGAATTGCGGCTCGCGGCGCTCGACACGGCAGCGCGAAGCGACGCGCCGGGGCCCTTCGGCGGCGCCGCGCCCGCAGCATCCGGCGGGGGCGAGGACGGCCGCATCGCGGCGCTGCTGGGGGGCGGGTTCTGGCTTGCGGTCGCGAGCTTCTTCGGCTTTGGCCTGCTGCTCTCGTTCACGCCCTGCGTGCTGCCGATGGTGCCGATCCTCTCCGGCATCATCGTCGGTTCCGGGCACTCCGTCACCAAGACGAAGGGCCTGCTGCTCGCGGCGCTGTACGTGCTCGGCATGGCGGTCACCTACGCGGCGGCGGGGGTCGCGGCGGGGCTGTCGGGGGCGATGCTGTCGGCGGCGCTGCAGAATCCCTGGGTGGTGGGCGCCTTTGCCGCGGTGTTCGTCGCCCTGGCGCTGGCGATGTTCGGCTTCTACGACCTGCAGCTGCCGCTGGCGCTGCAAAGCCGCCTTGCAGACGCGAGCAATCGCTTCCGCGGCGGGCAGGCCGCGGGCGTGTTCTCGATGGGCGTGCTCTCGGCGCTGATCCTGGGGCCGTGCGTGGCCGCGCCGCTCGCGGGCGCGCTGCTCTACATCAGCCAGAGCCGGGACGTCGTGCTGGGCGGCTCGGCGCTGTTCGCCATGGCCCTCGGCATGGGCGTGCCGCTGCTCGCGGTCGGCGCGTCCGCCGGGGCGCTGCTGCCGAAAGCGGGGCCCTGGATGGACCTGGTCAAGCGCTTCTTCGGCACGCTGCTCCTCGGCGTGGCGATCTACCTCGTGTCTCCGTTCATTCCGATTTCGGTCCAGATGTTCCTGTGGGCCGCGCTGCTGGTCGTGACCGCGATCTACCTGCGCGCGATCGACCCGCTGCCGGCCCACGCGCATGGCTTCCAGAAGTTCTGCAAGGGCATCGGGGTGATCGCGCTGATCGCGGGCGTCGCCTACCTGATCGGGGCGTTCTCGGGCGGCCGCGACATCCTGCAGCCGCTCTCGGGCTTGCGGGTCGCCGCCACCGACGCCGGGACGCCGGAGGCGACGCCGTTCCAGCGCGTCAGCAACCCGGCCGAGCTCGATGCCCGCGTTGCGGCCGCCGCCGGGCGCCCGGTGATGCTGGATTTCTATGCCGACTGGTGCGTCTCGTGCCAGGAAATGGAGCGCTACACCTTCAGCGACGAGGGGGTAAAGTCCCGCTTTCGCGACATGGTGCTGCTGCAGGCCGACGTCACCGCCAACAACGCCGACCACGCCGCGCTGCTCAAGCGCTTTCGCCTGTTCGGCCCCCCGGGCATCGTCTTCTTCGACCGCGGCGGCCGTGAGATCCAGGGTCTGCGCGTGATCGGCTTTCAGCCGGCCGACCGCTTCGTCGTGGCGCTCGACGCGGCCCTGAATTTCCGGTGACGAGGGCGCGCACCATCGCGCTGTTTGCGGGGATCGCGGTTGCGTCCGCTGCCGGGGGCGCCGCTTATTATCTGTGGTCGAAAGGCCCCGACAGCCCCGGTGCGGTTGCGGAGCGGGTCTATGCGGCGCGTCTTCCCGACGTGAAGGGCGCCTACCAGCCCCTGGAGCAATGGCGCGGGCGGGTGGTGGTGGTCAATTTCTGGGCCACCTGGTGCGCCCCCTGTCGCGAGGAGATCCCGATGTTCGTGCGGCTGCAGGCGCGGCACGGGGCACGCGGGCTGCAGTTCGTCGGCATCGCCATTGACCAACCGGACAAGGTGGCCGAGTTCGCCCGCGAGTACCAGGTCAATTACCCGCTGCTGATGGGGGGGCTGGACACGCTGGAGCTGCTGCGCCAGGCCGGCAACCGCGCCGGGGTGTTGCCCTATACCCTGGTGATAGACCGGGGGGGAAGGGTGGTAAGCCGGGAACCCGGTGGTCTCAAGGAGCCGCGGCTAGAGGCTCTCATACAGCCCCTGCTGTAACCCACTAAATTAGCTCTATTTTCATATAAAATCGCCTATCTTGTAGACAATTCCGGCGATATTGGGCAAACTCGCGGCCAGCGTGGTCCCCCCGCATTGAGCGGCCTGGAATGCGGTCAGGCCAGGGCCAGGGATCGCACGACATCATGCCCGGCGCCAAGCACATCCTGGTCATCAACGGTCCCAATCTGAACCTCCTCGGTTCGCGGGAAACCCGGCACTACGGACGAGACACCCTGAAGGCGATCAATGCCCGGCTCGCCCGGCGCGCCCGGGACGCCAAGGTGCGGCTGGTCGCCTTCCAGAGCAATTCCGAGTCGACGCTGGTGGAGCGCATCCAGCAGGCGCGCGGGCAGGGAGTGGACTTCATCGTCATCAACCCGGCGGCCTACACCCACACCAGCGTCGCGCTGCGCGACGCCCTGGCGGCGGTCGGCATCCCCTTCGTCGAGGTGCACCTGTCGAACATCTTCTCCCGCGAGCCGTTCCGGCGCGAATCGTATTTCAGCGATATCGCGGTCGGGGTCGTGAGCGGCCTCGGCGCCAGGGGCTACGAGCTCGCGCTGGAGTTTGCGCTGCAGTATTCCGGGAAGCGGTAGGCCGTGGACCTCCGGAAGCTCAAGACGCTGATCGACCTGGTGCAGCAGTCGGGTATCGCGGAGCTTGAAATCACCGAGGGCGAGGAGCGGGTGCGCATCAGCCGCGGCGTGTCGGGGGCGCAACCGGCGGCGCCGGTCCAGGTCTACACGCTGCCAGCCGCGGGCTCGGTCCCCGCCGCAGCCGGTGCGCCGGCCGAGGGCAATGCGGTGGCAGCGCCCGAGGGGCATGTCATCCGTTCGCCGATGGTCGGCACCTTCTATCGCTCCGCCGCGCCCGGTGCGAAGCCGTTCGTCGAGGTCGGGCAGGCGGTCAAAGCCGGGGATACGCTCTGCATCATCGAGGCCATGAAGCTCCTGAACGAGATCGAGGCCGACCAGGACGGCACGGTCAAGGCCATACTCGTGGAGAACGGCCAGCCGGTGGAGTACGGCGAGCCGCTGTTCATTCTGGGCTGATGTTCGAAAAAATCCTGATCGCCAACCGCGGCGAAGTCGCTCTGCGCATCCAGCGCGCGTGCCGCGAGCTCGGCATCAAGACGGTGGTGGTGCACTCGGAGGCCGATCGCGAGGCCAAGTACGTCAAGCTCGCGGATGAATCGGTGTGCATCGGGCCGGCGCCTTCGAGCGCAAGCTACCTCAACGTCCCCGCCATCATCAGCGCAGCGGAGGTGACCGACGCCGAGGCGGTGCACCCCGGCTGGGGCTTTCTCGCGGAAAACGCGGATTTCGCAGAGCGCGTCGCGCAGAGCGGCTTCGTCTTCATCGGCCCCAAGGCCGATACCATCCGCCTGCTGGGCGACAAGGTGAGCGCCAAGGCGGTGATGAAAAAGGCGGGATTGCCGGTCGTGCCGGGCGTGGAAGGGCCGCTGCCGCAGGAGCCGAACGACATCGTGAAGATGGCGCGCTCGATCGGCTACCCGGTGATCGTCAAGGCGGCGGGCGGCGGCGGCGGGCGCGGCATGCGGGTCGTGCACACCGAGGCGGCGCTTTTGACGGCCGTGCAGATGACGCGGGCCGAGGCGCAGGCCACTTTCGGGAATCCCGTGGTCTACCTGGAAAAGTACCTGGAGAGCCCGCGCCACGTCGAGTTCCAGGTGCTCGCGGACCGGTTCCGCAACGCGATCCATCTCGGCGACCGCGACTGCTCGATGCAACGCCGGCATCAGAAGGTCATCGAGGAGGCGCCGGCGCAGCAGCTGCACGAGCGCAGCCGCGCCCGCATTGCCGAGCGCTGCGCCGAGGCCTGCCACAAGCTCGGCTACGAGGGCGCCGCGACCTTCGAGTTCCTCTACGAGAACAGCGAGTTCTACCTGATCGAGATCAACACGCGGCTCCAGGTCGAGCATCCGGTGACCGAGATGATCACCGGCATCGACATCGTGCAGCAGCAGATCCGCATCGCCGCGGGCGAGAAGCTCGCGATCCGGCAGCGCGACGTGCAGTTCCGCGGCCACGCCATCGAATGCCGCGTCAACGCGGAGGATCCGTATCGTTTCACGCCCTCGCCGGGGCGCATCACCTCGTTCCACATGCCGGGCGGCCCCGGCATCCGCGTGGACTCGCACGCCTACAACGGCTATTTCGTGCCGCCGCACTACGATTCCCTGCTCGGCAAGATCATCGCCTACGGCGACAACCGCGCGCAGGCGATCGCGCGGCTCGGCATCGCGCTCTCCGAAACGGTGATCGAGGGCATCAAGACCAATATTCCGCTGCACCAGGAACTGCTCCGGGACGCGGCCTTCCTGCGCGGCGGCACCAGCATCCACTATCTCGAGCAGCGGCTCGCCAAGCTGGCGCGTGAAGAGTAATGGGCCGTGGCGTGGCTCTCCGTTTCCTTCGACGTCGCCGCGGCTGACGTCGAGGCGGTATCCGACGCCCTGCTCGAAGCCGGCGCGGCGAGCGTCGACGTCGCGGACGCCGATGCGGGCTCGCCGGCCGAACAGCCGGTGTTCGCAGAGGGCGGGGCAGGGGTCCCGCGCCCCTGGCGGCGCAGCCGCGTGAGCGCCCTGGTCGAGCAGCACACCGACGTCACGGGGCTGGTTGCGGCCGCTTGCCGGCGGGCCGGCATCGCGCCCTCACCGTACCGCGCGCATCCCGTTGCCGAGCAGGACTGGGTGCGCGTGAGCCAGGAGCAGTTCACGCCGATCCGGATTTCATCGCGGCTGTGGATCGTGCCGAGCTGGCACGCGGCGCCGGATGCGGGCGCGATCAATATCGGGCTTGATCCGGGGCTCGCGTTCGGCACCGGCAGCCACCCCACCACGCGGATGTGCCTGCGCTGGCTCGAGCGCGTAGTGCGCGGCGGGGAATCCATGCTCGATTACGGCTGCGGCTCCGGCGTGCTCGCGATTGCGGCGATGAAGCTCGGGGCGGCGCGCGCCGACGGCGTGGACATCGACGCGCAGGCGCTGCTTGCGGCGCGCCGCAATGCCGGTCAAAATCGAGTGCAAGCCACATTTCACGACGCCGCCGGCGCCATCCGGCAGCCCGCCCAGATCGTGGTCGCCAACATCCTCGCCCGTCCGCTCATCGTGCTCGCGCCGCTGCTTGCGCGGCTCACCGCGCCGCGGGGCCGGATTGCGCTGGCGGGGCTGCTCTGCGGCCAGACCGACGAGGTCGCAACGGCCTATCGCCCGTGGTTCGATCTCGATGCGTCCGGCGAGGACGAAGGCTGGGTGCTGCTCGAAGGCAGCCGGCGCGCATGAGCATGATCACCCGCTGCCCGTCCTGCACCACCACGTTCCGCGTGACCTCGCAGCAGCTGCAGGCTCATGACGGCCAGGTGCGGTGCGGCCAGTGCCTTGCCGTATTCGACGGCCTCAAGGCGCTCGTCACGCTGCCCGAGCCCGCGCAGGCGGCGGCGCAGGGTGCGGGCGCAGGGGAGACGCCCGGATTCGAGCTCGAGCCGGTGGTGGCGACGGCATCGCAACCTGCCGCGGCGCGCGGCTCCGAGTTGGTCTACGATGACCGGGACTACGGCCCGGCGCCCGAGCAGCTTTCCCTCGACGAGGAACTATTTCCCGACCCCGGGCGCGCGCGCCGCGCGCGGATGTGGGCCGCGGGATCCGCCCTGCTCCTGTTCGCGCTCGCCGGTCAGGCTGCCTATTACCACCGGGGCGACCTCGCCGCGCAGTATCCCGGGCTGAAGCCCTACCTCGTCCAGTTCTGCGACCTGCTGCGCTGCACGGTCGCCCCGCCGCAGCGCCCCAGGCAGATTGCGATCGAGGCCTCCGACCTGCAGGCGCTGGACCGGTCGCGCCCCGGGATCATCCAGTTGACCGCCACGCTGCGCAACCACGCCGATCTGGACCTCGGTTACCCGGCGCTCGACCTCGTCCTCACCAATACCAAGGAGCATACGCTGGCGCGGCGCATTTTCACCCCGACGGAATACCTCGAGCGCGGCCGGGACGCCGCGGCCGGCATACCGGCCAACGCGGAAATCACCATCCGGCTCGATCTCGATACCGGCGAACTCAATCCTGCGGGCTTCCGCCTGGATCTGCTGCCCGCCCCGCAACCTTAGAAAAAACGCACTTGACCGGTACATGAAAATCCCCGACAACCTGAAATACACCGCTACGCACCAGTGGGTTCGCGTGGAGGCCGACGGCACGGAGACAGTCGGCATCACGTTTCACGCCCAGGAGCAGCTCGGCGACGTGGTGTTCGTGCAGCATCCGGTGATCGGCCGCAAGGTGAAGCAGGGAGAAGCGTGCGCCGTCGTCGAGTCGGTCAAGGCGGCCTCCGACATCCCCGCGCCGGTTTCCGGGGAGATCGTCGCGGTCAACGCGGCGCTCGCCGACGCGCCGGAGAAACTCAACCAGGAGCCCTACGCGGCGTGGCTGTTTCGCATCAGGCCGGCCGACGCGTCGGAGTTCGGCGCGCTGCTCGACGCGACGGCCTACCGGGAACTCGTGGCCGGAGGCTGACCATGGAAAGCCCGCACAAAGGCAAGACCGGCCTGCTTCGGATCTGGAACGCGCTGTTCTATTCGCTCGACGGGCTTGCCGCCGCGTTCCGGCACGAGGATGCGTTCCGCCAGGAGGTGCTGCTGGCGGCGATCCTCATTCCCCTCGCGTTTTTCCTGCCGGCGAGCGGCACGGGCAGGGCGCTCATGATCGGGGCTGTCCTGCTGGTCCTCATCGTCGAGCTGCTCAATTCCGCCGTGGAAGCCGCGGTCGATCGTATCTCCCTGGAAAACCACCTGCTCGCCAAGCGCGCCAAGGACATCGGCAGCGCCGCGGTGTTCCTCTCGCTCGTCAACGTCCCGGTGATCTGGGCCCTGGTCCTGCTCGGCTAGAAATAGAGCCGCGCCTGCAGCTCGATGCGGCGGCGGTTCTGCTTCTCGCCGAACTCGGTGCCCGCGCCGCCGTTGAGGAAGAAGGCGCGCAGCTTGAGTTCGACGTTGTTGAACCCGGTGTACAAGAGCTCCGGCGCGACCGACGTGCTGTGATCGGCCGCGTTGGCCATGACCGTGATCGCCGGCGTGAAGTAGAGGATGTCGAAGGGTTCCTTCTGGCTCACCCGCAGGTAGAGGTAGTCGCGCCCCGGGTTGGGCCGGCCGTAGCCGTTGCGGGCGAGGTTGGCGGCGCGCGCTAGGGCCGCGTCGTTCCCGGTCGCGAGATACTGCGCGTAGGCGCTGTCCACGAACCTGACGAAATTCTTCATTTCGTCTTCCGACAACCCCGGGCCGTTGCGGTAGTACTCGAGAACGGTGGTCGTATCGCGCTCCGAGAGGTGGCGCGCGCCGAGGAGGTAGCTCGTGGCCGCGCCCCGCACCAGCGTCGCCTGCCCGGCGGCGGTCGTCACCTGGCGTTGCGTGTCCTCGATGCGGGCAAGCTCCCCGTGAATTTCCAGGTTGCTGGTGATATTCCGGGAGAAATCGGCCCCGTAGCGGCGGCTGCGGCTGCCGTTGCTGAGTATCATGAAATCGATGTCGGTGTCCCGGTAGAGGAGATAGAGCTTGGCCGCCGCGTTCAGATGCCGGCCCGCGCCGAAGTCCGGGTTGATGTCGGGGCTCGCCGGCAGCACGACCGGGGTGAAGGCCACGGTGCGCAGCGCGCCGTCGAAATTGCGGATCCAGTCCGCGGTCAGCAGGGTGAAGCCCTCGCGCGCGAGGTCGGGATCGTTGGGATCCTTGACGCGCTCGACGAAGGCGACCGGGTTCCATGCGTAGCCCTTGCCCCATTTGAGCGAGACCTTGCCGGCGTCGAGCGTGAAGCCGGGGTCCGGCTTGTACGACCCGTAGAACTCGTCGAAGCGGGCGAGGCGGTCGAACCCGCGCGTCTCCCAGTCGCCTTCGAGGTGGGCCCTGAAGTTGAGGCTCACGGCGCCGCGCCGCAGCACACCCGAGGGTTTCAGCGTGAGCGTGGTGTCATCGAGATAAGACCGCGGCTCCCGGTAAAAATTGAGGAGATAGAGCGCGCCGTCCGGGTTGAGCGTGAAGTGCTGCTGCTTGAGCTCGACGTAGCCGCCGAGCTCGAGCGGCTTCTTCTGGAACTCGGTGGCGTCGAAGGTGAACTCCTCCGCGGCATGCGCTGCCGCCGCGGCGAGCGCCAGCACGCAGACCGCCAGCGCCCGGACGAGCATCACTTGCGCAGGTCTTCGACCCGCGACAGGTAGTTGAGCGTGAACACCTCGTCGGGGAACTCGCGCTTCTTCAGCTGCGAGTAGAGCATGATCGAGCGGTGGCCCTTGTAGAGCGGGCTGTCGGTCTCCACCGTGGCCGGCCGCCGGATGCCGCCGCCGAAGTCCTTGATATCCTTGAAGTGCAGCGTCTTGATCAGCAATCCGCTCGCCGCGTAGGCCTCGATTCTCACCGGCAGCAGGACCTTGCGGTCGACCCACATCTTGAGCCGGTCGTAGGCGACTTCCCCGGTGCGCGCCTTGAGGTTGAGCAGGTAGGCGTCCTTCTCCTCCTGCGCCGACTCGGCGTTGTACTCGACCGAGTAGTCGACGCGCAGGATGTCCGCGTTGTTGAATACGCCCCCCACCACCGACTGCAGGCTCGTGATGCGCACCGGCTTGCCGACGTTGGGGATGTAGAGCCACATGTTGTCGCCGTCGCGCAGCGTCGCGCGTCCCGCGTCGCTGGGGGGCGAAAGGAACAACGCGACGACCTTGTCGCGGCCCTTCTTCACGGAGTAGAGCACGTATTCCTTCTTCGCCCCGCTCGGCTCGATATTGATGAGCTTGCGGTACATCTCGTAACTCTCGGGCTCGAGGTTGCGGTCCACCTTCTTCAGGATGTCGTTGGCGTCCGCACCCCAGGCAGCGGGGCATGCGAGCATGAGGGTGAGCAGCAGGGCGAGCAGTCTCATTGTTTTTCTTCCCGGATTTCAGACGTGGCGCAGCGCGGTGATCGGGTCCATGCGGGAAGCTTTCCAGGCCGGTTGCAGGCTAGCGAGGACCGCGACGACGATCACCATCCCCGCGATCGACAGCACGTCCTGCACTCCGATCGCCGGCGCGAGCAACAGGCCCTGCTGCTGGCCGAAGTTGTAACTGATCTTCCACACGTTGAGCGCGTAGATGCCGCCGAGGCTGATCCCGGTACCGATCACGCTGCCGAGCACGCCCAGCAGCAGCCCCTCGGTGAGGAACAGGGCCAGGATGCGCCGCGGCGGCGTGCCGATCGCGGCGATCGTGCCGATTTCGCGGATGCGCTCGTAGACCGCCATCACCATCACGTTCATGATGGCCACCAGCACGATCGACACCAGCATCACCTTGATGGCGAGCGTCAACACGTCGATCATGTTGGCGATGTTGGCGAACGGCGTGAGCCGCTGCCAGGAGTGCACCTCCAGGGCGGCGGCGCCCTGCTTGTTCTTCACCGCGGCAAGTTCGTCGACGAGGGCGGCCGTCACGCGCTCGACCCGCTCCTGGCGCTTGACGCGCACGGCGAACTCCGTCACCTCGGGCTCGGTCATGCGCAGCAGCTCGCGGGCATCTTCGATGTGGACGTAGCCGTCGCGCCCGCCCGGGCCGGTCGCGCTCTCGAGCGTGCCGCGGACCACGAACGTCTTGCCGTTGACCGAGCCGTCCTTGTTGGTGGTGACCAGCACGACCGTGTCGCCCGCCTTCACCTGCAGTCCGCGCGCGACCAGCACCGGCACCAGCATCTCGCCCCGCTTCACGAGCGCGCCGCCGCGCTCGCCGTCCAGTTGACGGCCCGCCAACAGGGGTGTGACGCTGTTCTCCCGCCCGGGATCGACGCCGTTGACCCGAACGCTGGTGGTTTCGGTAAAGTTGCTGAACATGGCGCCGAACTTGATGCGCGGCGCGTACGCCTCGACATCCGGATTGCCGTCGAGCGCCTTGACGGCCTGCGCGGCCAGTTGCGGCGGCATGTTGAGATTGAGCGGCAGGCTCTCGATGGACGCCACGTAGCCGCGTCGGTGCACCTGCAGGTGGCCGAGCATCGAGTCCGTGATCTGTCCGATCATCAACGCCTTGAACGAGCCGGTGATGGCGACGAACAGCAGCACCGCCGCGATGCCGATCACCACCAGCAGCGAGGTGAGGAGCGTGCGGCGGCGGTAGCGCAGGAGGTTGCGCGCGGCGATTTCGAGGATCTTAACCATGCTTTCCGGCGCTGTTCTGCGCGAGCCGGCCGTCCTCCAGCGTGAAGGTCACTTCCGCTTCGCGCATGATCTTGGGGTCGTGCGTGGAAAAGACGAAGGTGGTCTTCAACTCGTCGCGCATCGTCTTCATGAGCGCGATGATGCGGTAGGCGGTGTCGTGGTCGAGGTTGGCGGTCGGCTCGTCGGCGAGCACCAGCCTGGAGTTGGCGACGAGCGCGCGCGCGACCGCGACGCGCTGCTTCTGGCCGCCGGAGAGCTGGTCGGGCCGCTTGTTCGCCTGGTTGGCCATGCCGACGGCGGCGAGCATGCGCATCACCTGCTCGCGGCGCCGGGCGGCGGGCCATTCCTGGACCATGATCAGCGGGTACTCGATGTTCTCGTAAGCCGTGAGCACCGGGATCAGGTTGAAGTCCTGGAAGATGAACCCGATGTGGCGGCCGCGGAACTCGGCGCCGGTGCGCCGGTCGAGGGAGGCGACATCGGTATCGAGCACGGTCAGCCGCCCGCCGCTCGGTGTATCGAGGCAGCCGACCATGTTGAGCAGCGTGCTCTTGCCGCTGCCCGAGGGCCCGACGAACGCGGCGAAGGAAGCGGGCTCGATGACGAAATCCACGCCCCGCACCGCGGGGACTTCGACGTCCCCGGCACGGTAGGTCTTGGTCAGCTTTTCGGCTCGGATCAGGCTCACAGGTCGTTTCCAACCGTCGAAACGACGCCGATTCTCGCGGGAAGCGGAGCCGTGCTACTTGATGTAGATCAATTCGGTGACAGTTCGGCGCGCACTATTTCCTGACGGCATCCCGGATTTCCCTCAGCAGCGTGATTTCCTCCGGCGTCGCGGCCGGTTCGGCCGGTTTCTGCTCCTCCTTGCGCCGCATCTCGTTGATGGCGCGCACCAGCAGGAACACCGCGAACGCGACGATCACGAACGAGATCACGGTGTTGACGAATACGCCGTAGTTGAACGTCACCGCGCCCGCTTTCTGCGCCGCCTCGACGCTGAGGTAGGGGCCGGCCTGCGCGCCCTGCTTCAGCACGACAAACAGGTTGGCGAAGTCCACCTTGCCGAGCAGCAGCCCGATCGGCGGCATGATCACGTCCTTCACCAGCGAGTCCACGATCTTGCCGAACGCGGCGCCGATGATGATGCCGACCGCCATGTCGACGACGTTGCCGCGCACCGCGAATTCCCTGAATTCCTTGAGCATGCACTGTCTCCTTTCGGGGTATCGGAAGATGCGATTGTAGCGGCGGATGTTTGTTTCGGTTGCATTGCCGCCAGATGACGTCCCGATGACAGGGTTAATTTTCAGGCCACAAGCGGTGGAGCTTCAGCCGCGGCTTGAGCTGTCACCAAAAGATCATTAAATTTTCACGGGATTTTCTTGCTGGTGGCCGATCCTGCGCGCCATGGACAGTGCGCAGATCCTGATGCAGCAGCTGCCGCCGGTCCTGCGCAGCCTGCGCATCGCGATCGTGACCGAGACCTATCCGCCGGAGGTCAACGGCGTGGCGATGACGATCGGCCGCATGGTGGCAGGGCTGCAGCACCGGGAGCACCAGGTGCAGCTGGTCCGGCCGCGCCAGCACCGCGACGACAACCCGGCGATCCAGCCGAACCTCGAGGAAGTGCTCAAGCCGGGCGTGCCGATCCCGCGCTACGACGCGCTCAAGATGGGCCTGCCCGCCAAGCAGGCGCTCGTCCGCCTGTGGGCGCTGAAGCGCCCGGACATCGTGCACATCGTGACCGAGGGGCCGCTCGGATGGTCGGCGCTCGCCGCCGCTCACAAGCTGAAGCTGCCCGTATCCACCGACTTCCACACCAACTTCCACACCTACACCAAGCACTACGGCATTGGCTGGCTCAACAAGCCGATCGCGGCCTACCTGCGGAAGTTTCACAACCGGGCGCTCTGCACCATGGTGCCGACCGAGCCCATACGCAACGAGCTGGCGCAGCTCGGCCTGAAAAACCTGCGGGTGGTGTCGCGCGGGGTGGACACGGCCCTGTTCACCCCGCGCCACCGCAGCGCGCAGCTGCGCGCACGCTGGGGCGCGGGCGGCGAGGACATGGTGGCAATCTACGTCGGGCGCATCGCGCCGGAGAAGAACCTGCCGCTGGTGCTGAGCGCCTTCGACGCCATGCGCCAGGCGAATCCCCGGATGCGGCTGGTGCTGGTGGGCGACGGCCCTGATCGCGCGGCGCTCCAGGCGCGCCATCCGCAGCACATCTTTGCCGGCATGCGCATCGGCCATGACCTCGCGGCGCATTTTGCTTCCGGCGACATCTTTCTTTTCCCGAGCACGACCGAGACCTACGGCAACGTCACCATGGAAGCCATGGCGAGCGGGCTCGCCGTGGTCGCCTACGATTACGCCGCCGCCGCCCAGCACATCCGTCACGCGTTGAGCGGGCTACTCGCGCGCTTCGACGACGCGGCGGATTTCACGGGATTGGCCGTGACCCTGGCCGGCGACCGCGAGCAGGTCAAGCGGCTCGGCGCGGGCGCCTGCACCGTCGCCGGAAAACTCGACTGGTCCTGGATCGTCAGCGAGTTCGAAAGCGCGCTGCTCGAGCTCGCCAATGGACACCCGCATGAATATTCCGGCCTACCCGCTTGAGCGCATCGCGCGCTGGGACGGCGCGGTTGCGCTGAAACTCAACCGCGCCGGACGCCACGCCTGGGTGCGCGCCCCGTTCCGGGGGATCAGCTGCCTGGGCGACGGGGTGGCCTGGTACGCGCTGATGCTCGCGCTCCTGCTGCGGTTCGGCACGGACGCGGCGCCCGCCGTCCTGCACATGATCGCGGCGGGCCTCGCCTGCACCGCGCTCTACAAGTGGGTCAAGGGCCGGACGCTGCGGCCGCGGCCGTACGAGGTGCGGCCGGACATCGTGCCCTTCGCCGCGCCGCTCGACCACTTCAGTTTCCCTTCCGGCCACGTGCTGCACGCCGTGGCCTTCACGATGGTGGCGGTGTCCTATTACCCATGGCTCGCGTGGCTGGCGGTGCCGTTCACGCTGCTGGTGGCCGCATCGCGCGTGATGCTCGGGCTGCACTACCCGAGCGACGTGCTGGCCGGAGCACTGCTCGGCGCCGCGATCGCCGGCGTGTCGTTGCTGGGCTAGTTTCGGGAAGTCAGAAGAAATCCTGCGGCAGCGGCTGCCCGAAAGCGCGGGAGGTCAGGGCCGGCGCGCGCGCTTCTGCCCTGGAGGCGCCGTCGATCTCCGCGTGCCAGACCGGCGCGTCGCCCTCGATCACGCGGTTGATCTGGCCCAGCCGCGCGGCGGTCTCGGCGATGTACCAATCGAAGCGTCGCCGCAGGCGGCCGTCGAGCGCGCCGGCGCCGCGCAGCAGCAGCTGCGGCAGGCGCGACGCGCGCAGCAGCGCTTCGCCGTTGCCGAGGCATACGAGCGCGCGCCCCGACGCGTCCCGGCCGCATCCGAAATGCTCCGCCGCGTAGTCCACGACGCGCTGGCGATGGCGGTTCAGCAACTCGGCAGGCCGCGCGAAGAGGTGGGGCGTCACGTGAGCGTCCATCGCCCATTCCGACGCGGCGTGGGTCACGACCGGGCGGTCGAGCCACATCTGCTCGTGGGCGGGGACGAAATGGTTGTGCGCGACGACGTCCGCGAGCAGGTGGCTCGCGTACCCGAGCGCGAGCACGCGCGTCTCGTCGTCGTGCGCCCGCGCCAGCAGCCGGCGCGCCACCGACCACTGGTGCGTGGTGTTGAACGCCGGCGCCCCGGTATAGCGACCGACGAGCGCGACGTCGGGCAGGCATGCTCCCGCGAGCAGCAGGTCCGGGAGGCGGCGCACCGCGGCCCGGAAGCGCGGGTCGGCGAGCGGGATCGCCCAGATCAGGAGTTGGGTGAAATAAACATGGGTATAGAGTCCCCAGGCGAGCGCATCTTCGCTGAAGAGCGCCAGCGGTGCGAGCCAGGCGAGGCGGGCAATCGAGTTTGCCACGCGCGCAGTGTGCCGTCCGAGTACGAAGTAGCGGTGACCGCGGGGTGAAATATTTGCGACAGGGCGCAACCTTGCACGGCATTCCTTGCGTGAATTCGCAGCCGGTTATAATTTCGTCATATTTCCCTCCGGAATTCACCCGCCATGCGCACGCTGATCTGCGGCTCGATCGCCTACGACACCATCATGGTGTTTCGCGACCGCTTCAGGAACCACATCCTGCCCGACCAGCTGCACATTCTGAACGTCGCGTTCCTGGTGCCGGACCTGCGCCGCGAGTTCGGCGGCTGCGCCGGCAACATCGCCTACAGCCTCGGCATGCTGGGCGGGACCCCGCTCATCATGGCCACGGTCGGCGACGACTACCTGCCGTACGACGAGCGGCTGCGGAAGCTCAAGCTGCCGCAGGAGCACGTGCGTCGCATACCCGGCACCTTCACCGCGCAGGCCTTCATCACCACCGACCTCGACGACAACCAGATCACGGCGTTCCATCCCGGGGCCATGAACCACTCGCACGAGAACCACGTTCACGCGGCCAAGGGCGCGACGCTCGGCATCGTCGCCCCCGATGGCCGGGACGGCATGCTGCAGCACGCGCGCGAGTTCCACGCGGCCGGCGTCCCGTTCATATTCGATCCCGGCCAGGGCCTGCCGATGTTCAGCGGCGAGGAGTTGTCCGGCTTCGTGAACCTGGCGAGCTACGTCGCGGTGAACGATTACGAGGGGCGGATGCTGGAGGAGCGCACCGGGAAGAGACTCGAGGAGCTGGCGCGGACGGTAAGGGCGCTGGTGGTGACGATGGGGGCGAAAGGCTCGCTCATCATGTCGAACGGACGGCGCCACGAGATCCCGAGCGTCAAGCCGGAAGCGGTGGTGGACCCGACGGGCTGCGGCGACGCGTTTCGCGCGGGCCTGCTCTACGGCATCGCCGCGGGCCTCGACTGGCCGGTGACCGGGCGGATCGCGTCGCTGCTCGGCGCGATCAAGATCGCGCGGCGCGGCGGCCAGAACCACCAGTTCACGCGCGACGAGATCGAGCAGCGCTACCAGGAAGCCTTCGGCAGCAAGCCTTGGTGAGTCGGTGCTCTTGCATTGAAACCATTAAATCGCTCCCTGTTGCGCTGGCGCTTGCAGCCGCGCTGCGCAACCTATGAGCCGGGCGCGCGCGGCTAGTCTTCGCTCGCTGTTCCCTTAAGCTCCGGGCAGTCGAGCTGGAACAGCCGCCGGTCCTCGAGCCGCAGCGCGCTGAGCGAGCGTCCCCAGACGCAGCCGCTGTCGAGGCAAATCACGTCCTCGCGCACGTGCAGGCCGAGCGCCGCCCAATGGCCGAAGACGATGGCGGCGTCGCGGCTCGCGCGGTTGGGCGCGTCGTACCACGGCACGTAACCGGCGGGCAGGCCGGAGAGCCCCGTCTTGTGGCTGAACTCCATCGCGCCCTCGGCGTCGACGAGCCGCATTCGCGACATGGCATTGACGACGACGCGCAGCCGGTCGTAACCGGCGAGATCGTCGCGCCAGCGCACGGGCTCGTTGCCGTACATGTGCCTGAGGAATTCTCGGTGATCGGGCCCCTGCAGCGCGGTTTCCACCTCGCGCGCGAGGGCGAGCGCCTGCGCGATGCGCCACTGCGGGAGCAGCCCCGCGTGCACCATGGCATAGCCGTCGCCGGCATGCATCATCTTCTGGTGCCGCAACCACGAGATGAGCGCGTCGCGGTCGGGGGCGGACAGGATGTCGTCGAACGTGTCGCCCCGGTGCGGCTTCCTGATGCCGTCCGCGATGACGAGCAGCGCCAAGTCGTGATTGCCGAGCACGGTCACCTGGCGCGCGCCGAGGCTCATCGCGAAGCGCACCGTCCGGGCGGACTGCGGCCCGCGGTTCACCAGGTCGCCGACGAACCACAGCACGTCGCGCCGCTCGTCGTACTGCGCGCGCTCGAGCAGCCGCATCAGCTGGTCGTAGCAGCCCTGGACGTCGCCAATCGCAATGGTTGCCATTGCTTCAGTGAGCAGTGAGTGGTGAGTAGTGAGTGGTCTTGAATCGTTGAAGGCTGAACCAAACAAAAAAGGCGCAGCGACCGCTGCGCCCTTGCTCATCACCCATCACCCATCACGCCTCATTTGACGAGGCCGACCATGTAGTCCACCGCCGCCTTCACGTCGGCATCGGCAAGCGACATGTTGCCGCCCTTGGGCGGCATCGCGTTCTTGCCCTTGATCGAGCTCGCGTAGAGCGCGTCCATGCCGGTTTTCAGGCGTGGCGCCCAGGCGGCCTTGTCGCCGGTCTTGGGCGCGCCGGCGACGCCGGCGGTGTGGCACACCGTGCACGCGGAGTCGAACACCGCCTTGCCCTTGCCGGCATCCGCCGTGGCGGCGGCAGCGGGCGCCGCACCTGGTGCCGGTGCCGCGGCGACTTGCACCGCCGCCGGAGCGGCGGCAGCGGGCGCGGGCTGGCTCGGATCCACTGCGACGTCGCCGACCGGCTTGATGCGTTTCGCGATCGCCTCGTCCGACATTCCCGGGTTGCTCTTGCCGGTATCGCCGCCGCCGGTGACGAGCTGCGTGAGCATCACGATCAGCACGATCGGCACCGCGAACGCGAGCACCACCACGATGACGAGCTGCTTGGGCGTCTTGATCGGCGAGGCGTGTTCTTCGACTTGGATTTCGGCCATGACTGCGCGCTCCTTGAAGCGCGCATTATATAGCGGCCGTCTTCGTTGCGTAATACCTTGATTTCGGGGCGATAGTCGAATCGCGCTGTGCTAAACTCATGCCCGCGCGCTCGTAGCTCAGAGGATAGAGTATTGGCCTCCGAAGCCAAGGGTCGTGGGTTCGAATCCCGCCGAGCGCGCCACTCTTGCCCATGCCGAATCGCAAACCGTACGACGCGCTCATCGTCGGGGGCGGCCACAACGGGCTCACCTGCGCCT
>MERD01000071.1:186776-186879 GCA_001771935.1 Betaproteobacteria bacterium RIFCSPLOWO2_02_FULL_67_26
GAGCCTGCTGCACCCCAAGGTGATCCGCGACCTGCGGCTCGCCGAGCACGGCCTGAAGATCATCGAGCGGCCGCTTGCCAATTTCCTGCCGCTCTCCGACGCG
>MERD01000072.1:0-5121 GCA_001771935.1 Betaproteobacteria bacterium RIFCSPLOWO2_02_FULL_67_26
GAGCCGAACAGGATGCCGATGCGCCCTTTCGGCGGCAGCGCGCGCCAGAAGCGCCACATCGGCGAGCCGAACAGGATGCCGATGCGCCCTTTCGGCGGCAGCGCGCGCCAGAAGCGCCACATCGGCGGGCGCTCGCGCTCTTCGTCGCTGGGGGTGTCGAAGGCGTGCGTGTGGATGTGGCGGGGATCCATCCATTCGTTGAGCAGTCTCACCGTCTCGCCCTTGCCGGCGCCGCGCACGCCCGAGATCAGCGCGACGACGGGAAACTTGCCGTTCTTGAAGAGATCGTACTGGGCGTCGAGCAGGTCGGCGCGCAGCTTGGGCTCGATGCGCTTGTACTCGCCCTTGGACAATTTGTGCCCGAGTTCGGCGGCTTCGAACATGATGGGGTCTCCCTGAGGGTTGGGCTGATCTTGCCCCGGCCGGCTACTTGCCGGGTTGACCTAAATCAAGCCGGGGCGGCCGTTTTCGCAGTCTACTGGGCCATGGGTCCAGGGGCCAGCGGGTGAGAACCATGATACGCAAGCGGCTTCCGCGGCGCATCGTCGGCGCCGTCTTCGTGGTGACGGGGGGCCTCTTCATGTGGCTTGCCCCGGAATCCCTGGCCGGCGTCCTGCTGCTCGCCGCTGGCATCGCGCTCGAAGCGATCGGGCTCAGGCTGGAACGCCGCGACGGCGATCCGAAGGACGACCCGCACGCTATGGAGCGCTGACCGCTACCCGCTCTTTACGGGCATACTGCGCTGCAATGGAACGGATCGAACTCCGTCTCGGGCTTTCATGAACCGCGGCATGCGCGACACCACGCCTCTCCAGTCGGCGGCGCCGCTGGCGACCCGGCTCAACCGCCGCGAGTGCTTTCCGCACCCCATCGGGCGCGTGCAGCTCATCGAGACCCACATCTCGTGGGTCGTGCTGACCGGGACCTACGCCTACAAGATCAAGAAGCCGGTCAACCTCGGCTTCGTCGATTTCACCACGCTCGGCCTGCGCCGCTACTATTGCGAGGAGGAGCTGCGGCTCAACCGCCGGCTCGCCCCGGACCTGTACCTGGAAGTGGTCGAGATCCGCGGCACGCCGGACGCGCCGCGCATCAACGGCACCGGGCCGCTCCTCGACTGCGCGGTCAAGATGCGCGAATTCCCGCAGGACGCGCTGGCCGCGCGCCTGATCGAGCACGGGCGGTTTGGCGCGCTCGAGATCGACGCCCTCGCCCGGCGCATCGCGCAGTTTCACTCCGCCGCGCCGGCTGCGAAATCGGATGCGCGCCTCGGTTCCGCCGCCGCCGTGCTCGCGCCGGCGCTCGACAACTTCAACGAGATGCAGCCGCTGCTGGTGCAGGCGCGGGACAAGGCCGCCCTGCTCGCGCTGGAGCAGTGGACCCGGCACGAATTCGAGGCGCGTCGGTTCGCGATCGAGGCGCGCCGGCAGCAGGGCTGCGTGCGCGAGTGCCACGGCGACCTGCACCTCGGCAACATCGCCGTCATCGGCGGCGCGCCGGTGCCGTTCGACTGTATCGAGTTCAGCGACGCGTTCCGGTGGATCGACGTCATGAGCGAGGTCGCGTTCCTGTTCATGGACCTCGTGGACCGCGAGCACCCGGAGCTGGCGTGGCGTTTTCTCAACCGCTACCTGGAGCAGAGCGGTGACTACGGCGGGCTCGAGGTCTTCCGGTTCTACCTGGTGTACCGCGCCCTGGTGCGCGCGAAAATCCACCTCCTGCGCTCGCAGCAGACGAACCAGCTGGTCTCCGCCCGGTCGCGGCTGAAGCTCGCCTTCAACGGCTACGTGCGCCTGGCGGAAAGCCTGTCGCACCCGCCGGCGCCGGCGCTCTACATCGCTCACGGAGTTTCCGGCTCGGGCAAGACCACCGCCACCGACGAGCTCGTCGAGCAGGTCGGCGCCGTGCGGGTGCGCTCCGACATCGAGCGCAAGCGGCTGCACGGGCTCGACCCGCTCGCGCGCTCGGACTCGGGTGTCGGCACGGGCCTCTACACGCCGCAGGCTACCGCCGCGACCTACGCCCGCCTCGCGCAATTGGCACAGACCATCCTGACCCAGGGTTATTCCGTCGTGGTGGACGCGGCGTTTCTCAAGCAAGCGGAACGCGAGCCGTTCCGCGCGTTCGCCGAACGCAGCAGGATGCCCTTCACGATTCTCGCGTTCGAAGCGCCGGAAAGGGTGCTGCGCCAGCGTGTCGCGCAGCGTGCCGCCCGCGGCGGCGACGCATCCGAAGCCGGCAGCGTGGTGCTCGAACGCCAACTCGCCGCGCGCGAGCCGGCCGCCGCGGAGGAAACCTCGTTCATGCTGAAGATCGACACCACGCGGCCCGTCGCCGGGAGCTGGCTGACGATACTCAAGCGCCGCAGGCCGGTGAGCGCTTTCCGGCCCCCCCGGCGCTCCGGTGCGGGACGCGCGCCTGGCCAGGGCCGAACCTGATTTCACTCCTCCCGCGCCGCGAGGCCGCTGCGCGCGAGGAAGGATTCCACCGCGCCGGCAAGACCGGGTTCTTCCGCTTCGGCGTACTCGTAGCGCGCACGCACGATCCGCTTGTCGACCGCGATCAGCGCCGCGAGGTCGATCGGCGTGGCGGATACCACCACGTCAGCCGGTGCCGCATCGATCGTCTGGCGCAGCGCCGCGAGCTGCGCGCCGGTATACCCCAGGGCCGGCACGACCGGCCCGAGATGGGGATGCTCCGCGTATATCGCCGCCAGTTCCGGCGGCGCGAACGGGCGCGGATCCACGATCGAGGCCGCCTGCGCGCGCGTCGCGGCCACGTAGCCCGCGCCGTACGGCATGCCGCCATGCGTCGTGGTCGGCCCGTCCTCGATGACGAGGACGCGCTTCCCCCGCACGGCGGCTTCGTCGTCAAGCGCCACCGGCGATGCCGCGCGGATGATCGCGGCGCGCGGGTTGATGCGGCGCGCCGTTTCGGTCACGCGTTGCACCTCGACGGCTGCCGCGGCATCGGTCTTGGCCACGACGATCACGTCGGCCGTGCGCAGGACCGCCTCTCCCGGGTGGTGGGTGGTCTCGTGCCCGGGGCGCAGGGGGTCGACGAGCACGATGTGCAGGTCCGGGCGGATGAACGGAAAGTCGTTGTTGCCGCCGTCCCACAGGATCACCTCGGCGGCGGCCTCCGCCTGCCGCAGTACCCGCTCGTAGTCCACCCCGGCGAACACGACGTTGCCGGCGGCGAGATGCGGCTCGTACTCCTCGCGCTCCTCGATCGTGCAGTCCGCCGCGTCGAGATCGGCCCGCGACGCGAAGCGCTGCACCGCCTGCCGCGCGAGGTCGCCGTACGGCATGGGGTGGCGGATCACCGCCACACGCAGGCCGTGCCGGCGCAGCAGGCCGGACAGCCAGCGCGCGGTCTGCGACTTGCCGCACCCGGTGCGCACCGCGGACACGGCGATCACCGGTATGGCGGACCGCAGCATGGTGCGCGCGGGCCCGAGCAGGATGAAATCGGCTCCCGTGGCGAGCGCGCGCGAGGCCCGGTGCATCACTTCGGCGTGCGCGATGTCGCTGTAGGCGAACACCACCTCGCCGACCTGGTGCTCGCGGCACCAGCTCTCGAGCTCGTCCTCGCCGATGATGGGAATGCCCTTCGGATAGAGGCTGCCGGCGAGGGCGCGCGGATAGCGCCGGCCCGCGATGCCGGTAATCTGCGCGGCGGTGAACGCGACCACGTCCCGCGCCGGGTCGCCGCGATAGACGACGTTGAAGTTATGGAAGTCCCGGCCCGCCGCGCCCATGATCACGACGCGGGTGCGGTTGGCGACGGTAGCCATGCGGTCGTCGCGATCGCCTCTAGGCAAACAGGATAATGCCCGCCCCGATGCCGATGACCGAGGCGACGAACGCCGGCGCGCACTGCTTGAACAGCTCGCGGCCGCCCAGAAAGAACAGCAACGCAAGCTTGAACGCGGCGTTCGAGGCGTACGCCAGGCCCACTACTCTCGCCGCGACCGCCGCGCTCACCGTCGCGCCGTTGAACAGCGTCAGGCTCGAGAGCGTGATCGCGTCCACGTCCGTGAAGCCGCTGGGTATCGCGATCGCATAGAGGCCCTGGCTGCCGGCGCGCTCGGCAAGCCACGCCGAGCCGAACAGGATGAGCGCGTAGAGCGCGCCGAAGCCGATCGCGACCCGCAGGTTGGTCGGGTTGTCGAGCTGCGGCACCTGGAGCTCCGATTTTTCCATCAGCGTGCGCATCCGCCACGCGAGCGGAACCACGCCGAATGCCAGCCCGCTCGCGAGCACGGGCAGCATCACCGGCAGCGCCGCGGGAGCGACCACGGCGCTCACGACGCCCAGGCGCACCAGCACCACCAGGTTGGCGATCGAGACGATGGCGCCGCCGACCGGGGCCATCGCGGAATGGACGGCGGCCTGCCGCGCGTAAACCAGGGTCGTCGCCGTGCTCGACACGAGGCCCCCGAACGCGCCGACGAGGGGCAGGCTCCTCTTCGCGCCGGCCAGGCGCAGCGCCAGGTAGCCCGCAAGGCTGATCCCCGAGACCAGCACCACCATCAGCCAGATGTGGTGGGGATTGAGCACGCGGTAGCGGTCGAAGCCCTCGTCCGGCAGCAGCGGCAGGATGATGAAGGAGAGCACCGCGAACTGCAGCACGCTCGCCAGGTCCTGCCCGGAGAGCCGTTCGGAGAATCCGTGCAGCTCGGTCTTGAATTGCAGCAGCACCGTCGCCACGATGCCGACCGCCACGGCGAGCTGGCTGCGGTCGTACCACACCATGACGCCGAGCCCATAGCACAGCAGCACCGCGATCACGGTGGTCGTTCCCGAATCGCCCTCGTGCGCGTCCTCGGCATGGTGATAGGCCGCGATGATCATCAGGCCGACCAGCACGAGGCCGGCCGCGACGATCCAGGCGTTGGCCGCCGCGTCCGCGATCAGGCCGGACACGGTGCCGAACAGGGCGACGAGGGCGAACGTCCGCATCCCGGCCTTGGCGCTCGGCGTGCGCTCGCGCTGGATGCCGAGCAGCAGCCCGATCGCCAGGCTGGTCAGCAGCTTGAAGGTCGTGCCGAGGTTTGCGGACAGCGCGAAGAGATCGTCCATGTCGGTCCTCGCGGATGAAGATAGCCGCGGCGGGCGG
>MERD01000072.1:5129-21705 GCA_001771935.1 Betaproteobacteria bacterium RIFCSPLOWO2_02_FULL_67_26
GCTTGATCTGCGTCAAGCCGCCGCGGGTGGGGCCGCGCTCAGCAGCGCGGCCCGCCGCGCCGCTCCGCCATGCTGGCGCCGATCTCCCGGAGGTCGTCGCGCGAGAGCAGCATCTCGGCGAGGGGGTAGACGCTCGCCTCCTCGACCGCGATGTGCGAATGGTAGAGCTTGACGAAGCGGTCCACCAGGAGGGGATCGAGCGGCGTCGCCTCGCCCGCCGAGATCTCCTGGAGCATCGCGCGCAGGTCGGTCCACTCGCGGTCCATCGCGCGGTGCTCGTTGGCGATGTCGGCGATCATGCGCGTCAGCTTCGAGCCGCGCCCCATCGTCGCCGCCGACATCATGCGCGGCAGCAGGTCGTCCTCCTCGTCCGCGTGGTGATGCCGCGCCGCGGTGTCGAAATAGCGCATGATGCTCGCCGCCGCGGTGCGCGCCTCGCTGTCGCAGCCGTTGCCTTTCATGTGATCGAGCAGCTTGCGCAGCGTGTCGCACTCCCTGCGGATCCGCTCGTGGCACGCCTTCAGCGCCTCGATCGGCTTCGAAAAATCCGGAGCGGCCCTGGGAAATTCGCTCATGCGCCTATCTTACCGCAAGCCACGGCCCGGGTTTTGACTCGGTCTATTTCTGCACCTCATTCTCACCCGGATCCCCCGGAACGACGCGCCGTGCGCGGTCCGTCCCCTGCCGATTCCAGCACGGCATTTGACCTACATCAAGGCGCGGTGAGAGCCGCCACGGACAATTGCCTGATGTCCGCCTCCGCGCCGTCCTGCCCTGAGTTCCCGCGCTGGTCGCTGCGCGGCCGTTCCCTGCTTCCCATCGTGCAGGGCGGGATGGGCATCGGGATCTCGGCGCACCGGCTCGCCGGCGCCGTCGCGGGCCAGGGCGCGCTGGGCACCATTTCCAGCGTGGAGCTGCGCCACCACCATCCCGATCTTCTGGAGCGCGCGCGGGACTGCCGGGACCAGGACATCCTCGACGGCTTGAACCTGACCGCGCTCGACCGGGAGATCCGGATGGCGCTCGCCGCCGCCGAAGGGCGTGGCGCGGTCGCGATCAACGTGATGAAAGCGGTCTCGGCGCATGCGCAATACGTCCGGCAATCGTGCGAGAGCGGCGCGCACGCCATCGTGATGGGCGCGGGCCTCCCGCTCGACCTGCCGGACATGACGAAGGATTACCCGGAAGTCGCGTTGATCCCGATCCTCTCGGATGCGCGCGGCATCGGCATCGTGCTCAAGAAATGGCTGCGCAAGAACCGCCTGCCGGATGCGATCGTCATCGAGCATCCCCGCTACGCCGGCGGCCACCTCGGGGCCACGCGCGCCGAGGACATCAGCGACCCGCGCTTCGACTTCGAGCCGGTGCTGTCCGCCGTGTTTCAACTCTTCCGGGAACTCGGAATCGAGCGTGCCCGGATCCCGCTGATCCCCGCCGGCGGCATCAACAGCCACGAGAAGGTGCGCGCGCTGCTCGAGCTGGGCGCGGCGGCGGTGCAGATCGGCACGCCGTTCGCGGTGACCGAGGAAGGCGACGCGCACGCCGATTTCAAGAAAGTGCTGGCCGAAGCGCGCCCCGAGGACATCGTGACTTTCATGAGCGTCGCCGGGCTGCCGGCGCGGGCCGTACTGACGCCGTGGCTCAGAAGCTACCTGAGGCACGAGAAGGGACTGCAAGCCAATGCCAAGGCGGACCCGCGGCGCTGCGTGCCGGGGATCAAGTGCCTCGCGGTGTGCGGGCTGCGGGACGGGATCGCCAGCATCGGCCAGTTCTGCATCGACACGCGGCTGGCGTACGCGTTGAAGGGCGACATCGGGAAAGGACTGTTTTTCCGCGGCTCCGAGAGCGTCCCGTTCGGCGCCGCGATCCGCCCGGCGGCCGACCTGATCCGCTATCTCTTGACCGGCGCCATGCCGGTGCATTGATGAGTTTTTCCACCACCTTGGGAGCGAGCGCGTCCGACGCTGGATCCATGGGCCGCGACGGCATCGTGACGGTCGGGCTGGTCGTTTTCTGCCAGGTCGCCCACTTTCTTACCTTCGCCGCGATACCGCTCCTGCTGTCGCTGATCCGCGAGGACCTGGCGATCAGTTTCACGCAGGCTGGCGTGCTTTCCGCCGCGGGCATGCTGAGCTACGCGCTCGCGCAGATCCCGGCGGGCTACCTCTCCGACCGCTTCGGGCCCCGGCGGTTGCTCTTCATCGGCCTCCTGGTCTGGTCGGGGCTGTCGTTGATCTTCGGGTTGATCCACGCGTTCTGGCTCGCCGTGGCCATCCTGTGCGTTGCAGGCGCATTTCGCGCCCTGCTGTTCGCGCCCGGGCTCGCGCTGCTGGCGTCGTGGTTCCCGCTCCAGCGCCGCGCCACCGCCATGAGCCTCTTCCTGCTCGGAGGCGCCGGGGGCAGTATCCTGTTGTCGCTCGCGGGCCCGAGTCTCGCGGAACGCTACGGGTGGCGCGCGACGTTCATCGCCTTTTCGGTCGTGGGCATTTGCGCAGCGTGTCTCTACGGCGCCTTCGCAAGGGACAAACCCCGCCCGCAGAAGCGCAAGCCCATTTCGGCTTTGGCTATCGTCGAAATCGCGCGTTTCCCGATATTGTGGGTGTGCAGCTGGCTGCAGTTCGTGCGCTTCGCCGTGGTGATGGGTTTCAACTTCTGGCTGCCGTCGTTCCTCGTGGCAGACCGCGGGTTCTCGCTGCCGGCCGCGGGCCTGGTCATGGCGATGAGCGCCGCGCTTGCGGCGCCCTCGAACACCCTCGGCGCCTACGTCTCCGACCGCCTGAAGAACCCGCCCCTCGTGATCGGCGGCGCGCTCGCCGTTCTCGCCTGCGCAGCGGCGCTGCTACCGGCAGTCGAGTCGGATCCAATGCTGATCGCGGTGATCGCCGTCTATTCGAGCTTTCTCGGCGTCTATTTCGGACCGCTCTTTCTCGTGCCGGTGGAAGTACTGGGAAGCCGCGTCGCGGGCACCACGATCGGTTTCTCCAATTTATTCGCCAATATCGGCGGCTTCGCCTGCGTCTACGCGCTGGGCGCGATCCGGGACGAGGCCGGGTCGTTCGCGTGGGGCTTCCGGGGAATCAGCGCAGCCTGTCTCGCGGGCGTCGTGCTGGCCGTGGCCCTCTCCCGCATGCGGACGCGCGCGCTGGCCCGTCTGGCTGCGTGAAGTTACAAGGTTTCCGCTCATTCTTGCTCCGCGTAAGCCAGTTCCAGGTCAGCGGCTACCGCGGCGAGGCGCTTGTCCCGCGTCCACAACTGCGCGGTTCCGGCCAGAGCCACCGAGGCCAGCAGGTGGACGTCGACGTAGCCGATGCCCCGGCCCATGAGGGCGCGTCGCTCGATGAAATCCAGCGCCTCGGGGTCCGTGGCCATCGGCGCCACGGGCAACTCCCCCAGGAGCTGGAGCACTTCGCCCCGGTTTTTCAGATTGCCGCAGGCCAACTCGCCCAGGACGAACGGATGCGTCAGCACCCTGCCCTGCTCCAGGGCGACAGCCAGCGCCGGCGCGCCGTCCCGCAGGTGATCGACCCAGACGGATGTGTCGACCAGGATCATGCAGACCGGGAGCGACGCCGGGGGACGGGCTGCAACCGGGGTTCACTGCCCCCGAGCCGGGCAAGGCGCCGCGCGCTTTCGCGCTCGATCAAGGCCTTGAGTCCCTCGTGGATCAGGGTGGTTCGCTCCTTCATTCCCGTGATGCGCTGGGCCTCGGTCAGGAGCTGGTCGTCCAGATTAATGGTGGTGCGCATGGTGCATTCCTCCGTTGGATATGCACCTATGATACATCATTTGATGCCGTAAATGATGCTCGCCCACGCCCTGGTCTCCACAGCAGATTCGATCATCCTGTCGAACTCGCTTTCGACCCTGGCCTTGAAATCAGCCTCGATCTGATGCGCGGCGCGCAGCAGGTCGTCAAAACTCGAAATATTCATGCTACTGGACGAGCGGCGTGTCGGCTGCGTCGAGCTCCACGCCTTCCACGGTGGCCTCACCGGCCAGCAGGCGCAGGTACTGGCGCAGCGCCGTCACGAAGGCCTGCTGTCGCAGCGCCATGGCCACCGCGCCGCGGACCGACTCGAAGGGCTGCGCCAAGCCCGGCTCGCGCTCCAGCACCTCGACGATATGCAGGCCGAAGCGGCTGTGCACCAGGCGCGGCAGCACGCCCACCTCGGAGTGGCCGAACAGCTCGCGGGCGAACTCCGGCGCGCAATCGGCGCTGGTGAGCCAGCCCAGGTCGCCGCCGTGTTCGCCGCTGGGACAGTTGGACCATTGGCGCGCCGCGTCGGCAAAAAGGTCAGCGGACTTGCCGTCGTGGCAACGCACGCCGAGAAAGACCGGTTCTGCCCGCTTGCGCAAGGCCACGACGTCCACGCCCGGGGTCACGGCAAACAGAATATGCCGCGCCCGGACGCGCTCGCCCGTGCGGTAAGCACCTTGGTGCGCGGCGTGGTAGCGTCGGCAAGCCTCTTCCGACGGCTCGGGTACCTGGAGATTCTGCTCGAGCAGCGCCTCGATCGCGGCGGATGCGGCTTCGCTGATCATGCCGTCGGCGGAAGCAGGGTCGCTCTCGGCCAGCAGGCCGGCGCACTGCGCGGCCTCGCGCAGCAGCTCGGTGCAGGCGCGCTGGCGCAATGCCTCGGGCGACAGGACTTCGCCAGGGGCGTTCAACGCAACGCTGTTGACGCGGGCCACGGAATCTCAGGCGCCGGCGCGCGGCTGGTTGTGGCCGGCAGGCAGGTTGAGCCGGCGGCTGCGCACCACCTGCTGCGGCCGGAACAGATAGGCGAGCGTGGCAAAGCCGCTCCACACGTGCACCAGCCGGCTGAAGGGGAAAAGCAGGAAGATCGTCATGCCCAGCACGATATGCACCTTGTACGGCCAGGCGACGGGAATCAGCCCTTCCGCGCCGCCCACGCGAAAGGTCATCACGCGCTGCGCCCAGTCGGACAGGACCAGCATCACGCTGCCATCGGAGTGGGACAGCGAGTACGGCAGGGTAATCAGGCCGAGGGTCAGTTGCACCCAAAGGATGAGGAGGATGGCCAGATCCGTGCGATGGCTGGTGAGACGGATCCGGGGATCGAACATGCGGCGGTAAATCAACAGGCTCAAGCCGACGAAACAGACGAGCCCGGCCACGCCGCCCGCGACTATGGCGAGCAGTTGCTTGTTGGCGGGAGTGATGAATGACTCGTAGACCCAGTGCGGCGTGAGCAGGCCGACAAAGTGGCCGACGAAGAGAAACAGGATGCCGACGTGGAACAGGTTGCTGCCCCAGCGCAGCGTGCCGGCGCGCAGCATCTGCGACGAATCGCTCTTCCACGTGTACTGGTCGCGGTCGAAGCGCGCAAGGCTGCCCACCAGGAACACCACCATGCACAGGTAAGGGTAAAAGCTGAACAGGAAGGTATGCAGATAGGACTCGAAGGCGCTCATGTGGTCGCTCCCGTCTTGGCGCTCATGCGAACGAGGTGGATGGGTTGCGGCTGGCCGGGCTTCGCCTGCCCCTTGGACGAGCAGCCGTCGAACACCGGCGGCTCGACCCAGGATTCGTCCAGCGCTGGTTCGGCGGCGAGCTTGACCGCCCGGGCATTTTCACCCGCCAGCTCCAGCAGCGCGCCGAGCACGCTGGCGTACGGGCTTGCGCGCTGCTGCAGCGCGCTGAACAACGCGTTGAAAATATGCGCCATCTCGCCCAGGAAAGCCCGCGCCTCGCGGGGCGGCTGGGTGGAAACGAACTCCAGCACGGCGGGCAGGTAGTCCGGCAGCTCGCCCGGCGTCATGTACAGCCCCGCTTTTTCGTAGGTCTGCGCGAGATCGATCATCGCCGGGCCGCGGTCGCGCGAGTCCCCATGCACGTGCTCGAACAGGTGCAGCGACGTGGCGCGGCCGCGGTCGAACAGTTGCACGTAGTCGGCCTCGGTCTCCAGGGGGTCGGCGCCCGCGAGCGTATCGATCAGCGCATCGAGCTCTTCCTGGCGAGCGGCGGACAGCACGCCTTCGCTGCGGAGGATTTCACGCATCTCGGGCAGGCACTCGCGCACTTCCGCACGGGGATAGCCCAGCAGCGCAGCCATCACGCGCAGACTGCGGGAAGCCGGCGCAGGATTAGAAAGTCCCAACATGATCAGACCTCAAGCTTGATGGGGATGGTGCGCTTCTTCTCGCTGCCGAAGAGGCTGGTCTTGCCGGTGCCCTCCGAACAGCCGTTGCCGAAGGAAAAGCCGCAGCTGCCGCGCACGTTGAACGTGTTCTCGGCGTATTCGCGGTGCGTGCTCGGAATCACGAAGCGGTCCTCGTAATTCGCTATTGCCATCACGCGGTACATTTCCTCGACCTCCGCCTGGGTGATACCGACCTGCTCCAGCACCGCGGTATTGATGCGCTGATCGACATGCTTCTCGCGCTGGTAGGCCCGCATGGCGAGCATGCGCTCCAGCGCGCGCACGACCGGCGACGTGTCGCCGGCGGTGAGCAGGTTGGCCAGATACTTGACGGGGATGCGCAACTGGTTGACGTCCGGGATCTGGCCGTTGGCGCCGACGTGGCCGGCATTGGCCGCGGCGCTGATCGGCGACAGCGGCGGCACATACCAGACCATGGGCAGCGTGCGGTACTCCGGGTGCAGCGGCAGCGCCACTTTCCACAGCACCGCCATCTTGTAGACCGGGCTCGCGCGCGCCGCTTCCATCCAGTTGTCGGGAACGCCGTCGATGGCCGCCTGGGCGATAACCTTCCGGTCGTTCGGGTCCAGAAAAATACCGAGCTGCGCCTGGTACAGGTCGCGATCGTGCTCGACGCTGGCGGCCTGCTGGATGCGATCGGCGTCGTAGAGCAGCACGCCCAGGTAGCGAATGCGGCCGACGCAGGTTTCCGAACACACCGTGGGCTGGCCCGCTTCGATGCGCGGATAGCAGAAGATGCACTTTTCGGCCTTGCCGCTCTTCCAGTTGTAGTAGATCTTCTTGTACGGGCAGCCGCTGACGCACATGCGCCAGCCGCGGCACTTGTCCTGGTCGATCAGGACGATGCCGTCTTCCTCGCGCTTGTAGATGGAACCCGAGGGGCAGCTCGCCACGCACGCCGGGTTCAGGCAATGCTCGCAGAGCCGGGGCAGGTACATCATGAAGGTATTCTCGAACTGCCCGTAGATGTCCTTCTGGATGTCATCGAAGTTCCGGTCCCGGGAGCGCTTGCTGAACTCGCCGCCCAGAATTTCTTCCCAGTTCGGGCCCCAGACGATCTTGTCCATCTGCTTGCCGGTAATCAGGCTGCGCGGCCGCGCGGTCGGCGTGGCCTTCATCTCCGGCGCGCTCTGCAGGTGGCCGTAGTCGAAGGTGAACGGCTCGTAGTAGTCGTCGATCTCGGGCAAATTGGGGTTGGCGAAGATCTTCATCAGCAGCTTCCACTTCGCCCCCTGGCGCGGCTCGATCGCGCCGTTGGCCTTGCGCACCCAGCCCCCGTTCCACTTGTCCTGGTTCTCCCATTCCTTGGGGTAGCCGATGCCGGGCTTGGTCTCGACGTTGTTGAACCAGGCGTATTCCATCCCGGGCCGGCTGGTCCACACGTTCTTGCAGGTGACCGAACAGGTATGGCACCCGATGCACTTGTCGAGATTCAACACCATGCTGATTTGCGCGCGCACTTTCATACCGATTCTCCATGGGCCTGAACGGGGCGGATCAGCTCATCGGCGACGGGCGTGTCCAGCCAGTCGATCTTCACCATCTTGCGCACCACGACGAACTCGTCGCGGTTGGTGCCGATCGTGCCGTAGTAGTTGAAGCCGTAGCTCAATTGCGCGTAGCCGCCGATCATGTGCGTGGGCTTCAGCACGATGCGCGTCACCGAGTTGTGTATGCCGCCGCGCGCGCCGGTGATCTCGGAACCCGGCGTATTCACGATCTTCTCCTGCGCGTGATACATCATCACCATCCCGGGATTGACGCGCTGGCTCACCACCGCCCGCGCCGCGATGGCGCCGTTGATGTTAAAGAGCTCTATCCAGTCGTTGTCCACGATGCCCGCGCGTTTCGCGTCGTCCTCGCTCAACCAGACGCACGGCCCGCCGCGGCTGAGCGTGAGCATCATCAGGTTGTCGGTGTAGGTCGAGTGGATGCCCCACTTCTGGTGCGGCGTGATGAAGTTCAGCAGGATCTCCGGGTTGCCGTTGCTCTTTATCCCGTGGATGCCGGCGGTGGTCTTCAGGTCCACCGGCGGGCGGTAGCTGACGCACCCTTCGCCGAACGCGCGCATCCATGGGTGGTCCTGGTAAAACTGCTGGCGGCCGGTCAGCGTGCGCCAGGGAATCAACTCGTGCACGTTGGTGTAGCCGGCGTTATAGGAAACCGTCTCGCTCTCGATGCCGCTCCAGGTCGGCGACGAGATGATCTTGCGCGGCTGCGCCTGGATGTCGCGAAAGCGGATCTTCTCGTCTTCCCGGTGAATCGCCAGGTGAACGTGATCGCGGCCCGTCTGCTTGCCCAGGGCCTGCCAGGCCTTGACGGCAACGTGGCCGTTGGTCTCGGGCGCCAGCATCAGCACCACCTCGGCGGCATCGATGTCGGTCTCGATCTTCGGCATGCCGCGGGTCACGCCCTCGGCCGTGTTGAATCCGTTCAGCTCGCCGAGCTGCTTCACCTCGTCCTGCGTGTTCCACGCAATGCCCTTGCCGCCGTTGCCGGCCTTGCCCATCAGGGGACCGAGCGCGGTGAACCGCTTGTACACGTTCGGGTAATCGCGCTCGACCACGGCGATCTGGGGCGCGGTCCTGCCCGGCACCAGGTCGCACTCGCCCTTCTTCCATTCCTTGACGTCCAGGGGTTGGGCCAGTTCTGCCGGCGTGTCGTGCATCAGCGGCGTCAACACCAATTCCTTCTCCACGCCCAGGTGGCCGACACAGACTTCGCTGAACTTCTTCGCGAAGCCCTTGTAGATGTCCCAGTCGCTGCGCGACTGCCACGCCGGGTCCACCGCCGTGGACAGCGGGTGGATGAACGGGTGCATGTCGCTGGTGTTGAGGTCGTTCTTCTCGTACCAGGTGGCGGTGGGCAGCACGATGTCGGAATACAGGCACGTGGTGCTCATGCGGAAGTCCAGCGTGACGAGCAGGTCGAGCTTGCCCTCTGGCGCCTGGTCGTGCCACACCACTTCCTCGGGCTTGGCGTCGCTCGCGCCGAGATCTTTCCCCTGCACTCCGTGACTGGTGCCCAGCAGGTGCTTGAGGAAGTACTCGTGCCCCTTGCCGCTGGAGCCCAACAGGTTGGAGCGCCACACGAACAGGTTGCGCGGCCAGTTCTGCGGCGCGTCGGGATCTTCGCAGCTCATCTTCAGAGAGCCGTCTTTCAGCGCCTTGACCGCGTAATCCTTCGGGTCCAGCCCGGCGGCTTGCGCGTCACGCACGACCTGCAGCGGATTGGTCTTCAGTTGCGGGGCGGAAGGCAGCCAGCCCATGCGCTCGGCGCGCACGTTGTAGTCGATCATGCTGCCGCCGAACTTCTCCCTGTCCGCGAGCGGCGAGAGCACCTCGCCGACACCCAGCTTCTCGTAGCGCCACTGGTCGGTATGGGCGTAGAAGAAGCTGGTGCTGTTCTGCTGCCGCGGCGGGCGTATCCAGTCGAGCGCGAAAGCGAGCGCCGTCCAGCCGGTTTGCGGCCGCAACTTTTCCTGGCCGACGTAGTGGGCCCAGCCGCCCCCCGACTTGCCGATGCAGCCGCACATCATCAGCATGTTGATGATGCCGCGATAGTTCATGTCGCTGTGATACCAGTGGTTCATCGCCGCGCCGATGATCACCATCGACTTGCCGCGCGTCTTGTCGGCGTTCTCCGCGAACTGCCGCGCCACGGTGATCACCTGCTCGCGCGGCGCGCCGGTGATGCGCTCCTGCCACGCCGGCGTGTAGGGCGTGTCGTCGTCGTAGCTGGCCGCGGCCAGTTCGCCGGGCAGCCCGCGCGCCACGCCGTAATTGGCCGCTTGCAGGTCGAACACGGTGGCCACCAGCACCTCGCGCTTGTCGCCTTCCTTGCCCAGGGCAATGCGGGTCACCGGCACCGTGCGCACCAGCACATCGGCGCTCACGTTATCGTCCCGACCCTTCAACTCGCTGCTTGTGAAATGCTCCCTGGCAATGCCGCCGAAGTACGGGAACCCGACCTTGGCCGTTTCCTTGCCCGGATGATCGCCCTCGAGCGCTGAAAGCTTGAGCTTCACTTCATTGCCGTTCCGCGCTTCCTTCGCCTCGAGATTCCACTGCCCCTGGTCGGCGCGGCCATCTGCGCCCCAGCGAAAGCCGATGGCGCCGTTGGGCAATACCACCTTGCCGGCCTCGTCGAAGGCGACTGTCTTCCAATCCGGGTTGTTGGCTTGGCCCATCTTGTCGTCGAGATCGGACGCGCGCACATAGCGGTCGGGCACCACGACGATCTCCCCGCCGGGCAGGGTGTGCTCTTTCAGCATCACCAGCATCGGCAGGTCGGTATAGCGGCGCGCGTAGTCGTCGAAATAAGCGCTGCGTCGCTTTTCTCCATCCGGGAAATAGAATTCTTTCAGGATCACATGCCCCATGGCCATGGCCACGGCGGCGTCGGTGCCCTGCTTCGGGTGCATCCAGATGTCGGAGAGCTTGGCGACCTCGGAGTAATCCGGCGTGACCGCCACGGTTTTTGCGCCCTTGTAGCGAACCTCGGTGAAAAAGTGCGCGTCGGGCGTGCGGGTCTGCGGCACGTTGGAACCCCAGGCGATGATGTAGCTGGAGTTGTACCAATCGGCCGATTCGGGCACGTCGGTCTGCTCGCCCCAGACCTGGGGGCTCGACGGGGGCAGGTCGCAGTACCAATCGTAAAAGCTCATGCACACGCCGCCGATCAGGCTCAGGTAGCGGCTGCCGGCGGCATAACTCACCATCGACATGGCGGGAATGGGCGAGAAACCGATGACCCGGTCCGGCCCGTGCTGCTTGATGGTGTAGACGTTAGCCGCGGCGACGATCTCGTTGACTTCGTCCCAGCTCGAGCGCACGAAGCCGCCGAGGCCGCGCACGCCCTGGTAATCGCGCCGCCTGGCGTCGGATTCGACGATGGAGGCCCACGCCTCGACCGGCGCCATGCTCGAGCGCGCTTCACGCCAGCTTTTCAGCAGCCGGCCGCGCACCATCGGATATTTCACGCGGTTGGCGCTGTAGAGGTACCAGCTGTAGCTCGCGCCGCGCGCGCAACCGCGCGGCTCGTGGTTGGGCATGTCCCAGCGCGTGCGGGGGTAGTCGGTCTGCTGAGTCTCCCAGGTCACGATGCCGCCCTTGACGTAAATCTTCCACGAGCACGACCCGGTGCAGTTGACGCCGTGGGTGGAGCGCACGATCTTGTCGTGCGCCCAGCGGTTGCGGTAGGCGTCTTCCCAGGTACGATCTTCGCCCGTGACCACGCCGTGCCCGCCGGAGAACGATTCGCGCGGTTGGGAGAAATAGGTCAGGCGGTCGAGAAAATGACTCATTGGCGCTCCTTCGTCAGCAGGGCATCTCCGCATTGCGGCGCGAGTAATACCACCACGTGGTCGCGATGCAGGTCAGGTAGAACACGACAAACAGGTACAACGCGCCTTCGGGGCCGCCCATGAGCTCGATCGAGGTGCCGTAGCTCTTCGGGATGAAGAACCCGCCGTAGGCGGCGAAAGCCGAGGTGAAGCCGAGCACCGCCGCGGCCTCCTTGTTGGCGTCCCGCACCGCCTGCTCCTGCGCCGCCTGGCCCTTCCCCGCGGCATCGCGCGTGCGCTCGGTGAGGAAGATCACCGGAATCATGCGGAACGTCGATCCGTTGCCGATGCCGGTGGTGAGAAACAGCACCATGAAGCAGGCGAAGAAGCCGGCAAAGCTGCCGCCCGAGCCCCCGGAGGGCAGGAACCACAGCACGCCGATCACGGCGAGCGTCATGACGATGAAGTTCCAGAAGGTGACGCGCGCGCCGCCGAGCCTGTCGGAAAGCCAGCCGCCGAACGGGCGCACCACCGCCCCGACCAGGGGCCCGAGCCACGCGTACTGCAGCGGGTTGATGCCGGGAAACTGCGACTTGATGAGCAGCGGGAAGCCCGCCGCGTAGCCGATGAACGAGCCGAAGGTGCCGAGGTAGAGCCAGCACATCAGCCAGTTGTGCTTGCGGCGGAAGATCACCGACTGCTCGCGGAACGACGCCCTGGCGTCGGCGAGGTCGTTCATGCCGATCCAGGCGGCGATCGAGAAGATGACGATGAACGGCACCCAGACGAAGGCCGCGTTCTGCGCCCAGATCTGCACCGTCTTGCCGGCGGCATTGACGATGGTCTGCGGGCCGCCCGCGAACGGCCCGTACACGCCCGCGGCGACCACCAGCGGCGCGAGGAACTGCACCGCCGAAACGCCGAGGTTGCCCAGCCCCGCATTGAGGCCGAGCGCCGAGCCCTTGTGCTCCTTGGGAAAGAAGAAATTGATGTTCGCCATGCTCGAGGCGAAGTTCCCGCCGCCGAAGCCGCACAGCAGCGCGAGCATGAGGAGCGTCGCGTAGCTCGTCGCAGGATCCTGGATCGCGACGCCGATGCCGAGCGCGGGGATCAGCAGCGAGGCGGTGGAGAGCGCGGTCCAGCGCCGCCCGCCGACGATCGGCACCATGAACGAATAGAAGATGCGCAGCGTCGCGCCCGAGAGCCCCGGCGCTGCCGCGAGCCAGAACAGCTCGTTGGGCGTGAACTTGAAGCCGAGCAGGGGCAGGTTCACCGCCACCACGCTCCACAGCTGCCATACCGCGAACGCCAGGAACAGCGCCGGCATCGAGATCCACAGATTGATGTTGGCGATCGCCCGCCCCTGCTGCTCCCAGAACGCCTTGTCTTCCGGCGTCCAGACGGTCAGCACCCGGCCGGGCCTGGCGGCACTCGTATTCGTTGACATGGCGTGTCCCTCTTCAGGTGAAATGCGTGGGCTCGGGATGCCGCCTGCTCTGCTCCGCGCTCAGCGGCCGCACCTCGGTGAAGTACATCCACATCAGCGACACCCAGACGATGCCGAACATCAGCATGAATGCGGAAGAGCGCACGCCGGTCAGATCCACCAGCGCGCCGAACATGATCGGCAGGATGAAGCCGCCCATGCCGCCCGCGAGGCCCACCACGCCGGACACTACGCCGATGTTATGGGGATAGTCGTCGGAGATGTACTTGAAGACGGAGGCCTTGCCGATCGCGAAGGCAATGCCCATGGTGAACATGATGACGGTGAACACGGTCGGATTGAGCCCCACGTGAAAGCTCCTGGGGCCGGACACGGTGTGTATGGTGAAATCGGTTTGCGGGTAGGACAGGAAGAACAGGCAGACCAGGCCCACCCACAGCACCCACCAGGTGACGGTATGCGCGCCGTGCTTGTCGGAAATCCATCCGCCGATGGCGCGCAGCAGGCCTCCGGGTATGCTGAAACCGGCGGCCAGCAAGGCCGCCAGCTGGATGTCGAAACCGTACTCCGATATGTAGTACTTGGTCATCCACAGCGACAGCGCGACATACCCTCCAAAGACGATCGAGTAATACTGGCTATAGCGCCATACCGTGGGGTCCTTCAGCGCCATAAGCTGCTCCTTCACCGTAACCTGGGAAGCGCCCGCGGTGTGCTGCTCGTCGGTAAAACTGAAGAACCAGAAGAGCACCGCCGTCATCAGCATGAGCGCGGCATACACCTTCGGCACCATCGCCCAGCCGTAAGCCACCACGATGGTCGGCGCCACGAGCTTGGTCACCGCCGCCCCGGTATTGCCGACGCCGAAAATTCCCATGGCGAGCCCCTGGCGGTGCCGCGGGAACCAGCGCGCGCAGTAGGCGATGCCCACCGTGAACGAGCCGCCCGCCACGCCCACGAACAGTCCGGTCACGAGGAAATGCCAGTATTCGGTCGCGCGGGAGATCAGCCAGATCGGAAAGACGGTGGACAGCATCAATATGAAGAACACGATGCGCCCGCCGTAGCGGTCGGTCCACATGCCCAGCGGCAGGCGGATCAGCGAGCCGGTGAGCACCGGCATCGCCACCAGTATCCCGAACTGCGTCTCGTTGAGGCCCAGGGTCTGCTTGATGGGGATGCCGATTACGGCAAACATCATCCACACCATGAAACAGACCGTGAATGCGACCGTGCTCGACGTTACGACCGACCATTGCTTGTAGGCTTGTCCGGCCATGAAATCCCCATTAATCCGATGGTTCGAACCGCACTCTAGGGGCTGACCGGGCGTGCGAACTTGACGTAGATCAACAGCGCACGGAAATGGTGCGGCAGGCACCCCCTATTCGCGATCGCCGCGCCGCAGCGGCGCTTTCATCTTGCTCGGCAGCAGGTTGAGGATGCGGAGGTAGAGCTTGTTGAATTCGGCGCGCCGGTTCTTGCCGAATAATGGATCGTCGTTGGCGTCGAACGCCGCGGCGATCCGGGACCAGTCCTCTTCGGGGAGATCGTCCGGGGCCTGCGCGAGCAATTCGTCTTCCTTGTGCATGTGATCGCGCAGCATCGCGGCGTAGGCGTCCACCGCCGCCCGGAACCGCTCGAGGCCTTCCGGCGCGCCACCCTGGTAGTGCGTCAGGGCCTGGTGCAGGTAGCCGACCATCTGGGCATCGCGGACGTGCTCGGCCTGCAAATCGTCGAGCACCGCGTTGTGTCGCGCGGTGCGGGCACGCAGCGCCTTGAACAGGTATTCGTCCTCCTTCGGGTGGTGGCAGCGCTCGGGAAAATCATCGATGTAGTAGAGCGCCGTGGCGAACAGGGCGAAATCCGGCTCCCCCCGCCGTTCGGCGATATCGCCGAGCAGCCGCGCGAGCACCGCCATCACCATGCCGAGCGCATAGTGCTCCTGCTTGATCGTCGCCGTCACCACGTCCCTGGCGCTCATTGCAGTCACCTCCTGTCGCTCGTCAGCACCCATCCCGGCCTAGGCGAGGCGGTCGGTCGTCGTCCGTGAGGATGCGGTGCGCCGGGCCCTCGAGGTCCTCGAACTGGTCGCTTTGCACCGCCCACCAGAACACGGCGCCGATCGCGAACGCCAGCACCACGGACAGCGGGATCAGCAGGTACAGGATGTCCATGTCACGCGTCCGGCCCGACGCCGATCGGCGGCGGGGCAAGATTGACGATGCGGTCGAACAGCTTGTCGAAGTCCCGGGTGTCGCGCGCCGCGGCCAGGGGATCGCGGTTTTCCTCGAACGCGCGGTCGATCGCGCGCCAGTCGGCGGCGTCGAGGAGCCGCTCCGCCATGGGGAAAGCGACGTCCTCCTCCTTGCGCATGTGCGCGTGGTACTCCTGGACGAACTTGTCCACGGCCCGGGCAAACGCCGGAAACTCCTTCGCGCCGCCCTCCTCGTAGCGCACCAGGCACTGCTCGAGGTGGCGCAGGGCGTCTCCGCCCATCGCGTGCTCGCGCTCGAGATCGGCGACGACGGCCTGCGCTTCGGCTCCGCGGTTGCGCATGGCGCTGAACAGGTAGCGATCCTCCTTCGGATGGTGCACGCGCTCGGAGAAGGTATCAAGGTAGTAGATCATCGCCCGGAACACCCGCGGATCGATCGCCGCCCGCCCCGCGCGCATCTTGCTCACGAGATAATCCATGCCGTGCATGATGGCCGCGATCGAGCGGTGCTCGTCGCGGATGATGCTCAGCGCTTTCGACATCGCATGTCCCTGGGAATCCTGGATCGCTCCCGGGCGGCTCAGCTCCCGTGTGGCCAATGTGGCAGATCGGGACGGGCGGGACTTGATTCAGATCAAGTTTGACTGCGTGCCGGCCGCAGGCGCGCAAGGCGCAGCGCGTTCAGCACCACCAGCAGCGAGCTGGCGGACATGCCGACGGCGGCCACGAGCGGCGTGACCCATCCCGCCAGCGCGAGCGGCACGGCAACCGCGTTGTAGGCGACCGCCCACGCGAAATTCTGGCGGATGACGCGCAGCGTCTTTTCCGCGGTGTCGAAAGCGTCGACCAGGTCCGCGAGCCGCTCCGACAGCAGCACCATGTCGGCGTTGACCTGCGCCAGCTCGGTGCCGCTGCCCATGGCAACGGAGACCTGCGCCTGCGCCAGCACCGGCGCGTCGTTGATGCCGTCCCCCACCATCGCCACCACGGCCCCGCCCGCCTGCAGCTCGCGCACGAACGCGAGCTTGTCCGCGGGGCTCGCCGCCCCCCGTGCCTGGTCGATCCCGAGTTCGCGCGCCACGTGCGCGACGTGCGAGACGCGGTCGCCCGAGAGCAGGCAGACCTGCCGGCCGCGCGCCTTCAGTTCCCGCACCGCCTGGCGCGCGTCTCGCCGCAGCGCATCCCCGAGCGTGAAGAGCGCGAGCCATCCCTGCTCGTCGCCCAGCGCGACGACGCCAACGTCTTCAACCGCGAACACGAGTTCCTGCGGCAGCGGCCGGCCATGCAGCGAAATGACGAAATCGAGGCTGCCGATGCGGACGCGCGTGTCGCCGATGCGGGCGGCTATGCCCTGGCCTGGAAGATTGCGCGCATCCTCGACCGCCGCGTGACGCAGGCCGCGGCTGCGCGCGGCCGCGGCGATCGCCCGCGCGATCGGATGC
>MERD01000072.1:21721-21837 GCA_001771935.1 Betaproteobacteria bacterium RIFCSPLOWO2_02_FULL_67_26
TTCCGGCGGCCAGCGCCAGGCAGGAATCCGCGTCGAGGCGTCCCGGCGCCAGGACCCCGATCAGCGTCATGCGGCCGGTGGTGAGCGTGCCGGTCTTGTCGAACACGACATGCGTG
>MERD01000072.1:21850-62179 GCA_001771935.1 Betaproteobacteria bacterium RIFCSPLOWO2_02_FULL_67_26
TCTCCAGCGCGTGGCCGCGCGTGACCAGCATGCCGCCGGCGTACAGGCTGCCGGTGGCCGCGGTCAGCGCCGCCGGCGTCGCGAGGGATAGCGCGCACGGGCAGGTCACGACCAGCACGGCGATCACGATGAAAAGTGCGCGCGCGGGATCGACGACGGTCCAGGCAAGACCCGCCGCCAGCGCGACGACGAGCAGCGCCGCGACGAACCCTTGCGCGACCCGGTCGGCGAGCTGCGCGATGCGCGGCCGCCCGGTCTGCGCGCGCTCGAGCAGGCGCAGGATGCCGGCGAGCACCGTCGCCTCGCCGACGCGCTTCACTTCGATCACGAGCGGGCTCGTGACGTTCAACGACCCGCCGATCACGGCGTCGCCGGCGCGCCGGGGAACCGGCCGGGCCTCGCCGGTAAGCAGCGACTCGTCGAGCGCGCTCTCGCCGGCCGCGACGGCGCCGTCCGCCGGCACCACGCCGCCGGGACGCACCCGCACGCGATCCCCGGGGCGTAGCCGGGCGACCGCGACCATCTCCACGCCGCCGTCGGGACCGGCCAGCCGCTCCGCCACGGCCGGCACGCGCTTCACCAGACTCTGCTGGGCGCGGGCCGCGCGCGCGCGCGCCGTCATCTCCAGGTAACGCGATCCCAGCAGCAGGAACACGAACATCGTGATCGAATCGTAATAGACATCGCCCGCGCCCCGGAACGTCGCGGCGAGGCTGGCCGCAAACGCGACCCCGATGGCGAGGGCGACCGGCACGTCCATGCCGACGCGGCGCGCCGCGAGGTCGCGCCAGGCGCCGCTATAGAACGGGACCGCGGCCCACAGCACGACGGGCAGCGTCAGTACGAAGCTCGCCACGCGCATCAGGCCCTCGATGTCCGCGCTCATGTCGCCTTCGGCGAGATAGGCCGGCACCGCGTACATCATCACCTGCATCGCGCCGAAGCCGGCGACGAACAGCCGCCACAGCAGGCCGCGCCGCTCGCGGCGCTCGAGGTCCTCGCTGCGCGCGGCATCGAAGGGATGGGCCGAATAGCCGATTTCCGCGACGGCGCGGAGTATCCCCGAGAGCACGAGGCTGCGCGAGTCCCAGCTCACGCGCGCGCGGCGGGTGGCGTAGTTGACGGACACCCCGGTCACGCCCGGCACCCGGGCGAGCCTGCGCTCGATCAGCCCGGTGCAGGCCGCGCACGTGATCCCCTCGAGCAGCAGCGACACCGCTCTCGAATGATCCCCGGCGACGGACACCAGGTCCGCCTGCACCTCGGGCAGGTCGTACAGTGCAAGCGCCTCCGGCGACCCGCTTGCCGGGCATCCCGCCGGCAGCTCGCGCCGCTCGCGGTAGTAGTCGCCCAGCCCGTTGTCGACGATGGCCTGCGTCACCGCCGCGCACCCGGCGCAGCACATCGGGCGCGCGGCCCCGTCCACCACCGCGCTGAAATGCGCGTGCGGCGGCACCGGCTCGCCGCAATGAAAGCAGCGCGTGCCCCGGGGCCCGCCGGATCCCGCAAAGGGTGGTTCGGTGACCGTGGTCATACCTTCAACGACAACGAGAATCGATCACCGCATGCTAGGCGCCGGAGGGGATGCCGGATTTGATCCAAATCAATGTCGGAACGGCACTAGAATCCGCACATGGTTCCCTGGTTACAGCCCGGCGACCCGTTTCCCCCGGTCGAGTGCGCGCTCGAGGAGCCCAACGGCCTGCTCGCCGCGGGGGCCGATCTATCGGTGGCGCGGCTCCTCGAGGCCTACGGCAATGGGATCTTCCCGTGGTACAGCGAGGGCCAGCCGCCGCTGTGGTGGAGCCCCGACCCGCGCATGGTGCTCGTGCCGCGCGAGCTCAGGGTCCCGCGCTCGCTGAGAAAGCGCCTCGCGAGGCGTGACTACGAGGTCCGCGCCGACACCGCGTTCGAGGACGTGATCCGCGCCTGCGCCGTGCCGCGCCCCGGCCGGGAAGACACCTGGATCACGGACGAGATGGTCTTCGCCTACACGCGGCTGCACCGCGAAGGACACGCGCACTCGGTCGAAACCTGGATCGGCGGCGCGCTCGCGGGCGGGCTCTACGGCGTGGCGCTCGGGCGCGTGTTCTACGGCGAATCGATGTTCACGTTGAAGCCCGATGCCTCCAAGATCGCGCTCGCGCACCTCGCGCGCCAGCTCGAGCGCTGGGGCTGCGGCATGATCGACTGCCAGATGACGACGGCGCACCTCGCGCGCTTCGGCGCGCGCGAGATTCCCCGCTCCGAATTTATGCGAAAGCTCGTGAACTTGGTAAACTACCCGGGAACGGCGCGCAAGTGGCGACTGGACGATGACTTATTTGAATGAGTTTCCGCTGTCGGTGCTGCAGTTCTACGCGACAGCGCCCTACCCGTGCAGCTACCTGCCGGAACGCATGGCGCGCTCGCAGGTCGCGACCCCCAGCCACCTCATCGACGGCGCCGTCTACTCGGAGCTGGTGCGCGCGGGGTTCCGCCGCAGCGGCGCGTTCACCTACCGGCCGTACTGCGACCATTGCCGCGCCTGCGTGCCGGTCCGGGTCGACACCGAGGCGTTCCAGCCCTCGCGCGCGCAACGCCGTTCCACCCGCCGCCACGGCGCGCTGCGCGCCGAGATGCTGCCCCTCAAGTACAGCCCCGAGCACTACGCGCTGTACCTGCGCTACCAGTCCCGGCGCCATTCCGGCGGCGGCATGGACCAGGACAGCCGCGAGCAGTACCGCCACTTCCTGCTCCAGAGCAACGTGAGCTCGCGGCTGATCGAATTCCGCGAGGGCGCTGCGCTGCGCATGGTCTCCATCCTGGACGAGCTGCAGGACGGGCTGTCCTCGGTCTACACCTTCTTCGACCCGGACGTGCGCGGGGCGAGTTTCGGCACCTACAACATCCTGTGGCAGATCGGGCTCTGCCGCAGGCTCGACCTGCCCTTCCTCTACCTCGGCTACTGGATCGGGCAAAGCCGCAAGATGGCCTACAAGGTCCAGTTCCAGCCGATGCAGGGACTCGTCAACGGCCGCTGGCAGCCCGTCTCCCCACCCCGAAAAGCGTGACTCGTTTCTCGTTGCTCGATCCTCGTCGCTCGTGATTGAGGCTGTTCGCTCCTCTCGGCCACGTTCCGTTCACCGTTCACCGTTCACCGCATTTCATGCGCGTCCTGATCATCGAAGACGACCCGGCCATCGCCGCGAACCTCTACGATTTCCTCGAGGAGCGCGGGCATGTCGTGGACGCGGCCGCCGACGGCGTCACCGGCCTGCACCTCGCGGTCACCGGTGATTTCGATGCCATCGTGCTCGACCTGGGCCTGCCCGGCATGGACGGCGCGAGCCTGTGCCGCAAGCTGCGCGATGAGGCCCGCAACGACACGCCGGTGCTGATGCTCACCGCGCGCGACACGCTCGAGGACAAGCTGGAGGGCTTCGCCCGCGGCGCGGACGACTACGTCGTCAAGCCGTTCGCGTTGAAGGAGGTGGAGGCGCGCCTCGTCGCGCTCGGCAAGCGGCGCGCCGGAAAGGTCGCTCAGCGTGAGCTCGCCGCGGGCGATCTCACGCTCGATCCGCGCACGCTCGCCGTGCGGTTCCGCGGCAACGACGTCAGGCTCCCGCCCAAGTGCCTGCGGCTGCTCGAAACGCTGATGGCGGAGCCCGAGCGCGTATTCAGCCGCAAGGAACTCGAGACCGCCGTCTGGGGCGACACCCAGGGGACCAGCGACACGCTGCGCAGCCACATGTACGTGCTGCGGCGCGAGCTGGTGCAGGCGGGCGGCTACGACCCGATCGAAACCCTGCACGGCATCGGCTACCGGCTGGCGTCCCGTGGAGCAGCCTAGGCTACGCTGGGGACTGCGGCTGCGCGTCGCCCTGGCGCTGGCGCTTGCCTGCCTGCTGGTCGTCGGCGCGCTCGGCATCACGCTGTTCGCCGCCTCGGAGGAGATGGAAGAGGCGCTGATCACCCAGCTCGTCACCGAGGAGATGGACTACGTCCTCAAGCGCCACCGGCAGGACCCCGGCTACGCGCCCCAGCCCAGCTCCAACCTGCAGGCCTACGTCGTGCGCAACGCGCGGGAACAGGAGCTGCTCCCCGCGTTCCTGGTCGGGCTCGGGCCGGGCCAGCACGAGTTCTTCGTCGGCAACGAGGAATACCACGTGCTGGTGCGGGAAGCGAACGGCGTGCGCTACGTCGTGGCGTACGAAGTCGGGCTCCACGAGCAGCGCGAGCGGGAGTTCAAGCTGCTGATCGTGCTCGCGGTGCTGACGGCGGTCGCGGCCTCGCTCGTGCTGGGCTACTGGCTATCGGGCATCCTGGTCTCCCAGGTCACCGAGCTCGCCGCGCAGGTGGGCCGGTTGAGTCCCGGCCGGCGGCGGGTCGGCCTGTCCCGGCCCGAGCAGGATCCGGAGGTGGCGATGCTCGCGCGCGCGCTCGACGGCTACCAGGGGAACATCGAGCGCATGATCCGGCGCGAGCAGGAGTTCACCGCCAACGCGAGCCACGAGCTGCGCACGCCGCTGACGACGATCCGGACCAGTTGCGAGCTGCTGCTCGCCGACGCGGCGCTTGCCGAGAAGGCACGTGCCCGGGTCGCGATGATCAACGACGCCGCCGCGCGCATGACGGAGCAGATCCAGATGCTGCTGCTCCTCGCGCGCGGGCAGTCCCTGGGCGAGGCCGAGTCCGTTGACGTCGCGGACTGCGTGGCGGAGGCGGCCGAGCCGTACCGGGGCGAGATCGCGCGCAAGGGGCTGGCCTTCGAGTCGGCGGTCGCGCGCGACGCCGTGGTGGAGGCCAATTACCAGGCCTTGCGCCTGGTGCTGTCCAATCTCATACGCAATGCCGTGCAGTACACCGAGCGCGGCTCGGTGCGGATCGATTTCGACGCGCGCCGCCTGCGCGTCAGCGATACCGGGCGCGGAATCAGCAATGATCACCTGCCGCGCGTATTCGAGCGCCATTTCCGCGGCGACGCCATGAACGAGGGCGCGGGCATCGGGCTCGCCATCGTCGAGCGCATCTGCGAGCAGCACGGCTGGCGCATCGAGGTCGAAAGCGCGCCGCTGAAAGGCACCACGTTCAGCCTCGTTTTTCCCTGATCCTCCCGGCGTTTCTTCACACTTCCTTCACGCTACCGTGACGCGCTCTTGACGCGCGCCGGTCTAGTCTCCCGTGCAGGCGTCGCCTTGCGGCGGCGCCGGGAGATCGATTCATGTCGCTGCGCAACGTCCCGCTCAGCCGGCCGACGCTCACGTTGCTGGCCGCGTCGTGGCTGGTCGCACTCGGCAACTTTCCGTTCTGGCGCACGGTCTGGGAGGCGGCGGGCGGGCCGCGCGCGGATAATTTTCTCTTCCTGGTGTCCCTGCCGCTGCTCGTGGTCGCCTGGGTCTACCTGCTCCTGAGCCTGGTGACCTGGGGACGCGCCACCCAGCCCGTGCTCGGCGCCGTGCTGCTGGTCTCGGCGGCCGCAGGCTACTTCACGGACCACTACGGCATGCTGCTGGACCACAGCATGATCACCAATACCCTGCAGACCCACACGGCGGAGGCACTGGACCTGCTGAGCTGGCGCCTCGGGCTGTGGCTGCTGGTGTTCGGGCTGCTGCCGGCGCTGCTGATCGCCCGGGCACGCCTGGTCCGCAGGCCCTGGACACGCGAGCTGGGCGCCAAGGCGGTGGGCATGGCGGCCGCCATCGCCTGCGTGGCCGCCGTACTGCTCGTGAATTTCCAGCACTATGCGTCGCTGGCGCGCAACCACCGCGAGCTGCGCCTGATGCTCGTGCCCCACAACATTGCGGCCGCGGTGCACGGGTACTTGAGGCGGCACCTGGCCGCTCCCATCGCGCTCGAAACGGTCGGCGCAGACGCCACGCGCCCGGTCGCGGCGGCGTACGCGGGCAAGCCGACGCTCACGGTGCTCGTGATCGGGGAAACCGCGCGCGCGGCGAACTTCTCGCTCAACGGCTACCCGCGCCCGACCAATCCCCGGCTCGCACGCCAGCAAGTGCTCAGTTTCTCTGACGTCGGCGCGTGTGGAACATCCACGGCGGTGTCGCTGCCCTGCATGTTCCTGGATGTCGGTCACGACGGCTTCGATGACACGCTCGCGCTGCGCCGCGAAGGTTTGCTCGACGTGCTGCAACACGCCGGCATCAAGGTGCGTTGGCGGGACAACAACTCCGGGTGCAAGGGAGTGTGCGACCGCGTGCCGTACGAGGACCTCTCGGCCGTGGAGGTGCCCGGGCTGTGCCGCGGCGGCGAGTGCTACGACGAGATCCTGCTGCACGGGCTGCAGGCCCATATCGATCATCTGGACGGCGACGCCGTCATCGTGCTGCACATGAAAGGCAGCCATGGCCCCGCCTATTTCAAGCGCTACCCTCCGGCTTTCGAGGTCTTCACTCCGGCGTGCGACACCATCCAGCTCGACCGCTGCTCGCGCGAGAGCATCGTGAACGCCTATGACAATACTCTGCGCTACTCCGACCACGTTTTGAGCCAGACGATCGAGCTGCTGCGAAGCAATGCGCGGCACTTCGACACGGCGATGCTGTACGTGTCGGATCACGGCGAATCTCTGGGCGAGAACGGGCTCTACCTGCACGGCTTTCCCTACGCGCTGGCGCCGCGCGAGCAGATCCAGGTCCCGATGGTGCTATGGCTGTCCATGGGACTGCGCACGCGCCTCGGCATCGACACGGCCTGCCTCGGGACACGGCTTCAGGAGCCGCTGTCGCACGACAACCTGTTCCATTCGGTGCTCGGCCTGTCGGGCGTGCGGACGGCGGTGTATCGCCCGGAGCGCGACCTGTTTCGGCCGTGCCGGTCGGTGATGACCGCGGGCAATGGCGGCACGGGCTAGCTTCCTGCTGCGCCACCTCGGCCCGGCGCTGGCAGCCGTTGCGCTTCTGCTCGTTCTGGAATCGACCGGCATCGATACGGCGATCAGCAACGGGTTCTACGACCCCGCTGCCGGCGGCTTCCCGCTGCGCTACAACAGCTTTCTCGAGGTCTTCGGCCACCAATGGACGAAGCAGCTGGTCATCGTCGCGGCCTGCTGCGTGATCGCGATGTGCCTGTTGAGCTTCGCGCTGCCTCATCTCAGGCCGCAACGCCGCCTGCTGCTGTTCCTGTCGCTAGCCCTGACACTCGCGCCGCTCGCGGTGGTCCTGCTCAAGGCGGGGAGCGTGCGGCACTGCCCGTGGAGCCTGCAGGAATACGGCGGGTTCGCGCAACACCTCTCGTTGTTCGACGCCGCGCCGCCCGGCTTGCCGCCGGGCCACTGCTTCCCGAGCGGCCACGCGTCGACGGGTTTTTGCCTGCTGGCGTTCTATTTTGCCGGCCTTGCGCTCGGAAGCCGGCGCCTGGCGCTGGCGGGCCTGTGGGGCAGCCTTGCGGCCGGGATGCTGCTGGGCATGGCCCGCGTCGCGCAGGGCGCGCATTTTCTGTCGCACACCCTGTGGTCGGCGCTGGTGTGCTGGCTGGTGATCCTGGCGCTTTACGTTGCGATCATGGGTCCGCCGAAGGGCGCGCCGATGTCAAACGCGTAGCGGTGCCGGCACTCAACTCCCGGCGGCCGGCTCCGGGGCCCGCGCCGCGGTCCAGTTGCGCGCGAGGTTGAAGCCGACGGCGAGCAGCACCGGGCCGAGAAAGATTCCGACGAAACCGAACGCGAGCACGCCGCCGAGGACGCCGAGCAGCACCAGCACGAACGGCAGGCTCGCGCCGCGGCTGATCAGCAGCGGCTTCACGACGTTGTCGATTCCGCTGATCACGATGAAGCCCCACACCGCCATGAAAATGGCCCAGCCCGGCTTGTCCTCGTAGAACAGCCAGACCGCCGCGCTGATCCAGATCAGGGCGGGCCCGGCCGGTATGAGCGACAGGAAGAACGTGAGAAAGCCGAGCATCAGCGCCCCCGGCACGCCGGCGATCAGGTAGCCGATGACCGCGGCGACGGCCTGCGCGATGCCGGTACCGACGATGCCGTAGACGACGCCGTTGATGGTGCCGCCGACGATCTCGAGCAGCCGGCCGGTCATTGCGCCGGCCACGCGATTGAGCGCGTTGCGCAGCGCCTCGGCCAGCACCGCGCCGTCCCGGTAGAAGAAATAGGCCACGAAAGCGATGAGCGTGAACTGCAGCGCGCCCTCGCCGATCAGGATGCCGGCCTGCACCAGCACTTCACGCGCGGGCTGCAGGAGCCGCTTCAACGCCTCCGTGAGCTTGTCGCGGCTGCCGGCCAGCTCGCGCCAGCCGGCGTCGAGCGCTTCGCCCACCAGCGGGATCGAGGCGACCCAGGACGGCGGGCCGGGCAGCCCGTCGGCGAGCATTTCGCGCACGCGCTCGACGAGTTGCGGGATCTCGTCCGCGTACGTGAGCGCGACCACCACCAGCGGCACTACCAGCACCAGGATCAGGAGCAGAGTCATGACCAGTGCCGCCAGCCAGCGCCGCCCCTTGAGCGCGCGCTCGAACCATTCATAGACCGGCCAGGTCGAGAAGCAGAGGATCGCGGCCGACAGGATCGCCGCGAGGAAGGGCTTGAGCACCATCAGGCAGCCGATCACGAGCACCGTGATGGTGGCGGCCTGGACGATCTGCTCGATGCGCTTTTCCGGGATCATCGCTCAAGACCCTGCCCGCGGGTTCTAACATGCGGCACACGCGCGGTCAAACGATCCCCGACGGTAGAATAGCGCCATGTATTCGCTGGTGCGCCCGCTGCTGTTCGCGCTCGAACCCGAGACCGCGCACCACGTCACGCTCCAGGCGCTGAGAAGGCTCGACGGACTCGGGCTCGTTCCTGCGGCCGGCCCGTTTCCCGCGTCCTGCGCGCGCAGCGTCATGGGTATCGATTTTCCCAACCCGGTGGGGCTGGCGGCCGGGCTGGACAAGAATGGCGAATGCATCGACGCGCTCGCCGCGCTCGGCTTCGGTTTCATCGAGATCGGCACGGTGACGCCGCGCCCGCAGCCGGGCAACCCGCGCCCGCGGATGTTCCGGCTGCCCGCGGCGCGCGCGGTCATCAACCGGCTGGGCTTCAACAACGACGGCGTGGATCGCCTGGTGGAGAACGTCCGGCGCGCCCGCTACCGCGGCGTGCTCGGCATCAACATCGGCAAGAACGCCGATACGGCGCTCGACCGCGCCGCCGGGGACTACCTCGCCTGCCTGCGCAAGGTCTATCCCCTCGCGAGCTACGTGACGGTCAACATTTCCTCTCCCAACACGCGGGACCTGCGGCAGCTGCAGCAGAGCCCGGCGCTCGACGGCCTGCTCGGCGCCCTCAAGGCGGAACAGGCCCGGCTCGCCGACAGCCACGGCAAGCTCGTTCCGCTCGCGGTGAAGATTGCGCCCGACCTGGACAGCGCGCAAATCGTGGCGATCGCCGCGCTGCTCGAGCGGCACCGCGTCGAGGCCGTGATCGCCACCAACACCACCGTGACGCGCGACGGCGTGGCGGGCCTGGAACACGCCGAGGAGGCCGGCGGCCTGAGCGGCGCGCCGCTCACCGCGCGCTCGACGCGGGTGGTGCAGGAATTGTCGGGCGCGCTGCGCGGCGCGATCCCGGTGATCGCGGTGGGCGGCATCCTGGGGGGCGCCGATGCGCGCGGGAAGATCGCGGCGGGCGCGAGCCTGGTCCAGCTCTACACCGGGCTCGTCTACCGCGGCCCGGCGCTGGTGCGGGAGTGCGTCAATGCCCTGTGCGGGAGCGGAACGTGAATCGCGCGGGCGCGCCGAAATCCCGGCGCCGGGACGAACCTTCGACGCCGGAAGCCGGGGCGCGGTCTCAGGACTGCCTGCGGGCGAGCGCCTCGATGATCTTCAATTCCCCGGCCAGCACGTCGAGACCGACCGGCTTGGTGATGTAGTGGTCCGCCTCGAGGTCGAAGCTCCGCTCCTGGTCCTGGGGCGCGTGGGAGCTGGTCAGCACGACAATCGGGATCGTGGCGAGGTCGGGATCGAGCTTGATCGCGCCGAGGACGGCGTGCCCGCTCACCCGCGGCAGCTTGAGGTCGAGCACGATCACTTCGGGCCGCGGCGCGTTGCGGTAGATCAGCTGCCGGCGGAGGAACATCAGGGCGTCCTCGCCGTTGGTCACCACCGATAGCTGGTGCCGGATCCCGGCAAGGTAGAGCGCCTCGCGGAAAAAACGCACGTCGGCCGGGTTGTCTTCGACCAGCAGGATTTCGACCGGCTGGCGCAGGCCGCCGCCGCGCCGCGGTCCGTCCTCAGACGCGAGGAAGCGTGAAAAGAAACGCGGCCCCGCGTCCTTCCTCTGAATCAACCCAAATTCGTCCATGGTGGCTCTCCACGACCTTCTTGCAGATAGCAAGTCCTATGCCAGTCCCCGGGTAGTGCGCCTGGCTGTGCAGGCGCTCGAACATATCGAAGATCTGCTCGAAATACCGCGGGTCGATGCCGATGCCGTTGTCGCGGATCGAGAACACCCACTCGGCGTCGCGCGCCTCCACGCCGATGTGGACGCGCAGCGGGTCCGAGCCTCGGAACTTGATCGCGTTGGAGACCAGGTTGACGAACACCTGCGCGAGCTGCGCGGCGTCCGCCTGCACCACCGGAAGAGCGTCGTGCGTCACGACGGCCCCGCTCTCGGCGATCGATGTCCTGAAACCGGACAGCACCCGGGTGAGCAGCGCCTCGCAATCGGTCGGAGCGAGCCGGGGGGGCGCGCCGACCCGGGAATGAAACAGCAGATCGTCCACCAGCGCCCGCATCTGCTTCACGCCGGATACGATGTACTGCAGGAACTCCCTGCCGTCGGCGTCGAGCCGTTCCCGGTAGCGCTCCTCCAGCAGCAACGCGAAGTTGATCGCGTTGCGCAGCGGCTCCTGCAGGTCGTGCGAGGCGACGTAGGCGAAGCGCTGCAGCTCGGCATTGGTGCGGGACAGCTCGGCGGTGCGCTCGCCGACGCGACGCTCGAGGTCCTCGTGCGACCGCCGCAGCTTCTCCTGCGCCGCCAGCAGCTCGCCGATGAGCGCGGTGTTCTCGAACCGCAGCCGCAACATGTCGGCCATGCCGTGGTGCGAGCGCCGGGCGATGATGATCACCGCCACCAGGAACACGAGGGTCATCCAGCTCATCGCGTAATGGATGACCTCGTTTTCGAGCATGAAGCGGACGATGACGGGAAGCACCGTGAACACCGCGAACAGGACGAAGGCCGGAAAGAGCGGCGCCAGCGTCGTCACGCTTCCCGCGACCATGCCGCCCAGCACGAAGGTGACGAACACCTGGTGCGCGACGTTCATCGAGGGAAACAGCAGCACGCCTGCCGAGCCCCAGACCACGCCGCTCACCGCGGCGCCCAGGATGGCGTAAGAGCGCCAGCGGCCCATCTCCCCGGTGGTCGGCGCCGCGCGCCGGAACGCCATGCCGCCCAGGATGCGGATCAGCGCCAGCATGCACACCGCGTAGAGCCACGCGATCAGCACCGGAGGCCGGATCACCAGCGACTGGACCGCCACGAACACCACGGCGTTGATGGCCGCGACCAGCTGCGAGATCGGCAGGTAATGGTAATAGAGCCGCAATTGCTCGAGCCGCAGCAGGTCCGATACCTCGCCGGCACCGCCGCCCGTCGCGTCCGCGGGCAACGACAGGGTGGCCGGAGCGGCATCGGGTCCGGGCAGGGCGGAATGCATACCAGGTTTGACGCGCAAGATTCGGGCCAGCGTGACGGCTTAGAATATCCGGGTGGAGCCACCTGCTGCCGGGGCGCCGGCCGTCGCCGTGATCGATGAACAGGCGTGCATCGGTTGCACGCTGTGCATCCAGGCGTGTCCGGTGGACGCTATCGTCGGCGCATCGCAATTCATGCATACCGTCATCGCGGACGAATGCATAGGCTGCAAGCTGTGCCTGCCACCTTGCCCCGTGGATTGCATCGCAATGGTCGCGACCGGGAAGACGTTGACCCGTTCCGAGCGCAAGCGGCGTGCCGAGCGTACGCGTTCGCGCTATTCCGCCCGCCTTGCGCGCCTGGAGCGCGAGCGTTCGCAGCAGATGGCCGCGGCGCGCGCGAAGGACCGGCGGCGCAAGAAACAGGCGACGATCGAGCGGGTCATGCAGCGCGCCCGCCAGCGTTTGCGTTAGCGGCCGAAGATGCCGCGCAGCACGCCACCGGCGTCAAGCCCGAAGCCGCTTCCGCCGCCGGAAGGCACCGCGGGCGGCGCGCTCGCCTCTTCCTTCTGAAGCGCGCGGGTTCCTTCCGCGGGAACCGGCGTCGTGGCGGCCGGCGGCGGCATATCGGCGCTCACCTGCCGGATGCCGGGCTCTTTTCCGGAGGGCAAGGCCGCCGCGCGCGGCGCGAGCGCGCCGGCGAGCTCGGACAGGCGCTCGTTGGGATGGGGATGGGTCTTGAACAGCAGCGCGAGCGGGCCATCCTCCGATCCGCGCGCCGCCAACTTGTGCAGCACCTCGATCAGCCCGTACGGGCTGTAGCCCGCGCGCGCGGCGAGCACGATACCGATCTGGTCGGCCTCGAACTCGGCGCTCTTGTCGAGCCCGCGCGCGAATATTTCCGCGCCGGTGCCGATCAGGTTGCCGACGAGGAGCGAGCGGTCCCGCGCCTGCGCGAGCTGCGCGCCCGCCGAGATGACCGCGCTCTTCTGCATCACGGTGATGTGATGGCGCCGCACGATGTGCCCGATCTCGTGCCCGAGCACGCCGGCGAGCTGCGCCTCGCTGTCGAGGATCTCGTAGAGTCCCCGCGTCACCAGCACGGTGCCGCCCGGCGCCGCGAACGCGTTGATTGCCGGGCTGTCGATGACGCCGAAATGCCACGGCAGGTCCGGGCGCTCGGTCTGGGACGCCACCCAGCGGCCGACGCGGTTGACGTACGACTGCAGCGCGGCATCGGCCACCAGCGGCGCGGCACCCAGCGTGCGGCCGGCGACTTCGCGCCCGACCGCGATTTCATCATTCTCGTCCAGCCCGCTGGCGGCAGTCGCGAGGTCCTTGCCCGCGCCAAATACGCGGCCGAGATCGATCGATGCCGCGGCGGCGAGGCCCGAGACGGCCGCGAACCCGAGCGCGGCGATCCAGAATCTGACGGAACTCGTCATGGCTTCGCGTCCAGGTATTCCACCTTCGCCGGCGCGAGCCCGGCCGCGCGCGCATGCTCCTCGGCCGCCGGCTTGGTTGCGACGTAATCGTCGAGCAGCTTCAACTGCCCGGCATCGAGGCTCGCCCGCCTGAGATCTTCTTCCTCGAGCCCGCGGATGCCGATCTGGCTCGTGACGTTCACGGTACGCCGTGGGCCGAACACCTGCCCCAGCGCCGCCGAGCCCGGCTCGCCGCTGCCGGCTTTCTGAACCGGGAAGCGCACGTTGAATGAAAAGAGCCAGCCGGTCGCGCCCGGCGTCTTGAGATTGAGCCAGCCGCCCTGCTTGCCGACCACCTCGCCCGCAGCGCCCTGCTTGAGCTGCGCGGTCTGCGCCGCGTCGAGGCGCGGCTCGGCGTACAACGGGGAGTCGCGTTCGAGGGTGACCTGTTGCGCGGCGGCAGGGGCCGCGCTCAGCGCCGCGGCGAGCGCGGCGCGGGCCAACAGGGAAACAAGAAACCGGGCGTTCGCTGTCATGGGAGCGGTGGCGTCCGATTATAATCTCCTGCTCCCATGACCCCGCAACAGCGCGCCGAGATCTTCACCCGGCTGCGCGCGGCCAATCCCGCGCCGCGCAGCGAGCTCGTCTATGCCTCGCCCTTCGAGCTGCTGGTCTCCGTCGTGCTGTCGGCCCAGGCCACCGACAAGAGCGTGAATCTCGCCACCGCCGGTTTGTTCAAGACCGCCAACACGCCCGCAGCCATCGTCGGATTGGGCCGCAAGCGCCTCGAGCGCCACATCAAGCGCATCGGGCTCTACCGCACCAAGGCGAAGAACATTGTCGCCACCTGCAAGCTGCTCCTCGAAAAGCACGGCGGGGAGGTGCCCCGGACCCGGGAGGCGCTGCAATCCCTGCCGGGCGTCGGGCGCAAGACCGCCAACGTCATTCTCAATACCGCGTTCGGGCAGCCGACGATCGCTGTGGACACCCACATTTTCCGCGTGGCGAACCGCACCGGCATCGCGCCCGGCAAGGACGTGGTGGCGGTGGAGGAAAAGCTATTGAAGGTGGTGCCCGATGAATTCAGGCTCGACGCGCACCACTGGCTGATCCTGCACGGGCGCTACGTCTGCAAGGCGCGCAAGCCCGAGTGCCCGACGTGCCTCATACGCGATCTGTGCGGATACCAGCTGAAAACGGCGTGAATGGTGAATTCACGCCTCTAATACTTGAGGACGAGCCCCTTCTGGCTCGAGAAATACGCCGCGAGGTCCTCGATGTCGCGCTGCGTGAGGTTCGCGACGAGAGGCCCCATGATCGGGTTCTTGCGCGCGCCCGTCTTGTAGTCCTTCAACGCCTTCAGCAGGTAGTCGTAGTGCTGGCCCGCGATCTTCGGGAAATCGGGCGCCGGGCTGTTGCCGTCCGGGCCGTGGCACGCCGTGCAGGCCTGGGATTTCTTCTGCCCCGCCGCGGGATCGCCGGCGAAAACGGGCGCGCCCGCCGCCAGCAGCAGGCAGCACGCCAGGATGGTTCTTCTCATTCTTCGCTCCTCACTTGGCGGCCGACTGCATCGCGTCCGTGGCATAGTAGGCCGCGAGATCGGCCATGTCCTTGTCCGACAGGCCCGCCGCGATCGCGCGCATCGACGGATGGCTGCGGTTGCCGGCCTTGTATTCCTGCAATGCCTTGACGATGTAGGCCGCGTGCTGGCCGCCGAGCTTCGGCACGTGGTAGACCTCGGGAAACACCGTCTTGTAGCCGCCGATGCCGTGGCAGCCGATGCACATCGAGTTCTTGCCCTTTCCCGCCGCCGCATCGCCGGCTTCGGCGGCGCTCAAAGACAGCGCCGCGGCGGCCAGACCACAGGCGGCCGCAATCGAGATCGCCCTGGAGATTTTCATCGTCGCGCTTTCTTTCTTTTGTCGTGGACCTGCCGCCGGCGATTATACCGAAAATCACGGGGCGAGCGGCACCCCGCTCAATGCGAGCCAAACACGCCGGACGCGGCGAGCACGAGCACGCCGATCAACGCGAGCGCGATCCCGAAGTAGGCCCAGTCGCCGCGACCCGCATAGGCAAAGGCCAGCACGACCAGGCACGGCACCGACACGCCCGCCAGCAGCACGATGCCCGTGAGCGCCAGGACGTCCCCCCGGTCGAGCATGGCCAGCCAGCCCCAGCCCATGGGCATCCCGCTGTCACGCAAATAATCGCCGACGGGGAGCGCCCACAGGCGCGGCAATTCCTCGAACGGCAGCTGCACCGGCAGCGCGCCGCCCAGATAGGCGGCGAAACCGGCGATCAGCACCGCCAGCCCGGCCTTCATTCCGTAGTCGAGGATACGCGCGTAGAGCAACTGCTCGGGCGAGATCCCGCCGCGCGCCGGGGAATCCATCGGCTTCATGTCCACCACCCCATGCCTTTCATCAGCGCGCGCGCACCCGCGAGCAGCAGCATCGCAATCACGAGCCGGCGTATCGCCGACGCTCGCAGCACCCGCAACAACCGCGCGCCGATGAAAGCGCCCAGCATGATACCGATCACCGAGGGTACCGCGATGATCGCGAGCAATGCCCCCTTGTTGATGTAGACCCAGGCGGCGGCCGAGTCCACGATGGAAAGAATGAATCCGCTGGTCCCGGCCGACACCTTGAGCGGAACGCCCATCACGAGGTTCAGCACCGGGACGTTGGCCCACCCGGCGCCAAGCCCGAACACGCCGGCCAGCACGCCGACGCCGGCAAACAGCCCGATGCCGAGCGGCGTCCGGTGCACCCGCCAGTCGACATCGCGCCCTGACTGGGCGTCATGGAAAACACCGCATATCCGCAATGCCACACCCAGGGAATCGGGCCGTGTCACGTCCGGAAACTCGGAGCGCTTGGCGCTCCACATGAGCACCGCGATGCACAGGATCGTGATGCCGAGCGCGACTTCCACCACGGCCGTCGGCAAGGCAAGGCCGACCAGGGCGCCGATGATGGCGCCCACGGACGCGAGCAGGGTGAGCGGCAGCGCGAGGCGGAGATCCGCAAGCCCGCCGCGCAGCAGCCCCGGTCCCGCCGCGAGCGCGCTGGCGAGCGCCACCAGCAACCCGGCGCCGCGCACGAAGTCGAGGTGGAACGGGAAAAACCCGCTGACGATCGGCACGAACAGCACGCCGCCGCCGATGCCCGCCGGCACCGCGATCATGCCGAGCACAAAGCAGACGCCAAACAGCGCGAGCGGCCAGAGCCACCACGGAACCGCCGCTTCCGGCGCGCCGGCCGCGCAAGCGAGCGCCGGTGAGGTCAGAGCGAACAATGCGGCCCACCCCCGCAGGCGGTGATGGGCGGTATGCCTGTTGTTATTCATAGGTCGCCGCGGCAGCCGCCATTGTAACGGGCCGCCGGGCGCACCGTTATAATTGCGCATCCCCATGGCCAACCGCCTCACCAAAATCTATACCCGCACCGGCGACGCCGGCACGACCGGGCTCGCCGACGGCTCGCGCGTGGCGAAGGACGCGCCGCGCATCGAGGCGATCGGCGCGGTAGACGAGCTGAACAGCGTTTTGGGCGTGCTGTTGGGAGAATCGATGCCGGAAGCCGCGCGCGCCTGCCTCGAGAACGTGCAAAACGATCTGTTCGACCTGGGCGGAGAGCTGAGCGTGCCCGGTCATTCGATCATGACCAAGACGCATGTGGAGCGGCTCGAGCGCGAGCTCGACCGCTTCAACGCCGGCCTGCCGCCACTCAGGGATTTCGTCCTGCCCGCGGGCTTGCGGTCGGCCGCCCTTGCCCACGTCGCGCGCACCGTGTGCCGGCGCGCGGAGCGGCGGCTCGTCACGCTCTCCCGCAAGCAGAAAGTCCCGCCCGCGATGCGGGCGTACCTCAACCGGCTCTCCGACCTGCTGTTCGTCATCGCGCGTGCGCTCAATCGGGCAGGGGCAAAGCCTGACGTGCTGTGGCAGCAAGGCAAGAACCGATGACCCGAGAATCCGCGAGGTCGGGAGAGCGGGAGAGCGGGAGAGCGGCTCCGGACGCGCTGGCCAGCCGGCTGGCCGGGCTCCTGACCCAGTGCGCGCTCAAAAACCAGCGTGCATTCGCGGACTTATATCAACTTACCGCGGCGAAACTATATGGGGTCGCGCTCCGTATATTGAGAAGACAGGACTGGGCCGAAGAGGTGCTGCAGGAATGCTACGTCAGTATCTGGAATCACGCCGGGGACTACGCGGCCGCGAAGAGCGCGCCGCTCACCTGGATGACGAGCATCGTGCGCAACCGCTGCCTCGACTGGCTGCGCCGGCCGCAGACGGAGGCGACGGGCGAGGAATACGATATCGCGGTCGAGGCGTGGCGGGACGAAACGCCGGGGCCGATGGAGCAGCTGGTCGCGGCCACCGAGTCGGCCGCGCTCGCGCGGTGCCTGCAGCAGCTCGAGGCCAGGCAGCGCCAGAGCATCATGCTCGCGTTCTTTCACGGAATGAGCCATTCGGAGCTCGCGGGCCACATGAGGCAGCCGCTCGGCACGGTGAAGACCTGGGTCCGGCGCGGCCTGGAACGGCTGAAAGGCTGCCTTTCATCCGCGGCCGGGTGAACGAGTCCTAGAAATGGCTACTTACAAGAGCCCGGAACTGCGCGACAGGCTCGCCGCGGAATACGTGGTGGGGACGCTGCGCGGGCGGGCGCGGGCGCGGTTCCAGTCGCTGCTGCGTTACGACCCGGACCTGCGGCGCGTGGTCGGCGAGTGGGAAGCACGCATCACGCCGCTCGCTCTCGCCGCGGGCGAGATCGCGCCGCCGGCGCGGCTCTGGCCGGCACTGGCACTGCGCATCGGCGGCGCCGCGCGCGGCGCCGGCTGGACGTCGAGCCTGGCCTTCTGGCGCGGCCTTGCGGTCACCAGCACCGCGTTCGTCCTGTTCCTGGCCACTTTCATCGGCATGGCGCCGCGGCCGGAACCGCCGATGGCGATGGTCGCCGTCATGGAAGACGACAAGGGCGCGCCGGCGATGGTGGTGTCCTGGCCGCCGATGAAAGCCACGCGCGATCCGCACATCCGGATCAAGGTCGTCCAGGCGCACCCGACCATGGCGCCGGGCACCTCGTGGGAACTCTGGATGCTGCCGCCCGGCAAAGCCGCCCCGGTTTCACTCGGCCTGATCACGACCGACGTGGACCAGACCATGAAGCTCAAGCCTGCCCTGGCCGGCAGGATGGAAGGCGCCTGGGGCGTGGCGATGAGCATCGAGCCGAAGGACGGTTCGCCCACGGGCGCGCCGACGGGGCCGGTGATTTTCAAGGGACAGTGCGTCAAGATACTCTGACGGCGGGACGGGTGATGGGTGATGAGTGAGGGGAGCTTGAAGAAGACCGCCATCACTTTCGTGGTCGGGGCGGCGCTGGGCGCGGCGGCAGGATTTGCGCTCGGCATTTTCGTCTACCCCTACATCTTCCTCGCCGACATCGTCGCGGCGGACCGGGTGGACGACAAGGCGTCGCGCAAGGTCGTGGCGAACGGCGTGTTCGTGCACGCCAACCCCAAGGATCCGATCCATTACGGCAAGGGCAAGGTGACCGTGTACCAGGACCTCGTGCATCTGGATCCGGACTTCGAGGTGGGCCCCGGTCCCAAGTACCACGTCTACCTGGTGCCGGAGAAGAACGTCATTCCCTCGACCAACGTCGCCCGGACCATGTTCGTGGACCTCGGGCGGCTCAAGGCCTTCAAGGGCAGCCAGAACTATCCCGTGCCGGCCGGCGTGGACCTCGCCCGGTACGAAAGCGTGGTGATCTGGTGCGAGCAGTTCGGGGTGCTGATCTCGCCCGCGGCGCTCAAATTCCAGTAATCCGAACCGCCGAGGCGCCGGGCGGGGCGGCTATGAAAAGCGCTGATGAAGTAACGCCGTGACGAGGTAATGATGCATCAAGGCAATCTGCGATTGCTTCTGACCTTCTCCAGCGCCGCGCACACCGCCCTCGCCCCCTCCACGATGCGCGGCGTCTGCCGCTGGATGTGGTCCGGGTTGATGTAGTACGCCGGCAGCCTGCGCAACGGCTCGATCGCCGTAACGCGCCACTGGGCGGCGAACTCCTTCTTGCCGCCCGCCGAGCCTCCGCCCAGGATCACCTCGGGTTTCGCCGTGATGACGGCTTCGATCGACACGTTGGGCGTCAGTTGAGCGACGTCCGCGAACACGTTGTGCCCGCCGCACAGCCAGATCACGTCGCTGATGATGTGCGCGCCGTTCACCGTCAGGAGCGGCCGGTGCCAGATCTGGTAGAACACGCGCACCCCGGCCGCCTTCGCGTGCCGGGCGCGCAGCGCCGCGATTTCCCGCTCGAATCCCGCCGCCGCCTTCCCGGCTTCCGGGGCCGTGCCCGACAATGCGCCGACCGCGCGCAGCACACGCGGGACGTCGGCCAGCCGCGCCGGCTCGCTCACGAACGCCGGGTAGCCGAGCCGCTCGAGCCGCTCGACGTCGGACGGGGAATTGCCGCTCCTCCAGGCGAGGATCAGATCGGGCTTGAGCGCGGCGACGCGCTCGAAGTCCACGCGCGCGGCGTCACCAACCTGGGGAATCTTGCGCGCTTCCGGCGGGTAGTCACTGTAGCGCGCGACGCCGACGAGCCGTCCGCCCGCGCCGGCGGCGAAAGCCAGCTCCGAGAGGCTCGGCGCGAGCGCGACGATGCGCTGCGCCGGTCGCGCCAGCGTGACGGTCTTGCCGCGATCGTCGGTGACGGCAACCGGCTGCGCGAGAGCAACAGAAGCTACGGCAAAGCAACCGCAGACAAACGCAGATTTCAAGCCACGCCGCGCTCCATGTACTGCAGCAGCCGCGCGCTGGTCTGGCGCAGGCGCTGCGACAGCATGGATACGAGCTTGACCAGGATCTTGGACCCGAGGCTGGGATGATCGAGGATGATCTTCGCCATGTCGTCGCGGTGGAGCACGGCGAACGTGGTGCGCTCGGTCGCGATGCAGGTGGCGAACCGCGGCTCGCCGTCGATCATGGACATCTCGCCCAGCGTCATGCCCGGCCCGACGTTGGTCATGTGCTGCTGGTCGCCGGCCATGCCCTTCTTGAAGATATCCACGGCGCCTTCGATGATCAGCAGCATGAAGTCGCCGCCGTCGTTCTCGCGGATGATGGTCTCCCCCGCCTGCGCCCGGTGGACGTCCATGTAGCCCGCCAGGACCGAAATATCCTCGCGCGAGAACTCGGCGAAGAACGGCGACCGGCCGACCAGCCCGAATATCTCATCGGCGATCGCCGTGCCCTTGCCCACCGGCTCGAGGTGCTGCAGGGGGCTCTGCCCGCCTTCGTTTTCGACGCTCAACGCCATGTTGCCGCCCTGCCCCTCTCAGAACCGGCCTCGACCACGCACTATATACCGGTCATCAGTCACCGGTCACTCGGTCTGCTCGGCCCGCAATCGCCGCTTGCGCACGGCGTCCGCCAGCACGCCGAGCAGCTTCCTGCTGTCGTCCCAGCCGATGCAGCCGTCGGTGATGCTCATGCCGTAGACCAGCTCCTTGCCCGGGACCAGGTCCTGGCGTCCGGCCTTGAGGTGGCTTTCGACCATCACGCCGAAGATGCGCGCCTCGCCCCCCGCGATCTGGCCCGCGACGTCGCGCGCCACGTCGATCTGCTTCTCGGGCTTCTTGCTCGAATTGCCGTGGCTGAAATCGATCATGAGCCGGGCCGGGACGCCGGCCTCGGCAAGATTGCGGGCGGCGGCGTCCACGCTCGCCGCATCGTAATTCGGCTTGTTGCCGCCGCGCAGGATCACGTGGCAGTCCTCGTTGCCGGCGGTATGGACGATCGCGCTGTGCCCGGCCTTGGTGACCGACAGGAAATGGTGCGGCGCATGCGCCGCCCGGATGGCGTCCACCGCGATCCTGACGTTGCCGTCGGTGCCGTTCTTGAAGCCGACCGGGCAGGACAGGCCGGAGGCGAGCTCGCGGTGGATCTGCGACTCGGTCGTGCGCGCCCCGATCGCGCCCCACGCAACCAGGTCGGCGATGTACTGCGGCGTGATCATGTCGAGAAATTCGCAGCCGACCGGCACGCCCGCCTCGTTGAGGTCGAGCAGCAGGCGCCGCGCGACGCGCAGCCCCTCGTTGATGCGGAAGCTGCCGTCGAGGTTCGGGTCGTTGATGAGGCCCTTCCAGCCCACGGTGGTGCGCGGCTTCTCGAAATAGACGCGCATCACCAGCAGCAGGTCGCCGGCCAGCCGCTCCCGTTCGCGCTTGAGCCTGCCGGCGTATTCGCGCGCCGCCTTCACGTCGTGGATCGAGCACGGCCCCATGATCACCAGCAGCCGGTCGTCCGCCCCGTGCAGGATGCGATGGATCGCCTGCCGCGTTTCGTACGTCGCGCGGCCCGCCTTGTCGGAAACCGGGAATTCGCGCAGCACGTGGGACGGCGGCACGAGCTCCTTGATCTCCTTGATCCGGATGTCGTCGGTGCGGTAGGGCATCTTGCCTTCTGCCATAGAAATCAAGGCATTATAGCAGGATGCCGTTTTTTCAGGAGGCGGTGCCGCCGACCGTCAGGCCGTCGATGCGCAGCGTCGGCTGTCCGACTCCGACCGGCACGCTCTGGCCTTCCTTGCCGCAGGTGCCGACCCCGGGATCGAGCGCCATGTCGTTGCCGATCAGCGCGACCCGCGTCAACGCGTCCGGGCCGTTGCCGATGAGCGTCGCGCCCTTCACCGGATAGGTGACCTTTCCGTTCTCGATGACATAGGCCTCGGACGCGGAGAACACGAACTTGCCGCTGGTGATGTCCACCTGCCCGCCGCCGAAGTTGACGGCATAGATGCCGCTCTTCACCGAGGCGATGATCTCCTCGCGCGGCTTGTCGCCGTTCAGCATGTAGGTGTTGGTCATGCGCGGCATCGGGATGTGCGCGTACGACTCGCGGCGGCCGTTCCCGGTCGGCGGGACCTTCATCAGCCGCGCGTTGAGGCTGTCCTGCATGTAGCTTTTCAGCACGCCGTTCTCGATCAGCACGTTGCGCTGCGTGGGCTGGCCTTCGTCGTCGATATTGAGCGAGCCGCGCCGGCGCGCGATCGTGCCGTCGTCCACCACGGTGACGCCCGGCGCGGCGACCCGCTCGCCGATGCGGCCGCTGAAGGCGGAAGTGCCCTTGCGGTTGAAATCGCCTTCGAGCCCGTGACCGATCGCCTCGTGCAGCAGCACGCCCGGCCATCCCGGGCCGAGCACCACCGTCATGGAGCCCGCCGGCGCCGGCCGCGCCCCGAGGTTGACGATTGCCTGGTCCACCGCCTTGCCGGCGTAGTCCCCCAGCATGTCGTCGGTGAAATAGGCATAGTCGAAGCGCCCGCCGCCGCCGGCGCTGCCCTGCTCGCGCCGCCCGTCCTGCTCGACGATGACCTGGAGCGAGAGCCGCACCAGCGGGCGCACATCGGCGGCCAGCACGCCGTCCGAGCGTGCGACCAGCATCACTTCGTACTCTCCGGCGAGCCAGGCCATCACCTGCGTCACGCGGGGATCGAGCGCGCGCGCGCGGCGCTCGATGCGCTCGAGCAACTCGACCTTCGCGCGGTCCTGCAGGCTCGCGATCGGATCGTGCGGCGCGTAGAGATTGTGCCCCGGCGAGCGCGTCGCCACCTGGGCGCGGCCCGATTTCCCCTGGCGCGCGATCGCACGGGTCGCCTGCGCGGCGGCCTGGAGCGCGGTCAGGCTGATATCGTCGGAATAGGCGAACGCGGTCTTCTCCCCGCTCACCGCGCGCACGCCGACGCCCTGGTCGATGTTGAAGCTGCCGGATTTGACGATGCCCTCCTCCAGGCTCCAGGACTCGCTGCGCGTGTACTGGAAGTAGAGGTCGGCATGGTCCACCCGGTGCGCCAGGATCTGGCCGAACACGGTATCGAGCCGGTTCGCGTCGAGAGAATACGGCGCAAGCAGGATGTCGTTCGCCGTGGCGAACGACGTCTCGCGCTCGAGGCTGCGGGTTTCCTGCCGGTCTTCGGGTTTCATCGGATTCAGTATAGATGGTGGCTGAAGGCGTGGAAACAAGCCGGACCGTTCACCATTCACGGTTCACGATCATCAGCAACGGTGCAGCGTCCGGTGCGTGAGGGCCGGCAGGCTCTGCCTCAGGTTCTGCAAGTGCTGCAGGTTGACGCCCGCCACCACCACGCCCGAGCCGCGCGGCAACCGGTCGAGCACCACGCCCCAGGGGTCCACGATCATGCTGTCGCCGTGGGTCTCGCGCCCGTTCAGGTGATAACCGCCCTGCGCCGGCGCCAGCACGTAGGCGAGGTTCTCGATCGCGCGCGCACGGACCAGCGTTTCCCAGTGCGCCTTGCCCGTGGTCTCGGTGAAGGCCGAGGGCACCAGGATGATGTCCACCGGCTTCATCGCGCGGTAGAGCTCCGGGAACCGCAGGTCGTAGCAGATGGAAAGGCCCAGCCGCCCGAACGGCGCGTCCACCGTCACCACGTCCTTGCCGGGCTCGATGGTGCGTTCCTCCGCGTAGTGCTCCTTCCCCATCTCGAAGCCGAACAGGTGGATCTTGTCGTAGCGCGCGGCGAGCCGGCCCCTGTCGTCGTACACCAGGCAGCTGTTGCGCACCTTGTCCGGGCTCGCGCATTCGAGCGGCACCGAGCCGCCGACGAGCCAGATGCCGTGCTTGCGCGCCGTCGTCGAGAGGAACTCCTGGATCGGGCCCTCTCCCGGCTTTTCGCGCGCCCTGACCTTGTCATTGTCGCGCATGCCCATGATCGCGAAGTATTCGGGCAGCGCCGCCAGCACCGCGCCCTGCGCCACCGCCATCTCGATCAACCGGCCGGCCTCGTTGAGATTGCCCTTGACGTTGGGACCGGAGGCGAGCTGCACGGCGGCGATGCGCGTCACCGTGCCCTGCCCGTCGGATTTTGCGACGTGCGGCTTGGCCTTGCCGAAAGATGAGCGCGCCGCGCTCATAAGGGATGAGGGATGAGGGATGAGGGATGAGGAAAAAGCCTAGACATGTTTCACACGACACTCGTCACTTGTTGGTCTCATCTCGAATCACCTCGAGCCGCAGCGGCTCGGAAGGTTTCAAGTCGTTGCGCAGCGCGATGCGGCCGGGCTCGATCGCCAGCGCCGCAAGCCACGAGCGCAGTTCCTCGGCGGCGAGAACCGCTTCCTGCCCCGGCCCGTGGCGGACGACCAGACGCGCGCCCGGCAGTGCGCGCCAGGCGTTGACGGCCTGTCGGATCGCGGGCTGCTCGAGCACGGCACGGCCGCTGCGCGGCCGGTCCCACAACTCCGGAGGCACCACGAAGGTCTCCGCTGCGGCAGCGAGAGCCGCGGCGGAGCATCCCGCACCCGCCAGGAATCTTATCATTGCCGCGCGCGTCATTGCTGCACGCGCTCCGCCTCGGGCACCGGCTTGTCGAACCGCGCCACGTTCGGATCGGCCCACGTGCCCGTCACGCTGTACTCGTACGAGACCAGCTGATCGAGCGGGTCCTTCAGCACCTTCTGGGCCAGGAATGCGGCGACCCCGGCGATCGGGCCGCCGACGAGGGCGCCCGCGATGGACACGGTATCGCTCACGTGCGGCGTGATCCGCACCTTGAGCTGCTGCGTCTCGCGCGCGAGGTCCACCTCGCCTCTCATCGTGATGCGGGCGGGCGGCCCCTGGATGCGGAAGTTCTCGGTGCTCGCGATGCCGCGGCTGATCTTCACCGCGCCGACGATCTCGTCGAACAAGAAGCCCTCGCTGAAGACGTCACGGAAATCGAGCGAGATGCGACGCGGCAGCGCCTGCAGGCTGAGGATGCCGAGCAGCTTGCCGATGCCCGGCTCGAGCTTGACGAACTGGCCCTTGGTGGCTTCCAGCACCAGGTTGCCGGTGAGCGTCGGGTAATCGAAGTCGTACGGCGCACCGCTCCAGGCCAGCGCGCCCTCCAGCTTGGAGGCGCCCCGCCGCACGCCCTCGGGATAGCCGAGCCGCGTGAGGAGCTTGCCGACGTCGGAAGCTTCCAGCCTCAGGTTGACCTGGGTGCGCGGCTGGGCAAGCTCGAGATGCCACGTCCCGTCCAGCGTGAACGTGCTCTCGGGATTGGCGATGCGCAGCTTCTCGATGCGCCAGTTGCGGCCCTCCGGCATGGCGCTCAGCTCGAGACGGCCGAGCTGCTTGCCCTTGTTGATGAATTGCTCGGCGACGACATCGAGGGCCGGCAGCTCCAGCGCCTTCGGCGAGCGCGCAGCGCCGTCGTCCGCCGCCTGCACGACGGCGGGAGCGGCGGCGGGGATGGTGAACGTCTTCATCCGTGCCACGAGCGTGCCGCGTCCCTGCGGCTGCCACGTCACGTTCCCGTCCAGTTCCTTGCCCGAAAGCGTGCCGCGCCACTGCCCGCCCTGGGCGGTCGCGTTCACCGCCAGATCGCTGAAGCGCCGGCGGAACACGTCCACCGTTCCGAGCTTGAGATCCACGCCCCCCCACTCGATGCGGGTATCGCCGGCAGACTGCCCGAGCACGGCCAGCCAGCGGTCAGCATCGAGCGCGGGCACCGTGCCGCTCGCCCATACGCCGGCGCGATCCGGATCCACCGCCGGGCCGCCGAATCGCACGGCGCCGCGCGTGATGACGGAGTGCTTGCCCTCGATGCGCCGCGTCAGGTTCATGCTGAGAATATCGCCGAAGGAAAAGCTCAACTGGTCCTGGCCGGGCGCCAGCAGCCGGCGCTCGAGCCGCAGCGGCATCGGTTCGGCGGCTGACTTTGCGAGCGGCGCGGGAAAATCGACCGCCAGCCCCTGAAGGTTCGATTCGACGACTACGTCCGCATCGCCCTTGCGCGCGTTGAGCACCGCGCTCCAATCGGTGGCGCCGCGCAGATGCTGCACCCACTGGGGGCCGGTGCGGCGCACGCTGTCCGTGTTCACGCGCCCCTGGATGTTGACGCGCACCGTTGAATCCCGCGTGGTCGCCGCCGCGATACTCACGGGCCCCCCGAGGAGGACGCCAGTGACGTTCTGCGCGCGAACCGAGTTGTCCGTGAACTCCACCCGCCCGCTCGCCTGCTCCACGGGAGGCACGTCGGGCGCGACGACGAACGTGTTGTTGGCAAACTGGTAGGCACCCGAGACCCGCGCCGTGCCGGCCGCGCCCAGCGGCAGCGACAGATTGAGCGTGAGCCTGCCCGCGCCCTGCGACTGCCAGCCCTCGGTGAAATGGTCGATCATGCCCAATACGGGGCTTTTTTCCATGAAGATGAAAAACTCGCTGGTCGGGCCGTCCGCCTCGCCGCTGACGTTCAATACCCTGTCTTCGCGCAACAGGTCCGGGATCTCGACGTGCACCTTGGACAGGCGCGCGCCGAGGATCGTGCCTTCGCGCGCGTTCACGTCCAGGCGCTTGCCGCGGAACAGGACATCGCCGGCGAGGGTCTGGATGTCCGGCCACCCCTTTGCGTAATGCAGCGCTCCCCCCGTGACCTTGGCCGCCACCTGGAACACCCCGCCTTTGCCGTCGGGGAATGGAAACTCGTCGAGGTTGCCCTTCAGGCGCAGCGACGCGTCGCTCGCCTGGCCGGCAAGGAAGGCGTTGTCCAGCCATTCGCGCGCGGTCCTGCCCAGCACGATCGGGACATAGCGGCTGATGTGGCGCGCGTCCGCCCGCGTCAGATTGGCGGTGAGATCGATGCTGCCGCGCTCGGAGCCGGCCGTGCGATAGTTGCCGAACACCGTTCCCGCGACGTGCGGATTGGAAAACGAGATCTGGTTGAGCCGCAGCTCGGTATCGCCGCCGTTGCGTGTCCAGGTGACTTGCGCCGTGAGCGCCTCGAACTCGAGGGGATCGCGGAACACCAGCGGCATCTCCACCAGCGCCTTGAGCGAGTTGAGCGACAGCGTCCCGCCGCGTTCGCTGCCCTCCGCCGTGCCGCTCACGCCGGTGAATCCCGGTATCCTGCCGGCGCCGACGAGCGAAAGGTTCTGGAAGCGGCCGCGCACGCTGTATTTCCGCGGCTCCCGCCACTCCCCGTCCCAGCGCACCACCAGGTCGTAGACGCTGCCCTTGGGCGAGAATGCCGCCAGCCGCTTGCGGGCCCCCTGCGCCAGCGGCAGGTGCTCGGCAAGCGCGGCGAGCGGCGCCAGCTCGAGCGCGTTGGCGCGCATCTCCCCGCGCGCCGGCATGCGCGCGTCGCCGGCCGCCAGCCGCAGCAGGAAATCCGCCGGCGGCAGCGTCAGGCCGCCAGTGGTGGTCAGTCCCAGCCGCGAGGTGGTCACCTCGAATCCCGTATCCGACTGCTTCCAGCCGATGCGTCCCGACAGCTCCGTGAGATCGAGCTGGGGCAGGTCCTGCGCGAGCCGCGTGAGCACGTTGGCAAGCCGCACGTCGGCGATGAAATCGACCAGCCGGTCCTGGCTGAAGGTGAGCCAGGCGCGCAACGCCCCGGCGCCGCGGGGAAATTCGACCGGGAACGGAACCCAGGTGCGCCAGGCGGCAATGTCCGCGAAGTCGAGCTGCAGGTAGAGCCTGCCGTTCCAGGTTTCGAGCGCCGTGGTGGTCGTGCCCCGGAATTCCCCGCGCAAGTCCAGCGGCGCGGCGAGCGGGCGCGGCGGCACGGCCCGCAGCCCGAATCGATGCCGGTCACCGCGGGCATAGAGCTGAAGGAACACGCTCTTCAACTCGAGCGGCGGCGCGGCGCGGCGCTCGTCGTTCCACACGACGGTGGCATCGTGCACTTCGATGTCACGCTGCCGAAGCAGCCAGTCGGCGAAGCCGCCACCGTCCACCGTGCCGGTCAGCGCGATGCCGGCGACCGAGACCACCCCCCTGGCGTCGCGCCGGATGTTGAGCGTGGGGCTGTAAATGTCGAGCGCATGGAAGCGCAGCTCGAGCGTCGCCAGCGACAGCCACGACAGCGTGTTGTCCACGCGCGAGAGCTCGAGCGCCGGCCGGCCCGCTCCGTCGAACACCGTGACCTGCTCGAGCTTCAGCTGCGGGCGCAGCCCGTCCCAGTTGGCGTGTATCGTCCCGATCGCGACCTTTTGCCCCGACTTCTCGCTCACCAGGCGGGCAATGTCCTCGCGGTAGCGCTCGATGTTGGGCAAGACCCAGTAGCGCAGGGCGATGACGGTCGCGGCAAACGCAAATCCCGCCGCCAGCACGCTCCAGGTGAGGATGCGGTAGGCCCAGAGCGAGCTGATTCCCACCCACCTGAGCTGGTTCCGAAGCGCCACGTTTTGCCTGGGTCCCGAAAAAATGCGATATTGAGTCAAAGGCTTACGTATTTTACCTGCAATTGGCCACGGATACGCATAACGCAAGCGCCGGGCGCTCCGCCAACGCGCTCATCACGCGCGCCGCGCGCTTGAGCCACTACGCGCGGCGGCTCATCGACGCCGCGGCGCCCAATGAATTGGATGTCGAGGTCGGAATTCCGTTCAGCGCCGATGAAATGCGCGCGGCGCTGGCCGCCGGGCCCGAAGGTGACGTCGATCTTGCGCGCGCGCTGCGCGCGCTGCGCCAGCGGGTGATGCTGCGCGTAATCGCCCGCGACCTGGGGGGACTCGCGACGCTGGACGAGGTCGTGGCGAGCACCACTGCGCTCGCAGAGATCGCCGTGGCCCATGCCGTTGCGCGGCTCGACGAACGGCTCGCCGCGCGCCACGGCCGGCCGGTGGGTGTAGCGAGCGGAAGCGAGCAGCAATTGCACGTCATCGGCATGGGCAAGCTGGGCGGCGCGGAACTCAACGTCTCATCCGATATCGACCTCGTGTTCGCGTATCCGGAGGAAGGCGAAACGAGGGGCCCGCGCGCCATCAGCAATCACGAGTACTTCACCCTGCTCGGGCGGCAGCTCATCGCCGCGCTGTCCGAAATCACCGCGGACGGTCACGTGTTCCGCGTGGACATGCGCCTGCGGCCGTACGGCGACGGCGGCCCGCTCGTCGCCAGCTTCGAGGCGCTGGAAAACTACTTCATCACCCAGGGCCGTGAATGGGAGCGCTACGCCTGGATCAAGGCCAGGGCGGTCAGCGGCGACCGCGGCGCCGAGCTGATGGAGATCGTGCGCCCGTTCGTCTACCGCCGTCACCTCGACTACAACGCGATCGCGGAGCTGCGCGACCTCCACCGCCAGATCCGGCGCGAGGTGGAGAGCCGCGACCTGCGCGAGAACATCAAGCTCGGACCTGGCGGCATACGCGAGATCGAGTTCATCGCGCAATGCTTCCAGCTGATCCGGGGCGGCCGCGATCCGGAGCTGAGGCGGCAGCCGACGCTCGGCGTGCTGCCGCTGCTCGAGAGCCGCAACCTGCTGCCCGCGGCTGCGGTGGACGAGCTCACGGCCGCCTACCGCTTCCTGCGCAACCTCGAGCACCGCCTGCAGTACCTCGACGACCAGCAGACGCACGTGCCGCCTCAGTCCGACGCCGACCGCGCGCTCATCGCTGAAACCATGGGCTTCGGCGACTACGCCGCGCTGTGCACCGCGCTCGAGCGCCACCGTGCCCGCGTCGCGCGGCATTTCGGGGATATTTTCGCCGCCTCACGCGAGGGCGAGCACGCGCTCGCGCACCTGTGGCAGGACGCCCCGGACCCCGAAAAGTCGATCGGTGCCCTCGCGGCGCTCGGATTTCGCGATCCGCGGGGAATCGAGCAGCGGCTGAAGGGCCTGCGCTCCGGCAGCCGCTACCGCGAGATGCCCGCGGCGAGCCAGGCGCGTTTCGACCGGCTGGTGCCGCTGGCCGTCGAGGCCGCTGCGGCGGGCAGCGGCCCGGACGCGACGCTCGAACGGCTGCTGGCGCTGCTTGAGAGCATCGCCCGCCGCGGGTCCTATCTCGCGCTGCTCACGGAATACCCGCAGGCGCTCTCCCGGCTGGCCGCGATGATGGGCGCGAGCCCGTGGGTCGCCCAGTACCTGACCGGCCGCCCCATCCTGCTCGACGAGCTGCTCGATACCCGCGCGCTTTACGCGGCGCCGCATTGGCCCGCCGCCGCGCGGCAGTTGCGCGACCAGATGAACGACGCCGCCGGCGATACCGAAAGGCAGATGGACATCCTGCGGCATTTCAAGCATGCGCACACGATCCGCCTCATCGCGCAGGACCTCTCGGGCGAGCTACCGCTCGAGACGCTGAGCGATCATCTGAGCGACCTGGCGTGCGTCGTGCTGGAAGAGGTGCTGCGGGCCACCTGGAAGCACCGGCACGCGCACCGCGAGGCGCCCCGCTTCGCCGTGATCGGCTACGGCAAGCTGGGCGGCAAGGAGCTCGGCTATGCCTCCGATCTCGACATCGTCTTTCTCTACGACGACCCCGCGCCGGAAGCCGCGGAGGCTTACGCGCGCTACGCGCAGCGCATCAACAACTGGCTGACCAGCATCACGCCGGCGGGCGTGCTCTACGAGTCCGACCTGCGACTGCGTCCCGACGGCGCGGGCGGGCTGCTGGTGAGCCCCCTCGCGAGCTTCCGCGAATACCAGGCACGGCACGCCTGGGGTTGGGAGCACCAGGCCCTGACCCGGGCGCGCTTCGTCGCGGGAGACCGGGACATCGGCGCCGAGTTCGAGGCGCTGCGCGTCGCGACCCTGCGGCAACAGCGCGACCTCGACCGGCTCCGCCAGGATGTCGCGGCGATGCGCCGCAAGCTCCTGGAGGCGCACCCCAACCGCACGCCGCTGTTCGACCTCAAGCACGATCGCGGCGGGCTGATAGACGTCGAATTCGTGGTGCAGTACCTGGTGCTCGGGCACTCACACCAGCACGCCGCCCTGACCGGAAACATCGGCAATCTCGCCCTGCTCAAGCTGGCCGCGCGCCTCGGGCTCGTCGCCGGGGCTCGAGCGCGGGCGGCGCACGACGCCTACCGGCGCTTCCGCCAGTTGCAGCACAGCCTGCGGTTGCAGGGGGAACAATACGCCCGCATCGACCCCGGCATCGTCGCCGAATCGCGGCAGGCGGTGGTCGAGCTATGGAAAGCGGTGATGGGTGAAGGGTGAACCACTCATCACGCATTTCCGACGGCAGCGCTCTGGGCAATGCGCCCGATCAGGCGATAGGCCGCGATCTCGCCCTTGCCCTTGACGTTGAGCGTCTGCGGGCCTTCGAATTGGAAATCGTCGCGCACGCGCCGGTAGGTCGTGGCATCCACCAGTATCGTGCCCGCGCCGGCCTCCGATGTCACCCGGCTCGCGATGTTCACGGTGTCGCCCCACAGGTCATAGATGAACTTCTTCATCCCGATGACCCCCGCCACCACCGGCCCGGTGCCGATGCCGACGTGGATCTGCAGGCGGGATTTCCTGGCGCCCGACAACGTGCTCATGTAATCGCGCATGTCGAGCGCGAGTTCGCAGATCGCCATGCTGTAGTCAGGGGCCGCCGCGCGATGCGCCTCGCGCAGATGGTGCACGTCCAGCCCGCCCGCGACCATGTAGGCATCGCCGATGGTCTTGATTTTCTCCAGCCCGTGCTTCTCCGCGAGCTGGTCGAAATGCGAGAACACCTCGTTCAGCAGCGTCACCATGAATTTCGGCGGCATCTCCTCCGACAGCCGCGTGAAATTGATGATGTCGGCGAACATCACCGTGACGTCGGCGAAACCGTCGGCGATGGTCGACTGGTCGATCTTGAGGCGCTCGGCGATCGGGCCCGGCAGGATGTTGAGCAGCAGCCGCTCCGACTTCTCCTGCTCCGCCATGAGCAGCTTGTGCTGCTTGTCGAGGTTTGCCTGCAGCTTGTCGCGCTGCCGGACAAAATAGCTGATCAGCAGATAGACGATGGTGGACATCGCGGCAAAGTTGAGCGCGAAGAACACCGCGATCGTCTGCATGTTGACGCCCTGCGACATGCCTTCCCCGAGGTAATAGTCGAAGAAGCCGGAGACCGCGGTCATGACGATGTACGCGAAAAACCACGGCATGGATTCGCGCGGGCCCTGGAAGATCATCACGCCCACCGGGGCGAGCAGCGCCCACAGCATCACGCCGGAGGAGCTGACGTAGCTGCCGATGCTCCACTGCATGATGAACGGGACGAACAGGAACAGGCTGGTCTGGATGAAGCGGAACAGCACGAAGTTGCGGTTCCACAGATAGTACACCAGGGAGCCCGCCGAGACCGCCAGGTAGGTGAGCGGCACCGTGGCGGAGAACTTGATGCCCATGGCCCAGTAGATCGCGAGCCACAGCATCGCGGCGAAGCCCATCAGCCCGCAGGCGAATATCGCCAGCGTCTTGTTGAGCCGCTCCTGCTCGCTGTCTTCGCTGGTGATGACGCGCTGGCCCAGTTGCTGCAGCCAGGTCCCCAGATCACGCGCCATGAATTCCCCCTGGAATACCGCAGCCGCGCGGCTGCGGAATCTATGATCGGCAAACGGTGCAATTCTACTGGTCTGGCGGCCGGACGACCAGAGAGGATTTCGGCCGACGCGCCCCCGGCAGCCGCCTGATTGGCACAAAGAGTTGGAACGGCACTAGAATAGCGGCTTTCGACGGAGCAACCGCATGGCGTCAATGGCTGATCGCGACGGGCACATCTGGTACGACGGCAAGCTCGTGCCCTGGCGCAGCGCGACCACCCACGTGCTCACCCACACCCTGCACTACGGCATGGGGGTGTTCGAGGGCGTCCGCGCCTACAAGACGGCGAACGGCACGGCGATCTTCCGGCTGCGCGAGCACACCGAGCGCCTGTTCCGCTCCGCGCACATCAACGGCATGAAAATACCCTACGACAAGCCGACGCTCATCGAAGCCCAGAAGGAAGTGGTCCGCGCGAACAAGCTCGACGCGTGCTACATCCGCCCGATCGCGTTCTACGGCTCGGAGGCGATGGGCATTTCCGCCAAGGGCGTGACCGTGCACGTGGCGATCGCAGCGTGGCCGTGGGGGGCCTATCTCGGGGCGGAGGCGCTCGAACGCGGCATCCGCGTCAAGACGTCCTCTTTCGCGCGGCATCACGTCAACATCACCATGTGCCGCGCGAAGTCCGTCGGCACCTACATGAATTCCATCCTCGCGCACCAGGAGGCGGCGGAGAACGGTTACGACGAGGCGCTGCTGCTCGACGTGGACGGGTTCGTGGCCGAAGGCTCCGGCGAGAACATCTTCATCGTGCGCAACGGCACGCTCTACGAGCCGGAACTCACCACCTCGCTGGAGGGCATCACGCGCGACGCGATCATCCGGATCGCGCAGGATTCCGGCCTGCCCTTCGTCGCGAAGCGCATCACCCGCGACGAGGTCTATTGCGCGGACGAGGCGTTTTTCACGGGTACCGCGGCCGAAGTGACGCCGATCCGCGAGCTCGACAACCGGGTGATCGGCAGCGGCAAGCGCGGGCCGGTCACGGAGCGGCTGCAGAAGACGTTCTTCGACTGCGTCACGGGCAAGTCGGACCAGTACCGCGACTGGCTGACGCCGGTGGCGGGGTAATATGCCTGAGCGGACGGAAAACAAGGCGCGCCACATCGAAGTCACGGCGGCGGACCTGCCCCTGCACTGCCCCATGCCGTCCATGATGCTGTGGAACGCCCACCCGCGCGTGTTCCTGCCGATCGAGCAGACCGGCGAATCGCTTTGCCCGTATTGCGGCACGAAGTACACGCTCAAAGGCGGCGCCAGGGCGGGACACTAGTCCCGCGAAGGCAAAAGGCAAAAGGATGAAGGCAAAAGGTAACAGTATTCTTGTTACCTTGGGCCTGGCCATCCGGCCTGACGGACTCCTGCAAACACGTCGTTTGCAGCACAACGCGGCGCTCGTTTCAGTCCATTTGCCTTTTGCCTTTTGCCTTCTGCCTTCATGAAGATCCTGATAGTCGGTCCGTCCTGGATCGGCGACACGGTGCTCGCGCAGCCGCTGTTCAAGCTGCTCCACGCGCGCCACCCCGGCCTCGCGCTCGACGTCCTCGCGCCGCGCTGGACGCTACCGCTGCTCGAGCGCATGCCCGAGGTGCGGCGGGTGATTACCAGTCCCTTCCTGCACGGGGACCTCAAGCTCGGGGAACGCCGCAGCCTGGGCCGCGCGCTCGGGCGCGAGGGTTACGACCAGGCGATCGTGCTGCCCAATACCTTCAAGTCGGCGCTGGTTCCCCTGTTCGCCGGCATCCGGCTCCGCACCGGCTACTTGGGCGAGTTGCGCCACTGGGTGCTCAACGACGCGCGCCGGCTGGATGCGGAGCGCCTGCCGCAGCTCGCACAACGCTACGCGGCGCTGGCAATGCCGCGCGGGGAAACCCTGCGGCTGCCGTTGCCCCCGCCCGCGCTGCGGGTGGACGAAGCCGCGCGGCGCGCGCTGCTCGCGCGGCTTGGCCTCGACCGCGGGCGGCCGGCGGCGGTGCTGTGCCCGGGAGCGGAGTATGGGCCGGCGAAGCGCTGGCCGGCGCACCATTTCGCGGAGCTGGCGCAGGGCTTCGCCGCGCGCGGCTGCGCGGTCTGGCTGATCGGAACGCAGAACGACCGGGAGGCCGGCGCCGAAATCGAGCGGGCCGCCGGTGGCGTGTGCCGCAACCTGTGCGGCGACACCACCCTCACCGAGGCGATCGACCTGGTCGCCTCGAGCGCGGTGGTCGTGAGCAACGATTCCGGGATGATGCATGTCGCGGCCGCGCTCGGCCGGCCGCTGGTCGCGCTCTACGGGTCCAGCAGCCCGGCGTTCACCCCGCCGCAGTCGTCGAATGCCCGCATCCTCAAGCTCGACCTCCCGTGCAGCCCGTGCTTCGAGCGCGTGTGCCCCCTCGGGCACTTCAACTGCATGATGCAGCTCACGCCGGACCGCGTTTTGGCGGCCGTTGATTTTGATAGAATTTCGTGATGGAGAAAGCGTTGTTCGCCAGCCCCCAGGACGCCGAGTCCGCGTTCTACGAGGCCATCACCAAGTCCGACCTGGAGGGGATGATGGCGGTATGGGCCGACGACGACGACATCTATTGCGTTCACCCCAACGGCGCGCGCATCGCCGGCGTCGAGCGGGTGCGCGAGTCGTGGCGCCAGATCTTCTCGAGCGGGCAGACGCTGCGCTTCCAGCTGCGCGAGCAGCAGACCGTGCAGGGCATGATGCTGTCCGTGCACAGCGTCTACGAAGTCATCACGGTTGCCGGGGAGGCGCGCCCGCGCGGCCCGGTGATCGCGACCAACGTGTACTTGAGGACCGAGCGCGGCTGGCGCATGGTCGCGCACCATGCCTCGCCGGTTCCGGCGTCGGCGTCGGTCGCTGCGGAGCCCGAGCCGCGCCGCGCGGCGTCGCCGAAGACGCTGCACTGAACCGAGAGACTCCCGGAAAGGAAGGCAATGAGCAAAACCGACTTCGGAAAACCTGACGTCATCGTGATCGGCGCCGGCAACGCCGCCTGCTGCGCGGCGCTGGCCGCGCGCGAGGGCGGCGCGAGCGTCATCTTGCTCGAAGCCGCGCCGCTCGAGGATTGCGGCGGCAACAGCCGCTACACCGCGGGCCTCATGCGCGTGGTGTACAACGGCGTCGACGACCTCGCGCAGCTCATTCCCGACCTCACGGAGGAGGAGAAGAAAACCCACGACTTCGGCTCCTATACCGCCGAGCACTACTACGACGACATGGGCCGGATCACGCAGTACCGCACCGATCCCGACCTGTGCGAGACCCTCATCTCGCGCAGCTTCGAGACGCTGGTGTGGCTGCGCAAGAAAGGGGTCCGGTTCCAGGCGAGCTACGGTCGCCAGTCGTACAAGGTCGATGGCGGCAAGCGCTTCAAGTTCTGGGGCGGGCTCGCGGCCGAGACCTGGGGCGGCGGGCCGGGGCTGATCGAGAACGAGCACAAGGCGTGCGAGCGCGAGGGCATCAGGATATTCTACGAGACGCCGGCGACCGGCCTCATCACCGATGACGACGGCGTCGTGCTCGGCGTGCGCGCGAAGCGCGGCGGCAGGAACGTGGAGATCCGCTCGAAGGCGGTGGTGCTCGCCTGCGGCGGGTTCGAGTCGAGCTCGGAGATGCGCGCGCGCTACCTCGGCCCGGGCTGGGACCTCGCCAAGGTGCGCGGCACCCGTTACAACACGGGGCGCGGCATCCAGATGGCCATCGAGGCCGGCGCGATGCCCTACGGCCACTGGTCGGGCTGTCACGCGGTGGGCTGGGACATGAACGCCCCGCCCTTCGGCGACCTTGCGGTCGGCGACCAGTTCCAGAAGCACAGCTACCCGTGGGGCATCATGGTGAACGCGCGCGGCGAGCGCTTCGTGGACGAAGGCGCCGATTTCCGCAACTACACCTACGCCAAGTACGGCCGGGTGGTCCTCGAGCAGCCCGGCTTGTTCGCATGGCAGATATTCGACGCGAAGATCATCCCCATGTTGCGCGACGAGTACCGCATCAAGCAGGTTACCAAGGTCCGCGCTGACACGCTGGAGGCGTTCGTGAGGAAGCTCGAGGGCGTGGACGCGGCGAACTGCCTTCGGGAGATCCGCGAGTACAACAAGGCGGTGCGCACCGACGTGCCGTTCAATATGGCGGTCAAGGACGGCCGCTGCACCACGGGCCTCAAGATCAACAAGTCCAACTGGGCGAACACGATCGAGGATCCGCCGTTCGAAGCCTACGGCGTGACCTGCGGCGTCACCTTCAGCTTCGGCGGCGTGAAGATCGGCAAGCAGGGCGATGTCGAGGATACCGCCGGCAAGCCCATCCCCGGGCTCTACGCCGCGGGCGAGCTGGTGGGCGGAATCTTCTACCACAACTACCCGGGCGGGACCGGCCTCACCTCGGGCGCCGTGTTCGGACGGCTGTCCGGCACCGGCGCCGCTGCTTACGTCAGGAAAAAATAGTTACCGGGCGCCGCGCTGGCTGCCGGGCGGCCACGCGCAGACCATCTATGCGGCCGCGCTGCTGCCGCGGGCACGTGTCGCGTACCGGCGCGAGCGCTGGGACACACCCGACGGCGACTTCATCGATCTCGACTGGCTCGATGAGCCGCCCGCCGTCAGTCATCAGCCGTCAGTCGTCGCCAGCCGGTCATTGGTGGTGCTGTTCCACGGGCTCGAGGGCAGCTCGCGCAGCCATTACTCGGTTGCCCTGATGGCCGCGCTGCGCGGCCGCGGGATGCGCGGCGTGGCGGTCCACTTCCGGGGATGCAGCGGGGAGCCCAACCGCCTTCCCCGCGCCTACCATTCGGGTGATGCGCGGGAAATCGACTGGATCCTGCGCCGGCTCCGGGCGCAGAACGCCGGCGCACCCCTGTTCGCGGTCGGCGTATCGCTGGGCGGCAACGCGCTGCTGAAGTGGCTCGGCGAAAGCGGGGTCGCCGCGGCCCCCATTGTCGACGCCGCGGCCGCGGTATCCGCCCCGCTCGACCTGATGGCCGCGGGCGATGCGCTCGGGCAAGGCGTCAACCTCCTCTACGCGCGCAATTTCCTGGCCACGCTGCGGGTGAAAAGCCTCGCCAAGCTGGAGCGTCATCCCGGGTTGTACGATGCGCGCGCCGTGCGCGCATCGCGCACGCTGCGGGAATTCGACGACCTGGTGACGGCGCCCCTGCACGGGTTCCGGAACACCGACGACTACTGGACGCGCGCGAGCAGCAAGCCCGGATTGGGAAACGTCCGTGTGCCGACGCTGGTGATCAACGCGAAGAACGACCCGTTCCTTCCGGCCCCGGCGCTGCCCGGCGCGCGCGAGGTATCGAGCGCGGTGACGCTCGAGCAACCGGGGCAAGGCGGGCACGTCGGATTCGTCGGCGGCGCGTTTCCCGGCAACTTCGACTGGCTGCCGCAGCGCGTGCTCGATTTTTTCGAGGACCGGGACTGAATAGACAGGATTAACAGGATTTACAAGATTTCTAAGACGATTTGTTCCTGTTAATCTTGTTAATCCTGTCCATTGCTTTCAAAGAGCATGAAGCTGCCACCGGAAATCTTCAAGGCCTACGACATCCGCGGCATCGTCGGCGGGACGCTGACGCCCGCGATCGTCGAGGCCATCGGCCGGGCCATCGGGTCGGAAGCGCGCGACCGCGGCCGGTCCACCGTCGTGATTGGGCGCGACGGGCGCCATTCCGGGCCGGAGCTCTCCGCGGCGCTCGCCAGAGGGCTGCAGGAGAGCGGCATCGACGTGATCGACGTCGGGCAGGTCGCCACGCCCATGCTCTACTTTGCGGCCCACCAGCTCGAAACGCTCTCGGGCGTCATGGTGACCGGCTCGCACAATCCGCCGGAATACAACGGTCTCAAGGTGATGCTCGCGGGCGAGACGCTCGCCGGCGACGCGATCCAGCAATTGCGCGCCCGCATCGAGCAGGGCCGGCTCGCGCGCGGCGGTGGCGGCTATCGCGCGCATTCGATTCGCGAGCCCTACCTGGAACGCGTCCTGTCCGACGTCAAGCTCGCGCGCCCGATGAGGCTGGTGGTGGATTGCGGCAATGGCGTGGCCGGGGCCACCGCGCCCGAGCTCTACCGCCGGCTCGGCTGCGAGGTGAGCGAGCTCTACTGCGAGGTCGACGGAAGCTTTCCCAATCACCATCCCGATCCGTCGCACCCGGAAAACCTCCGCGACGTGATCGCCGCGCTGGCCGCCGGCAAGGGCGAAATCGGCTTCGCGTTCGACGGCGATGGCGACCGGCTCGGCGTGGTGACGCGCAGCGGCAAGATCATCTACCCCGACCGGCAGCTTATGCTGTTCGCCGCGGACGTGCTCGCGCGCAACCCCGGCGCCGAGGTGATCTTCGACGTGAAATCCACGCGCCACCTCTTTTCCTGGATACGCCGGCACGGCGGCAGGCCCGTGCTGTGGAAGACCGGCCACTCGTTCATCAAGCAGAAGCTTGCCGAGACCGGCGCGCCGCTGGCCGGCGAGATGAGCGGCCACGTGTTCTTCAAGGAGCGCTGGTACGGCTTCGACGACGCGCTCTACGCGGGCGCGCGGATGCTCGAGATCCTCTCGCGCGAGCACGACCCGGGCGCGGTGCTGGAAGGCTTGCCGGACGCGTTCAGCACGCCGGAGCTGCACCTGAAGCTCGCGGAAGGCGAGAACTTCGCATTGATGGAAAAGCTGAAATCCAGCGCCCGCTTCGAGGGCGCGCGCGAGGTCATCACGATAGACGGCCTGCGCGTCGAATACGCCGATGGCTTCGGCCTGGCGCGCCCGTCCAACACCACCCCGGTGATCGTGCTGCGCTTCGAGGCCGACAGCGAGGCCGCCCTCAAGCGCATCCAGGAAGACTTCCGCCGCGCGCTGCTCGCCGTCAAGCCGGGCGCCGCCCTGCCTTTCTAATCGACGGTGATCTCAATTTCCTCAGTATGCCCGGGGCATAATGGCCTTTCATGGCGGGAACTCCTTTGCGGGCGGCGCGTCAAATTCCTGGGCAGCCAATGCAAACACGATGAAATGACTGCTTTTTTTGGCGTTTTACGCGATTCGCCACGGTTTCCGGCAGGGAACGGCTTCACGCTGGTCGAGTTGCTTTGCGTAATCGTGATCCTCGGGAGCCTCGCCGCCAGCGCGCTGCCCCGCTACGTGACCCTGACGGACGAGGCTCACCACAGCGTGGTGGGCATGACCGCGTCCAGCTTCCAGGGCGCCGTCTTCCTGGCCAATGCCGCCTGCATCGTCCGCGATTTCGACGGGCTCGACAACCTGCCGAACTTCGGCAGCGGCAACGTGGACTTCAACGCGAACTGCCTGCCCGCCTCGACCAACGGCATCAACAACCTGAACGTCAACGCCAACCGGTGCCTGCAGATCTGGAACGGCGTGCTGTCGCCGGCGCCCTCGATCAGCACGCCCGCGTCGGATTCCACCGATTACCGCGCCCAGGGCGGCGGCACGAACTGCACCTTCACCTACCGCGAGGACGCCGACACGACGCGCGGCTTCACCTATAACGCGGCCACCGGGACGATCAGCGTCATCAATCCCTAGAGCTTCCGCTCGACCCAGCCGCGCACGGAGTCCAGCGCGCCGGGCAACTTCGCGGGCTCCGTGCCGCCGGCCTGCGCCATGTCCGGCCTGCCCCCGCCCTTGCCGCCGATCTGCTGAGCGACGAAGTTGACCAGCTCGCCGGCCTTGATCTTCGAGGTCAGGTCGGCGGTCACGCCCGCGATCAGCGCGACCTTGCCGCCGTCGGTCGCGGCCAGCACGATGGCGGCGGACTTGAGCCTGTCTTTCAGCTTGTCCAGGGTCTCGCGCAGCGCCTTCGCATCGGCGCCGTCGAGCGTCGCCGCGAGCACTTTCACGCCCTTGATTTCGGCCGCCTGGTCCGCCAGCTCGTCGCCCTGCGAGGAGGCGAGCTTCGACTTGAGCCGCGCCAGCTCTTTTTCGAGCGCCTTTCTTTCCTCGAGCAGGGTTTGCA
>MERD01000073.1 GCA_001771935.1 Betaproteobacteria bacterium RIFCSPLOWO2_02_FULL_67_26
GCGCGAGCGGGAGTTCTTCCGCCTGCGCTTCGAGGGGTGCGACGACGTGTTCGCGCTCCTCGAGCGTTACGGAAGTGTTCCGCTGCCCCTGTACATCACGCGTGCCGCCGGGGAAATCGACGCGGAGCGCTACCAGACGGTCTATGCGCGCGAGCGTGGCGCGGTCGCCGCGCCGACCGCCGGCCTGCATTTCGACCGGGCGATGCTGGAGGCGCTGCACCGCAGCGGCGTCACGCTGGCTTACGTCACGCTGCATGTCGGCGCCGGCACCTTCCAGCCGGTGCGCGTTCAGGACCTGGCGCAGCACGAGATGCACGGCGAGTGGTATGAAGTGCCGCAAGCGACCGTTGACGCGATCAACCGGGCGCGCCAGGAGGGCGGGCGCGTGCTGGCAGTGGGCACGACGACGCTGCGCGCGCTCGAAACCGCGGCGGCCGGCGGGAAACTCGAGGCCGGGCGTGGCGAAACGCGGCTTTTCATCCTTCCGGGCCACCGCTTCCGCGTGGTCGAGCGCCTGCTCACCAACTTCCACCTGCCGCGGTCCACGCTGCTCATGCTGGTTTCGGCGTTCGGCGGCATGGATAATATCCGCCGCGCGTACCGCCACGCGATCGAGCAACGGTATCGCTTTTACAGCTATGGCGACGCGATGTTGATCGAAAGAACCGGACAATAACCGCCAAGACCGCCAAGCACATCAAACCCATACCGTGCCAGATGCCATTGTAAGATTTCAATAGCGATGCTATCATTGTGATAGCACTGTATCATTGAGGTGACGCCATGAAACAAGTATTGGTTCGCGGGCTGGCGGACGAAGTCGTTAAAAGACTCAAGAAGCGAGCGCAGCAAAATCACCGCTCCTTGCAGGGAGAGCTGCATGTGATTATCACGCGTGCGGTTGTAGCCGACCCGGGCGGAAGCGCGCCTTCGGAACGGCTGGAAACAAAGTCGCCACCGGCACGTTACGGCGACAGCGCATTGCTGATTCGAGAGAATCGGGATGGCGTCAAGAACGACTTGATTCCTGGCAACGGCGCGAGGCGAGGGAAGGCGCTTCCGACGGGCAGCGTCTGGAATTGGCTGAAGCGGCGCCCGGTTGGCAGTCTCTCGAAAGAAGAAATCGACGCCTACATCCGGGCCGAGCGCGAAAGCTGGGGTAACCCGTGACCCTGTTCCTCGACGCCAACGTGATCATTTACCTGATCGAAGGCGCTCGGGAGTTTCAGGTACGGGCCGCGAAAAGGATCGGCAGCTATTTGAAAGAAGATCCAGCATCCAAGATGGCTGTTTCCAGATTGAGCTGGCTGGAATGTCGCGTGAAACCTCTACGCGAACAGAACCAAAAGGCACTTGACGCGTACGAGAGCTTCTTTGCGGAACCCGACCTGATTATCGTTGACTTGACAGCGCCGGTAGTCGAAACCGCAACGCAAATCCGCGCGGCAGTAGGATTTTCGACCCCTGATGCCTTACAGGCTGCCTGCGCCTTGCAAATTCCTGGAAGAGTGCAAGTCATCAGCAACGACGCGCGATTCCAGAAAGTTCCAGGGCTGATGGTGGAAGCCGTGTAGCTGGCGGCTGATTTCAGGTCTTGATCTTGCGGTTCGAATTGCTCGCAACTGACGGCGCGGCGCGGCGCGGGCGGCTCGCGCTGCCGCACGGCGTGGTGGACACGCCGGCGTTCATGCCGGTCGGCACCTACGGCACGGTGAAGGGCATGAGCCCGCAGGAGTTGAAGGCGCTCGGCGCGCAGATCGTGCTGGGCAACACCTTCCACCTGTGGCTGCGGCCGGGCCCGGACGTGATCGCCGCGCACGGCGGACTGCACCGTTTCATGGGCTGGGACGGCCCGATCCTCACCGACTCCGGCGGCTACCAGGTGTACAGCCTGGGGCCCCTCCGGAAGATCACTGAGGAGGGCGTGCGCTTCCAGTCACCGGTCAACGGCGACCCGTGCTTTCTCACGCCCGAGGAATCCATGCGCATTCAGCGCGTGCTCAATGCGGATATCGTCATGGTGTTCGACGAGTGCACGCCGTATCCGGCGACGCCTGACGCGGCGTGCGACTCGATGCAGCTTTCATTGCGGTGGGCGGCCCGCTCGAAGCGCGCGCACGAGGGCAACGCCAACGCACTCTTCGGCATCGTGCAGGGCGGCATGCACGAGTCGTTGCGCGACGAGTCGCTTGCGGGCCTGCAGGGTATCGGATTCGACGGCTATGCCATCGGGGGGCTGTCGGTCGGCGAGAGCAAGCGCGACATGTTGCGCGTGCTCCGGCACACCGCGCCGCAGCTGCCGGCGGACCGGCCGCGCTACCTGATGGGCGTCGGCACCCCGGAGGACCTCGTGACGGCGGTGGCCACCGGCATGGACCTCTTCGATTGCGTGCTGCCGACGCGGAACGCGCGCAACGGGTGGGTCTATACGCGCCGCGGCGTCGTGAAGCTGAGGAACGCCCGCCATCGAGACGAAGTCAAACCGCTCGACGAGGAATGCTCCTGCTACACCTGCCGCAATTTCACCCGTGCCTACCTGCACCATCTTCAGCGCGTGAACGAGATGCTGGGGGCGCGGCTGAACACGCTGCACAACCTTCATTATTACCAGGAGTTGATGCGCGAATTGCGCGCCGCGATCGAGGGCCGCCGGCTGCTTGGTTTCCTCTCGGAGTTCAAGCAAGATCAAGCTAAATCGTGTTAAAATTCAATGTTTTCTAGAGTCGGAGACAAAACGGTATGTTGATCAATCCGGCATGGGCCCAGACCCCCGGCGGCGGCGCGGCGGGCGGCGGGATCGAGAGCCTGGTACTGATCGTGCTGATGTTCGCGGTGCTCTACTTCCTGATGATCCGCCCGCAGATGAAACGCGCCAAGGAGCACAAGGGCATGATCGACGCGCTGCAAAAAGGCGACGAGGTCGTCGCCGCGGGCGGCATGCTCGGCCGCATCAGCAGGTTGAACGAGAACTACGTGACGCTCGAAGTGTCCGACAAGGTCGAGGTTCAGATCCAGCGCCCGTCGGTGCAGCTGGTCCTGCCCAAAGGCACCATTAAGAACATCCAGTGAACCGTGAACCGTGAACTGTGAATCGATAGAACCGTTCACCGTTCACCGCTTCGAATGAACCGCTATTCCCCCTGGCAGTACATCATCGTGACGGCTTCTCTGGTGTTGGGGCTCGTCTATACGCTTCCCAATTTCTTCGGCGAAGTTCCGGCCGTGCAGGTCTCGCCGGTTCGGGCGACGCTCAAGGTCGACGACGCCCTGCTGGCCCGCGTCGAGGGCTTGCTGAAAAAGAACGCCATACTGGAAGACGGCGTGTTTCTCGACACCGCCGGAGTCAAGGTGCGCCTCGCCGACACCGACACGCAGCTCAAGGCCAAGGATCTGCTGCAGGCCCAGCTCGGCGATGACTACATCGTGGCGTTGAACCTCCTCTCGAACAGCCCGCGCTGGCTGACCGCCATCGGCGCGCTGCCGATGTACCTCGGCCTCGACCTGCGCGGCGGCGTGCACTTCCTGCTGCAGGTCGACATGAGGGCGGCGATCGCCAAGAAGGTCGAGGCGTCCGTGGGCGAAATCCGGAGCGGCCTGCGCGAGAAGCGGATCCAGTTCACGGGTATCGCCCGCAACGGCCAGACCATCGCGGTGCGCTTTCGCGACAACGCCGCGCGCGCCAGGGCGCTGAGCCATATTTCGCTCTTCAATCCCGATCTCGAGCTGAAGGAGGCGGAGGAGGCGGGCGAGCTGCGCCTCCTCGCGACGCTCAAGCCCGAGGCCGTCAAGCGCACCCAGGACTCCGCGCTGCAGCAGAACATCACGACGCTGCGCAACCGCATCAACGAGCTGGGCGTGGCGGAGCCCATCATCCAGCAGCAGGGCGCGGACCGCGTGGTGGTGCAGCTGCCGGGCGTGCAGGACACCGCGAAGGCGAAGGACATTCTCGGCCGCACCGCGACCCTCGAAGTGCGCATGGTGGACGAGGACAACGCCGGCCCGGCCGCGCTCCAAGCGGCCGTGGCGGGGCAGGTGCCGTTCAACGACGAGCTCTATTACGAGAGCGGCGGCGTGCCGATCCTGGTGAAAAAGGAAGTCGTGTTGACCGGCGAGCGCATCAACGACGCGCAGCCGGGCTTCGACAGCCAGACCGGCGAGCCGGCGGTGCACATCAACCTCGACGGCACCGGCGCGCGCATCTTCCTCGAGGTCACGCGCCAGAACGTGGGCAAGCGCATGGCGATCCTGCTGTTCGAGAAGGGCAAGGGCGAGGTCGTGACCGCGCCGGTGATCCGGTCGGAAATCGGGGGCGGGCGGGTGCAGATCAGCGGCCGGATGACGACGCAGGAAGCGCGCGACGTCTCGCTGCTGCTGCGCGCCGGCGCGCTGGCCGCGCCGATGGAGATCATCGAGGAGCGCACGGTCGGGCCCTCGCTCGGCGCCGAGAACATCCGCATCGGCTTCCGCTCCACCTGGTACGGATTTGCCGCGATCGCCGCGTTCATGATCGCCTACTACGCGCTGGTCGGGGTGTTCTCGGTCATCGCGCTCGCGGCCAACGTGCTGTTCCTCGTCGCCCTGCTCTCGATGCTGCAGGCCACCCTCACGCTGCCGGGCATGGCCGGGATCGCGCTCACCATCGGCATGGCGATCGACGCCAACGTCCTGATCAACGAGCGAATCCGCGAGGAGTTGCGCGCCGGCAACTCGCCGCAGGCCGCCATTCACGCCGGCTACGAGCGCGCCTGGGGCACCATTCTCGATTCCAACATCACCACGCTCATCGCGGGGCTGTTCCTGTTCCTGCTCGGGTCCGGGCCGGTGAAGGGCTTCGCCGTGGTGCTGTGCCTGGGGATACTGACGTCGATTTTCAGCGCGGTGATGGTGTCGCGCGCCATGGTCAACCTCTATTACGGCAGCCGCCGGCGGCTCGACAAGGTCTCCATCGGCCAGGTCTGGCGCCCTGCTGCGCAGGGCAAGGCGACGGGAGCGTAGCGATGGAGTGGTTCCGCATCCAGCGCGACATCCCGTTCATGCGCTACGCGCTGATCTTCAACGTGATCTCCATCGTCACGTTCCTGATCGCCGTGGGCTCGCTTGCCGTTCGCGGACTGAACCTCGGGGTGGACTTCACCGGCGGCACGCTGATGGAGGTGTCGTACCAGCAGCCCGCCGACCTCGAGAAGGTCCGCGCGGCGATCACCCGGCTCGGATTTTCCGAGGCGTCGGTCCAGAACTTCGGCACCTCCCGCGACGTGCTGATCCGCCTGCCGGTGAAACCGGGGGTGTCGAGCGCCAAGCTCTCGGAGAGCGTGATGCAGGAGCTGAAAAAAGACGATCCCGCCGTGGAGGTGCGCCGCGTCGAGTTCGTGGGCCCGCAGGTGGGCAAGGAGCTGCTCGAGAACGGCTCGCTCGCGCTGCTCTTCGTCTCCCTCGGCATCGTCGCTTACCTGGCGCTGCGCTTCGAATGGAAGTTCGGCTTCGCCACGATCGTGGCCAACCTGCACGACGTGGTGATCATCGTCGGCTTCTTCTCGCTGTTCCAGTGGGAGTTCTCGCTCCCGGTGCTCGCCGCGGTGCTGGCGATCCTCGGCTATTCGGTGAACGAGTCGGTGGTCGTCTTCGACCGGGTGCGCGAGACATTCCGCAACCGCAGGATGCGCACCCTGTCGGTGCCGCAGGTGCTCGATCACGCCATCACGGCGACCATGTCACGCACCATCATTACCCACGGCTGCACGCAGCTCATGGTGTGCTCGATGCTGGTCTTCGGCGGCGAGACGCTGCACTATTTCGCGCTCGCGCTCACCATCGGCATTCTCTTCGGCATCTATTCCTCGGTGCTGGTGGCGAGCCCGATCGTGATGTGGCTGCAGGTGTCGCGCGAGGACCTGGTCAGGCCCGAGGCCGAGAAAAAGACCGGCGAGTCCGGCGCGACCGTGTAGTCTCCGGGCGGCCGTGGAGCTTCTCACCGCTTTCGTCGACATCGTCCTCCACCTCGACCGGCACCTCGCGTGGCTGGTTGCGAACTACGGCGCATGGATCTACGCGATCCTGTTCCTGGTCATCTTCTGCGAGACGGGGCTGGTGGTGATGCCCTTCCTGCCGGGGGATTCGCTGCTGTTCGTGGCGGGGACGCTGGCGGCGGCGGGGAACATGTACGTGCACGGGCTGTTCGCCACGCTCGCCGCCGCCTCGTTCCTGGGCGACAACACCAACTACTGGATCGGCCGCTACGTCGGGCCGCGCGTGTTCACGCGCGAGGGCTCGCGTTTCCTGAACCCGGCCCACCTGGCCCGGACGCAGCACTTTTACGACCGGTTTGGCGCGAAGACGATCTTCTTCGCGCGCTTCGTGCCGATCGTCCGCACCTTTGCCCCGTTCGTGGCGGGGATCGGGCACATGCGCTACGGGCAGTTCCTGTTCTACAGCTTCTCCGGCAGCATAGCGTGGGTCGGCTCGCTCACCTACGCCGGCTACACCTTCGGCAACATCCCCATCGTGAGGCAGAATCTCACGCTGGCCATCGTCGTCGTCATTCTGCTCTCGATCACACCCGGCATCGTCGAGTATCTGCGCCACCGCGCACGCGCTTCTTCGCGCGGGTGATCCCGACGATGCCCAGTTGCCGGCCGAAGAGATTGCGCGTCCCCGTGATGCGGGATCAGACGGGGGAACGGGTCGTCCTCGACGACCACTACCGGTAGGCTCGGGCGAGCCACTAAATGCGCTTCGCCAGTTCGGCGGCCTTGCCGATGTAGGTGGCGGGCGTGAGCGCGAGCAGGCGCTTCTTGTCGGCGTCGGGTAGGTTGAGGCTCTTGATGAAGGCCTGCAGGGCGTCGCGCGTGACGCCGTCCTTGCCGCGCGTCAGCGCCTTCAGCTTCTCGTAGCCGCCGGTCAGGCCGTAGCGCCGCATCACCGTCTGGATCGGCTCGGTGAGCACTTCCCAGTTGGCGTCGAGATCCTCGGCCATCCGCTTGCGGTCGGCTTCCACCTTGTTGAGCCCGCGCAGGCACGAGTCGTAGCCGAGCAGGGTGTGGCCGAGCGCCACGCCCATGTTGCGCAGCACGGTGGAATCGGTGAGGTCGCGCTGCCAGCGCGAGACCGGCAGCTTCTCGCTCATGTGCCTGAGCAGCGCGTTGGCGACGCCGAGGTTGCCTTCCGAGTTCTCGAAATCGATCGGGTTCACCTTGTGCGGCATGACGGAGGAGCCGACCTCGCCCTCTTTCACCTTCTGCCGGAAGGTGCCGATCGAGATGTAGCCCCATGCGTCGCGATCGAGATCGATCAGCACGGTGTTCACGCGGGCGCACGCGTCGAACAGCTCGGCGAGCGTATCGTGGGGCTCGATCTGGATGGTGTAGGGGTTGAACTCGAGGCCGAAGCCCTCCACCAGGCCGCGCGCGAGCTTTTCCCAGTCCACGCCCGGATACGCGGCGAGGTGGGCGTTGTAGTTGCCGACCGCGCCGTTGAATTTGCCGGTGAGCTTGACGCCCGCCATGCGCTCGCGCCCGCGCGCCAGGCGGTGGGCGACGTTGACCAGCTCCTTGCCGAGGGTGGTCGGACTCGCCGGCTGGCCGTGGGTGCGCGCGAGCATCGCGCAGTCGGCGAGCTCGTGGGCGAGGCCCGCCAGCTTCTCGATGATGTGGTCCAGGGCCGGCAGCAGCACCGTGTCGCGCGCGCGCTTCAGCATCAGCGCGTGGGCCAGGTTGTTGATGTCCTCCGAGGTGCAGGCGAAGTGGATGAACTCCGCGGCCTTCATCACTTCCTTGTTGCCCGCGAGCTTCTCGCGCAGGAAGTACTCCACCGCCTTGACGTCGTGGTTGATCTTCGCTTCGGTCGCCTTCACCGCCTCGCCGTCGGCCTCGGAGAATTTCGCGGCGACCTCGTCGAGCTGGGCCAGCGTGGGCGGCGAGAACGGCGGGACTTCCTTGATGGCCGGGCTCGCTGCCAGCGCCTTCAGCCACTCGATCTCGACCCGGACGCGGTGCCGGATCAGCGCCAGCTCGCTGAAGGTGTCGCGCAGTTCGGCGAGCTTGTTGTGGTAGCGCCCGTCGAGAGGAGATAATGCGGTGAGAGGGGAGAGCGCCATCGCGCCGCTATTTTACCAAACGCGGGCCGGCCCCGGGCCCTATCGAGAGGCTACACCATGACGACTGCATCGCAAGCACTGGCCCAATTCGCCGTCGATCTGTCCTACGAGCGCATCCCGCCCGAAGTCGTCGAGCGCGCGAAAGACTGCGTGATCGACACCGTCGCCGCCTGCGTCTTCGGCTCGCAGCTGCCCTGGACCCAGACCGTCATCGACTACGCGAAGCGCAACAGCGCGACGGGCGAATGCAGCGTGTTCGGCACGCCCGTCAAGGTGCGCGCGCCGTTCGCCTGCCTCGCGAACGGCGCCTCGGCGCACGCCTTCGAGCTCGACTGCCTGGTCGAGCCGAGCGTCGGCATCCATCCGAGCGCGGCGCTCGCGGTGCCGGGTCTCGCGCCGGCGCAAGGCCGCAAGATGGACGGCCGGACGCTGCTCTCCGCGATCGTTGCCGGCTACGAAGTGCTCTACCGCATCGGCCACGCGGCGAACCACTCGATCGAGAAGAACGGCTTCCATTCGCCGGGCGTGGTGGGCCCGTTCGGCACCGCGGTCGTGGTCGGCCGGATGTTCAATATCGATGCGAAGCAGTTGGCGAACGCCTTCGGCATCGCCGGGTCGTTGAGCTCGGGCCTGATGGAATTCTCGAGGACAGGCGGCATGGTGAAGCGCCTGCACCTCGGGCGCGCGGCGGAAGGCGGGTTCATGGCGGCGGTGCTGGCGCGCGACGGCTACACCGGCCCGGAAGGCGTGCTCGACGGCAAGTTCGGCTTCCTCAACGTATATTGCAGCGGCGGGGACCCGGCCCGGCTGACGCAGGACCTCGGCTCGGTCTGGCACGTCATGAAGACCAAGATCAAGCGCTATTCCTGCCACTCCACCGCGCAGGTGCCGGTGACGCTGGCCCTCGATCTCAAGGCGAAGCACGGCATCGCGGGCGATGACGTGGCCGGGATCGCAATCGCCGGCGGCGAAAAGGTGGTGACGCAGCACGCCATCAACGAGCCGCGGGACATCACGATGATGCAGTACAGCGTGCCGTTCTGCGTGGCCGTCGCGCTCTACCAGGACCCGCTCGACCCGCGGACGTTCTCCGAGGCGACCCTCAACGATCCGAAGATCCGCGCGCTCGCCAGGGGCGCGCAGGTCGAGCTGCTGAAATCCGCGCCCGGCTATTCGTCATCGGCGAGCCGCCTGACGCTGAAGCTGAAGAACGGCAAGGCATTATCCGCGGAAGGGCACGACTTCAAGGGCACGCCGACGATGCCGTTGACGCGCCCCGAGCTGCTCGAGAAGTTCCTCAAGCTCACGGCGCACCGCGACCGGGTGAAGGCGGAAAAGCTTTTTTCCCAGCTCGCGGAGGCGGAGAAAGTGGCGGACTTCAGCACGCTCGACTTCGCGTTGTAGCTCCTGCCGGCCGGCAAAGCCGGCAGCTTGTCGTATGCATACAATATATATATCATTGATGCATGCGGTTCCAGCACGACCCAGCGAAGGCCGCAGAAAATCTTAAGAAACATAGGGTTTCGTTCTCGGATGCGGAGGGTGTGCTGTACGATCCTCTGGCGCTTACCGTCGAAGATCCCGACGCTGAAGGCGAGCGGCGTTTTATTTCCATCGGGCTGGGAAGTGCAGGCGAGTTGTTATTGGTGATCTATACGGAGCGCGCGGGCGAGTATCGCCTGATCTCGGCCCGCCGCCCGACGCGAAAGGAACGGAGACAATATGAGGGCTGAATACGACTTCTCGAAAGGCAAGCGCGGCGCGGTCATTCCCCAGAAAGGGAAAACGCGGATTTCTATTTTTATTGACAACGCGGTGCTCGACGCCTTCCGTGCGCGGGCGGAGAAGGCCGGGACGGGGTATCAAACCATGATGAACGAAGCGCTTCGGCAGTATCTCGCCGACACCGCTCAGCCAGTCACCGAGAGTGTGCTCCGCCAGGTCCTGCGCCAGGAAATGCCCGAATACTTGCGAAATACAACGCCGCGCCCGAAAACGAAAAAAAGCTGAACTGCAGATGATCGCCGGTTATGGACAAATCCCAAGGCGAACTGATTTTCACTATCTTTATCTGGCTTCTCTCGGCGTCTCGGCGGTTCAATTCTTGATTTGCAGTGCGCGCCAGGCATCGTGGCGCACGCGCGCGACGATCTCGAAGTCCTTACCCAGCGGCTTCACCACTGCCGCTTCGCCCTCGGCGAGGTAGGGCGCGCCGGCGGTGGCGCAAACAGCGCGGAAACACAGAGCAGAAAATGGACAGGATTCACCGGATTAAGCATGATAGGAAACGACGCGCCGGTAAAGTCCGGCAATCAGGAGAGGGAAATGAACAGCGTTTACGCCGGATTCTGGAAGCGTTTCCTTGCCGCGGCGATCGACTACGTGCTCCTGGTCGCGGTGTCGGCGCTGCTGGGCTGGGCTGCCGGTGCCCTCTACGGGCAGTCCATGGGCTCGTATGATGACAGGATCGCCGGGGCGATCGGCAACGTCGTCGGCGTCGTCGTTTGGTGGATCTACTACGCATCGCTGGAAAGCTCGGCACGGCAGGCGACCCTCGGCAAGCTCGCGCTCGGCATCAAGGTCGTGGACCCGCAGGGCGGCCGCATTTCGTTCGGGCGCGCGACCGGCCGCCATTTCGCGAAGATCGTCTCGGGCCTGATCCTGATGATCGGCTACCTGATGGCGGGCTTCACGGCGAGAAAACAGGCGTTGCACGACATGATGGCGGGGTGCCTCGTCGTCCAGCGTGACGCTACGGCCGAGCACATCGCGCAGGCCGCGCCGGCGGCGCGCATGCCGACGTGGGCGATCGTGCTGACCGTGCTGGGCGTCAGCGTGTTTCCGCTCGCGATCGTGGCATCGATCGCCATTCCGGCGTACCAGGACATGGCGATCAAGGCGCGCGTGCGGGCGGCGGTCGAGGCGGGCCACCAGGCGACCCGGGCCGTGGATGACTTCCATCGCCGGAATAACGCCATGCCGCGCGATCTCAAGGAAGCAGGTATATCCGGCCCGACTTCCCGCGGGATCCGGAACATGAGCCTGGACCCGGGCACCGGCGCGGTGCGGATCGTGCTGGCGACACCGCCGCTGGAAGGGAATTCCATCATCTTCACGCCAGTCAAAGGCAGCGACAAGCGCCTGGCCTGGCGCTGCGGCAGCGATGACATCCGGCAGCAAAAATATCTTCCGGGGTCCTGCCGCAAATAGCCGCCGATCCCAAGTCATCCATAACTGCCGCTGATTTTCGAAGTTGGCCGCGCACGCGCTCAGGGACTGGGGCCTGCTCGCCGCGCTCGTTGCGCTGTGGGGCTCGAACTTCATGTTCATCAAGCTCGGCGTCGCGGCCGTCCCGCCAGCGACGCTCGTCGCCTCGCGGCTCGTGATCGGCGCGGTCATACTGGTCGCCGTCGTCCGCGCGTGGGGCTATGTCTTTCCGACGCTCGGGCGGGCATGGATGCCGTACATCGTGCTCGCGGTGGTGGGCAACTGCATGCCGTTCTGGTTCATCACCTGGGGCCAGAAATCCATCGACAGCGCGCTTGCCGGCATCCTGATGGCGATCATGCCGCTCACGACGCTGCTGCTTGCGCACTTCTTCGTCTCGGGCGAGCGCATGACGCGCAACCGCGTCGCCGGCTTCGGCCTGGGGTTCATGGGTATCGTGGCGCTGATGGGGCCGGCGGCCCTGGCTGGCCTGGGCGGCTCGCCGCTCCAGATCCTGGCCCAGCTTTCGGTGTTGTGCGGCGCGCTCTGCTACGCGGCGAACGGGGTGCTCATCCGCGTGACGCTCAAGGGCGACGTGATCGTCGCCTCCGCCGCCATTATCGCGATCGCTGCCGTGGTGAGCGTGCCGGTTGCGCTGGCGGTGGATCAGCCGTGGCGGCTCGACCCGGACTGGACGGCGATTTCCATCCTCACCTGGATTGGCATCGGCCCGACGGCGATCGCAACCCTGGTGCATCTGAAACTCATCGCCTCGGCGGGGCCCACTTTCATGTCCCTGATCAACTACTGCATACCGGTCGTCGCGCTGCTCATCGGGATGGCCCTCCTCGGGGAGGAGCCCGGCGCGAATGCCTATTCGGGGCTCGCGCTGATCCTGGCCGGTATCGGGCTGAGCCAGCTGCGGCGTAATCCGGCGCCCAAGGGCCCGCCGCCCGTGCCTTGAAAACGACCGCTTGCGCCCCAAATTAACTTTCGTGTGAGTTTGTTCACGGTCGCGCATGAACGGAACCGCCCCGGCCGTGTCATCCTGTCAGGGCGGTCAGCGTTGGTTATGGATAAGAGGCGGGCGCGACCATGAACATCATCTACGCGAGCGACAACTACTACGTGGTGGAGTATCCCGCGCAGCACGGCTACGAGCTGGTGGACAAGCGCGTCCAGCGCGGCACCTTCTTCCAGGGCGATGTTGCGGACCGGTTCGCCAGGTCGCTGCAGGACGCCGTGGCCGCGGAGCCCTCGGAGGAGCGCGTCGACGAGTTCCTGGGCAGCTTCGAAATCCTGCTCAACCAGCCCCTCGTCGTCCACTGAAAATCGGGAGATCGGGAGATCGGGAGAGCAGTCAGTCGAGGCGCGACCAGCCGGGCTCGTCGCGATCCAGCATGCGCTTGATCGCGGCGAAGTGCAGCCCGGTCTGCTCGCTGTCTTCCGCCATCTGGCGGGCGGTCAGTCCCGCGATCCGCTCCGGCACGATGCGCAGCGGCTTGCCGGTGCCCATCGCCAGCACTTGCAGCATGCAGGTGCGCTCGAGGTAATAGAGATCGTCGAAGGCGGCCGCGACCGTCGGCCCGCACACGATAACGCCGTGGTTGGCCAGGAACAGCACGTCGGCTTCCTTTGCAAGGGCGCACATGCGCTCCCCTTCCGCCTCATCGAGCGCGAGCCCGTTGTAGTTGTCGTCGTAGGCGACGCGCCCGTGGAACTTCAGGGAATTCTGGCTCGCCCACTCGATCCGGCCGCCCTGCACGACCGTGAGCGTGGTGGCAAACGGCATGTGAGTGTGCAGCATGCACTTCGCCGACGGCTTGGAGCGGTGCATCGCGCCGTGGATGAAGAAGGCGGTGGGCTCGACGCTGAGACGCCCGCCCACCTTGCGTCCGTTCGAGTCTAGCACCACGAGATCTCCCGGCGTCACCTCGGACCAGTGCAGACCCTGCGGATTGATCAGGAAATGGCCGGGGCGCCCCGGGATTTCCATGCTGAAATGGTTGCAGATGCCTTCCCCCAGGCCGAGCCGGTTGGCCCAGCGCAGCGCCGCCGCGAGATCGATGCGCGCTTCGAGCTCCTGCTTGCCGGGCTTCATGATCCAAGGGATTGAGCTTGACCGGTCACCGGTCACTGCCGCTGGTGGCCTATCGCCCGCGAGATTTTCTCGGCGGTCTGGCGCACCTGGGCGGCCCACCCCTTGTCGAGCCGGTCGGACGGGGCGGATACCGACAGGCCGGCCACGAGGCGGCCTTCGTCGTTGTAGATGCCGGCGCCGATGCAGGAAACGCCCTTCTCGGCCTCCTCGTTGTCGAAGGCGTAGCCCTGGCGGCGGATCCGGTCGAGCTCCTTCAACAGGCTGTCGGCGTCGGTCAGGGTATTGTCGGTGTAGCGCGGCAAGCCGGTGCGCCGGACGTAATCCGCGGACTTCTCGGGGCCGTCCTCGGCAAGGAAGAGCTTGCCCACCGCGGTGATGTGCAACGGCGCGCGCGCGCCGATGATCTGCACCACCCGCATCATCGAGCTGTTGCCCGAGGTGCGCTCGATGTACATCACCTCGTCGTCGTGGCGCACCGACAGGTTGACCGTCTCGCCTATCGCCTGGTGCAGGTTCTGCATGTGAGGCAGCGCTTCCTGGCGCACGCTGATGCGCGACTTGACCAGGCTGCCCAACTCCAGCAGGCGCATGCCGAGGCGATAGGTGCCGGGCTCGATGCGGTCCACCAGGCGGTTGTCCACCATGACCGAAAGAATGCGGTGCGCGGTGGACGGGTGGAGCCGCGTTTCGCCCGCGAGTTGCTTCAGGTTGACCGGGGTGGCGTGGCGGGCGAGGGCGCCCAGCAGGCTCATCATGCGGTCGATGACCTGGATGGAAGACTTGGCGGGTTTTTGTGCCACGGCAAGGGCTTGTATCGTTATTGGCTGCGGATTTTATATTATGAAATCGGCAGCGACAACCAAAAATGCCGGTTTTGGGCCGGTATCTCGCACCCTACGACAGGTATCGCCAGTAATACGTTGTTTTTGCTATAATATGAGGCTCCCCTGCACGATTCACACCGCAAGTACCATGGCGAAGACAGCTTTACTCGCACGCAATCGCAACGGCAATGGTCGTAACGGCAACGGTCGCAACGGCAACGGCCGTAACGGCCACGGCCGCAACGGCAACGGTCGGAGCGTTAGTGCTGCGGAACACGCGGCGCAGGAAGTCAAAAACTACATCACGCCGCTGGGTTACGCGAAACTCAAGGCCGAGCTCACGAAGCTCCTCGACGTCGAGCGCCCGGATCTGGTCAAGACCATCTCCTGGGCAGCGTCCAACGGCGACCGCTCAGAGAACGGTGATTACATCTACGGCAAGAAGCGCTTGCGCGAGATTGACCGTCGCATCCACTTCCTCAACAAGCGCCTCGACAGCGCCGATGTGGTGGACCCGGCGCGGCGCGGCGAGTCCGACCAGATCTTCTTCGGCGCGACCGTCACTTACGCCTACGTGCGGGGCGGGAAAGACGAGCGCACCATCACCATCGTCGGCGTGGACGAAGTGGATGTGAAGCGCGGCCAGGTGAGCTGGCTGTCGCCGATCGCGCGGGCCCTGCTGAAAAAGCGTTCCGGCGACGTGGTGATACTCGCCACCCCTTCCGGCGAGGCCGAAATCGAGATCATCGGCGTCCGTTACCGGGCGTCTGCCTAAGCGACCGGTCCTCCCAACCCCCGGCACCCGTTGCCGGGCGGCATGTGCCCCGATACCATTGGTTGAATCCGGACGCTGGCGCGCCGGTTCAACTGCGCACGCCGCCTATGACCGTTTCCTTCTTCGCCGCCGCCCTGTCTGCCTGGCGTGCCGCCCATCTCGCGGTCCCCGACCTCCACACCGACGACGTCGCGCTCGACGCGGTCGTGAAGCTGAGCATCAAGGCCGTGCCGAATGCGCGCACCGCCGAGAACCTGGGGGCCGAGCGCGAGGGCACCGGCGTGGTGTTCGGCGACAAAGGGTTGATCCTCACCATCGGCTACCTGATCCTCGAGGCGGGCTCGATCCTGGTGGTAGCCGGCGACGGGCGCGTCTACCCGGCAAGCGTGGTCGGCTACGACCACGCCACCGGCTTCGGGGTGCTGCGCGCCGGAGTGGACTGCCGCCCGCTCGAAGCGGGCAGTTCGGCCGGCGTGCGCGAGCTTGCGACCGTGCTGGTCGCGGCCCACGGCGCCGCGGGCGGGACCTCGCGCGCCTGCGTGGTGTCGCGCCGCCGCTTCACGGGCTGGTGGGAGTACATGATCGACGGCGGCATCTTCACCGCGCCGCCGCGTTTCGAGCACAGCGGGGCGGCCCTGCTCGACGCCGACGGCAAGCTGGTGGGCATCGGGTCGCTCTGGGTGAGCGATGCGCTCGAGATCGGCGCCGCCTTCCCCGGCAACATGTTCGTTCCGATCGATCTCCTGAAGCCGCTGCTCGACGATATTCTGGCGACCGGACACCGCCGCGAGCCGCCGCGTCCCTGGCTCGGCGTCTATTCCGAGGAGATCCAGGGACACGTGGTGGTGACGCGGGTGCTGCCGGAGTCGCCGGCGGCCAGGGCGGGGCTCGCCCGCGGCGACATCATCCTCGGCGTGGGGGGTGAGCCGGTCGGGCGCCAGAGCGAGTTCTACCAGCGGCTGTGGGCGAGCGGGGACGCCGGGTCGTCGGTGGTGCTGCACGTGCTGCACAAGCGGACGGTGCGGCAGCTTACCGTCCAGTCCATGGACCGGATGGCGTTCCTCAAGCCCTGGCCCATTTAGCCCCCACTCCCGGGCGCGTAGTCGTCCGGCGCGCCGGGCGGGATCGGCGGGTAGCGCTTCAGGCTTTCCTGGAATTCGTGGATCAGGCGCCGCATCGGGGTGCGCACCCAGCTCGCCGCGGTGTGGACATCGGTTTCTTCCTTCGGGTCCTGGATCACGTTGAAGATCAGCGGCGACTCGAGGCGGTTCGGGCCCGCGTTGGGCTCCGCTTCCCACACGAGGTGCATCTTCCAGTTGCGCCACTTGACGGCGCGCAGGTCCTGCTTGATGTAGTAGACGAATCCTTCGCGGCTCGACTTTTCCCGCTTGCCGCGGAAGAAGTCGAGCTGGTCCACTCCGTCAACCGGCCGGTCGTTCGGCAACGGCGCGCCCGCGACCCGCGCGAGCGTCGTGTAGAGGTCGGTCACGTGCACGATCTCGTTGCTGACGCGGCCCGCCGGGACCCTGTCCGGCCAGCGGATCATGAACGGCGCACGCAGGCCGCCCTCCATCGCCGTGTGATAGGTGCCCGTCCACGGTCCCGCGGTGCCGCGCCACGGCCGCCGGAACTCGGGTCCGTTGTCGCTGGCGAAGATCACGATGGTCTCGCCGGCGATCCGGAGCTTTTCGATTTCGTCGAGTATCTGTCCGACGCGGTAATCCATCTCGGCCATCGAGTCGGCGAAATCGCCCGCGCCGGTCCCGCCGCTGAAATTACGGTGCGGGAGGGTCGGGTAGTGGAGCTGCGTCAGCGGCACGTACGCGAAGAATGGCTTTCGGGCTTTCACCTTCCTGCGCATGAAATCCCGCGCCCGGGCGGTCAGGTCGGAATCGATGCGGCGGCGCATGGCCAGGTCGTAGATCGCGACGTTCCTCGCGCGCCTGCCCTTGCGGCCCTCCATGACGTACGGCAGCGGCGCCGCCTTCGGGTCATAGCCCGGGGAGCTGGTGAACATGCTCTCGTTGGTGGTGCGCGGGATGCCGTACCACTCGTCGAAGCCGCGGTCCTTCGGGTAGCGGCCTTCGCGGTCGCCGAGGTGCCATTTGCCGTACATCGCGGTCGCGTAGCCGCGCGCCGACAGCAGCTGCGCGAGCGTGATTTCCCACAGAATGATGCCTTGCGGCAATCCCGCGGGGACCGCCTGCAGCGCGCCGGTGCGGATCGGATGCCGGCCCGTCATCAGGGCGGAGCGCGTCGGCACGCAGTCGCTTTCGACATTGAAGTTCGTGAGCCTCAAGCCCTCCGAGGCGAGTCCGTCGATGCGCGGTGTCGGCGCCCCGCGCAGCACGCCACCGCCGTAGCAGCCGAGCTCGCCCCATCCGAGGTTGTCGGCGAGAATCAGGACGATGTTCGGTGGCCGGGCCATGGCTTGGCGCGCAGGAGGGCGCTCATCCTAGCACGTCGGCACCGGGCGCATTCCCGGAGAGGACCCGGCGGCGCGCGACGAATGGTGCGCAATCGGATTCTGGGATAATTGCGGCCTGATGACCGCAGCCCCGACTGCAGGCCAGAGCGCGCAGGGCCTGTTCGCGCGCGCGCGCGAGGCGCACGACGGCGAACGCCTGCCGGAAGCCGAGCAACTCTACCGCGCGGCGCTCGCCGAGCGCGCGGATTTTGCCGAAGCGCTGCTCGGTCTCGGCGCGTTGCTCCACCAGGCCGGGCGGCTCCACGAGGCACGAGAGTGTCTCGTGAAATTCACGGAACTCGTGCCCGGGCTCGCCTATGCCTGGGAGGTGCTCGGGCAGGTGCTTGCCGGGCTGGGGGATCGGGAAAGCGCGATCCAGGCCTTCTCCACCGCGGCGGAACTGGAGCCGGCCTTCGTAGCCGCGCACGTCAATCTTGGGCTGATGTTCGCCGCGCTCGGGCGCGCGCAGGCGGCGCTGCACGCGCTGCGCGCGGCGCTCGTCATCGCGCCGGATGACGCGGAGATCCTGAAGCACTACGCGATTGTCGCGCTCGACGCCGGCAAACCGGACGAAACGCTTCAGGCCGCGGAACGCGCGGAGGCCGCCGGGCTGGATCCGGTCCAGGCGGCCCGCCTGCTGGGCCTTGCCCATCTGTGCGCGCAGCGTTTCGGCCGTGCCGAGCCCGAGTTCCGGCGCGCGCTGCAGGCGGCGCCGGATTCGCCCGAACTCGTGGTGAGCCTGGGCGTGACGCTCGAGGGCACAGGGCGCGACGCCGAGGCCATCGCGCATTACCGGGCTTACCTGGCGCAGCATCACCAGGACTCGCATGTGCGGTTCATGCTCGCGCTCCTGTTGCTCGGCCGGGGCGCGTTCGGCGAGGGATGGCAACACTACATGGCGCGGCCGGCGGCGCGCGAGCAGCGCGCGAGCCTCGCACCGGTCCTGGATGCACGCGAGTTGCCCGGCCAGCGCGTGCTGGTGCACGCCGAACAGGGCCTCGGCGACGAGATCCTGTTCCTCCGCTACGTCCAGGAGTTGCGCCGGGTATCGCGGCCGGAGGCGATCGCATACGCTGCATCGCCCAAGCTCCAGGGGGTACTCGCCCGCGTTCCGGAACTGGACGAGGTGCGCCCGCTCGACGCGCCGCCCTGGCCCGGTCCGAGAGTATTACTGGGAGACCTGCCGTTCCTGTGCCGCGGGGCCGGGCCGGCCGGCGCGTTGCCGCCTCCGCTGCGCATCCCGGCGCTGCCCGATCGCCTCGCAAAATGGCGCGGCGCGCTCGCGGCAAGCGGTCCGGCACCTTATGTCGCGGTGAACTGGCAGGGCGGCCGGTTGCAGGCCCGGCCCGGCCAGGCCCAGTGGTTCGGCCGGCTTCAAGTCAAACGTATTGGGCCGGAGCTGCTGGGCGAAGCGCTCCGCGGCTGGCCGGGTACCGTGGTGTGCCTGCAATGGATGCAGGAGGCGGCGGACCTGGAGGCGTTCCGCAAGGCCTTCGGCGGGAACGTTTTCGATGCCGCGCGCGCGCACGACGATATCGAGGACCTGCTGGCGCTGCTCGAATCGGTGGACGAGCTGGTCGGCGTGAGCTCCGTCAATGCGCACCTGCGCGCGGCCGCGTGCCGCCCCGGCCGGGTACTGGTGCAGCAGCCGGCGGAGTGGCGCTGGATGCAAAGCGGAGAGCACTCGCCCTGGTATCCCGAGTTCACCGTGTATCGCCAGCGCCCCGATCTGGACTGGTCCGACGCGCTCGCGCAACTCCGCCGCGACCTCGGCCTGTAGGGATGCGCGACCCGCCGCGCTTTTTGCGATACCCTTCATCCTTCATCCTTCATCCTTCCACCGTGCGAGTCGGTCTGTTCGTCACCTGTCTCGTTGACCTGATGCGGCCGCGGATCGGATTCGCGGCTATCAAGTTGCTGGAAGCCGCCGGTTGCGACGTCGTGGTGCCGCGCGCGCAAACCTGTTGCGGCCAGCCGGGTTACAACACGGGCGACCGGCGCTCGGCGCTCGCGCTGGCGCGCAAGGTGCTCGCCGAGTTCGAGGATTGCGACTACGTGGTGGCGCCTTCGGGGTCGTGCGCCGGCACGATCCGGACGCACTATCCGGACCTGTTTCGCGACGATCCCGGCACGCTGGAGCGCGTGAATCGGCTGTGCAACCGTACCTATGAACTGACCGATTTCCTGGTCAACGTGACCCGTCTCGAGCGCGTGCCGGGGCTGTTCAAAGGGACGGTCACGTACCATGACTCGTGCTCGGGCCTGCGCGAGCTCGGCGTGAAGGCGCAGCCGCGCGCGCTGCTCGCGAAAGTGCCGGGGCTGACACTCAAGGAAATGAGCGAAGCCGAGACGTGCTGCGGCTTCGGCGGCACGTTCGCGGTCAAGTTCGGCGAGATCTCCACGCACATCGCCGAGCGCAAGTGCGCCAACATCGTGGAGTGCGGCGTAGACGCGGTAGTGCTGGGCGATCTCGGCTGCATGCTCAACATCGAGGGGCGCCTGCGCCGCCGCGGCGATCTGAAGACGAAAGTGCTGCACGTGGCGGAAGTCCTCGCCGGCGTGGATAATGGGACCGCAGTCGAAAGCGGATTGCTGATTCGACCGTGAAACTGGCCAGCCTGGAGGCGATTGTCGCGTCACTCAACGGAGGAGGCGTCCGATATCTGATCGCGGGCGGTCTGGCGGTCAATGCGCATGGCCATCTGCGGTTCACGCACGATGTCGATCTGATTATCCAGCTTCGACCCGAGAACGTTGCTCCCGCGTTCCGCGCTCTCGCTTCGCTGGGATACCAGCCCAGGGTCCCGGTGACCGCACAACAGTTCGCGGACGACGCACAGCGTCAGCGATGGATCCGGGAAAAGGGCATGATGGTGCTCAACTTCCACAGCGACAGGCACCGGGAAACGCCCGTGGATGTGTTCGTCACCGAGCCGTTCGACTTTGATAGTGAATACGAGGCCACTCCGAGGCTGGAAATGGCGCCCGGCCTGTTCGCGCGTTTCGTTTCCATCCCTACGCTGATCGCCATGAAGCAGGCCGCGAACAGACCCGTGGACGAGGACGATGTCAGGCACCTGCGGTGGATCATGGAGGAGAAGGCCCGTGGAAAAAGAGATACCTGACGAGCTCTGGGCGGAGACGACCTGGGAGGGCAATCGGCGCGCCCAATTGCGCCGCGCTCTTGAATTTTCCTTACGCGAGCGGCTGCAGGCGGTCGAGGATATGGCGGACGTTGCGCGGCGGTTCGAAGAAATGCGCGAGCGCGGCGAGTTCGCACCGGCAAGCCCGTCGGCGCGCGAGCCGCGCCCGGAACCCCCTTCAGGCGCTCATGCGCCGTCTCCCCCTTACGATTCAAGCGACTGAACTCTGGTCATCGCCGGCTTTCCCCCCGCGAATGCGCGGCAGCAGGGATTTACCTGACGCGAACGCCCAGCCCACAATTCACCATTCACAAATCACGCCTTATGAAAATCGCGTTCATGGGTTCCGGCGGCGTCGGCGGCTTGATCGGCGCCCGCCTCGCGCAGGTGGGCTGCGACGTGTCCTTCGTCGCACGGGGGGCGCATCTTGCGGCGATGCGCGAGCACGGGCTCCTGCTGGAGAGCCCGGTGGGCAACGTGCACTTGCCGAAGGTGAAGGTGACGGATAATCCCGCGGACCTCGGGCCGGTCGATCTCGTCATCTTCGCCGTCAAGCTCTGGGATACCGAGGCGGCCGCGCGCTCGATCCTGCCGCTGCTCGGGCCGGGCACCGGTTTTCTGTCGCTCCAGAACGGCGTGCGCAAGGACGACATCCTGCGGCCCATCGTCGGCGAGAAGGCGTTGATGGGCGGCGTTGCGTACATGGGGACCGCGATTTCCCGCCCCGGCGTGATCCTGCACACCGGGACGATGCAACGGGTGGTGTTCGGCGAGTACGACGGCCGGCGCTCGAAGCGCGCCGAGGCGATGCTCGAGTTCCTGAAGAAGACCGGCATCGACGCCAGGTTGAGCGACGACATCCGGCGCTCGATCTGGGAAAAATTCGTGTTCCTGGTCGGCATGGCCGCGGTCACGGCCACCATACGCTTGCCGCTCGGGCCGATCCTCGCGCACCCGCTGACCCGCCAGTTCTATCTCGACGCGATGCGGGAAGCGGCCGCGGTGGGGAGAGCCCACGGCGTCCGCCTGGCTGAGGATATCGCGGAGGAGCGCCTCGCGTTCAGCGACACGCTGCCGGGGACGATGACCGCTTCGCTGCAACTCGATCTCGAGCGCGGCAATCCGCTCGAGGTCGAATGGCTGTCGGGTTCCGTGGCCGAGCTCGGCGCGGCGGTCGGCGTGCCGACGCCGATCCACCGCGCGGCGCGGGACATCCTGATTCTGCATGCCCAGGGCCGCAAGGCGTGAACTCGCCGCTCACGGTTCGAAGCATCCGGGCTACGCCCGTAAAGGTGCCTATGACATACGTGCTGGGCACCAGCGTGCAGGCGGTGCGCGAGGCGCCGCTGCTGCTGGTGGACCTCGAGACGGAGGAGGGCGTGACCGGACACGCCTACCAGTTCTGCTATCTCCCGGCCGCCGCTCCCGCAATCGTCACGCTGCTCGAGGAGGTGCTCCGTACCGTGAAAGGCGACCAGATGGACCCGGTTGCGCTGTGGGCGAAGCTCGCGCAGCGCTTCATATTGATCGGCGTCCAGGGCATCGTGCGCATGGCGATGGCGATGTTCGACGTCGCGTGCTGGGACGCGGTCGCGAAGGCGGCCGGGCAGCCGCTCGCGACCTATCTCGGTGCGTCGCCGCGGCCGATACCCGCGTATAACAGCTGCGGATTGGGATTGATGCCGCCCGCGGCGGTCGCGGACGAGGCGGAGAAGCTGCTCGCGGGCGGTTTCCGCGCGCTCAAGCTCCGCCTGGGCTATCCGTCCCTGGAAGCGGACATCGCCGCGGTGCGCGCCGTGCGCTCGCGCCTCCCGGCCGGCATCTCGGTGATGGTCGATTTCAACCAGGCGCTGACCGTGCCGGAAGCGATCCGCCGCGGCCGGGCGCTCGACGGCGAAGGCGTTTACTGGGTCGAGGAGCCGATCCGGCACGACGACTACGCCGGCTGCGCCGAAATCGCACGCGCGCTCTCGACTCCGGTGCAAATCGGCGAGAATTTTTCGCTCCCATACGACATGGAACGTGCGCTAGCTGCCCGGGCCTGCGATTACGTGATGCCCGACCTGGAGCGGATCGGCGGCGTCACCGGCTGGCGGCGCGCGGGCGAGCTGGCAGGCGCGACGGGCATCCGGATGTCTTCGCACCTCTATCCGGAGGTGAGCGCGCATTTGCTCGCGGCGACGCCCACCGCGCACTGGCTCGAGTACGTGGATTGGGCCGACGTCCTGCTCGAGGAGCCGCTGCGTATCGTCGACGGCAACGCGAACGTCCCGATCCGGCCGGGCAACGGACTCGCCTGGAACGACGACGCGGTGCGCAGGTTCCGGATGAACTGACCGGCTATAATCCAGGCGCCGGCCCGATTTTCCGCCGGCGCGCGGATCGCATGCAGATCACCTCCATGCACTTCAAGGCGACGGCGAGCGTCAAGCTCACCAACGCCAACCTCCAGTCCGCGCTCAAGAGGCTCGAGGGCAATTTCGTGCGCGGGCGCGCCGAGCGCGTCGCCGAGCTCGGCAATTACGAGGAGATCCGCACCGCCGCCGCGGCGATCCGTGACCGCGTGCTCGCGAATCTCGACGTCTATCTCGAGACCTTCGAGCGCAACGCGACCGCGCGCGGCGCCGTGGTCCATTGGGCCGAGACGCCCGAGGACGTCAACCGCATCGTGTGCGCGATCGCGCGCGAGCACGGCGTGAAGAAGGCGGTCAAGTCGAAATCCATGGTGACCGAGGAATGCGCGTTGAACGACGCCCTTGAGGCGGCGGGCATCGAGGTGGTGGAGACCGACCTCGGCGAGTACATCCTGCAGCTCGCAAAGGAGCCGCCTTCTCACATCGTGGCCCCGGTCGTGCACAAGACCCGCGACGAGGTGTCGGACCTGTTCGAGAGCAGGCACCGCAAACCGCGCAAGACCGACATCGCCGAGCTGACGCGCGAGGCGCGCGGGATGCTGCGCGGCCACTTCGTCACCGCCGACATGGGCATCTCGGGCGCCAATTTCGCCGTCGCCGAGACCGGCTCGACGCTGATCGTGACCAACGAGGGCAACGGCCGCATGGTGACCACGCTGCCGCGCGTGCACGTTGCGATCACCGGCATCGAGAAAGTGGTGCCGACGCTGGAGGACGTCGCGACGCTCATGCGCCTGCTGCCCGCGCATGGCACCGGCCAGACCATCTCCAATTACATATCGGTCACGACCGGCGTCAGGGTTGCCGGGGCGCATGACGGCCCGGCGCACTTTCACGTGGTCCTCCTGGACGGCGGGCGCACCGGCCTACTTGGCGGCGACCTGCAGCCGATGCTGCGCTGCATACGCTGCGGCGCGTGCATGAATCACTGCCCGGTCTACCAGAGCGTGGGCGGTCACGCTTACGGTTGGGTCTATCCCGGGCCGATGGGCTCGGTGCTGACGCCGAGCTACATCGGGCTGGAGAACGCGCTCGACCTGCCCAACGCCGCGACGTTCTGCAACCAGTGCGGCGTAGTCTGTCCGGTGAAAATTCCCCTTCCCGATCTCATGCGGACGCTGCGCGAGCGGCAATTCGAGCGCGGCCTCAAGCCGTGGCCGGAACGGATCGGCTTCGCGGCGTGGAGCTGGGTGGCGCGGCGGCCGGCGATCTATGCGGTGATGGCGGCCCTCGGCGCGCGACTGCTGGCGCTGATGGGCG
>MERD01000074.1 GCA_001771935.1 Betaproteobacteria bacterium RIFCSPLOWO2_02_FULL_67_26
CGTGGATCGCGTAGCCGTTGTTCTCGCACACGAAGACGATGGGCAAGCGCTTGAGCGCCGCGAAGTTGAGACTCTCGTAGAACGCGCCCTCCTCGGTCGCCCCGTCGCCGAAGAAACTGACGACGACGCCGCTGCGGCGGAGAACCCGGTTGGCGTAGGCATAGCCGACGGCGTTGGAGATCGTCGAGCCGACCACCGCCGAGGTTCCCATCACGCCGTTTGCCACGTCGACGAGGTGCATCGAGCCGCCTTTGCCCCTGGCGCAGCCGGTGGCCTTGCCGTAGAGCTCGGCGATCATGCGCCCGGGGTCGCCGCCTTTCGCCAGGTACATCGCGTGGCCGCGGTAGCTGCCGAACACCACGTCCTCCCGGCGCAGCGTCTCGCACACGGCCACCGCCACCGCTTCCTGCCCGATGGACAGGTGGACCGGGCTCTTGATCGCGTCGCTCGGATAGACCCGCACGATTTCCTCTTCGACGCGCCGGATGAGGTACAGTGAACGGAACAGCCGCTCGCAGAGCGCGCTCGGCGGCGCGGCTGCATCACGGGTCCGCGCGGGGCGGTCTCCGGCCGTCGCGGCACGAGTCCTGGATCGTGGCGGCATCGGTCCCGGTTCAGGCGCGATGCTTGCCGCGGCCTGTCGCCTGCGGCTTCGCATCGGCGCTGGTCAGCGCTGCCGGTTCAGGCCGTTGCGCCTGCCGGCTGCGCTCCTCCCACAGCCGCGCCTGTTCGGTGAAATCCTCCTCCGGGTCGAAGAAGATGATGCGGCTGCCGGAGAATTCGAACTTGATCGGCACGTGCACGAGGTCGCGCAGCCGCTCCATCACCTTCGGTTGCCGGTCCGGAGGCACGAACAGCAGCACGAAGCCGCCGCCGCCGGCGCCGATCAGCTTGCCTCCGAGCGCGCCGGCCGAGAGGCCGGCCTCGTAGACCTGGTCGACGTAGGAAGTCGATATCTTCGGGCTGAGGCTGCGCTTGAGCGTCCAGGATTCGTGCAGCAGTCTTCCGAAGCGCACGAGGTCGCCGCCGTCGCGCAGCAGCGCAAGCGACTCATCCACCATTTCCCGCATGCGCCCGAGCTGCCGCTCCTTGGAGACGATTTCCGGCAGGTATTCCTTCACCACCGCCGACGCCGTGCGGCTGATGCCGGTGAAAAACAGCATGAGGTGCGCGCTCAACTCCTTGATGTGATCCGGGCGCAGGGTGAGCGGCTGCACGCTGATCTCGCCGTTCTGCAGGAACTCGATATGGCTGAGTCCGCCGTAGGCGGCGAGCGTCTGATCCTGCGAGCCGACCGCCTCGTTGAGGCGTTCCTGCTCGATGTGGATCGCCTTGCGCGCGAGCTCGGCCTTGTCCACCATCACGCCCCGCAGCGCGTAGAGCGCGTTGAGCAGCCCGACGGTGAAGGCGGAGCTCGATCCCAGCCCGCTGCGCGCCGGAAGGTCGCCGTCGTGGTGAATCTCGACACCCTGATCGAAGTTCAGGTAGCGCAGTGCTTCCCGGACCGGCGGATGGAGAATCTCGTCGACGTTGGTGCGATCCTCGATCCTGGAGTAGACGACCCGATACTTGTGGTCGAAGAACGGCGGCAGGTAGCGGCACGAGATATAGCAATACTTGTTGATCGTGGTGGCCAGCACGGCGCCGCCGTGCCGGCGGTACCAGTCCGGATAGTCCGTCCCTCCGCCAAAAAACGAGATGCGAAACGGGGTGCGGCTGATGATCATGTGGCGATGGCTGGCCAGTGTCGGGTGGGGGGGCCGGGCGGCGTCCGGCTACGCGGTAGCGACCCGGGCGTCCCGCGCGGTGTCTTCGAACAGCTTTCTTTTCAGCCGGATACTGGCCATGTCGCGCACGTGGCTTACGACGTCCTCTCCGAACTTGCGCCGCACGAGCCCGAGGTAGCGCTCGTCGGTGAAATAGCGGTGGAACGCCTCGTCGCGGAACCGCAGCACCGCCGTGTTCGACAGCGTATCGGTGCGCAGCGGAAAAGTCTCGTAGCTGTGCTGGGAATAGCCGATCCAGGAATCCGGCAGCGGCCAGCCGTTTTCGACCGCCATGCGGTAGAGCTTGGAGCCGGGATAGGCCATCGCGCAGTAAAAGTTCGCAAACTCGCAGTTCGCCTCCAGCGCGAGATCCAGCGTCTCCTGCATCGACTCGTGCGTATCGTCCGGCAGGCCGAAGATGTAGTTGCCGATGACGTTGATGCCGGTGTCCTGAATCTTCCGCACCACCTTGAGGATATCGGTCGAGCCGAAACGGCCTTTCTCGACGCCATCGCGCACGTGCTTGCTGGCCGACTCGATGCCCAGCGCGAGCCAGCGCACGCCGGCGCGGGCGAGCTTGTCGAGGAACTCGTCCTTGACCGTGTCCACCCGCGCGTAGGCCCAGATATTCAACTGGTGGCCGTGGTCGATGATGCGGTCGCAGATGCCGAGCACGTGGTTGCGGTTCAACACGAACATCTCGTCCACGAACTTGATGTTCTTCACGCCGTGCCGTTCCACGAGCAGGTCGATTTCAGTGATGACGGTGTCGGGCGACCACAGCCGGTAGGAGGGCTTGCCGAAGGGCGCGTTGATGCAGCAGAACGTGCACTTGTAGGGACAGCCGAGGCTGGTGTGCATCGAGACGTAGGGCGCGCGCTGGCGGATGTCCTCGAAGCAATGCCAGTTGTGCGCGCGGTACTTCGCCATCGGCAGCAGGTCCCACGCCACGCCCGGCATCGCGTCGTCGAGGTCGTCCATCAGCGCGCCCGGAGCGTTCGATCGGATCGCGGCGCCGTCGCGGTACCACAGGCTCGGTATCTTCGAAAAATCGCCGGCGCGCGCCTTCAGCGCCTGCGCCGTCAGCCGTATCGTCTCCGGGCCTTCCCGGTCGCAGACGAAATCGATTTTCTCCTCGAGCAGCGTGCGCTCGGGCAGCGCGGCGGGATGCGTGCCGGTCATCATGATGCGCCAGTCCCCGCGCAGCGCCTTGATCGCGGCGCAGGTCTCGCCCGCGGCGGTCATGTTCTGGGTGGAAGCGGAGGGCTGGAAGCCGTACACCACCATGACGATCAGCACCGGGTCGAAGTTTTCACGAAGGGTGTCCGCGACACCGGCCGGGCTCAGGTTCAAGGCGGGCGCGTCCACGATCTCCACCGACAGACCGTGTTTTCGCAGGTAGGTCGCGAACAGCCCGGCGAGCGACGGCGGCTCGATCGCCGAGTAACTGTCGCCGAGCTGCTGGTACACGGCGCTGCGGCTGCCGGGATTGACCAGCAGCACGTCCGGGGATTGCTTCAATCGAGCCATCGCAGTCGCACCTGCCACCAGGAGGAATTGGCACCTGCGTCGTGTTGCCGCAGATCGCCTAAAAATCCAATTATATCAGCCCGATGGCGATCTTAACCCGCCGTAGAGCAGACCCGTGAACCAGGCGTAGAGCAGGCCTTCGGTGTGATCGAGCAGGAGCGAATTGAACACGCAGCCCACGGCCATGGTGATGACCAAGCCGCGCACAAGGTGGGTTTCAATGGGGGTCGCCAGGCGTGCCGAGAGGCGCAACTGCTGCCAGAACAGGTGCAGGAGCAGCGCCAGGCCGACCAGGCCGGTCTGAACGGCGATCAGCAGGTACTCGTTGTGCGGGTTAGGCGTGAGCGGTGTGTTCGCGCCCTTCGCCCTCTCCGCGTAGGCGCGCGGGAACGAGCCGGTGCCGGCGCCCAGTAACGGGTGGTCGAGCACGATGTCGAGGCTGTATCGGTACCATTCCTGGCGGACGGTGACCGATTCGCGCGACGGCCACTGCGATCGCCATTCCCCCGTTTCGGCCACCACCGTCCCGACGCGTTCCCGGAACGCCTCCGAGCCGCCGTAGGCGCCGGCGAACAGCGCGGCCATGACCACGCAGGCGATCCCCAGGCCGCGCTTGCCGAACTGGATGAAGAAATAGTAGAGCGCGAGCAGCGTCAGTACCAGGTACGCCGTGCGGCTGATCGAGACGAGAAACACGTTCTTGACGGCGACCAGCGCCAGCGCCGCGAACAGCGCGCGCTGCGGCCAATGCGGCTCCCGCTGCGCGAGCAGCGCGAACAGGAATGCCGCAAACGCCGCGAGCAGGCCGTGTGTGATCGACAGCTTGAACGCGCCGCCGGTGAATCCCAGGCCGCGCGGCAGCACGGGATTGTCGATCAGCAGTCCCAGTATTCTCAGTTCGGCGACGACGAAGGTCAGCACCATCGCGGCGCAGAACCAGCGCAACGCGAGCTCCCGAACGCGAGCGTCACGGAAGAGGGTGATGAATATGGGGATGAAGAGGAGATCGGCGTACTTGGCGAGAAAGCGCAGCGCGTCGCCGGGATAACGGCTGCCGTAAAGCACGCCGGCGGCCATCATGGCGAAGAGGGCGAGCGCGGCGAGCGCGACGGGACTGGCCGCAATGTCCGCAAACTTTCTCTTGAAGTCGCCGCCCGCGAGCCACAGCACGGCCACCAGCACGAGCAGGATGTTGTCGAGCGCGACCGATATCGGGATCGAGAATCCCAGGAGCGCCGCGGCGTGCCGCCCGAGTTGCTCGGTCCTGCCCGCGGGCGTATCGGGTGGCATGGCGGGCCGCAGACCGGGGCGTCAGGCGCGGCGCGCCACGGCGGCGGGCGCGTCGTCCGTGTCGCCCCTGTACTCCGGCAGCCAGCGGCGCAGGCCCTGCCGCACTTCTCCGGCCGTCGCGGGGGGCGCCTGTTTGAGCCAGGCGAGGATGTCGCCCGCGCAGCCCGTGGGCACCGGCCCCGCCAGCGCGACGCGCAGTTTCGGGTGCGGTGTCGCGACCGTGCGCTCGCCGTCGGCGAGCAGTTCCTCGTAGAGCTTTTCGCCCGGGCGCAGCCCGGTGTACGCGATCCGGATCTCGTCCTCGGCGAAGCCCGACAGCCGGATCATGTCGCGCGCGAGGTCCACGATCCTGACCGGATCGCCCATGTCGAGCACGAAGATCTCGCCCCCCTTGCCCATCAGGCCCGCCTGCAGCACGAGCTGCGCGGCCTCCTCGATCGACATGAAATAGCGCGTGATCTCGGGAT
>MERD01000075.1:0-642 GCA_001771935.1 Betaproteobacteria bacterium RIFCSPLOWO2_02_FULL_67_26
ACGATAGCGGGGCGCAAGCGGTGGGCGCGCTGCGCAACATCGGCAACCACCTCGAGGTGAATCCCAAGGCGAAGATCGTCGTGGTCACCCATGCGCAGGGCGTGGATTTCCTGTTCGACGGCGCCAAGGACAAGGGCGGCAACCCGTACAACATCCGCGTGGAAGACTTGAAGGCCCGGGGCGTCCAGTTCGACGTGTGCGAGATCACGCTGCGCAATCGCAAGCTGAGCAGGAGCCGCTTCATACCGGAGGCGACGTTCGTGCCGTCGGGCGTGGCCGAGATCACGCGGCTGCAGCAGCGCGAGGGCTACGCGTACCTCCGGCCGTAGCAAGTCGAACCGCCGAAACGCCGAGAGAACCCGTATCCCTTTGGCCGGGCGAGCGCCCGGCCATTTCTTTTTTGCACCAGTTTGCAGAGCAGCGATTGTTGTCTTGCCGTTCCTCGGTGGTGAGCAGTTTGCGTAGAGGACGCCGTAGCGCATAAAATCCACACTTTCGCCGCCCGGATCGGCTTCTCGCCGCGCGGCCACCGCACTCAGCCGATGCCCGCAATAGACGTGTCGCCCCTGGAAGTCGTCATTGGCATCGTGCTGTTCTGGCTGGCGATCGGCCTCGTCGCCGTGCTCCGCCCCGGCCGGCCGG
>MERD01000075.1:703-2618 GCA_001771935.1 Betaproteobacteria bacterium RIFCSPLOWO2_02_FULL_67_26
AGAACCCTTCCGCGGGACTGACCTGCCTGCAATACCACTGGTTTCTCGCCAGCATGGCGCTGGTGCTCATCGCCGACGATGCCTATCTCTTCATGGTGGCGTGGGAGACGATGGCGCTCTCGTCCTACTTCCTGGTCACGACCGAGCACAACGATCCGGAGATCCGCAAGGCGGGCTTCATCTACCTGCTGATCGCGCACGTCGGCGCGATCGCGATCCTGCTGTGTTTCGCCGTGCTGCACGGCGGGCAGGGCGTCTACACCTTCGAAGCCATGCGGCAGGCCCAGTTGACCAGCAACTGGGCGACGATCGCTTTCCTGCTCGCGCTGATCGGCTTCGGCGCCAAGGCCGGCATCGTGCCGCTGCACGTGTGGCTGCCGGAGGCGCACCCGGCCGCGCCGTCGCCGGTATCCGCGCTCCTTTCCGGCGTGATGCTGAAGACCGCGATCTACGGGCTGTTCCGCGTCACCTACGATCTCTTGCCGTCCATCAAGTGGGAATGGGGGCTGCTGGTGCTGGTGCTCGCGGTCGTCACGACGCTCTTCGGCGTGCTGTTCGCGCTGATGCAGCACGATCTCAAGCGCCTGCTCGCCTACCACTCGGTCGAGAACATCGGCATCATCCTGATCGGCTTCGGGCTGTCGCTCATCTACATGGGCACGGGGCACCCGGTGCTCGCCGTGCTCGGTCTCATGGCGGCGCTCTACCACACGCTCAACCACGCCGTCTTCAAGGGGCTGCTGTTCCTCGGTGCAGGCGTGGTGCTGCGCCACGCGGGCCTGCGCGACCTGGGGCGGATGGGCGGCCTCATCCGGGTGATGCCATACACCGCGTTCTTTTTCCTGGTGGGCGCGCTCGCGATCTCGGCGCTGCCGCCGCTGAACGGCTTCGTCTCCGAGTGGCTGACGTTCCAGGCCGCGTTGCTGTCGCCGGCGCTGGAGCACGGCGTGCTGCGCTCGATCATCCCGCTCGCCGCGGCGGCGCTGGCGCTGGCGGGCGCGTTGACCGCGATGTGCTTCGTCAAGGTGTTCGGCGTCGCGTTTCTCGGAGTGCCGCGGAGCGGAGAGGCCGTTCGCGGCCGCGAAGCCGGCCGCTGGGAGCAGCTCGGCATGGCGTGGCTCGCCGCGTTGTGCATACTGCTCGGGCTCCTGCCGGTGTGGATGCTCGGGGTGATGGATCCGATCGCGCTCGAGCTCCTCGATTACAGCCTCGCCTACTCGGGCGTCGCGCCGCACTGGCTGTGGCTGACGCCGGTCGCGCCGGAGCGCGCGAGCTACAGCCCGGTGATCTTCTTCATCGTGATCGTCGCCGTGGTGCTGGCCGCGTTCTGGCTGGTGCGCCTGCTTTACCACGGGCGGCTGCGCCGCACGCCGCCGTGGGATTGCGGCTTCCCGGAGCAGAACGCCCGGATGCAGGACACGGCGGAGGGATTCGCGCAGCCGATCCGCCAGATCTTCGCGCCGGTCTACGAGATCGAGTCGCATCACCCCGATCCGTTCGACCGGCTGCCGCGCTATTTCACCGAGGTGCGCGACCACTGCTGGCGCTGGATCTATTTCCCGATCGCCCATGCCGTTGCGTTTTGCTCCCGCCTCGTGGGCCGGATCCAGACCGGGCGCGTCGCTGTCTACCTGATGTACAGCTTCGTCACCATTATTTTCCTGCTGGCATTCGTGCGATGACGATCGGCGGCGTCCTCAACCAATTGGTGCAGCTCCTGCTGGTGGCCGCGGCCGCACCGCTGCTCGTGGGCTGGGTCAACGCCTGCCGGGCCTGGCTCCAGAACCGGAGCGCGCCGAGCCTGCTCCAGCCGTACCGGGTTCTACGCAAGCTCCTGCACAAGGACGCCGCGCTCGCGGAGAACGCCTCCTGGCTGTTCCGCTTCGCGCCCTACGTCATTTTCGGTTGCATGTGG
>MERD01000075.1:2626-9137 GCA_001771935.1 Betaproteobacteria bacterium RIFCSPLOWO2_02_FULL_67_26
CTGCCGTTCGCGGCGGCCGCCGACGTGATCGCGCTGGTCGGTGTGTTTGCCGTGGCGCGCGTCTTCATCTCGCTCGCGGCCATGGACATCGGCACCTCCTTCGGCACGCTGGGCGCGCGCCGCGAGATGCTGATCGGCGCGCTGGCGGAGCCGGCGCTGCTCATCATCTTCTTCAATTTCGCGCTGATCAGCCAGTCCACTTCGCTCACCACCATCGTCGAAACGCTGGCGCACCGCGAGTTCGCGCTGTACCCGAGCCTGGCCTTCGCCGCCGTCGCATTCGTGATGGTGCTGCTGGCGGAGAACGCGCGCATCCCGGTGGACAATCCCGCGACCCACCTCGAGCTCACCATGGTGCACGAGGCGCTGATCCTCGAGTATTCCGCGCGGCACCTCGCGCTGATCGAGTGGGCGTCCGCGATCAAGCTCTTCGCCTATTGCGCGATCGGCATCGCCTGCTTCCTGCCGTGGGGCATCGCGCAGGCCGGCGACTGGAACGCGTTGCCGCTCGCCATCATCGCCGCCGCGGCGAAGCTCGTGATCGCGGGGGCGGGGCTCGCGACGCTGGAGGCGGTGAGCGCGAAGATGCGCATCTTCCGCGTGCCGGAGTTCGTCGCCACCGCCTTCATGCTGGCGATGCTCGGCCTGCTGCTGCACTACGTGTTCTCGGCATGACCATGCGACCCATCACCCATCACCCATCACCCATCGCGCGCTTATGTCGTTGAGCGGCCAACTGATCAATGTCCTCGCCGCGATCATGCTGCTGATCGCGTTCGCCATGCTTTCCCAGCGGCGCATCCTGTCGCTGATCGAGCTTTTCGCCTGGCAGGGCGTGGTGCTGTCGCTCTCCACGTTCATCGTCGCCTACACGACCGGGCAGAGCCATCTCTATTTCTCCGGCGTGCTGACGCTCCTGCTCAAGGTGATCGCGCTGCCGTGGATCCTCTACCGGCTGCTGCACCGCCTCAACATCCGCTGGGACGTCGAGACGCTCCTCAACATTCCGACCATCATGCTGATCGGGATCGCCCTGGTGATATTCGCCTTCAACCTGGCGCAGCCGATCTCGCAGCTGGCGAGCACCGTCACGCGCGCCACGCTCGGCATCGCCATGGCGTGCGTGCTGCTCTCGTTCCTGATGATGATCACGCGGCGCAAGGCGGTGCCGGTCGTGATCGGCTTCCTGGCGATGGAGAATGGCCTGTTCTTCGCGGCGACCAGCGCCACTTACGGCATGCCGATGGTGGTCGAGCTCGGGATCGCGCTCGACGTGCTGGTCGGCGCGTTCGTCTTCGGCATCTTCTTCTTCCATATCCGCGAGACCTTCGACAGCCTGGAAGTGCGGCACATGGAAAAGCTGAAAGAGGACTGATGGAAATACTGTTATTGCTGGGAATTCCGCTGGCGGGCGGCGCGCTGCTGGCGCTGCTCGGCGGGCGCCGCTGGGCGCCGGAGCTGGGCGTCGCGGCGAGCTTCGTGACCTTCCTCGCCGCGGTGGCGCTCACCGTCCGCGTGATCCGCGACGGCCCGATCACCGCGCTCGAGAGGCAGTTTTTCATCGACTCCTTCAACGTGGTGCTGGTGACCCTTACGACCTTGGTCGGGTTCACGACGTCGCTGTTCTCGCGCCCGTACATGCGCATCGAGGCGGACCGCGGCAAGGTGACGGCCGGGGCGCTGCGGCTGTATTACGCCATGTTCCAGGTCTTCACCTTCACCATGCTGCTCGCGCTCACGACCAACAACATGGGCATCCTGTGGGTGTCGATGGAAGCGGCGACGCTGTCGACCGTGCTGCTGGTCAGCCTCTACCGCACGCCGGCCGCCATCGAGGCGGCGTGGAAGTACTTCATCCTGTGCTCGGTCGGCATCGCGCAGGCGCTGTTCGGCACCATCCTGCTCTACTTCGCGGCGGAAAAAGTGCTGGGCTCCGGCGGCACGGCGATGCTGTGGACCGACCTCAACCAGGTGAAGAGCCAGCTCGAGCCCACCGTGATGTCGCTCGCGTTCGTGTTCCTGCTGGTGGGTTACGGCACGAAGGTGGGTCTCGTGCCGGTGCACAACTGGCTGCCCGACGCGCACGCCGAGGGCCCCACCCCGATTTCCGCGGTGCTCTCGGGCCTGCTGCTCAACGTCGCGCTCTACGCGGTGGTGCGCTGCAAGGCGCTGACGGACGGCGCGCTCGGCACGCCGTTCGCGGGCAATCTCATGATGGGTTTCGGGTTGCTGTCGGTGGTGGTCGCCGCTTTCCTGCTCTCCCGCCAGCGCGACATCAAGCGCATGTTCGCGTATTCCTCGATCGAGCACATGGGGCTCATGACGTTTGCCTTCGGCATGGGCGGCGCGGCGGCGACCTTCGGCGCCCTGCTGCACATGACCATGCACAGCCTCACCAAGTCGGCGATCTTCTTCGCGGTCGGCCACGCGGCGCAGAAATCCGGCACCCAGATCATGGATGACATTCGCGGCCTTATCCGGACCAACCCGACCATCGGCTGGGGCCTGATGCTGGGCGCGATCGCCATTCTGGGTGTTCCGCCGTTCGGCGTGTTTGCCAGCGAGTTCATCATCCTCACCGCCGCGATGCGCGAGCAGCCGTGGGCAACACCGTTCCTGCTAGTCGCGCTCGGCGTCGCCTTCGCCGCCATTTTCGGCAAGGTGCAGCCGATGGTGTTTGGCGAAACAACGCTGCCACGGCTGCCGCACCCGCCGGCGTTGATCCCGGTGTTCGTTCACCTCGCCATCGTGCTGCTGCTGGGTATCTACATACCGCCGTATCTCGCGGCCTGGTACCGGCAAGCCGCTGCGTTGATCGGGTGACGACTGACGAGTGATGACTGACAGATGAAGCTTGAAGGACTGAACATCGAGCTGACCCCGATTCCGGGCGCGGTGCCGGCGTACCGGGCCGAGGTCGGGGCGGCGCAATGGACCGAAACCTGCCGCGTGGTCGCGGAGCAGGGCGGGCGGCTGGTTTCGTTGTGGGGCTCTGATGCGCGCGGTGCAGGGCGCGGCTTCATCGCGCATGCCGCGCTGGTCGTGCGCGGCGGGCTCGTCGTGCTGTCGCTGCCGCTCGCCGGCACATCGTACCCGGACGTGAGCGCTATTTTCCCGGCGGCGGACCGCATGCAGCGCGCGGCGTTCGACCTTCTGGGCCTCTCCGCCATCGGTTCCGACGACCGCCGCAAGTGGCTCCGTCACGCCGCATGGCAAGGGGACGAGTTTCCCCTCCGCAAGGATTTTGTCGGCGGACGGCGGCCTCATCACGAACCATCGCGTGATTCGAACGCAAACGATTCGGCCGCCCCACGCGTCACCGGGGGTCGCATCCCCGAACAAACGACGTTCGGGGCCCCTGCTCCGCCCCTCGACGCGTACCCCTTCGTCCGCGTGGAAGGAGAGGGCGTGCACGAGATTCCGGTCGGCCCCGTCCACGCCGGCACGATTGAGCCCGGGCACTTCCGCTTCTCCATCGTGGGCGAGACGGTGCTTCGGCTGGAGCAGCGCCTCGGCTACAAGCACAAGGGGATCGAGAAGCGCTTCGAGGAGATGTCCATTACGGACGGCGCGCGGCTCGCCGGGCGCGTGTCGGGTGACTCCACCGTCGCGTATGCCTGGGCCTATGCCATGGCCGTGGAGTCGGCCGCCGGCATCACGCCACCGCCGCGCGCGTTGTGGCTGCGGGCGATGCTGCTCGAGAGGGAGCGCGTCGCGAACCACCTGGGCGACCTCGGATTTCTCGGCAACGACGCGGCGCTCGCCTTCGGGCTGGCCCAGTTCCTGATTCTGAAGGAAGAATGGTTGCGGACCAACCAGGCCGCATTCTGCCACCGTTACCTCATGGACACGATCGTCCCCGGGGGGGTCTCACGCGACGTGGCGCTCGACACGCTGTCGCTCATGCGCCGCGAAATGGACGGGCTGGAGAAGACTGTAACTCGTCTGAAGTCCATTTACGATGAGCACGCCGGCCTGCAGGACCGCTTCATCAACTGTGGCCGCGTCGCGCCTGAGCTGGCGGCCCGTCTGGGCCTGATCGGCATTGCGGGGCGCGCGAGTGGTCAGTCCTGGGATCTGCGCGTCGAATACCCGAGCGTGCCGTACCCGGAACTGGACGTACGCATGGCCACGCACCGCAATGGCGATGTCGCGGCGCGGGTGACGGTGCGTTTCGAGGAAATCTTCGAATCGCTGCGGCTGCTCCGGCTCATCGTCGACCGCCTGCCGCTGGGGGCACTGGAGGCGGCGGTGCCGGCTCCGCAACCGGGGGCGCTCGGCGTGGGCTGGGTCGAAGGCTGGCGCGGAGAGGTGTTCATCGCGCTCGAGGCCGGGGCGGATGGCCGCGTTCGCCGCTGCCACGCGCATGATCCGTCGTGGCAGAACTGGCCGCTGCTGGAGCACGCGGTGATCGGGAACATCGTTCCCGATTTCCCGCTCATCAACAAGTCGTTCAACCTGTCCTATTCCGGGCAGGACTTGTAGAAGTGACGAGTAACGAGTAACGAGTCATGTATCAGCTGCTGAAACAGATCGCGATCACCGGGATCAAGACCGAGGCGCCGCCGCAGCCGGACGAGGCGCTGCGCGTCACCACCGACCGCCTGCGCGAGGACGTCCTGCGCTATTTCGCCGGCGCGCTCACGATCCGCCACGTGGACGCCGGCTCGTGCAACGGCTGCGAGCTCGAGATCAACATGTGCAACAACCCGTACTACAACCTGGAGGGGTTGGGCATCAAGTTCGTCGCCAGTCCGCGCCATGCGGACATGCTGCTGGTGACGGGGCCGGTGTCGCGCAACATGGAGGTGGCGCTGAGGCGCACCTACGACGCGACGCCGGATCCCAAGCTGGTGGTGGCGATCGGGGATTGCGGCTGCACCGGCGGCATCTTCGGCGAGAGCTACGCAAGCTGCGGCCGGGTGTCGAACGTGATCCCGGTGGATGTCGCGGTGCCGGGCTGCCCGCCGGCGCCGCTCGCCATCATGCAGGGAATCCTGACCGCGATCAGCGTGAAGAAGTACTGAGCCGTCAAGACGCCAGGACAGGTGCCTGAAACCGGGAAAGGGGACTGCCCATGATCAGCAAACAAAAACTGTTTATCGGCCTTATCGTCGCGTTTCTTGTGGGCGGTGCCGCCGGCCTGGCAATGGGGGGATTTCGCGGCTTTCAATCAGGAATGTCATTCATACTCAATGAATGTCTCGCCAAAGATGCTCGCGAGGTCGGGTCCCGCGTAGCGGTGCTCGGATACTTGAGGGCGGGGAGACAGGACCAGGCGGTCGAGGGGCTCGAAGCGGGGCTGGATGACATCCTGATCGGATTCGATCCGGTCGAACCGTATCCCGGCCTTACGGGGCAAACCACCGCCGCGCTCGGAAAGGCCATAACCGGAGCCAGAGAATACCGATCGGCCTATCCGCGCCAGTCCAAGGCGCATGTCAGAGACGAGATGGTACGGAATCTATTTGCACGCGAGCGCTATAAGTAGGCAGGCGCGCGGCCTGTAACCCATAGGGGGAGATGATGCGAGCGATGATTCTGGAGCAATTCGGCGCGCCGTTGAAGCTGAAGGACGTGCCGGTGCCGAAGATCGGCCCGAACGACGCGTTGATCAAGGTCCGCGTCTGCGGCGCCGGGCTGACGGTGGTGATCATGATCGCCACGCCGGGGCGGATCAAGACATTCCCGCGCATTCCGGGCCACGAGATCGCGGGCGAAGTCGTCGAGGTGGGGTCGGAGGTGAGGACGATCAAGGTCGGGAGCCGCGTGACCAACCATTTCTACCTCACCTGCGGCAATTGCCGCTACTGCCGCAGCGGGCGCGAGACGCTGTGCGAGAACTTCCGCGGCAACGTCGGCAACGGCTGCGACGGCGGCTACGCCGAGTACGTCGTGCTGCCGGAGCGCAACCTGGTCCGGATCCCCGACGGGGTGACCGATCTTGAGGCGGCGGTGGCGAGCGACGCGATTGCGACGCCGTACCATGCGTGCCACAAGGAAGCGCAGATCAGCCCCGGCGACGACGTGCTCATCATCGGCGCCGGCGGCGGCGTCGGCATACACATGGTGCAGATGGCGCGGCTCTGCGGAGCGCGCGTGATCGCCGCCGAGGTCGGCGAGGAGAAGATGGAGCTAGCCCGGACCATGGGCGCGGACGAAGTCATCGACGCGCGGCGCGGCGAGATCGTGAAGCAGGTGAAGGCGCTGACCAACGGGCGGGGCGTGGATGCCGCGATCGATATCGTCGGCAACAGCCAGACGCTGCAGGCGAGCCTCGAAACGCTCGCCCCGGCCGGCCGCATGGTGATCATTGGCAGCAAACCGGCGTCGGTATACGGAGAGGATCCGACCTTCAAGGTGAACCCGCAGGAATTCATGCGCCAGGCCCAGGAGATCCACGGCTCGCGCTACGTGAACAACGAGGAGATCATCCGCACGCTGGAGCTGGTGAAGTTGAAGCGGATCAAGGCGGTGGTGAACAAGACCTACCCGCTGGAGGAGGCGGAGC
>MERD01000075.1:9160-12549 GCA_001771935.1 Betaproteobacteria bacterium RIFCSPLOWO2_02_FULL_67_26
GTTGAAGCGGATCAAGGCGGTGGTGAACAAGACCTACCCGCTGGAGGAGGCGGAGCAGGTGCACGAGCTGTTGCGCAAGAACGCGATCGCTGGCCGCGCGGCGTTGATCATTGGATAAGGCGTACCTCGGAACTGAATTGCCAACACAGTTGTGGCTAGAAAGATCACAGAAGTCACGCGTCGCGACATCCGTGAGTCTCTGTCGTCCCTCAATCTTTGGGGGCGGCTCGATGAAATTGATTTCCTGTGTCGACTGTACGATCTAGACGCGTTGCCTTCTCACGATAGCCGATTCCAAAGCGCGCGTCAGGACATTGCCCAGCATCGTCTGGCCAATAATGATTGGGATGATGACTGGATTTTCCATGATGACCGATTCGAATTGAAGGACGGTGACGATAGCGTCCTTCTACGTTTCCTTGCTGAACTCTTGCATCCAGTCGTCCGTTCAGACCAGGAGGAGATTGCGAGCATCTTGCGAGTGCTCAATGGCCTCTTGGCGCCTGATGGGTACCGCCTCGTGGTCAAAGACCACATGTCCGGCCGCCCAATATACAAAGCAGTCGAGATCCCTCCGGAAGCCCTTGGACCACGAGTCACCGCAAAGCACTTCACTAAAGACGTGCGCCCATTGGTTGCCACGGTTGCACGATTGGCCGAACTGGACGGGTCTCGATTGGAGCAGGAAGTGCTCCGGACAGCTGAGCCTCGCCTTGAGGAGCCTGAATATGACAACTGGGACGGGGGTACGTATTACTACACGCTCAGTCTGATAGTCCCAGTCGACTTGTTCGCGAGGCTAGGCGACCAAGTCCGCCCCATTGAGGAGCAAATCGGCAAGCGCATCACGGGAGTGCTTCGAGGGCCGGATCGGCACCATGTGTCGGCAGTCGTGATCCAGCCTAGCCTTCTAACCCGTACATCAGCGGAACTGGCGGACGTCGTGGTGGCGAGATCAGAACGTCCGATACCTCAATTCTGGGCGCCGGGACAATTCCGACTTTTCATAAGTCATGTGACGTCGTTCAAACAGCGAGCCACTGCCCTGCGTCACGAACTTTCGCGATACCACATCACCGGGTTCGTCGCCCATGAAACAATCGACCCTGGAGAATTATGGCAGCGCGAGATTGAAGCCGCATTGAGATCGATGCACGCAATGGCAGCGCTGATTACACCGGACTTCCATGTCAGCAATTGGACCGACCAAGAGATCGGGTGGGCGCTGGGATCAGGTGTGTACGTGCTGCCTGTGCAACGTGGGGCAGATCCATATGGATTCTTGGGTGAAGTGCAAGGAATTCAGGGGATGGGCAAGAAGGTGCCTGAGGTCGCTGATGAGATTTTCATGACGCTTCTCCGCCTTCCGGCAACAAGCGACGCATTGCTGGAGGCGCTCGTAGTGGGATTCGAGCGTAGCGGTTCCTATCGAGAGGCTCGCGAGAATATCGCTCTGTTGGAGCGGGCGCGAAGCATTCCGGAGTCGCTACTGCGACGGATCGAAGTAGCTGCGCGATCCAACCAGCAGGTGGCGGAGTCCCAGGGAGTGGTTGAGAGAGTCGAAAAGCTCGTGCGTGCATCTAAGGGCAAAGCGTAATGGTGAACTAATAGGGTCGGTGTAAGGTTTCCTGAGTGTGGCAGGTGGATTCGATTGAATAATTACGCTGGCGACATATCCTTGAAGATTGATCATAGGTTTTGCTGAATTCCTTCAGCGGGAAGTGGTGGTTTTTCCCTACGTATATACTCCTCACCAGACAACTCCAAGCCAAACGGTTTCTCTGATGCTGGCTCCATGGCTACGAAACATACGGTAGAAATTCCAGCATCGATTATTGGGGAAACTTTTCAAGTTGCCTTGGCGCAATCCCCAAAGAAGAGGGGAAATTTCTTTCACGATGTGAGGAATGCGTTCAGGAAGCAGCTTCAGAATGTATTCGGTGCATATGGAATACACACATTTCCCGAATCCAAATTGGGCTATACAAATTATTTTCGAGATGGTCAATGTGTGTTGGGGACGAGCTTAGTAAAACACACAGGTTTGCACAATGACGAAAAGGAGGAGCTCGATCTGAAGTTTTGCGCTAGGTATGGCCATGAAGATTACAGTTTAAAGGCTATCAACTATCTGGACGGGGAATACTGCGAATTACCTTCATTGCAGGCGTACATCAAAGTTAAAGACTTCTCGCTGGGAAACATCTTGATTCAAGTTGAAAGTGGACATTACGAACTTGAGGTCGCGCTTGGAAAAGGATTACATGCCACTGGTTACGCATACAGAATATTCCCAAGAAAGAAAGCATCCTATTTTTGTTTATTCGGCATTCATTTCGACAGTGACCTACTGAGTGACCTGTCTGAGAGGGGCGGATCTTGCAACCATGACATCAATGAAATCAGGATTGGCGTGATTTCATTTCCATTCTTATCCATCTGCCGTCGATGTGGGCGACTCTTCACGTGTAAGTGTTTCGCTGGGCATTACTCTATATCAGATGACATTGTGAGACTATTACCGTATGGGAATAGTGCGCGGGTGCTTAGATCTGCGGTTGAGAACATTCAAGTGCTGCATGGCATCTGTACCTTGTGTACTGGGACGGTTCCAAGCCATCTTTACGGAAGCGATATGTACTATTCGTCGTTTCTTCAACGTTATTTGCCATATCACATCCTTCTTTCTCGGAAGAGGCTGAGGCGTGATGTGTTCGGGGGAGAAGAGCACAAGAACATCGAAAACGAACTTAGAGAGAGATTTGGCTACCCAAGAATCGGTGAGAAATTCATCTCGGAAACGATTCTGTTCAACGTGGTGCGCACACTGCTTTCCCCAATGGAGGTTATCCATCACTATCGGGGGATCGAACTTGAGGGCCTCGAGCTTGACGTATGGATACCGGAGATTCGATTAGGTATTGAATATCAGGGGGAGCAGCACTACCAATCTATGGAGCATTGGGGCGGACATGATGGATTGAAGAAGCGACAACAGAATGATCGAAGGAAGAAGTATCTTTGTGAACGGGCTGGCTATACGCTGGTTGAGTTCCGTTATTCTGAAGAACTGTCTGAAGAGGCGATTCGGAACAAGCTTTCTGGATACTTACCAGCCGGTGCATCGGAGTAGTATTCGCCCCTGCTCGAAGGCCCTACCACTAGGCGTAGCCGAACCAGCGTAATGCGTTAGGGAACATAAATGGGCCGGCATAAGATTTCCGTAGTGCGGTAGGTGGATACGACGGGAAGGCTGCACCGGCTCCGTTTGTACGGCGATCACGCAAGTATCCAAGTATGCTAAATCGAGGTGTACTAATCGTGCGGCCGAGGCAGCCGTATCTCGATTGGGCTGCGGGACTTGACGATTCAGGCCTCGTTCCCGATCC
>MERD01000076.1:0-5051 GCA_001771935.1 Betaproteobacteria bacterium RIFCSPLOWO2_02_FULL_67_26
CGAGCTGCTCTCGCATGCTGATGAACGCCCGCACGACATAGGTGCTCATCGCCACGGCTTGCGGGCTGTTCAGGACCATCGCCGCCATGATCGCGCCGTGCTCGGTAAACGCATAAGGCAGATACTTGATGTGCTGCCCGCGCTTTAAGGTCGCATTTTGCGATCTTAAAGATGCCCGGCCATCGGCCAGGGTCACATTGAGCGACCTTAGTGATTCGAATTCTTCCCGCGTCAGGTTAAATACAAAATCGCGTGGAAACCGCGTGGCGTTTCGTCGAACCTGCTCGTTCAAACGCCGTGTCGCAACGCCGTAGATCCTGGCCAGATCTCCGGCAAGAATCACACGCTGGCCGCGAACGGTCAGAATCAGCGACTCGATGGACGCCCCGGGTTTCACGACCGCCTTGTGTCATAGGGTAATGTCTGGAATTCAACGCTTCACCAGCAAAGGCGTTGACCGGACATTGAGGTGGAAGGATGGGCCCGACCCACGCCGTTCCTGTTCAGCTGCCGAGCACGATGCGAAAGCGCCTTCGGCCCCGCAGGCGGTAAACCGAGAAATCACGCTGGTCCAAGCAGTTTCGCGATCTCGCGCGTGAACAGGCGCCGGCCGCGCTTGAAGCCCATCACGGGCTGCGCCACGGTCGCGATGACCTCGGCCGGCGTTTTCGCGTTCCACACGACGAGGTCGGCCGGATGGCCCGCGGCGATGCCGTAATCCTGCCGGCGCAGGATCCGCGCCGGGCGCCCGGTCAGCATGGCGAAGCACTCGGACAGGTCCGCCTCCGAGCCGCGCTGCACGATGTTGGCGTACAGGTTCGCGATCCGCACCAGCGAGCAGTCGCCGTACGGCGTGAACGGATTCATCACGTTGTTGGTCGCGATCGAGCAGTTCGCCCCCTGGGCGATCAGCGCATTGGCGTCCGCGACGCCGCGCAGGACGCTGTGCTCCATGTGGAGCCCGTTGTTGAACAGATCGGTCGCCGGCAGCACCGTCACGGCGACGCCGGAAGCGGCGAGCCGCCGCCCCAGCGCGTCGAGCTCCGCCGGCGGCAGGCACGAATACTTGGCGCCGTGGCCGATCGCGACGCGCCCGCCCCAGCCCATCCGGTCGGTGAGCTCGCACACGAGAAAGATGTCCATGTCGTGGGTCGTGTGGCCGCCGTCGAGGTGAATGTCGACGTCGACGTCGAACTCCTTCGCGAGCGCGAAGATGCGCCGGATCTGGCCGGGGCGATCGGGGTCGTAGCGCGGCGCGCCGCCGACCACCCGCGCGCCGCGTTTCAGCGCCGCCGCGATGTTCGCCTCGCCGCCCTCGACGTTGGTCCAGCCTTCCTGCAGGAAGACGCAGAGCTGCAGGTCGATGCCCCAGGCGTAATCCCGGGCCAGGCGCTCGATCGCATCGAAGCCGCGCAGGCCGACGTTGGGATCGACCTCCACGTGGGTCCGCATGTGGGTGACGCCGTTCAGGAGGCACTGCTCGAGCGTGTCGCGGGCGCGCGCGTAGACGTCCTCGACCGTGAACGTGTGCTTGATCGCGGAGGTGCGCTTCATGTGGTCGCCCGCGCGCCGGTCCCTGGGCGGCGCGCAGCGCTCGAGGATCCGCGCCTTGTCGAGGTGGAAATGACTCTCCACCAGCCCCGGCGATACGAAGCGCCCGCCGGCATCGACGCTCTCGCCGTCGCCGGAGACGCGGGGCGCGATCGCGGCGATGCGCCCCTCCGCGATCGCGATGTCCACGCCAGCGCGCGCCGCATCGCCGTTCGCCAGCCGCGCATTCCTCAGGATGAGATCGAAGGCCACGTTGCTCCTCAAGATAAGAAATGGACAGGATTAACAGGATTAACAAGATTCAAACAAAATCTGCTCTATCTGTAATTCTGATTCGGTCTAATCCTGTAAATCCTGTCTATTCGTCCTTGTTCGCAAGCTCCAGCAGCGCGGCGGTGAGCACGCGCGCGCCGGCGGCGAGGTCGGCGGCGCTCGCGTTTTCCGCCTCGTTGTGGGACACGCCGTTCTCGCAGGGCACGAAGATCATCCCGGCGGGGCAGACGCGCGCCATGTACATCGCGTCGTGGCTGGCGCCCGAGGGCAGGCGCATGCTGCGGAGCTTCAGCCCGTTCGCCGCGCGCTCGACCGCATCCACCACGCCCGGGTCGAACCCGCACGGGTCGTCGTGCAGCGTGGGCGTGACCTTGACCGTGCATTGCTTCGCCGCCGCCTTCGCCGCGGGCTCCACGGCCTTGCCGAGGCGGTCTATCGTCGCCGGGTCCGGATGCCGCACGTCAACGGAAAACAGCACGTGGCTCGCCACCGAGTTGGGCGAGTTGGGGGTCACCAGCATGCGCCCGACGGTGAATCGCACGGCGTCGGCCGCGTCGCGCGTCAATTCATGGAGCGCGTTGATGATGTTGACGGCGTCGCGCAGCGCGTCCCGCCGCAGCGCCAGCGGCGTCGTGCCGGCGTGGTCGGTCCGGCCGGAGACTTCGATGTTGAACCAGCGCAGGCCCTGGATGCCGGTGACGACGCCGATGGTCCTGCCCGCGTTCTCCAGCAGCGGGCCCTGCTCGATATGCGCCTCGATGTAGGCGGCGGCCGGCGCGTTCAGCGGCCGCAGCGCCAGGCCGGGCGCCGCGGCGAGCGTGCGCGCGAGCGCGTCCCGCAGGGCGACGCCGTCGTTGTCCGTGACGTCGAGAAAGTCCTCCAGCTTGCGCGCGCCGGTGTAGACCGCCGAGCCCATCGTGCACGGCGGGAAGCGCCCGCCTTCCTCGTTGGTCCAGGCGACCAGCTCGATCGGGCGCCGGGTGCTGACGCCCGCCTCGTCGATCGCCTGCAGCGCCTCCAGCCCGGCGAGCACGCCGTAGATGCCGTCGAAGCGCCCCCCGCGCGGCTGGCTGTCCATGTGGCTGCCGGTCATCACCGCGGCGGCGGCCCGGTCGCGGCCCGGCCGGCGCACGAACAGGTTGCCGATGGCGTCCACGCCCACCTCGAACTTGCGATCGCGCGCCCAGCCGATCAGCACCCCGCGCGCGGCGATGTCCTCGCGCGACAGCGCGGCGCGGTTGACGCCGTTGCCGGGGATCGCGCCGATACGCGCCATCTCCATGTGGCGGCGCCACAGGCGCTCCTCGCTGACGCGGGCGACCGCGTCCTGGTGGGCTTCGCGCATTGTGCGATTCTCACATAAAATGCGGGAAAACCTCAGTGCCTGCCCCTAATTTCAACCGTTTGCTGCGAGGAGAAATCCCATGAAATCCGCCATCGTCCCCGGTTCCATCGCGGTATGGATCGTGCTGGCCTGCGCCGGGCCGGCGCACGCGCAATACCCGGTGCGGCCGCTACGCCTGATCGTGCCGTTCGCGGCGGGCAGCGTGAACGACCTCGTGGCACGGGTGCTCGCGCCGCCGATGTCCGAGGCGCTCGGCCAGCCGATCGTCATCGACAACCGCGCCGGCGCGGCGGGCAACCTCGGCGCCGAGATCGCGGCGCAAGCGCCGTCCGACGGCTACACGCTGGTGATGGGCAATGCCTCGCACGCGATCAGCATGTCGCTCTACGGCCGCCTGAATTACGACTTCGTGAAGGATTTCGCCCCGGTGTCGCGCCTCGCGGCCGGCGCCTTCCTGCTGGCCGTCCACCCGTCGGTGCCCGCGAAGTCCGTCAAGGAGCTGATCGCGCTCGCGAAGTCGCGCCCGGACGAATTGAACGTCGGCGTCGGCGGCGCGAGCATCGTCATGGCGGCGGAGCTCTTCAAGAGCACGGCGGGCATCCGCATGACGAGCGTCAGCTACAAGGGCACGCCCGCGATCCTGACCGCGCTCGCCGGCGGCGAGGTGACGATCGCGTTTCCACCGACGTCCGCCGCGATGCCGATGGCCCGGTCCGGCAAAGTGCGCGCGCTGGCGGTGACCGGCAAGCGGCGCTCGACCATGGCGCCGGAAATCGCGACGGTCGCCGAGGCCGGGCTGCCGGGCTACGAGGCCGCGACCTGGTACGCGTTGTTGACCCGGGCGGGCACGCCGCCCAAGGTCGTGGCGCGCCTCAACGCCGAGGCGGTGCGGGCGCTCGCGCGGCCGGAGGTGCGGAAGCGCTTCGCCGCCACCGACCTGGCAACGGAGTCGTCCACGCCGCAGGAACTCGGGAAGTACATGCGCAGCGAAGTCGCGAAGTGGGCCAAGGTCGTGAAAGCGGCGGGCCTGCGCGTGAACTGATCCGCGCGCGCCCGCAAGCTCGCGCGGGCGTGGCGGCGAATCGCCGGCTTTGCTGACTGGATGGGTGGGTCATGACCGACAGCTCCCGGGCCGCCGCGAACAGGAAGGCGCGCGAGGAGCGGAAAAAGGCGCACCTGCGCGGGATCATGGACCGCTACACGGAACGGTTCCGCGCGGCCGGGGACCGGGACGCGCCATCGGTCGCGCGTGAAGCGCACATCGCGATCGACGAATTGCTGGCACGGGACCGGAAGAAAGACGCGTCCAGCAGCGCCATCCGGTGCGGCAAGGGGTGCGACCGCTGCTGCCATGGGCCGGTCGAGATCTGGCCGCAGGAGGCCGCGCTGCTGGTCGAATTCGCGCGCGCGGCCGGCATGGAGCTGGACCAGGCGCGCCTCGAGCGCCAGGGCCGCTACACCGCCGACACCTGGCGGCAACAGCCGGCGGCCGACAGGGCCTGCGGGTTCCTTGGCGGAGACGGCGCGTGCACGGTGTACGAGTTCCGGCCCAACGCCTGCCGCAAGCTGCTCGTGGTGAGCGATCCTGCGCTATGCGACGCGGAGAAGCACCCGCCGGACGGCATCGGCCGCTGGTTCAGCTGGGAAGCGGAGTTGATGGAGTCGGCCGCCCTGGAGGTCTTCGGCGCCGCCCTGATGCCGCGATTGTTGCTGGCGGCATTGAACCGTGGAGAACGTGAAGACATCCGATGAGGAGTCCCGGCAGTTTCCCTACTGGCGCCGCAACCGGCAGATGCTTAAGTACCCGTCAGCGGGGCTTGATTCCCGCCGCCTTGATCACCTTGGCCCACTGCGCGGTCTCGCGCTTGATGAGGGCCGCGAA
>MERD01000076.1:5068-9929 GCA_001771935.1 Betaproteobacteria bacterium RIFCSPLOWO2_02_FULL_67_26
GCCCACTGCGCGGTCTCGCGCTTGATGAGGGCCGCGAATTCCTCCGGCTTCCGGTTGACCACGTCCACGCCCTGGGCGGTCATCCGCTCGACGAAGTCCGGGCTGCTGGCGCCGCGCGTGAGGGCCTGGTACAGGCGGTCAACGATGGGCCGCGGGGTGCCGGCCGGCGCGAGGATGCCGAACCATTGCGTCGTGACGAAGGTCGGCAGTCCGGATTCCACGAAAGTCGGGACGTTGGGCAGGACGCGGAGGCGCTTCGACGCCGTGACGGCCAGCGGACGGATCCTGCCCGACGTGACGTGCGGCATCGCGGACAGGGCGGTGGACACCGCGGCCGAGATCTCGCCGGAGATCAGGCTGATGAAGGCCATGCCGGAGCCCTTGAAGATGATCTGCGGCATGTCGACCCCGGCTGTTTGCTTGAACAGCTCCGCCGTCATGTGCGGGCTGGTGCCGAGGCCCGGCGAGCCGAACGTGAGCTGGCCCGGCTTCGATTTCGCGAGCGCGATCAGCTCCTTCACGCTCTTCGCCGGCACCGACGGGTTGACCGTCATGATCTGGACCGCGTCCACGACCCACGACACCGGCGCGAAATCGCGCATCGCGTCGTAGGGCAGCTTCCTGACCATGCTCGGGTTGATGGTGAGCGAGGGCTGGATGATCAGCAGCGTGTAGCCGTCGGGCGCGGCGCCCGCGACGATGCTGGTGCCGATGACGCCGCTCGCGCCGCCGCGGTTGTCCACCACGACCTGCTGGCCCAGCGCCTCGCCGAGCTTCTGCGCCAGCAGGCGCGCGAGGATGTCGCTCGCGCCGCCGGGCGACGAGGCGACCACCAGCCGGATCGGCCGGGCGGGGTAGTTCTGCGCCAGCGCGCAATCGGCGCCTGTCCCGAGCAACGCCAGCGACAGCACGAGCACGCGCTCATTCATGGCGATCCTCCTCCGGCAAGGGTGGCGTCAGGCGCTACTTCGGGACCAGCCCGATGGCGCGGGCCACTTTGCCGTACTTGTCGTATTCGCTCTTCATCAGCTTGCCCATGTATTCCGGCGACTCGGTCCAGACATCCAGTCCGAGGGCTTCCAGCTTCGCGCGCACTTCCGGACGTTTCATCGCGGCGTTCGCTTCCCGGTTGAGGATCGCGATGATCTCCTTCGACACGCCGGCCGGAGCGACGAATCCGAACCAGCCGCCGGAGGTGAAGCCCGGCACCGTTTCCGCGATGGTGGGAAAGTTGGGATAGTTGGACGCGCGCGTCGCTTTGCCGATGCCGAGCAGCCGCACCCTGCCGCTCGTGATGAACGGGTACAGGCCCGTGAACGAGCCGAAGGTGGCATCCACCCGCCCGCTCATGACTTCCGCGGCCGCCGGCGCCACGCCCTTGAAGGGGACATGCACATACTCGAAGCCCACAAGGGAGCGAAAGGCCTCGGTCGTCATGTGCATGAAAGCGCCCTCACCGTTGGTCGCGAAACTCACCTTGCCCGGGTTGGCCTTCAAGTACTTGACGAAGTCGGCAACAGTCCTGAACGGGGTGGTCGGGGACACCACCAGGGCAAGATAGTTGGTCGCGATCAGCGCGAGGGGCTGAAAATCCTTCATCGCGTCGTAGGGCACGTTTTTCATCGTGTGCGGAATGACCGACAGGTTGCCGCCTTGCCCGCAGGCAAAGGTGTAACCATCCGCTGGCGCTTTCGCGGCCAGTGCCAGGCCGATCGTGCCGCCCGCGCCGGGCCGGTTGTCGGCCACGAACGACTGGCCAAGGCGCTCGCCCATATGGTGGCCCAGCAGCCGGGCAAAGGTGTCGCAGGGGTCGCCGGGCGTCTGGGGAACGATGATGCGTACCGACTTGGTGGGGTATTTCTGCGCCAGCGCCGGACCCGCCACGCAAGCGCATGCGACGAGCAACGAAACGAACCGTGCAAGTTGAGTCATGGTTTCCTCCCTGTCATCCGCAACTATTCTGCACCAAACTCCGGGAAAAGGGGGATAGGATGTGCATCTCCCTTGTCCAATGACCGTCGTGAGTGACGCCCTCTACAGCCGGCGGGACCCGCTGGCAGAGCTCCCCATCCGGGTGGCGGTCGTAGTGTCCGTGCTCGTCCATGCCGCGCTGATTCTGGAAATGCCGCCATTGGACCCGTCGTTGCCGGGCCTGCCCGATCGGGTCGAGGCGCCGAATCGGTTGACGGTACGGCTGGCTCCGCCGTTCAGCCGTCCGCCGGCAAGTCCGGTCCTGCCGGAGCCCGCGCGGGCGCCGCGCGCGCGATTGCGGCCGCCGCCGCCGGTGGTCGCGGTCGAGCCGCCCGCACAGCCGCCCGCCACCGCGCCGGCGCCCGCTGTTACCGCGGGCGACCTGTTGGCCTACATCGAAGCGCGGCGCCTGGACCGCGGCGAGCCCGCCCGGTCGCCGGCAGACGCATCGAGCGCGCGCCCGGCCGAAGACGACAATGCGCGCGCCAACCGCCGCGCCGCGGCCAACATCGCCCCGCCGCGCATGGCCACCTTCGGCTACGACCCGACGAAAAGCGGCGGCGTGTTCCAGATCCAGCGCATGGGCTACGACTATGCCGAGTTCACCTTCGTCGGCTGGAACAACGACATCCGCCGCCGCGTGAAATCGCTGATCGAGGTCAGGAAAGGCGACCACAGCACCATCCGCCTTGCGGTGGTCCGCAGGATCATCGCGATCATCCGCGAGCACGAACCGGCGCAGTTCGACTGGAATTCCAGGCGCCTGGGCCGCAACATCACGCTGTCCTCCCGCATGCGGGACAACAGCGGGCTGGAGGAATTCATGATGTGGGAGTTCTTTCAAGTGAAACAGTGACATCACCCCTCGCGCCGGACGACGGCGCGGGCTCAGTTCAGCGGCCACGGCAGCTCGATGAGCCGCTGCAGCAGGCCGGTGGGGTAATCGAGCACGAACACGTGCGACAGGAAAGCGAGCACCGCGATCGCTCCGGACGCGGCCAGCGCCGCCCGGTGCCACACGACCCCCGCTTTCAGCCTGAGAAACGCGGTGATAAAGGCGAAGACACCCAGCACGAAGCCGGCCAGGGCGGTGGCCCCGAGCAGTCCCAGCATCCAGGCTTGAAAGTGCAGCTCGCTGTGCGCCGGTTTCTCGTGGTCCTGCCACTCGCGCTCGCTGTCGTGGAACAGGTAGGACGGCCGCTTTCCCGTTCGCGCGAACGCGACGGCCATGACGCACAGCAGCGCCAGCGAGATCAACGCGGCCGACATCGGAAAGACGCTCGCGAGGAAGGTGCGCCGGGACGACTCGAAGATCACGTACCCGACGCAGGCGATGATCGCGCCGAGAAAAATCGCCTGCGGCGCGATCCGGACCGGCGCGTGCGGCCCGTCGGGCGTGAGCGGCTCCCGGGCCGGCTTGAAGCGCATCGCGAGAAAAACCGAAATGGCGATCAGCACGAGCATGACCTGCACGCCGGTGCGCTCGAGAAAACTCATGCCGTAGACCTGCACCGACTGGTAGACCGCGGCGTCGAGCCGCACCGCCAGCACGAAGCCGATCAGCAGCGCCGGCCGCGACCACCCGAAGCGCTTCATGTACATGCCGAGCACGCCCAGGATGAACAGCGCCGCGAGATCGGCCCAGCTCTGCGTCGCCTGGTAGGCCGCGAAGTAGATGATCACAATCATGAACGGCGCGAGCAGCATGAAGGGGATCAGGGTCAGGCGCGCGATCGGGCGCGCGAGGAACAGGCACGCGCTGGCGCCGATCACGTTGGCGAGCGCCAGCGACCAGATGATGAGGAAGGTGAGATCGAGGTGGCGCTCCAGCATGCCGATGCCGGGCTCGACGCCGATCAGGATGAGGCCGCCGAGAAACACCGCCATGCTGCCCGATCCGGGAATCCCGAACATCAGCGTCGGAACCAGCGCGCCGCCGTTGTCCGAGTTGTTGGCCGACTCCGGCCCGATGACCCCCCGGATGTCGCCCTTGCCGAGCATGTCGCGGTCCTTCGTCGACTGCACGACGTGGCCGTAAGCGACCCAGTTCGTGACCGAGCCGCCGAGCCCGGGCAGCGCCCCGATCAGCGTGCCGATGGCGGAGCATCGCACCACCAGCCATTTGTGCCGCAGCGTCTCCGCGAAGCCGCGCAGCGTGCCGGACCCGAGCTCGGGGACCGAGGAGATCCGCGTGCGCCGGCGCAGGATTTCCACCATCTCCGGCACCGCGAACATGGCGAGGCCGACGATGACCAGCGGAATGCCGTCGCTCAGGTACACGGTGTCGAAGGCGAACCGGTATTCGCCGGTGGCGGGCGCCGCGCCGACGGTGCCGAGCAGGAGGCCGAAGCCGCAGCTCACGATGCCCTTCAACGCGCTCGCGCCGGTCAGCATGCCGACCATCGTGAGCGCGAGGAGGATGAGCATGAGCTGCTCGCCGAAGCCGACGCCGAGTATCAGCGGCCGGGCGGCATAAATGCTCACCGTCAGGACGACGGCGCCGAACAAGCCGCCGAGGAGCGAGGCCGAGAACGCGGCGCCGAGCGCGCGCGCCGCCTCGCCGCGCTGCGCCAGCGGAAAGCCGTCGAGGATGGTGGCCTGCGCGCTCGAGGTGCCGGGGATGCCCATGAGCACCGCGGGAAAGGTGTCCGAGGTGTTGGTGACGGCCAGCAGGCCGATCATCATCGGCAGCACCAGCGTCGGGTCCTTGCCGTAGACGAAGGGCAGCAGCAGCGACAGGCCGGCGATGCCCCCGAGGCCGGGCAGGATGCCGACGACCAGGCCGAGGAACGTTCCCAGGACGAGGTACAGGAAGTGCTCGAGATCGAACAGCGTCACCAGCGCTGCGAGGATGAATTCGAGCATGGAAATAACCGGTTGGAACGCGCGC
>MERD01000077.1:0-3543 GCA_001771935.1 Betaproteobacteria bacterium RIFCSPLOWO2_02_FULL_67_26
CCGGGGTATCGTCTTCGCCGTCGATCGCCATGCCGGCGGGCTCTACGCATTGGAGATGAAACTGTAAGGTCTTGTTAGCGCAAGGGTTTTTCTGATGACGGTCTGGCGCATACTCTAGGTGTCCGGAAGTACCCCGATTGGACCGCGAACCAGAATTCAAACGACGTAGCCGCCACGAGCGCCAGCCCGTGCGCATCCTGCTGGTCGAGGACGACCCCATGTTTGCCGAGTTGGTGCGCGCCCAACTGCGCCGCATGCCGTGGGTCGAGTCGCGGCTGGAGGTGGCCGGCACGCTCGCGGCTGCGCTCGCCAAGCTGGCGGGCGAGAGCTTCGGTCTGGTCGTCGCCGACCTCAATCTCCCGGACTCCTCCGGCGTGGCGACGGTCGACGCGCTCGCGCGGGCCGGCGACCAGCTGATCATCGTACTCACCGGGGACCAGAACCCGGTGCTGCGGGCCAGTGCGATGGACGCCGGCGCTTACGATTTTCTGTCGAAGGACAAGCTGAGTGCGGCTGCCCTCGAGCGCCTGGTGCGCCTCGCCGCGATGCAGGCGAACACCTTCCGCGCGCTGAGAGAAAGCGACGAGCGCTTCCGCAGCCTGGTGGGGTTGTCGTCGGATTTCTACTGGGAATCCGATATTCAGCACCGGGTCGTACAAATCGAGCACGGTCTGCGGCGCCATCCGGTCGCCAATCCCGGCCAGATCGGCAAGGCGCGCTGGGAAACGCCGTCCACGCGCCCCGAAGCGGCAGGCTGGGCGGCGCACCGTGCGACGATGGAGGCGCACCGGCCGTTCCACGACTTCGAAATTGCGCGTCTCGACGACGACGGAATCGAGCGCTACCGGGCGATCAGCGGAGAGCCCGTGTTCGACGCGAGCGGAACCTTCAAGGGGTATCGCGGCGTCGGCAAGGACATCACCGAGCGCAAGCGCGCCGAAGAGGACCTGCGCCGGTTCCGCCTGGCGATGGACAACTCGGCCGACATGATCTTGCTCATCGACCACGCGACGATGAAGTTCGTCGACGTGAACAGCACGGTGTGCAAGCTGCTCGGCTACACACGGGAGGAATTGCTGGCGATGGGCCCGGAGGGCGTGCTTCCGGTGACCCTCGAGCAGCTGCAGCAGTCCTACGACCGGCTGATCGCGAATCCGTCCATGCCGAGCGGCATGAAAAGCCACTATCGCTGCAAGGATGGCTCAATGCTGCCGTTCGAATCGACGCGGCACGTCCTGCGATCGGGCGACCGTTGGATCATCGCCGCGATTTCGCGCGACGAGCGCGAGAGGATGTCGGCGGAAAAGGCGCTGCGCGACAGCGAGGCGCGGTTCCGCGACACCTTCGAGCTGGCCGGTTCGGGCATTGCGCACGTCGGCCTGGACGGGCGCTTTCTCAGGGTCAACCCCAGGTTTTGCAAGATGCTCGGATACTCTGCCGAGGAGCTCATCGGGCGCTCGGTCAAGGAAATGTCCCATCCCAATGACCGGGACGTCACCGACGCGCAGCGCGCCCGGCTACGGGCGGGAGAAACCGAATCGGTGCATTTCGAGAAGCGCTATTTGCGCAAGGATGGCAAGACCATGTGGGCCGACCTGACGGTCGCGTTGGCGCGCGATGCGAACCGGGTCCCGCTCTACGAAATCTCGATCTTCGAGGACTCCACCGAGCGCAAGCGGAACGAGCAGCAGGTGCTTCAGCTCGGTCGCATGTACGCGGCGCTCGGCGCGGCCAACGAGGCGATCCTCAGGGCGAATTCGCCGCAGGAAGTGTTCGATCGCGCCTGCGAGATCGCGGTCGAAGCCGGCGGCTTTCTGATTGGCACCGTGTTCCTGCTGGACGCGAAAACGAAGCAGCTGGCGCGCGCCGCAGCGAGCGGCCCCGCGGCGGCCGTCGCAGAGCGCGTCGGGTCTTCGATGGACGAGTCGCGGCCCGGCGGCCAGGGGCTCATCGGTCACGCCTGCCGGACCGGCCGGCCCGCGATCAGCAACGACTACGCGTCGGATCCGAGGACAAAAGGGCGCGGTAGCCTGGTGCTGAATCACCGGGTGGGCTCCGGGGCGGCGTTTCCGCTGCAGGTCGAAGGCGAGCTTGGCGGGGTATTCGGCCTGCTGCACGCGGAGAAAAACGCGTTCAGCGACGAACTCAACGGGCTGCTGCAGCGGCTTGCCGACAACATCTCCTTTGCGCTCGACAGATTCCGGAACGATGCGCGTCGCCGCCGGGCGAAGCGCAAGCTGCGCGAGAGCGAGGAGCGCTTCCGCAGCCTGACCGACCTTTTCTCCGATCTGTACTGGGAGCAGGACGACCAGTACCGCTTCACCGAGGTGTCAGGGATCGGCCCCAGCTGGATGGAGGCCGGCCGCAAGCAGATGATCGGCAGGCTTCGCTGGGACCAGCACGCCATCAACATGAGCGACGCGGATTGGGCCGCCCACCGGGCGGTTCTGGAGGCGAGGAAGCCGTTCCGCGATCTCGAGCTCGGCAGGATCACCGAGACGGGGAAGCTGGTCTGGGCCAGCATCAGCGGCGAGCCGGTGTACGACGAGGCGGGCGTTTTCAAGGGCTATCGCGGCGTTGGCAGGGACATCACCGCGCGCAAGGGCGAGGAGCGCCGCACCGCGCTCGAGCACGCGGTCACGCGCTGCCTGGCGGATGCCGAGTCCGTGCCCGAAGTGCTGCGTGCGGTCATGCGGGTGATCTGCGAGTCCGAGGGCTGGGAGAGCGGCAGGTATTTTCATCAGGACGAGACGGCGGGAGTGATGCGGTTTCGCGAGGGATGGAGCCGGGCGGGTGGGGCGCTGGCCGAGCACATCGAGCGATCGCGCGGCCTGGAGTTCGGACCTGGCGTCGGCTTGGTGGGAAAGGCCTGGACGACCGGCGAACCATTGTGGGTGGTCGACGTCAGCAGCGATCCGCGGGTCGCGCAAACTGGCCCTTCGCGTGCGGCCGGGGTGCACGGTGCTTTCGTGTTCCCGGTGTCTTTCGGGGGCCGCACCATCGGTGTGTTGTTCATCTCGAGCCATATGGTGCGCGCGCCGGACGCCGAATTGCTGCAGACCCTGCGCGTCATCGGCAGCCAGGTCGGTCAGTTTCTGACGCGCAAGGACACGGAGCAGGTGCTGCGGGAAAGCGAAGCGCGCTTCCGCAGCCTGACCAACCTGTCCTCCGACTGGTACTGGGAAAAGGATAGTGAGTTCCGCTTCACGAAGTTCGAAGGGCACGCGAGCGTCGACGGCAGCTACGCGCCCGCCGCCAGCGTGCTGGGGAAATGCGTCTGGGACCTGGACGGGCTGGACCGCGATTCGGCCGATTGGGACCTGCTCCGGGAAAAGATGCAGCACCACGAATCGTTCCGCGATTTCGAGTACTCGTATCACGATCGCGCCGGAAACCGCTACCACGTCCGGGCTGACGGCGAGCCGGTTTTCGAGCAGGGCGGAAAGTTCACCGGTTACCGTGGAACCTCGCGCGACGTTACACAGCAGCGCCGCGGCGAGCAGGAATTGCGCCGGTTCCGCGCCGCGATGGACATGTCCGCGG
>MERD01000077.1:3691-3826 GCA_001771935.1 Betaproteobacteria bacterium RIFCSPLOWO2_02_FULL_67_26
ATACGACGCCGTCATCGCGGCGGGCGAGGCAGGCGCGCGGACCGAAACGTCCTACGTCGCGAGCAACGGCCGTCAAGGCTGGGCCGATGTGTACCGCCGGGCGCTGCGCCAGGCAGACGGCTGGATCATCGTCTC
>MERD01000077.1:3873-4943 GCA_001771935.1 Betaproteobacteria bacterium RIFCSPLOWO2_02_FULL_67_26
CGTCTCACCTGCGCTACCAGGAGAAGATCGCCCGCTTCGGCCAGGCGGCGCTCGCCAGGCGCGATGCGGCGGAGTTGATCTCGGACGCGGCGCAGGCGGTGCTCGAGGCTCTGGGGGCCGACGCCGTGGCGTATTTCGAGCCCGGCCACGGCGATCGCGAGCTGGTGCTGCGCGCGCTGGTCGGCGTTGCCAATGCCGCGGCCGATTCACGCGCGATCGTTTGCCGCGACGAGGATCCCCTGCTGCAGGCACTGCGCTCGGGCACCCGCACGCTTGCCGAAGGCGATGCGCTGCAGCCGTCATGGGCACACGGATTGCGCAGCACCGCCCTGGTCCCGGTGCGCGGCGAACAGGGCTCGCGCGGCGTGCTGTGCGCCTGCTACCGGCAGGCGGAGGCGCTTGCCGACGAGGAACTGAATTTTCTCGAAGCCGCGGCGAGCGTGCTGTCGACCGGATTGCAGCGCATCGACAGCGAGGGAAAGCTTTCCTATCTGGCGCAATTCGACCCGCTAACGGGGCTGCCGAACCGCGCTCTGCTCGCCGACCGTTTTACGCAGGCCATCGCCCAGGCCCGGCGCCACGCCACCCAGCTGGGCGCTCTGTTCGTCGATCTGGACGAATTCAAGCAGGTGAACGACACCCTCGGGCATGCCGGCGGGGACGTGCTGCTGAAGGAAACCGCCGTGCGCCTGCAGTCCTGCGTGCGCACGGGCGACACGGTGGCGCGCATCAGCGGCGACGAATTCGCGGTGGTGCTTGCCGACCTGGCGCGGCCGGACGACGCTGCCCTGGTCGCGCAGAAGATCATCGACCAGCTCGCCGCGGCCGTGGACGTCCACGGCCAGGAAGTGTTCGTCACCGCCAGCGTCGGCATCGCGGTTTTCCCGGGCGACGGCGACAATGCCGAGGCGTTGCTGGCCGCCGCCGATGCGGCCATGTACCGGGCAAAGCAGGCCGGGCGCAATGGCTATCAGTTCTTCACTTCGGAAATCAACCAGAGATCGCGGGCGCGGGCGCAGATGGGCACCGACCTGCGGCGTGCGCTCGAGCGCGAGGAATTCACGCTGGCG
>MERD01000078.1 GCA_001771935.1 Betaproteobacteria bacterium RIFCSPLOWO2_02_FULL_67_26
GAACGTCGTGCCGAGATAGGGGCCGATTTCGTGGGGCCCGATACCGTCGCCGGGACGCCGGAACTCGATCAACTCGTGGTCCAGCCGCTCGCCGGCGCGGACCGCGCGCTTCAAGTGGGCGCTGCGGCGTATCTTCTGGCGCGCCGCCAGCTCCTCGGCCGAGAGCAGCTTGCGGTTCGAGCCCAGCGCCGTTTCCAGCTCGCGCACCGCCTTCACGAAGCGCCGCATGTCCTGCGGCTCGAGCGAGAACAGGTGCTCGATGCTGCGGGTCGTGCGGTCGTGGGTGATGGTCTTTTCGACGAGGTTGGCGCCGAGGGCGATGGCGGCGATGTCCATGTCCCAGCCCGGCGTGTGGTCGGAAAACGCGATCGGGAGCGTGAACATCGCTTTCAGCGTGGTCACGATGCGCAGGTTGATGCTGTCCAGGCGCGCGGGGTAACCCGAGGGGCAATGGTGGATGATGACTTTCTCGCTGCCGGCGCGCCGGATCGTGTCCACCGCCGCCTCGACTTCGCCCAGCGTCGCATTGCCGGTGTCGATCTGCAGCGACATGCCGGTGCGCGCGGCGTGCGTCATGAGCGGGTAGTGATTGATGTCCGCCGAGGCAATCTTGATCGAGTCGCAGCCGATCGCGGCGAGAAAATCCACCTCGTCCGGAAAGCCGGCGGTCGCGAAAAACGCAAGCCCGAGCGCATCGCAGTGTCGCTTCAACTTTTCCCAGTCGGCGCGCGGCAGGCTGCGGCGCCGCAGCAGCTCGTAGAGGGGCTCCGAGACCGCCTCCGTCCTGCCGGTGGCGCGGTCGACCAGTACCTCGTAGGAGAAAGGCTGCAGGCGGTCGGCGACCAGCCGGTCCGGGTCGAGGACCTGGAACTTGATCGCATCAGCCCCGGCCTCCGCGGCGAGCCGGCACAGGTCGGCCGCGCTTTCCAGCCCGTCGTGGGTCGGTCCGGCCTCGAAGACGATGAAGCAGGGCGCGCCATCCCCGACTTCGCGCTTGCCGATGCGGATGCTCATGCCAGGCACTCCACCGCCGCGTTGATGAATTCGCGCTGCTGCGAATCGGCCAGGCCCACGAATAGCGGGATCGACAGGCACTCGTTGTAATAGCGCGCGGTCTCGGGCAGGCGCTCGAGGGTGTACCCGAGCCGGGCGTAGTAGGGATGGAGGGGAATCGGTATGTAATGCACCTGGGTGATGTAGCCGCGATCGAACAGGCGCTGCATGTAGGCGGTGCGGCTCCGGGCGCCGGCGCCGAAAGCGATGCGGATGACGAACAGGTGGTTGGCGCTTGCGCCCAAGCCATTTTTTTGCCCCACGCGGATTCCGGATGCGCCGTCACCGAACGCCTCGCGATAACGCGCGGCGAGCCCGCTCCGGCGCGCCATGAACCGGTCGATCTTGCGGAACTGCGACAGGCCCAGGGCCGCCTGAATGTCGGTCATGCGGTAGTTGAATCCCAGTTCCTGCATCTCGTAATACCAGCGATTGAATTTCCCGTCCTGGTAAGCGTGGTGCGGATGTTGGTACGGATCGTCCGCTTTGTTGATCCCGTGGCCGCGCAGCCGCAGCAGTCGGCGATACAGGTCCTGGCGGTTGGTCGTCACCATGCCGCCTTCGCCGCTGGTGATGCTCTTCACCGGATGGAAGGAGAACACGGTCATGTCCGAATAGGCGCAGCTTCCGACCCGCTCGCCGGATGGATATCGCCCTCCCAGCGCGTGAGCGGCGTCCTCGATCACCGTGGCGCCCGCGCTTGCCGCGACGTCCGCGATCTGCGCCATGTTGCACGGGAGGCCGCCGAAATGAACCGGAATGATCGCCTTCACGCGGGGGCCGGTCGCGGCCTGTGCGCGCAGGCCGGCCGGATCGAGGTTCAAGGTGTCGCGCTCGATATCGGCAAACTCGGGGACTCCGCCCGCGTAACGCACGCAATTGGCGCTCGCGACGAAGCTGTTGGCCGAGGTGATGGCCCGGTCTCCCGATGAGATGCCGGCCGCGAGGCACGCGATGTGCAGCGCGGCGGTGCCGCTGGATACGGCCACCGCGTACTTTGCGCCGACGTGATTCGCGATGGCCTGCTCGAATTCACCGACCGCGGGGCCCTGCGTGAGCCAGCTGTGGCGCAGCACGTTGACCACGGCCTGGACATCGTCTTCATCCAGGGCATGGCGGCTGTAGGAGATTTTCGCGCTCACCGGTTCACCTCCCGCCGCAGGTGCTCGATCTCGCGCTGCAGGGCCTCGTATTCCGCCACCTTGCGTTCCAGGAAATTCGCGGTCGCGCGCGCCTTCTCGGTGATGCCGCGCGGCGTGAGGAAGTACATGTAGGCCTTCTTGTTGCGGTTGTTCTTGAAGTTGTTGGCCTTGATCAGGCCGGTTTCCATCAGCGCGCGCAGGCAATAATTCGCCTTGCCCAGGCTGATACCGAGCTCGCGGGCGAGGTCGCGCTGGCTCATCTGCGGGTCGGCTTCCAGCAGGCGCAGGATCTTGTAGCGGTACTCGTCGGTCAGCACGTTGGGCTTGCGTTCAACGGTTGAACAGACGCTATTTAATCGCGAATCGGGGGCGCTGGCAAGCTGGCCGCGCCCGTACCGGGCGGGCGGAAGGGGGGAACGGGCGCAACCGCATTCAGAGTTCGATGGCTTCGCGCTCGAGTATCGCGGCCAGCTGCGCGGGAGTCATCCAGGCGGAATTGCGGTCGCTGCTGTACTCGAATCCCGGCGCGACCGGCTTGGCGCCGGTTCGCGCAACGTAGCCGCGCTGGTCCCACCAGGAATCCGCGGGCTGGATCACGTAGTGGTCGGGGAATTCCACCGTGTTGTGCGCATCGTCCGCGGGGATCAGCATCTCGTGCAATTTTTCGCCGGGCCGGATGCCGATGACCTCGGTGCGGCACTCCGGGCCGACCGCCCTGGCGACGTCCATGATGCCCATGCTGGGAATTTTCGGAACGAAGACCTCGCCGCCCTGCATCGTCTCGAGGCAATCGAGGACGAAGCGCACGCCCTGGTCCAGCGTGATCCAGAAGCGCGTCATCTTCGGGTCGGTGATGGGCAGCACGCCCCCCGGGCGCCGCTGCATGAAGAACGGGATCACGCTGCCGCGCGAGCCGATCACGTTGCCGTAGCGCACGACCGAGAACCGCGTGCGGTGCTTGCGCGCCAGCGTGTTGGCGGCGGTGAACAGCTTGTCGGCGCACAGCTTGGTGGCGCCGTAGAGGTTGACCGGGTTGACCGCCTTGTCGGTCGACAGCGCGATGACGTGCGACACCCCCTGGTCGATGCAGACGTTGATCACGTTTTCCGCGCCGATGATGTTGGTCTTGATCGCCTCCATCGGGTTGTACTCGGAGGCCGGCACCTGCTTCATCGCCGCCGCGTGGATGACCACCTCGACGCCGTCGAACGCGCGGTGCAGCCGTTCCTTGTCGCGCACGTCGCCCAGGAAGTAGCGCAGGCTGGGGGACTGCAGCCGGTGCTGCATCTCGAACTGCTTCAGCTCGTCGCGGCTGAAGACGACGAGCCGGCGGGGATTGTGGCGCTCCAGCGCCGTCTTGACGAAGCGCTTGCCGAACGAGCCGGTCGCCCCGGTCACCAGTACCGACTTGCCTTCGAGAAACGACATGGGCTACTCCGCTATCGCAGCCAGCAATTCGTCGCGGCGGCCGTTCTGATCCTGTTGCCGCAACTCGAGGAGGAATTCCGCTGCATTACCCAGGGAGGCTCCCAGACGTTGACGCGCCTTCGCGTTGCTCAACGACATGTCGAGCGGGCGCTTTGCCAGCAGCCTTGCGTTGCGGATATTACCATGCTGAACCAGCGCTTCCGGCAGCTGGAAGGCGTGCGCCAGGCGCGCGGCAAACTCGTGCTTGGAGAGACGCTCGTCCCCGACGACGTTGAATACGCCGGAGGCTCCGAGCTCGAGCAGGCGGTGTGCGGCGGCCACCAGCCGATCGGCCAGGATCGGGGTGATGAATACATCGTCGAACAAGGTGAGCGCTTCACCGGCGCGCAGGCCGTAATAGATCCAGTCACTGAACGACCGGCGCGCGGCGTGCCCCCAGCCGAAGAAGTTGGTCCGGATGACGAGCGCTTCGGGATGCGCCTGCACCACCCATTGCTCGGCCAGCAGCTTGGTCCGGGCGTATTCGTTGAGCGGCTCCGGCACATCGTCCTCGCGGTACATCGAGCGCGCGCCGGCGAACAGGTGGTCGGTCGAGATGTGGATCAGCCGCAATCCCAGACGGGCGGTGGCTTCCGCGACGTTGCGCGCGAGCACGGCGTTGGCCGCGCGCGCCAGCGCGGGTTCGCGCTCGCACTGATCCACGCTGGTAATGCCGGCCGTATGGACGACCCACTCGGGCCGGTACTCCTCGAGCCGGCGCAACAGGCTATCGATGGACTCCAGTTCCAGCGGCACGACGCGCGTGTCCCGCAGCCGGATGTCGTGCGTATGCCGCGCGAGATAGACCTCGCATTGGTCGCGCATGCGGCAGGCCCAGTTCAGGGCAAGGAGCCCACTGCCGCCCGTGATCAGTATGCGTTTCGGCGGCAGGCTGGTGGTCATGCCCGGTCGTCGAGCACGACCCGCAGGTAGCGCGCGTAGGGATTGTCGCCCATCGCGGCTGCGAGCCGCTCGAGGTCGGCCGCGGTGATATAGCCCATGCTGTAGGCGATCTCCTCGGGGCAGGCGACCTTCAGGCCCTGGCGCTTCTCGATGGTCTCGATGAACGTCGAGGCGGCGAGCCAGGCGTCGTGGGTGCCGGTATCGAGCCAGGCGACGCCGCGGCCCAACAGCACCACTTCCAGCTCGCCACGGCGCAGGTACTCCAGGTTGAGGTCGGTGATCTCGAGCTCGCCCCGCGCCGAAGGCTTGAGGGCGCGTGCAATGTCGGTCACCCGGTTGTCGTAGATGGCGAAGCCGGTCTGCGCAAAGTGCGATTTCGGCTGCTTCGGCTTCTCCTCGATCGAGATGACCTTGCGGTTGCCATCGAACTCGATCACGCCGTAGCGCTCCGGGTCCTGCACGCGGTAGGCGAAAATGGTGGCGCCGCGGCGCTTCGCGGTCGCGGCCTTGAGCTCGTCCGAGAGCTTGTGGCCGTAGAAGATGTTGTCGCCGAGGATCAGCGCGCAGGATTCGTCGCCGATGAAGCCCGCGCCGAGGATGAAGGCCTGCGGAATGCCCTTGGGTTCGGGCTGCACGGCATACGAGAGGTTGATGCCCCAGCGCCGGCCGTCGCCCAGCAGTTGCTGGTAGCGCGGCGTGTCCTGCGGCGTGGAGATCACCAGTATGTCGCGGATTTCCGCGAGCATCAGCGTGGTGAGGGGGTAGTAGACCATCGGCTTGTCGTACACCGGCAGCAGTTGCTTGGTGACGACCTGCGTCGCCGGGTAGAGCCGCGTGCCGCTGCCGCCGGCCAGGATGATCCCCTTCATGCCCGCTCCCGCCTGCCGTAGTTGAGATCGATCCAGCTGCGATACGCGCCGCTCACCACGCCGTCCACCCAGGCCATGTGGTCAAGATACCATTGCACCGTTTTTTTTAGGCCCGTGTCGAATTGCTCGCGCGGCATCCATCCGAGCTCGCTTCGAAGCTTTCCGGCGTCCATCGCGTAGCGGCGGTCGTGTCCCGGCCGGTCCTGTACGTGAGTGATGAGTGATGAGTGATGAGTGATGTGCGGCTGGGGGCGAATTTCGTCAAGGATCGCGCACAGAGCGTTGACGACCTCCAGGTTCGTTTTTTCCGCGTTGCCGCCGATGTTGTAGGTCTCGCCCGGGCGGCCGCGCTTCAGTGCGAGCCGCACCGCTTCACAATGGTCGCCGACGTAGAGCCAGTCACGCACGTTCTTGCCGTCGCCATAGACGGGGAGCGGCTTGCGTTTGGCGGCGTTGACGACCATCAGCGGGATCAGTTTCTCGGGAAACTGGTACGGCCCGTAGTTGTTGGAGCAGTTGGTGGTCACCACCGGCAGGCCGTAGGTGTGGTGGTAGCTGCGCACCAGGTGGTCCGATGCGGCCTTGGATGCCGCATACGGGCTGTTGGGCGCGTACGGCGTGGTTTCCGTGAACGCCGGGTCGTTGGCCCCGAGCGAGCCGTAGACTTCGTCGGTGGACGCATGAAGGAAGCGAAAGTCGCTTTTTTCCGCTTCCTTCAAATTCGACCAATAAGCTCGCGCTTCCTCGAGCAGGCTGAAAGTCCCCATGATGTTGGTCTGCACGAAGTCCGCGGGACCGTGTATCGAACGGTCCACGTGGCTCTCCGCCGCGAAGTTCACGACGGCCTGTGGCCGATGCTCGCGCAGGAGCTTCGCGACGAGCGCGCGGTCGTTGATGTCGCCCTTGACGAAAGTATGACGCGCGTCGTTCTTCAATCCCGCCAGGTTCTCGAGGTTGCCGGCGTAAGTCAGCTTGTCGAGGTTGACCACCGGCGTGCGTTCGGCTGCAAGCCAGTCGAGAACAAAATTCGACCCGATGAACCCGGCGCCGCCGGTGACCAGTATCACGCGCGTACCCCGGGGCAATCGCGCCGCGCCTTGCAGTTAAGTGCCTGAATTGGAATCATTGTTGGTGGCCGCTATTCTATGCGCAAAGTGCTAATCAGTGTAGGCTAGGACCGTTCCAACTTCCAATCAGGGGCGGCTGCATCCGGGAATCAAATTAGCCGCGGCGCTCCAAAAGTTTCAAAGGAGAAAAGTTGGAACGGCCCTGGCCGTGCCTGCGGCCCCCGCAAAATGAAGAAGATCCTATTGGTGAAGACCTCGTCGCTGGGCGACGTCGTTCACAATCTTCCCGTCGCGAGCGACATCCGCGCCGCCGTTCCCGCCGCCGAGATCGACTGGGTGGTGGAGGAATCGTTCGCCGCCATCCCGCGGATGCACCCGGCGGTGGCGCGCGTTCTGCCGGTCGCAATCCGGCGCTGGCGCACCGGCTTTCTGCGTGCCGCGGTGCGGGAGGAGATCAGGATGTTCACCCGCGAGCTCCAGCGACAGCCGTACGACGCGATCATCGATACCCAGGGATTGGTGAAGAGCGCCCTGGTGGCACGGGCGGCGCGCGGCGTGCGCCACGGACTTGACTTCGCCAGCGCGCGCGAGCCGCTCTGGCTGTTCTACGACCGGACGCACTCGGTCCCGTGGACGATGCACGCGGTGGAGCGCAACCGGCGACTTGCCGCGCAGGCGCTGGGCTATGACGCGAACGCGCCGGCCGAATACGGGATCAGTGCGCGCGGCGCGCGGTTTGCCTGGCTGCCCGGCGGCCGCTACGCGGTACTGTTGCATGCGACCAGCGCGGCCGACAAGCTCTGGGACGAGGCGCGATGGCTTGCGCTCGGCGCTGCGCTGAATTCCCAAGACCTCCGGTGCGTCGTGCCGTGGGGCGGCCCGCACGAGCGTCTGCGCAGCGAGCGGTTGGCGGGTGGCATGCCGAACGCGGTCGTCCCGCCGCTTCTCACTCTGGTGGAGATGGCGGCCCTGATGGCCGGCGCAGCCGTCGTAGTGGGCGTCGATACCGGGCTCACGCATATCGCCGGCGCGCTCGGGGTGCCGACGGTAGGGATCTACGGCGGCCCATGGGACCCGGCCGCCACCGGCATTTTCGGCTGCGCGCGCGCGCAGAATCTGGGGGCGCCCGGCAGACCGCCGGAGGCCGCCGAGGTGATCGCCGCCGTGAAGCGGATGGGCGCCTGATCGACATGCGGATCGCGTACACGCTGCTGCTCTACCTGCTGCTGCCGATCGTGCTGCTGCGCCTGGCGTGGCGCGCGCGCCGCCAGCGCGGCTATCTCGCGCACGTCGGCGAGCGTTTCGGCTTCTATCCGCAACGCGCGGACGCGCCGCTCATCTGGGTGCACGCGGTCTCGGTGGGAGAGACCCGCGCCGCCGAGCCGCTCATCGAGGCATTGCGCGCGCGCTACCCGCAGCATCGCATCCTGCTCACGCACATGACGCCGACCGGCCGCGAAACGGGACAGGCGCTGTTTGGCGAGAATGTCTCGCGCTGCTACCTGCCGTACGATTATCCGGGGGCAGTGGCGCGCTTCCTGGCGCATTTCCGGCCGCAGGCAGGCATCCTGATGGAGACCGAGATCTGGCCCAACCTGATCCGCGCCTGCAGCGCGCGCGGCGTAGCGCTTTACCTGGTCAACGCGCGGCTCTCCGAAAAATCTTTTGCCCGCTACCGGCGCGCCCCGGGATTCGCGCGCGCGAGCTTCGGCGGTCTTGCCGCGGTCGCAGCGCAGACGGCGGACGACGCGCAGCGCCTCGTGGCGCTGGGCGCGCGGGACGCTCGCGTCACTGGCAGCATCAAGTTCGATGTCACGTCGCCGCCCGCGCAGGTCGAGGCGGGACACGCATTGCGCCGCCGTTTCGGCGACGCGCGGCCGGTGCTGCTCGCGGCGAGCACCCGCGACGGGGAAGAAGCGCTCCTGATCGAGCAGCTGCCCCGCGTGGATGTGCCGGGGCTCCTGACCGTGATCGTGCCGCGCCATCCGCAACGCTTCGAGGAGGTCGCCCGGATGGTGCAGCGGAGCGGGCTGCGGCTGCAACGCCGCAGCGCCAATGAAGCCATCGCGCCGGAGACGCAGATCGTGCTGGGGGACAGCATGGGGGAGATGTTCGCGTATTACACCGCGTGCGACGTGGCGTTCATCGGCGGCAGCCTGCTGCCGTTCGGCGGGCAGAACCTGATCGAGGCCTGCGCGGCGGGCAAGCCCGTGCTGATCGGACCCTCCACCTACAACTTCGCGGAAGCTGCGGAGCTCGCGGTGGGGGCGGGAGCCGCGATCCAGGTGCCGGACGCCGCGGCGCTGGCGCGCGAGGCGGGGCGCTTGTTGCGCGACCCGGACGCGGCGCGGCGCATGGGTCAGGCCGGGTTGGCTTTCTGCGGCGTGCACCGCGGCGCGACGGCTCGCGTGTTAGAGCTGATCCGGCTCTAACTTGTACTCGGCATCCTCGGTGACGAGGCAATCCACTTTCTGGTCGCGCCCGGAAACCGGCAGCTCTGGAAGGATCTGAAGGGAAAATGCCGCGGCGACCAGGGCGGGGCGAGGCGAACCGAGGCCGCGGATGAATCCGTCGTAGTAGCCGCCGCCGTAGCCGAGCCGCTCGCCACGCCGCGTGAATGCGACTCCCGGAACCAGCACGAGCCCGACTTCGGACGCGGGGACTTCCGGGCACAGGTCGACACGCGGCTCGCGTATGCCCCACACACCGGCTGCGAGCTCCCGCTGCAGGTCGCGAACTTCGTGAATCCTGATGGCGCGGCTCGCGCCGTCCACCCTGGGCAGCGCCAGGCGCCTGCCGCTGGCGTGGACCTGCGCGACGAACTGTGACGTGTCGAATTCGCCGCCAAAGCTCATGTACGCCATGACGCACCGGGCGGCCCGGTAGGCGTCGAGCCCGAGCAGGCGCGCGGTGATGCGCGCGCTCAGCGCCAGGCGCTCGGCGGCGTCCAGCGCATCGCGTCGCGCAAGGACCTGCTTCCGGATGTCGCTCTTGCTGGTAATGGGCAATCAGCGGTTGAGCCAGCCATTGACGAGCGCGACGTCCTGCTCGGTCAGCTGGCCGGCGGCCGATTTCAGCCGCAGCAGGGCGTTGATGTAGTTGTATTTCGCCTGCGCCAGGTCGCGCCGGGTCTGGGACAGCTGCTGCTGGGCGTTCAACACGTCGATCTGCGTCCTCACGCCCACTTCCTGCCCGAGCAGGGTGGAGTCGAGCGAGCTCTTGCTCGACACCAGTGCCGCCTCCAGCGCCCTGACCTGCGCGATGCCGCTCGCGACGCTGAGGAACGCCTGCCGGGCGGTCAGCTCGGCGGTGCGCCGGGCGGTTTCGAGGTCCTGCCGGGATTTCTCCTCGTTGGCGATGGCCTCTCGCACCCGGGAGGAGATGAGGCCGCCCTGGTAGATCGGGATCGCCAGCTGCACGCCCACAACCCGGGAAGTGGTGTCCGTGCCCGACACCCCGACGGTCCCGGCGCCGCTGCCCGAGTCCGTGTAGGTGGCGAAGGCGTCGAGCGTGGGGCGGTGCCCGGCGCGGTTGCGCTCGACTTCCTGGGTCGCGAATTCGAGCCCCGACCGGTTGATGCGCACCTGCAGGTTGTTCTCGGCCGCGTCGGCGACCCAGCGGTCCATCGCGTCGGGCCGTGGCAGGGCCGGGTCGAACCGCGGTCCGAGCGTGGTCAGGCCGGGCGCGGGCCTCCCGATCAGCAGCTCGAGCTGGCGCTTGCGGAGCTCCAGGTCGTTGCGCGCCGCGATCTCGACCGAAGTGGTGAGGTCGAAGCGCGACTGCGCCTCGTGGGTGTCGGTGATGGTGGCGGTGCCGACCTCGAAATTGCGCTTGGCCTGTTCCAGCTGGCGGCCGATCGCAACCAGCTGCGCCTGCGCGAATTCCACGGTGTCCTGCGCGAGCAGGACGTCGAGATAGGCCTGCGCGACGCGCAGGATCAGGTCCTGGGTCGCCAGGGCAAAGACCGCGTCGGACTGCGCCACCTGGGTTTTCGCCTGTTCGTAGGCGGTCAGGTTCTGCGGGCGGTAGAGCGGCTGGGTAACCGATAGCGCGATCGAGTTGGAGTTGAAGCGCGACGTCGTCGTGGCCTGCAGGGGGTCGCGCGAGCGGAACTCGCGATCGTTGTGCTGGGTGGACGCTGAAACGGAAGCCGACGGCAGCAGGCCCGAGAGGCCCTGCGGCAGCTTTTCCTGTCCCGCGCTCCACGCCGCGCGTGCTGCCGCGTACTGCGCATCCGAGGCCTGGGCCAGGCGGTAGATCTCGAGCAAATCGGCACCGCCGGCCGGCGCGGCGGCGATCAGGAGCAGCGTGCAGAACGCGACGCGATTCATCGCCTGTCAGAACACGAATTTTTCGGGCTGCGGCGCGTTCCTGAGAGGCGAGATGCAGGTCTCGAACAATCCCGTCGTGTTGCAGGCGCCCGCCGCGAAACAGGTGACGAGCTGCGCTTCCATCACGGGCGGCTCGCCCACCACCGCGAGCAGGCGGCCGCCGGGCAGCAGGCTTTTAACAAATGCTTCGGCCAGCACCGGCACCGAACCGGTCAGCACGATCGCGTCGTAGGGCGCATGCCGGTCCCAGCCGCGCGCCGCATCCCCGGATTCCAGCGTGACGCTGGCGATGGCGTGCGCGGCGAGCCTGTCGCCCGCCGCTTGCGTGAACTCGGGCACGATGTCCACGCTGATGACGTGGCCGGCGAGGCTCGCGAGCAGTGCCGTCATGTAGCCGCTCCCGGTGCCGACTTCGAGGACCTTGTCGCCGGGCTTCAATGCCAGCTCCTGCAGCATGCGTGCTTCGAGCCTGGGCGCGAGCATTTTTTCGCCGTGGCCGATCGGGATTTCCATGTCGGCGAAAGCGAGCGCCCGGTATTGCGGCGGGACATAATCTTCGCGGCGCACGCGTAACAGCAGGTCGAGCACCCGCTGGTCGAGGACCTCCCAGGTCCGGATCTGCTGCTCGACCATGTTGAAGCGGGCGCGCTCGAAGTCCAGCTGCGGGTTCATGGGGAAATTCAGGGGGTTGAAAGGCGTTGTGGCGGTTGCAATTATCCCATAATTCGATTAGCGTAAGGACAACACGTTGGGGGTCCTGGTTGATGCGGAAGCGCCGCGGCAATCGGGTGAGAAACACCCTTCGAACCTGATACGGATAATACCGTCGTAGGGAAGCGTGGCCGGTCATCCCCCCCGTCCCCGTTTCCCGCCGCGAACCGAGAGGAGCGCCTCATGAGCGCCAATCCTAAATTCGTAAACGCCACCGCTCACGTCGACGCAGCGGCGGTGAAGCCCCTGCCCAACTCGCGCAAGGTTTACGTCGCCGGTTCCCGCCCCGACCTGCGCGTGCCGATGCGCGAGATCACGCAGTCGGACACCCCGGTGCATACCGGCACGGCGCCCGCGCGCTCGGAATCCAACCCGCCGATTTTCGTCTACGACACGTCGGGCCCGTACACCGACCCGTCGGCGAGAATCGACATCCGCTCGGGGCTTGCCCCCCTGCGGCAGAAGTGGATCGAGGAGCGCGGCGATACCGAGGTCCTCGACGGGCCGACCTCGCGCTACGGGCGCGAGCGCCTGGCCGACCCGAAGCTCGCGCAATTGCGGTTCAACTTGAAACGCAACCCGCGCCGGGCGAAGCCGGGGATGAACGTGTCGCAGATGCACTACGCGCGCCGCGGCATCGTCACCCCGGAGATGGAGTTCATCGCGATCCGCGAGACCCAGCGCCGGGACGCGCTCCCCGAGCTCATCACGCGGAGCCACAAGGGCGAATCGTTCGGCGCGGCGCTGCAGAAGGCGATCACGCCGGAGTTCGTGCGCGACGAGGTGGCGCGCGGGCGCGCCATCATTCCCGCCAACATCAACCACCCGGAAACCGAGCCGATGATCATCGGCCGCAACTTCCTGGTGAAGATCAACGCCAACATCGGCAATTCGGCGATTTCCTCGGGCATCCAGGAGGAGGTCGAGAAGATGACGTGGGCGATCCGCTGGGGCGGCGACACGGTGATGGATCTCTCCACCGGCAGGCACATCCACGAGACGCGCGAGTGGATCATGCGCAACTCGCCGGTGCCGATCGGCACCGTGCCGATCTACCAGGCGCTGGAAAAGGTGGACGGGAAAGCGGAGGAGCTGACCTGGGAGATCTACCGCGATACGCTGATCGAGCAGTGCGAGCAGGGCGTGGATTACTTTACCGTGCACGCCGGCGTGCGCCTGCCGTACATCCCGATGACCGCGAAGCGCATGACCGGCATCGTCTCGCGCGGCGGCTCGATCATGGCGAAGTGGTGCCTCGCCCACCACAAGGAGAGCTTCCTCTACACGCATTTCGAGGCCATCTGCGAGATCCTCAAGGCCTACGACGTCTCCTTCTCGCTCGGCGACGGCCTGCGTCCCGGCTCGATCTACGACGCCAACGACGAGGCGCAGATCTCCGAGCTGAAAACGCTGGGCGAGCTGACCGACGTCGCGTGGAAGCACGACGTGCAGGTGATGATCGAGGGTCCCGGCCACGTGCCGATGCAGCTGATCAAGGAGAACATGGACCTGCAGCTGAAGTACTGCCGCGAGGCGCCGTTCTACACGCTGGGACCGCTCACCACCGACATCGCGCCGGGCTACGACCACATCACCAGCGCGATCGGCGCCGCGATGATCGGCTGGTTCGGGACCGCGATGCTGTGCTACGTCACGCCCAAGGAGCATCTCGGGCTCCCGGACAAGGACGACGTCAAGGACGGCATCATCGCCTACAAGATCGCGGCGCACGCCGCGGACCTCGCCAAGGGCCACCCCGGAGCGCAGATCCGCGATAACGCGCTTTCGAAAGCGCGCTTCGAGTTCCGCTGGGAGGACCAGTTCAACCTCGGGCTCGATCCGGACAAGGCCAAGCAGTTCCACGACGAGACGCTGCCGCAGGACGGCGCCAAGCTCGCGCACTTCTGCTCGATGTGCGGCCCGCATTTCTGCTCGATGAAGATCACGCAGGACGTGCGCGAGTACGCCGAGAAGCAGGGCGTCACCGAGCAGGAGGCGCTGGCCAAGGGGATGCAGGAGAAGGCGCGGGAATTCGTCGAAAGCGGCGCAGAGATCTATCGGCGGGCGTAAACCGGGCAGCCGGGTCGTGCGTTATATGGGGTCACGCGGACAGACGAGGAGGATGCCATGCGAATGAACGTCTTGATTGCGGGCGGAGTGTTGGGGCTCGCGCTCGCCATGCCGGCCCAGGCCGGTGACAGGCCCGACCCCTTTGCCCAGCTCGATTCGCTGCTCAACCCGAAGGTCCTGCTGCAAGGGGTGGTGCGCGAGGAAGACGTAGCGCTGCTGTTCGCCCATCTCCGGGCGGCGTTGCTGGCTGCATCCGAGGAGCGGGAAGCGCCCCTCCCGGACGAGCTCAACCGGCGCGCGGAGGCGATCGGCGCCGAGCTGAGAATGCGCGGGACGCTGACCGGCCTGCTGTTCCTGACTGCATTCGAGGCGGCCGCCCGCCAGGCGGTGCTTGAAGCGCTGGCGGAACCCGCGCCCGCGGCGCGCTGAAATCTTTTGTTACACCCGCATGCCCCCGCCGTGGGCGGGCTGCGGCACCTTCGTTACAATCCCCGCTCTAACGACATGATGGCGCGGCGGGTTCGCGCCATCATGGGTAACGGCTCATGCGTAATGGGGAATGCGGGAACGGGATGTCGCGTAAACAGTTCATCAGCGCAGCCGTCGTCATCGCGGTGTTGACGGCAGGCGCCGCGGCCTACGGGTGGTGGGGGGCGCGCAATGCCGCCCCGGGTTATCGCTTGGGAAAGGTCGAGCGGGGGGGCATCACCGCGGCGGTATCGGCCAGCGGCACGGTGAACCCGGTCACCGTGGTACAAGTCGGCTCGCAGGTCTCGGGTCAGTTGAAGGAGGTCTACGTCGACTTCAACTCGGCGGTCGAGAAAGACCAGGTCATCGCCCGCATCGATCCCGATTCGTTCGCCTTGCGCGTGAACCAGGCGATGGCCGACGTGGAGGCGGCGCGCGCCACGGTGCTCACCCAGCGCGCCAACGTCGCGGCGCTGCACGCCGAGGTTTCGCGCGCCAGGGTCGGTCTCGCCGAGGCCGAGCGCGAATTCCAGCGCAACAAGACGCTGCACGAGAAGAATTTCGTCTCGGCGGCGGCCCTCGACAAAGCGGAGTTCTCCTACCGGACGGCGCAGGAGCAGGTCAAGGTCGCGCAGGCGCAGCTCGCGGTGGGCGAGTCCCAGGTGCGCAACGTGGAAGCGCTGGTCAAGCAGCGTGATGCCCAGCTCTCGCAGGCGAAAGTGGATCTCGAGCGCACCACCATTCGCGCCCCGGTGGGCGGAATCGTCATCGAGAAATCGGTGGAGCCGGGGCAGACGGTGGCCGCGAGCCTGCAGGCGCCGAAGCTGTTCGTGATCGCGCAGGATCTGCGGCGGATGCAGGTCGACACCTCCATCGACGAGGCCGAGGTGGGGCGCATCCGCGAGGGCCAGCAGGCGACGTTCACGGTGGATTCGTTTCCCGGCAGGACTTTCCGCGGCACGGTGGGGCAGGTGCGCAAGGCCGCCCTGGTGGTGCAGAACGTCGTCACTTACACCGCGGTCATCGCGACCTCCAATCCCGATCTCGAGCTGTTTCCGGGCATGACCGCGAACGTGCGCATCGTGGTGGACACGCGCGAGAACGCCCTCAAGGTGCCGAACGCGGCGCTGCGGTTCCGTCCTGCGGGGGCCGCGCAGGCGCGCGATGCCGGCGCTTCCCAGGAGGCGGCCGGCGCGCCGGCCCCCGAAGGGGAGTCGAAGAAGGGCGGGGGCGGGCCGCAGGCGGGCCAGGCGCAACGCGAACGGCTGACGAAGGAACTGCAGTTGACGCCCGGGCAGCAGGCCAAGCTCGAGGCCATACTCAACGAGACCCGGGACCGGATCCGCAAGCTCGACACCGAGGACAAGGGCGAGCGGCGCCGCCAGGCCGAGCGGCTGCGCGCCGAATCGCGGGCGCGCATCGCCGAGATGCTCAACCCCGGGCAACGCAAGCGCTACGAGGAGATGGCACCCCGCCGGGCCGGCGGCGGGCGTTCGGTCACCAGCGGGCGCGTGTGGGTGGTGGACGATACCGGCCAGCCGAAGGCGGTCAGCGTGCGCATCGGGCTCGCCGACGGCACCCACAGCGAGGTGGTCGGCGGCACGTTGCAGGAGGGAACGGAAGTGATCCTCGCAACCCAGGCCGACGCCAAGGCAAGAACCCAGCAGGTCAAGGGCGGCCCGCGCTTCGGTTTTTGATATGACTGATCCGCTGATCGTCGTCCGCGATCTCGCCAAGGAGTACCGCATGGAGAGCTACACCGTCGCGGCGCTGCGCGGCGTGTCACTCGACATCGCGGCCGGCGAATTCGTGGCGGTGATGGGGCCGTCGGGTTCCGGCAAGTCCACCCTCATGAACCTGCTGGGCTGCCTCGACACGCCCACCGGGGGCGAATACCGGCTCGCCGGCGAGAAGGTGTCCGAGCTCTCCGGCGATGCGCTGGCGGCAACGCGCAACCGGCGCATCGGGTTCGTATTCCAGAACTTCAATCTGCTGGCGCGCACCTCCGCGATCGAGAACGTGGAGCTGCCGCTGCTCTACAGCCCATGCCCGGCCGAGGCGCGCCGGCAGCGCGCGACGGCACGACTCGCTGAAGTGGGGCTGGCCGAGCGCGCGCATCACCAGCCCTCGCAGCTCTCCGGCGGCCAACAGCAGCGGGTGGCGATCGCGCGGGCCCTCGTCAACGATCCGGTGCTGATCCTGGCCGACGAGCCGACCGGCGCGCTCGACACGCGCACCAGCTTCGAGCTGATGGGCCTGCTGCAGCAGCTGAACCGCGGCGGCATGACGGTGGTGCTGGTCACGCACGAGCACGACATCGCCACCTTCGCCTCGCGCATCATCGGCTTTCGCGACGGGCACATGGTGGCCGATCAGCGCGTCGCGCAGCCGGCCGACGCGCAGGCGATGTTGCGGGAACTGGACCGGGCAGCCGCATGAACTGGGTCGCCAGCATCCGCATCGCGCTGCGCGCGCTGCGCGTGAACAAGCTGCGCAGCACGCTCACCATGCTCGGCATCATCATCGGGGTCGCCGCGGTCATCACCATGATCGCGATCGGCGCCGGGGCGCAGGCGCGGGTGGAGGAGCAGATCAGGTCGCTCGGCACCAACCTGATGATCCTGCTCCCGGGCTCGGTCACGGCGGGCGGCGTGCGCATGGGGCTGGGGTCGCGCAATACGCTGAGCGAGTACGACGCGTACGCGGTCCAGCGCGAGATCAGCGGGGTGCAGGCGGCGGCGCCGGCGCTGAGAAGCGCGGGACAGGTGGTGTTCGCGAACAGCAACTGGTCCACGGCGTTCTTCGGCGTCACGCCGGAATACTTTGATGCGCGCAACTGGGTGGTCGCCTCCGGGCGCGGGTTCGAATTGCCCGACCTCTCGGGTTCGGCCAAGGTCGCGCTGCTCGGCGAAACCGTGGCGCGCAATCTTTTCGGCGATGCCGATCCGGTGGGGCAGTCGATCCGGCTGCGCAACGTCCCGTTCACGGTGATCGGCACGCTCGCGCGCAAGGGGCAGAGCCTCATGGGGCAGGACCAGGACGACGTGGTCCTGATCCCGATCTCGACGCTGCGCAGCCGCGTGCAAAGAAGCCACGGCAAGCTGCGGCCGGTCGGCTCGATCTCGATCAAGGTGCGCGACGGCGAGGACATGAAGGAGGTGGAGGAGCAGATCAAGAGCCTGCTGCGGCAGCGCCACCGCATCCAGCCGGGCCAGGAGGACGACTTCAATCTGCGCAACCTGTCGGAAGTGCTGGCGGCGCGCGAGGAATCGAGCCGTATCATGACGCTGCTGCTTGCCGCGGTGGCCTCGGTGTCGCTGCTGGTGGGCGGCATCGGCATCATGAACATCATGCTGGTGTCGGTGACCGAGCGCACCCGGGAGATCGGGCTCAGGATGGCGGTCGGCGCACGCGCGCGCGATATCCTCTCGCAGTTCCTGGTGGAAGCGGTGACGCTCGCGCTGATCGGCGGGCTGCTGGGCATCGCGCTCGGCCTGGGCGGCTCCTACCTGATCGCGCACCTCGCCGGCTGGCGCGTGGAGCTGCGCCCGGACTCGGTGCTGCTCGCGGTCGGCTTCGCCGCGGCGGTGGGCGTGTTTTTCGGCTTCTATCCCGCGCGCAAGGCGTCGCGCCTGCTGCCGATCGAGGCGCTGCGCTACGAGTGACGCGTGGCGCGCTCGCGTAGAATAGCGGGCGCATGGACGTGGCGTTCTATCTCAAGGTCCTGGCTCTCGGTGTCGTCGAGGGCCTGACCGAATTCCTGCCGATTTCCAGCACCGGGCATCTCATCATCGCGGGGCAGCTCCTGGGCTACGGCGGCGACAAGGCCAAGGTCTTCGACATCGTGATCCAGAGCGGGGCGATGCTGGCCGTGGTCTGGGAGTACCGCGCGCGCTTTGCCGGCCTGCTGACGCGGCTCAACAGCGACCCCGCCGCCCGCCGCTTCGCAACGAATCTCGTGGTGGCGTTCGTGCCGGCGGCGATGCTCGGCCTCGCCTTCGGCGGCGCCATCAAGCAGTACCTGTTCCACGCCGTGCCGGTCGCCGCGGCTTTCATCGCCGGCGGGCTCATCATCCTGTGGGTCGAGCGCTCCCCGCGGCGGGTGACGGTGGAGAGCGTGGACGACATGACGTGGCAGGACGCGCTGAAGGTGGGGCTGGCGCAATCCTTCGCCCTCATTCCCGGCACGTCACGCTCCGGCGCGACGATCATCGGCGGCATGCTGTTCGGGCTGTCGCGGCGCGTCGCCACGGAATTCTCGTTTTTTCTCGCGGTGCCGACGCTGATGGCGGCCGGCGCCTACGACTTCTACCAGCACCGCGCGCTGTTCGACGCGGGCGATATCGGCCCGTTCTCGGTGGGATTCGCCGTCTCCTTTATCGCGGCGTTTCTCTGCGTGCGCTGGCTGCTGCGCTACATCGCCACCCACAATTTCACCGCGTTCGCGTGGTATCGCATCGTGTTTGGCGTGATCGTGCTCGCGACCGGCTACACGGGGCTGGTCAACTGGTCAGCTTAGCTTTGGGCCCACGGTAGTCCCACGGCCCGCCAGCCGCCAACCGTGTTGCGATGACCCTGCGCGTCCCGGTCGCCCTCGAAGCCTTCGAGCACGTTGTAGCTTGCGGCGAAACCGGCTTGCGTCGCGAGCATCGCGGCGTTATGGGAGCGGCCGCCGCTGCGGCAGATGAACAGCACCGGCGCGGACTTGTCCACCTTGCCTTCGAGCTCGGTGAGGAACGCCGGGTTGGGACGATTGCCGGGGTAGCCGAGAATCTCGATTTCCACCGCGCCGGGTATGCGGCCGACGTAATCCCATTCGGCGCGGGTGCGCACATCCACTAGCGTCGCGCCGGGCGCATTGCGCCACACTTCGTGCGCCTCGGCCGGTGTCAGCGCGCCGGCGTACTGCAGGCCCATTTGCCGGGCGCGGTCGGCGGCCTTTTGCAGTATTTCGGAGATCGACATTTCAGTTCCTTGGTTGGATGACGTTTACTCTAGTCCCGCCGCACTGAATCAGGCGAAGCTGCGCATGCGGCTGGAAAGTAAGCACTATCCTACAATTCGGACGATCAGGAATTTGGTGCACTCTATTTGTGCGAACAGTATAATCATGCACCATATCAGTGCCAGATCGGGTCATAGGATCAAATAAACCCCTTGTGGCACAATGCCTTTCCCGAAAAAAACCTTGGCATAATTCCTGCTCGACAGGAAGACCCGATTCATCGCTTTTTCGTCATACCCATCCAACCCAGGAGAGCTCGATGGCAACCGTCGCCGACGTAATGAAAATGGTCAAGGACAACGAGGTGAAGTTCGTCGATTTCCGTTTCACCGACACCCGCGGCAAGGAACAGCACGTGTCGGTGCCGGTGTCGGCGTTCGGCGAAGCCAAATTCACCGACGGCCACTTCTTCGACGGTTCCTCGATCGCCGGCTGGAAGAGCATCGAGGCCTCCGACATGACGCTCGTGCCGGATCCCGATTCCGCGCGCATGGATCCGTTCACCGATGAGCCGACGCTGCTCCTCACCTGCGACGTGATCGAGCCCTCCGACGGCAAGGGCTACGACCGCGATCCGCGCTCGATCGCCAAGCGCGGGGAAGCGTACCTCAAGTCCACCGGCATCGCCGACACCGCGTTCTTCGGGCCCGAGCCCGAGTTCTTCATCTTCGATTCGGTGACCTGGAAGATCGAGATGGGGCAGGCGTTCTACAAGATCAAGTCGGAAGAGGCGCCGTGGTCCTCCGGCGAGGAATTCGAGGGCGGCAACATGGGGCACCGCGCGCCGATCAAGGGCGGCTATTTCCCGGTGCCGCCGGTCGATTCGCTGCAGGACATCCGTTCGGCCATGGTGCTCGCGCTCCAGGAAATGGGCGTGGAGTGCGAGGTGCACCACCACGAGGTGGGCGCCATGGGGCAGAACGAGATCGGCACCAAGTTCAACAGCCTGGTGAAGCGCGCCGACTGGATGATGATCCTCAAGTACGCGGTGCACAACGTCGCGCATTCCTACGGCAAGACCGCGACCTTCATGCCGAAGCCGGTGGTCGGCGACAACGGCTCGGGCATGCACGTGCACCAGTCGCTGGCGAAAGGCGGGCAGAATCTCTTCACCGGCAACGGCTACGCCGGGCTCTCCGAGCTCGCGCTCCACTACATCGGCGGGATACTCAAGCACGCCAAGGCGCTGAACGCCATCACCAACCCCGGCACCAATTCCTACAAGCGTCTGGTGCCGGGCTTCGAGGCGCCGATCAACCTCGCGTATTCGTCGCGCAACCGCTCGGCGGCGGTGCGCGTGCCGCTGGTGTCGAATCCCAAGGCGCGCCGCATCGAGGTGCGCTTCCCGGACCCGACGACCAACCCCTATCTCGCGTTCACCGCGATGATGATGGCGGGACTCGACGGCATCCAGAACAAGATCAAGCCGGGCGACCCGATCGACAAGAACCTCTACGATCTGCCGCCGGAAATCGCCGCGAAGGTGCCGAAGGTATGCCATTCGCTCGAGCAGGCGCTGGAAGAGCTCGAGAAGGACCAGGAGTTCCTCACGCGCGGCGGCGTATTCTCGAAGGACATGCTCGCCGCCTACATGGCGCTGAAGGAAGAGGAGCTTACCGCCTTCCGCATGCAGACCCACCCGATTGAGTTCCAGTTGTATTACAGCCTGTAACCTGCGGCTGCGGGATCGGTCCAAGGGCGGGGAACTCCCCGCCCTTTTTGTTGTGCGTATAGTGGCGCACCATTTGTGTGCGTTGCAAATTCTTTTTTATTGACATAGACTTAGTAGTAGATTTCGGGGCCTTGCGGTCAACGGCCGGCGACTGCGGGGCGTTATGTGGGTAACGAGGTCCTCGACGATGCGGAACACTCTGGCTTTGATCGCGCTCGCACTCGCAGCTGTCCCGGCGGCGGCGGACATCTGGGAGTGTGTGGACGAGAGCGGCAACAAGCGCTTCACCAACATCAAGGCGGAGGCGAAGGGCTGCAAGCTGCTCGTGGTCTCGACGCCCAACATCGTTTCCCCCCCGGCCGCCAAGTCGCAGCCCAAGGCGGCAGCGCGGCCCGCGGATTTTCCCAAGGTCGATGGCGACACCCAGAAGAGCCGCGACAACGAGCGCCGCAGGATACTCGAGCAGGAGCTCGGCAGCGAGCAGAGACTCCTGGATCAGGCGAAGAAGGAGCTGGCGGACCAGGAATCGCAGCGGCTAGGCAGCGAACGCAACTATCAGCGCGTGCTGGACCGCCTCGAGCCGTACAAGAAGAAGGTCAAGCTGCACGAGGACAACGTCGCCAACCTGAGGCGTGAGCTGGCCGCAACGAAATAGGCTCCGGCCGGGCGCTGCAGCAGCATGGCGCGGTTCTTGCTCTACCCCGTACCCGGACCTGTGACATGACACCCGCGGCCCTTTCCGGTCTCGACCTGCTGGCGACCGCCGTGGTGCTGGTCGATGCGGGGCTGGCTGTGCGCTATCTGAACCCGGCGGCCGAGAATCTTTTCGAGATGAGCAGCAACAACATAGCGGGGCAACCGCTCAAGGAGCTGTTCTCCGATTCAGCGGTGCTGGTGGCCGCGGTCGAGTACGCGCGCGCCAACAACTGCAGCTACACGGAACACGATCTCGAGCTGGGCGTGAACGGGCGCGCGCGGCTGCACCTCTCATGCACCGTGACGCCGGTGGAGCTGTCCGCCAGGGATCCGCGCGGCGAGGAGCTGTTGCTCGAATTCCGCCACATCGAGCAGCAGCTGAGAATCGCCCGCGAGGAGCGCATGCTCGACCAGAGCCAGGCCAACCGCGAGCTGATCCGCAACCTGGCCCACGAGATCAAGAACCCGCTCGGCGGCATCCGCGGCGCGGCGCAGCTGCTGGATCGCGAACTGGAGCGCCCGGCGCTGCACGAATACACGCAGGTGATCATGAAGGAAGCGGACCGGCTGCAGTCATTGATGGACCGGCTGTTGACCCCGCACCGGCTGCCGCAGCCGGGCCAGCTGAACGTGCACGAGGTTCTGGAACGGGTGAGGAGCCTGATCCTCGCGGAGTACACGCGGGGCGTCACCATACGCCGCGATTACGACATGAGCCTGCCGCTGTTGAAGGGTGACAAGGAGCAGCTCATCCAGGCGGTGTTGAATATCCTGCGCAACGCCGCGCAGGCCATCGCGGGCAGCGGAGCGGGCGGGGAGATCAGGTTGCGCACGCGCATCGTGCGCCAGGTCACGCTGGCGCGCCGGCGCTATCGCCACGCGATCGCGGTGGAGATCAGGGACAACGGTCCCGGCATACCCCCGGATTTGCAGGAGCGCGTGTTCCACCCCCTGGTCTCGGGACGCGAGGGCGGCAGCGGGCTGGGGCTGACGCTGGCGCAGAACTTCGTCAACCAGCACCACGGCGTGATCTGGTTCGAGAGCGTGCCCGGCGCAACCGTGTTCACGATCCTGCTCCCGGTTGAAGACAGGGATGAGGGCGGAGGAACGAGGGCGGAGGTCCGGTCATGAAGCCGGTGTGGATCATCGACGACGACCGCTCGATACGCTGGGTGTTCGAGAAGGCGCTCACGCGCGAGAACATCGCGTTCAAGACTTTTCCCTCGGCGCGGGAGGCGCTCGCGGCGTTGAATACCGAGACACCGCAAGTCGTGGTGAGCGACATCCGCATGCCGGGAGAATCGGGGCTGGAGCTCCTGCAGCGGGCGAAAGCGCTGCACGCCAACCTGCCGGTCATCATCATGACCGCCTATTCCGACCTGGAGAGCGCGGTCACCGCCTTCCAGGGCGGCGCCTACGAGTACCTGCCCAAGCCGTTCGACGTGGACCACGCCGTGGAGTTGATCCGGCGCGCGATGGACGAGAGCATGCGCCAGGAGAGCGTGGCCGAGGAGACGGAAGCGACCCCCGAGATCCTCGGGCAGGCGCCGGCCATGCAGGAGGTGTTCCGCGCGATCGGGCGGCTCGCCCAATCGCACGCAACAGTCATGATCACCGGCGAGTCCGGCACCGGCAAGGAACTGGTGGCGCGCGCCCTGCACCGGCACAGCCCGCGCGGGGCAAAGCCCTTCATCGCGATCAACACCGCGGCGATTCCCCGCGAGCTGCTGGAGTCGGAGCTGTTCGGGCACGAGCGCGGCGCCTTCACCGGCGCGCAGGCGCAGCGACGCGGGCGCTTCGAGCAGGCCGAGGGCGGCACCCTGTTCCTGGATGAGATCGGTGACATGCCGCCCGAGCTGCAGACGCGGCTGCTGCGGGTGCTCTCGGACGGTTACTTCTACCGGGTCGGAGGCCACCAGCCGATCAAGGCCAATGTGCGCGTGATCGCCGCCACGCACCAGGACCTCGAGGCCCGGGTCAAGCAGGGACTGTTCCGCGACGATCTTTTCCACCGCTTGAACGTCATCCGGTTGCGGTTGCCGCCGCTGCGGGAGCGGCGCGAGGACATCCCGCTGCTCGCGCGTCATTTCCTCGCCAAAAGCGCGCGCGAGCTGGGGGTCGAGGCGAAACGCCTGTCCGAGGCGACGGTAAAGTATCTCGTCGCGCAGGACCTCCCCGGCAACGTGCGCCAGATCGAGAACCTGTGCCACTGGCTGACCGTGATGGCGCCCTCGGTGACGATCGAGGTCAAGGACTTGCCGCCCGAACTGCGATCGGAGACGGCGCCGGCCACGGCGGCAAACTGGGTGGCGGCGCTGGAGCGGGAAGTCGAGACGCTGCTCAATCGCGGCGAGACCGGCGTCATGGACGAGCTCGCCCGGCGGTTCGAGAAAGCGCTCATCGTGCGGGCGCTGGCCCACACCGGCGGCCGCCGCATCGAGGCCTCGCAGCTGCTCGGCCTCGGGCGCAATACCCTCACCCGCAAGATTCAGGAACTCGGAATCGACGCCGACAAGAAAACCGAGTGATGAGTGACCTCACTTGTCACTCATCACCGGGTTCTGGGGGCCGATGATGCGCAGGTTGCCGACCAGCAGGCGGCGCTGGGTGTAGGAGAACAGCGCGTCGCCGCCCGCGAGCTTCTTGAAGGTCAGGATCACCCGCCGCCCGCTCTTCCGCGCCTCGTCGAGGCGCGAGTACAGGCTGTCGACGTCGGGCACCGGCGCGCCGTCCACGGCCTCCAGCAGGTCGGACTTCTCGATCTCGCGGGATTGCCCGATCGAACCCGGCTCCACGTGGTGCACCATCAGGCCGCGCGCGCCGATTTCCAGCGCGTCGCGGATCGTGATCGGCCCGAACAGGACGCCCGAGGCGTATACGCCACGGGTCTCGAGCACGCGGGGCATCGGCAGCTTTCTGCCGGAGACCGTGGATTCCCGACCGTCGCGCAGCAGTTTCAGGCTCGAATTCGCGAGCCGTCCGCGCAGTGCGTGCAGGAGCTGGGTCTCGTTCTCGATCACGCCGTCCACCCCGACCACCTGGCGGATGACGTCGCCCGGCAGCAGCTTCAGCATCCCGTCGCCGGCGTAGCTGCGCGCGACCTTCAGTTCCTTGCGGTTGTCCACGTCGCGGAAATAGACGAGCTTCAGGTCGGGCGGCGACGGGTCGGCGCCGTTCTGCAACAGCTCGAGGATGCGGCAGGCATACTTGATCGCCACCGCGAAATTGGTGTTCTGCGCGCCGCGGATCCCCGCCGTATTGATGCCGACGATGCGCCCGCTCTCGAGGCTGATCAGCGGGCCTCCGGAATTGCCCTGGTTGATGGGCGCGTCGGTCTGCAGCAGTTCCGTGCGGTAACGCGCGGTGACGCCGGAGATGATGCCGCGCGTGCCGGTGAACTGCAGGCGCCAGGGATGGCCGAACGCGCCGACCGGATGCCCGACCGGCGGAACGCCGGCGCATTCGAGCCGCGGCTCCTCGATGCCCTTCGTTTCGGATTCGGCGCGCCCGCTGACCCGTATGATGGCCAGGTCGAGGAAGGGATCGACATAGACCTTTTCGGCCTCGGTGAAGTCCTGGCCGTGGAGCGCGACCTCCACCCGCGACGGCGAGCGCCCCACGACGTGGGCGTTGGTCATGATCCAGCCGCGGCCGGCGTCCACCACGAAGCCCGCGCCCAGTCCCGAGCCCTTGCGGTCGCCGTCGAACGGCACCGGCAGCGTGGTCCTGACCTGGACGGTGTAGCGCAGCGCGCCCCTGAAAATGTCCTCGCTGCTGTCGGCAGCCGCGGCCAGCGGCGCGATGGCGCAGAGCGCCGCGATGCGCGCGAGGGCGGAGTAAACTTTCAGCGGCTGCATGGATCGTTATTCTACTGGTTGCAGGAGGAAGCATGGCAAAGGCAATCTGGAGCGGGCAGGTCGTCGCGGAGAGCAACCGCTGTGAAATCGTTGAGGGCAATCAGTATTTTCCGCCGGACGCCGTGAAGCGCGAGCTGCTGAAAGACAGCGCCACGCACACGACCTGCGGGTGGAAGGGCATCGCGTCCTACTACGACGTCGTCGTGGACGGGCAGGTCAACAAGGACGCGGCGTGGTACTACCCGGACCCCAAGCCGGAGGCGAAGAACATCGCGGGATACGTCGCGTTCTGGAAGGGCGTGAAGATTGAATCCTGACCGCCAGGGAAAGCGGTTCCAGTATCGATTTCAGGCTGGCTCGGCGGTCAGATCCTGATTTCAGCAATGACCGGGGCGTGATCGGACGGCCGTTCGTTTTTCCGCGGCTCGATGTCTATCGTGCACGCCGTGCACGATTTTGCCAGCTCGTCCGAGAGCAGGATGTGGTCGATGCGCAGCCCCATCTTCCGGCGGAAGGCGTTCATGCGGTAGTCCCACCAGGTGAATGAGCGTTCGGGTTGCACGAACAAGCGGAAGCTGTCCTTCAGGCCAAGGTCGAAGAGAGATTTGAGGGCAGCGCGTTCCGGTTCGCTGAACAATACCTGGCCCTCCCAGGCCTTGGGGTCGTAAACGTCGCGATCCTCCGGGGCAATGTTGTAGTCTCCGAGCACCGCGAGCCGCGGGTGCCGCGCGAGTTCCGACTTGAGCCAGTCGCGGAACGCGGCGAGCCAGCGCAGCTTGTACTGGTACTTGCCGGATTCGGTGCTCTCGCCGTTGGGAACGTAGGCGCAGACGACGCGCACGCCGCCGACCGTCGCGGCGAGCACGCGCTTCTGT
>MERD01000079.1 GCA_001771935.1 Betaproteobacteria bacterium RIFCSPLOWO2_02_FULL_67_26
CGTCCCCTGCCCCACCACACCGACGCTCGAAGAGCATTTTTACCCCAATGCCCGGACGATCGCGGCGGCGGTGTTCGATCTCGTGCGTGGCGGGCCTCAGGGCTGGATGCCGGCGGAACGCCCGGATCTGAAATCGATTGAATTCAAGGGCCCGTTCTGAGGCGCCGATGGCAATCCGGACCCGAAATCTCGACTGGCCGTTGATGAAGAACAACATCACGCGCGGCGATCTCGATGCCGTCATCGAGTTTCTCCGCGCCGGCGAGCCGCAGCTGACGCAGTCGCGCGAGGTCGAGAGCTTCGAGCGCGAATGGTCCGCGTGGCTTGGCGCGAAGCACAGCGTGTTCGTGAATTCCGGATCGTCCGCCAACCTGCTCACCCTGAGCGCGCTGCGCGAGACCTGCGGAACGGGAGAGATCATCGTTCCCACGCTGACCTGGGTGTCGGACATCGCGGCCACGCTGCAATGCGGCTACACGCCGGTGTTCGTCGATATAGACCCGCGGACGCTGGGGATGGACAATGGGGAAGTACTGCGCAAGCTCACCGCGCGGACCAAAGCGGTGTTCCTGACCCATGTGCTCGGCTACAACGCGCTCACGCGCGAATTGCTGGCAGAACTCCAGGCGCGGGAAATCCCGCTGATCGAGGATGTCTGCGAATCCTATGGCGCGACTTTCGAGGGCCGCAAGCTGGGCACGTTCGGAACGGTCGCGGATTTTTCGTTCTACTACGCGCATCACATGAGCACGATCGAGGGCGGGATGATTTCGACGAACGACGCGGGCCTGCACGAAGCGCTGCGCATGCTGCGCTCGCACGGCATGGTGCGCGAAGCCCGCTCCGACGAAGTGAAGCGCGATTACCGGGACCGTCATCCGGACCTCAATCCGGATTTCATCTTCGCGTATCCCGGCTACAACATGCGCAGCACCGAGATCAACGCCGTCATCGGGCGCTCGCAGTTGAAGCGGCTCGACCGGAACAACGGGATTCGAAGCGAGAACCTGGCGCTGTTTCTCGAACGGCTGGATCCGGAGATCTACCGCACCGACTTCCGCGTCGCGGGCAGCTGCAATTACGCCTTCACGCTGGTGCTCAAGCGCCCCGACCCCCGGCTGTGCGAACGGGTGATGGACACCCTGCGGGCGTGCGGCGTCGAGTATCGCCGTGGCACCGCCGGCGGCGGCAATCAATTGCGCCAGCCGTACCTGAAGCGAATCGTGGGCGAGCAGGAACATCGCAACTACCCCAATGTCGACCACGTGCATTTCTACGGGTTCTACATCGGCAACTATCCCGAGCTCGAGCGCTCGAAGATCGCCGACCTCTGCGCTATCCTGAACGAGCTGCGGTGAACCCATGACAGCGGTGCCCCGACAATTCGACAAGGTCCTGATCACCGGGATCGGGGGCTCGGGCGGGAGCTACCTGGCGGAGCACATCATCGAGCACCATCCGGAGGTGGCGGTTCATGGATTCGCGCGCTGGCACAGCACGACCCAGGACCACCTGCGAGCGGTTGCCGCGCGGGTCACCGTGCACGAGGTGGATCTCCTCGATATGGCCTCGCTCCTGCCGGTCCTGCGGCGGGTCCGGCCATCCGCGATTTTCCATCTCGCGGCGCACGCGAACGTGCGCGCCTCGTTCAATACCCCGAACGCCGTGCTCGCCAATAACATCCTGGGCACCAGCAGTCTCTTCGAAGCGGTGCGCCTCGCGGAGCTCGATCCCTTGATCCAGCTCTGCAGCACGTCCGAAGTCTACGGCCAGGTGGATCCCAAGGACGTGCCGATCGGGGAAAACGCCCCGATGCGGCCCGCCAGCCCGTACGCGGTGTCCAAGGCCGCGCAGGACATGCTCGGCTACACCTACTTCGTCAGCTACCGCATGCGCATCATCCGCACGCGCATGTTCGCGTACCTGAATCCCCGCCGCACCGATCTCTTTGCGACCTCGTTCGCGCGCCAGGTTGCGCGCATCGAGCTGGGCCTGCAGGACAAGCTCCTGCACGGCAATCTCGACTCGGTGCGGACGTTGATCGACGTGCGGGACGCCATGGGCGCCTACTGGGAAGCCCTGTGCTACTGCACCCCGGGAGAAGCCTATAACATCGGCGGCACCACCACGATGAAGGTCGGGGAATTCCTCGAACGGTTGATCGCCCTGGCGCGCGTGCCGATCCGCACCGGCGTCGATCCCGCGCTGCTGCGACCGGCCGACGTGACGCTGCAGGTCCCGGATGTCGCGAAATTTTCCGCGGCGACGGGATGGAAGCCCCGGTATTCGTTCGAAGAAAGCATGGCGCACCTGCTGAATTACTGGCGGGAACGGGTATCCCACGCGGGCGCGTGATGCTGGCGATTGTCCTGGCCGGCGGTTTGGGCACCCGGCTGCGCGGCACGATAGGCGAGATGCCGAAACCGCTGGCGCCGGTTCGGGGCCGCCCGTTCCTCGAGTATCTCCTCGACTACTGGATCGCCCAGGGCGTGACGCGCTTCATCCTATCGGTCGGCTACAGGCACGAAGCCATCACCGGACATTTCGGCACGGCGTTTCACGGGGCCGCAATCCGCTACGTGGTCGAGGAGCGGCCGCTCGGCACCGGCGGTGGCCTGCTGCTCGCCTGCCGCTCGATTGCGGCGACCGGCCCGTTTCTGGTCCTCAACGGCGACACGTATTTCGAGGCGCGGCTCGAGGCGCTGCGCGAGTTCCACGCCGCGCGCCGCGCGGAGGCGACGCTCGCTCTCTTCCGCTCGCCGCAGCACGGCCGCTACGCCGGCCTGAAGATCGGGTCCACGGGCGAGGTGCTCGCCCTTGGCACCGGTGAGCGGGGCGGGCTCGCCAACGGCGGCGTCTACCTCATGGAGCGCAGCCTGCTGGACGGCGGGCCGTGGCAGCCGTCCTCATCGGTATCGCTCGAGGAGGATATACTCCCGTTCGCGCTGGGCGCGGCCCGGCGCGTGTTCGGGCTGGAATGCCCCGGGCGTTTTCTCGACATCGGCGTGCCGGAAGACTATGCCCGGGCCGCGGACTTACTCGGAGTGAGCTGATGGGCTATCACATACTGGTGACCGGCGGCGCCGGCTATATCGGTTCCACGCTGGTCCCGGAGCTGCTGGCGGCCGGGCACCGGGTCACCGTGCTCGACAATTTCATGTACCAGCAGAACAGCCTCGCGCACGTCTGCCACCACGCCGATTTCGAGGTGGTGCGCGGCGATGTCCGCATCGAGAGCACCGTGGCCCCGCTGCTGAAGCGCGCCGACATCGTCATCCCGCTTGCGGCCTACGTCGGCGCGCCGCTCTGCGCGCGCGACCCGGTCGGCGCCCGCTCCACCAACCACGATGCGATCGTGACGATGCTGAAGCACGTGGGCCGGCACCAGCGCATCCTCATGCCGACCACCAACAGCGCCTACGGCACCGGCGACGCGGGCCATTTCTGCACCGAGGAATCGCCGCTGCGCCCGATATCGCTCTACGCGATCGAGAAGGTCAAGGTGGAGCAGGCGCTGATGCAGCACCCCGCCGCCACCAGCTTCCGTCTCGCCACCGTGTTCGGCATGTCGCCGCGCATGCGTATCGACCTGCTGGTGAACGACTTCACCTACCGCGCCGTGCACGACCGCTTCGTGGTGCTGTTCGAGGCCGAATTCAAGCGCAACTACATCCACGTGCGCGACATCGCGCGCGTGTTCCTGCACGCCATCGACCACTACGAGAAGACCAACGGCCACATCTTCAACGTCGGCCTGTCGGACGCCAACGTCTCCAAGCGCGAGCTGTGCCAGGTCATCCAGCGGCAGGTGCCGGACTTCGCGTTCATCGAGGCGCCGGTGGGGAAAGACCCGGACCAGCGCAACTACATCGTCTCCAACGCCAAGATCGAGGCGACCGGCTACCGGCCGCAGGTCTCCCTGGAAGCGGGCATCCGCGAGCTGATCAAGGGCTACACCATGATCCGGAACACGGTCTACGGCAATGTCTAGACCGCTCGCGCGGGGATGACGGTGAAGATCGTCCCGGCGAATCTCGCCGAGGTGCTGATTATCGAGCCGCAGGTATTCGGCGATGAACGCGGCTCGTTCTACGAGAGTTACAACGAGCGCGCGTTCGCCGCGGCCACCGGCATCGACGTCCGCTTCGTCCAGGACAACCATTCCCGCTCGGCGCGCAACGTGCTGCGCGGCCTGCACTACCAGATCCGGCAGCCCCAGGGAAAGCTGGTGCGGGTGACGGCGGGCGAGATCTACGACGTTGCGGTGGACCTCCGCCGCGGCTCGCGCACGTTCGGCAAATGGACCGCGACCGTGATGTCCTCCGGCAGCCCCAGGCTGTGCTGGATACCGCCCGGCTTCGCGCACGGCTTCGTCGTCCTGAGCGAGCAGGCGGAAGTCCAGTACAAGACGACCGATTACTGGGCGCCGCAGCACGAGCGCTGCATCATCTGGAACGACCGCGACCTCGGCATTCCCTGGCCGATCAAGGGCGATCCGATCGTGTCCGAGAGGGATCGCGCCGGCCTGCCGCTCGCACGGGCGGAGGTGTTTCCCTGATGCGGATCCTGGTCCCGGGCAGGAACGGGCAGGTGGGCTGGGAGCTCCAGGCCGCGCTCGCGCCATTCGGCACGGTGGTCGCGCTCGATCGCAGCCAGCTGGATCTCGCGGACCCGGACGCGATCCGGCGCGTGATCCGGGACACGCAGCCCGGGATCATCGTCAATGCGGCGGGCTATACCAACGTAGACAAGGTTGAATCGGAACCCGGCCTCGCGATGAGGATCAATGGCGTTGCGCCCGGCATCATGGCCGAAGAAGCGAAGCGCCTGGGGGCGGTTTTCATACACTATTCGACCGACTACGTTTTCGATGGCGCGCTCAACCGGCCGTACCTCGAGGACGACGCACCGTGTCCGGTCAACGCCTACGGGCATACCAAGCTCGCCGGCGAGCGCGCGATCGAGGCCGTGGGCGGGCAATATCTGATCCTGCGCGCGAGCTGGATCTACAGCGCGCGCGGCGCCAACTTCGTGCTGACCATCCTGCGCCTCGCGCGCGAGAAGCCCGAGCTGTCGGTGGTGACCGATCAGACCGGCTCGCCCACCTGGGCGCGCGCGCTGGCGCAAGCCACCGCCGCGCTGCTCGAGCGCAAAGAGGCGATACGCCAGCACAGCGGCATCTATCACCTGGCGGCCGCCGGTCACGCCTCCCGCCATGAGTTCGCGAGCGCCATCATCCGCGCCGCGCGGGAACTCTCGGGCAGCGTCGATGGCTGGGCGCAGGTGAAGGCGATCACCTCGGACCAGTACCCGCTGCCGGCCGTGAGACCGCTCTACCTCGTCACCGACCGGGAAAAGGTGAAGACCGTGTTCGGCGTCGCGATGACGCCCTGGCGTGCCCAGTTGCGCTCGTGCCTGCAAGAGCTTGGCCGGACAACGAAAACGCTCGCGCCAGACGCCCGTAATTGACCGGCGCGGCATGGCCCCCCTGTCCCCGGCCACGGCTTGCCAAGGCGCCGATTTCGGGGTCTAATGGCATCCGTTCAACGGTTGAACAGACCCCCTCCGAATGGCCACAGCCGCGCACGACGCCGTGCTGACATCGAAATTCCGCGACCGGAACGCGGTCGTCGCGATCATCGGGATGGGCTACGTCGGGCTGCCCCTGATGCTGCGCTTCAGCGAGGTCGGCTTCAGGGTCATCGGGCTGGACATCGACCCCGCCAAGGTGGACCGTCTGAACCGGGGCGAGAGCTATATCGAGCACATCAAGCCGGGATCGATCGCCGCTGCGCGCGCGCGGGGATTCGCCGCCACCACCGTGTTCTCGCGGGTGCGCGAATCCGACGCGGTCATCATCTGTGTTCCGACGCCGCTCAACAAGTACCGCGAGCCGGACTTGAGCTTCGTCCTCGACACCACGGACGCCATCGTGCCCCACTTGCGGCCCGGACAGATCGTCTGCCTCGAGAGCACCACTTATCCCGGCACAACGGACGAGGAGCTGAAGCCGCGGATCGAGTCCGCGGGACTCACGGTCGGCAAGGACGTTTTCCTGGTGTTCTCGCCCGAGCGCGAGGATCCCGCCAACCCGGAGTACGTGACCCGGACCATACCCAAGATCTGCGGCGGCACGACGCCCGCCTGCCTTGCAGTCGGCACGGCCCTCTACGGCGCCGTGATCGACCGGGTGGTGCCGGTGAGCTCGACCCGCACGGCCGAGATGACGAAGCTCCTCGAGAACATCCATCGCGCGGTCAATATCGGCCTCGTCAACGAGATGAAGATCATCGCCGACCGCATGGGCATCGATATCCACGAGGTGATACGCGCCGCCGCGACCAAGCCGTTCGGCTTCGTGCCCTACTACCCGGGGCCGGGTCTCGGCGGGCACTGCATCCCGATCGATCCCTTCTACCTCGCGTGGAAGGCGCGCGAATACGGCGTCGACACCCGCTTCATCGAGCTCGCCGGCGAGGTGAACCGCAACATGCCGGGCTGGGTGATCGGCAAGGTCGCCGACGCGCTCAACCGGCGCGGCAAGCCGGTGCGGGGCGCGCGCATGCTGATGCTCGGCATCGCCTACAAGAAGAACGTCGACGACATGCGCGAGTCGCCCGCCGTCGCATTGATGGAGCTGCTAAGCGCCAAGGGTGCTGAACTCGCCTATTCCGACCCGCACGTGCCGGCCTTCCCCAGGATGCGCGAGCACCGCTTCGACCTGAAGAGCCTTCCGCTCGACCCCGGGACGCTGGCCGGTTTCGACTGCGTGGTGCTCGCCACCAACCAC
>MERD01000080.1:0-18799 GCA_001771935.1 Betaproteobacteria bacterium RIFCSPLOWO2_02_FULL_67_26
GCTCTTGCCGGCGGCGAGCAGGATCTCGCCCTTGGGACTCTTGATGACGCCGTGGTTCTCGATGTTCTGCCCGACGAGATACACCATCCCGCCCGACGCCGTGCTGATTGCGCCCCGGTTGACGACGTTCCCCGCCCCCTGCGTTTCCGCGAACCGGTGGCGCCCCGCAACAAAGTCGGCGTCGGAGAGGTTCAGGCTCGAAGCGACGAAGCCGGCAACGTCGATGACGGCGCCCTGGCCGATCGTGATGCCGCTGGGGTTGATCAGGTAGACCCGGCCGTTCGACTGGAGCTGGCCCAGGATCGCCGAAGGCGTGGCACCGGTGACGCGATTCAGGACGGCGCTCGCCCCCGACTGCTGGAGGAAGCGGGTCATGTCCTGGGTGCCGATCGAGAAGCTCTGCCAGTTGATGACCGCGCCGGGGCTGTTGGTGACGGTGAGGTTGTTGCCCTGCGTCGAAAAGGTCGCCTGTCCGCGCGTTACCGTGGGGCCGGTGGGATTCGCGTACGCAAGCTCGCCCGCGAAACACGCCGCCACGGCCAATGCCAGCAGCTTGCGTTTCCACGCCCAATCGGACTTGCGGCGGCCCACCTTCATCCGCTCCCCCGAGACGGTTGCATTGCGCTCACCGGGACGGTCAACGCACTACCCCGCAAATTCGACCATTAAAACGCTTACCCATACAGGACTTATGCAACATCCCCTGTCTAAATCCCGCTCGCTCGCCCGGCGGCAAATTGTTGATCGAGAAGCAAAAATTACGCCAATTCCGGGGGATTCCCAGGCGCAGTGGGAGGAACCTGATTAACCACTTGATCAATCAGGAATTATATAACAGGGGCTGCGGAATTTAAGGTTGAGGCGGCTACCAAACCCAGGACAGCGAGAAATGGACTTTCTGGATGTTTCGTCGATTGTCGGGTTCACTGTAGCCGCTGCCGTCATGTAGCACGTGGGCCAGGTCCAAACGCGCCGTAAAGTAGTTTTTGCGGCTCCAGCGTAACCCCAAGCCCGCGCTGTCCAGGTTGGCTCCATCCGCCTCATTGGGCGTAGCGTAATTGCGGCGCACCGCGCCGGTGTCGTAAAAAGCCAGGAACCGCAAACGGCTTTCCGAAAATCCAATGCGCTTGGCAAGGTCCGGGGTGTAGGCTTCGACCATCGTGCGGTAGCCCTTGTCGTTCGAGGCGTAGCGTTCGCCGAATCCCCTGACGTTGTCGGCTCCGCCGATTCCGAACTGCTCGCCAGCGACCAGGGCGTCGTCGGTGTACTGCGCCATGAAATTGGCGCGGAATTGCCAGTCGTCCTTGAACGCCCGGAGGTAATTGAACCCGCCGCGGAACAACCGGTAGCCCGCGGTTCCCACCTCAAACCGGGCGCCGAGCTTCTTGAAGTCCTCGTCCTGCCCGTCGTTGCCACCCGGAATATTCTGGGACATGTTGAGGTAGAAGCTGAAGTCCTGCCCCGTGCCGCGCAGGCTCGCGCTATAGGTCAGGCTGAAGGGATGCACGGTAATATCCGGGACGAGGGTATCCACGGAGCCTTCCGGAGCGACCTGGTTCTGGTAGGCGCGGTAGTCGAGACCGTAGATGAGCTTGTGTTCGTAGTCGCCCAATTTGCGCAGCGCCTGGTTGTACCGCAACCCGAAAATCGTTCCCTGCCCGCTCACCAGAAACAGGTCCTGGACGGTACCGGAATCCACGTTCGAATAGCCGAACACCATCTCGACCGAGTCTCCGCGAGAGTAGAGCGGGATCTTGTATCCAATACCGTACACGGCGACTTCCTTCAGTTTCGTCGGCGACGTGATGAACTGCGCGGTCAGGATGTGATCCAGGTCGTTGATATTGGCATGCTGATAGGCGATGCCGAGCCGCCCACGTCCGGTGTTCTGGTTTCCGGTGTTGTCGAGACTTACGCTCCAGCGCGCGGGATCGATGTCCGCCACCCGGATCGTCGCGTCGAGCTGATCTTCCTTTTCCGATCCCCGCAGCAGCACGGCTGACTGCTTCGCGGGACTCTCGTTGGCGAGCCGGATGCTTTCTGAAATTTCCCGGGAATTAGGCGTCACGCCCTCGCGCAGGGCCGGAACGCTGCGACGGATATTCGCGGTACTGAAGTGCTCGTTGCCTTCGACCGTGATCTTGCCGATCTTGGCCTCGATGACGATGAACCTGACCTCACCGCGCTCCAGCTCCTGCTCGGGCAGCCGGATTTCCACGCCCCCGTAGCCGGCGTCCTGGTAGGCCGCCTGCAAGGTCTCGAGCGCACGCTGCACGTCGCCAAAGTCCTTGTCCTTGCCTCTGAAGGGGGCCAGCACCTGGTCGAGCTTTTCCTTCGTCAACAGCGTATTGCCCTCGATCAGGTAGCGTTGAATCTCGAACTTGGGCGATGTCGGGACCGGACCCGCTTCAGCGGTAGGAGCGAGGGGAGCCGGCACAGGCTCGGGCGTTGCAGGAGCTGGCGCTTGGGCCAGCCGGACAAGTGGCGCAGAATTCGACTTGTCGCTCTTGGCGAATGGCGACGGAGTCAGGTCAAGGGCCGAGTGCGAAATGTCATGCGACAGGCGGAGAACGGGCGGGTTGAGTTCGATACGTGATGCAGACTCGCCGCCATCGAGCTGCGCGTGCGGCGCCGGGATCGAGCGGGGTGCCGGGTAGGAAAGCTCGTAAGCCGGACGAAGCACCATTCCGGAGTCGGCGAAGCACGGTAGGGTCGCGATAATCAGCCCCCCCGCGACCCATCCGAAGCGCACCCTCATCGGACAGCTCCCATCCTGCCTTTATTGTTAGGGCCGCCACGCGGGACGCGCGAACAAACCCGATTTTGTATTTTATAGCAAGGACTTGAAACGAAGCAGTTCGCGTGGTGCCGTAGCTCGACACTGTTGCGCTATCGCTGCTAAAGTGTTGCTTTTTTACAAATAATCCCCATCTATTTGCAGTGTCCATGGCCTCTACACTTAAACACTCCCGGCTCCTGATTCTGGGATCCGGCCCCGCCGGCTATACGGCCGCCGTATACGCCGCCCGCGCAAATCTGAATCCCGTACTCGTTACCGGCCTGGCGCAGGGCGGCCAGCTGATGACCACCACCGACGTCGACAACTGGCCCGCCGATGCGACGGGTGTCCAGGGCCCGGAGCTGATGGAGCGCTTCCTCAAGCATGCGGAGCGTTTCGGTACCGAAATCGTCTTTGACCACATCAACACGGTGAACCTCAAGGTCCGCCCCACGGCATTGACTGGAGACCGCGGGACCTACACCACGGATGCCCTGATCATCGCGACCGGTGCGTCCGCGATGTACCTGGGTTTGCCGTCGGAAGAGAAATTCATGGGGCGCGGCGTCTCGGGATGCGCGACCTGCGACGGTTTTTTCTATAAAGGGCAGGAAGTCGCCGTGGTTGGCGGCGGCAACACGGCGATCGAGGAAGCGATATATCTGACCAACATCGCAAGCCACGTCACGGTGGTGCACCGCCGCGACAAGTTCCGCGCGGAAGCCATCCTGGTCGACAAGCTCAAGGAGAAGGTCACGGCGGGCAAGGCCGACATCCTGTGGGACCACGTGCTCGATGAGGTCGTGGGCGACAATACCGGCGTCACCGGCATGCGCGTGAAGAACGTAAAGACCAGCGCGATCGCGGAAAAGCCATTGAAGGGCGTCTTCATCGCGATCGGACATCGCCCGAACACCGGGATTTTCAACGGGCAACTCGACATGGCGAACGGCTATATCATCACCAAGGGAGGGCTGGAGGGAAATGCCACGGCCACCAGCGTGCCCGGAGTGTTCGCAGCGGGCGACGTGCAGGACCACGTCTATCGCCAGGCAGTCACCAGCGCCGGCAGCGGTTGCATGGCCGCGCTCGATGCGCAAAAGTACCTGGAAAGCCGCGGCCTGATCTGAACACGGCGGCTCGCCACCTGCCGCTTTCAGCCGCGTGACCCGCGATGAAGAAAAACCGCAAGCCCGCCGTGCACCCCGACGAGGCCAGCCTTTTCCGCGCCTCGATGTCGGATGTGACCCCGCTGCCGCATCCGAAACGGGTCGAGCACAAGCGCCCCCTGCCCCGCCCGATACCGGCTCAGCGTTTGCGCGATGACCGGGAAACGCTGAAGGACAGCCTCAGCGATCACCTCCCCTGGGACGCCGGCATGGAAACCGGCGAGGAGCTTTCCTTCGCACGCAACGGGATCGGCGCGCCAACGCTCAGGAAGCTTCGCCGCGGCCATTGGGTCATCCAGGATGAGTTGGACCTGCATGGGCTGACCACCGCCGAGGCACGCGGACTGCTGGTGGAATTCCTGAATTACTGCGCGCGCCGCGGGCTGCGGTGCGTCCGCATCATTCACGGCAAGGGACTGCGCTCGAAAAATCGCGAGCCGGTGCTGAAACGCAAGGTGGCGGTCTGGCTGATGCAGCGCGAGGAAATCCTGGCGTTTTGCCAGGCGCCGCGCGCCGACGGCGGGAGTGGCGCGGTGGTGGTACTGCTTAAGGGTGTTAGATAGCCGCTTCGTCGGTCTCGCCGGTGCGGATACGCAGCACCTGACCGACATCGGTGACGAAGATCTTGCCGTCGCCGATCTTGCCGGTGCGCGCCGCCTTGACGATGGCATCGATCGCGCCATCGAGCAGCTTGTCCGGGACCACGACCTCGACCTTCACCTTCGGCAGGAAATCCACCACGTACTCCGCTCCGCGGTAGAGCTCGGTGTGGCCTTTTTGCCGGCCGAACCCCTTCACTTCCGTCACGGTCAGGCCGCTCACGCCGATCTCGGACAGCGCCTCGCGCACCTCGTCGAGCTTGAATGGCTTGAAAATCGCTTCGATTTTTTTCATGAGGCCCCTCCCGCCACCCCTATCCGCCCTTAGGATAACACAGGCGGCTAGTCGAACTGGTGGCGGAATTTATTGGTAATCGGGAAGCGCCAGTCCTTGCCGAAACCCCGCGGCGTAATGCGGATTCCAATGGGGGCCTGGCGCCTCTTGTACTCGCTCAGGCGGACCATCCGGACCAGCCGCTCGACATCGTTGCGGCTGTGGCCCTGGGCAATGATTTCCTTCGGGCTGAGATCGTTCTCGACGTACGCCTCCATGATGGCATCGAGCACCGGATACGGCGGCAGGCTGTCCTGGTCGGTCTGGTTCGGGCGCAACTCGGCCGACGGCGCGCGCTCGATCACGCGCTGCGGGATCACCGGGGAAACGCTGTTCCGGTAGTTCGCGAGCCGGTAAACCATCATCTTGGTGACGTCCTTGAGCACGCCGAAGCCCCCCGCCATGTCGCCGTAAAGCGTCGCGTACCCCGTGCCCATCTCGCTCTTGTTGCCGGTGGTCAGCACGATCGCCCCGGTCTTGTTCGACAACGCCATCAGGAGCGTGCCGCGAATGCGCGACTGGATGTTCTCTTCCGTCGCATCCTCGGGCAGTCCCCTGAACTCCGCGGAGAGCGCCTTCAGAAACGCGTCGAACATCGGCTTGATCGCGATCTCGGTGCAGCGCACCTTGAGTGCCCGGGCCTCGGCGCGGGCGTCTTCCACGCTCATGCCGGCGGTGTATTGCGACGGCATCATCACGGCCCGCACGCGCTCGGGTCCCAGGGCATCCACCGCCACGGCCAGCGTAAGCGCGGAATCGATGCCGCCGGACAGCCCGAGCAGCGCCCCCGGAAACCCGTTCTTGTTGATGTAGTCGCGCACGCCAAGCTGCAGCGCGCGATACACCTCCGCTTCGAGTGCGAGCGGCGCGGCGATTTCCGCGGGCTGCGGCTCGCCGTCGGTAAACGTGACCAGCCCCATCGCCTCGTCGAACATCGGGAGCTGGTGCATGACCGCGCCGTCGCGGCTCATCACGAACGAGCCGCCGTCGAACACCAGTTCGTCCTGGCCGCCGACCATGTTGACGTACACCAGCGCCAATCCGGTTTCGGCCACCCGCTCGCGCATGACGTCCTGGCGCACGCGCTGCTTGCCCAGATGATAGGGCGAGGCGTTGAGCACCAGCAGCACCGTGGCGCCAGCCTCGCGCGCAGCCCGCGGCGCCTCGGCGTTCCACGAATCCGCGCAGATGTTGATGCCGAGGCGGGCGCCGGTGTCCGCGCCCCGAGTCCGTGCCGTGGCCGGCCCCTGCGCCCCCCACGCGTCCTCGCAGATATTGACTCCGAACTTGACGCCGTTCACGCCGCACACGCACGGTGCGCCGCCCGGCTCGAAATAGCGCGCCTCGTCAAATACGGTGTAATTCGGCAGCCTCTGCTTGTCGTAGGTGCCGACAATCCTGCCGTTCTGGATGATCGAGGCCGAGTTGTAGCGCTTGCCATCGGCTACCCGGGGGTGGCCGACGATCAGGGTGATGTCCCGGGCTCGCGCGGCAAGGTCGCCGAGCGCCTGATCGCAGGCCGCCAGGAAATCCTCGCGCAGCAGCAGATCCTCGGGCGGGTACCCGCAAAGCGCGAGTTCGGGCGTCACCATCAGGTCGGCGCCGGCGCGGCGCGCGCGCGCGGCAAACTCGGTGATGCGCGCAACGTTGCCGCTCAGGTCGCCGACGGTCGCGTTGATCTGCGCAATCGCAATTTTCATGTCGCTAATATATCATCGTGACTCCCCCGGCGCAGGCTGGAAAACACGCGCGAATGCCGAGAGAAGCGACACCAAGGTGGCGATAGAAGTCGTCGATACGCTCGCCGGAGTACCCGCCGGCAAATGGAACCGCCTCGCGGGTGAGGATCCCTTCCTGAGCCACGAGTTCCTGTCGGCGCTGCACGAGACCGGCTGCGCGAGCAGCGCGAACGGCTGGACGCCGCAGTACCTGCTGCTGAAACGAAATGGGGCGCTTGCGGGTGCCATGCCGCTCTACCTCAAGGACCACTCCTACGGCGAGTACGTCTTCGACTGGGCGTGGGCGGACGCGTATTACCGTCATGGCGTCGCTTACTATCCGAAACTGCTCTGCGCGGTTCCGTTCACCCCGGTGACCGGTTCGCGCCTTCTCGCCGCGGCGGACGACGATCGCGATACGTTGATCGCGGCAGCGCTCGACCTCGCTCGCAGCCTCCGGGTCTCATCCCTGCACTGCCTGTTTCCCACTCGAGCCGAGGCTGAGCGCATGTGCGCTCACGGCATGATGCCGCGAACCACCATTCAGTTTCACTGGTCGAATCGCGGCTATGGAAACTTCGATGAATTTCTTGCCGGCTTCAGCCACGACAAGCGCAAGAAGGTGAAGCAGGAGCGCCGGAAGGTGAGTGATGCCGGCATTCAATTCAAATGGCTGGAGGGCGCCGAGATCCAGGAGCGTGACTGGGCCTTCTTCAACCGCTGCTACCGGAAAACCTATCGCGACCACCGCTCGAGCCCGTACCTCAATCTCGAATTTTTCTGCCGCATCGGCAAGGCACTGGCACGCAGCATCGTCATGATCATCGCGGAGCGCAGCGGCGTGCCCGTCGCCTCTTCGCTCAATATCCGCGACTCGCAGAGGATGTGCGGGCGTTATTGGGGAGCGCTCGAATTCCATCCCGGCCTGCATTTCGAAACCTGTTATTACCAGGGTATCGAATATTGCATCGCGCGAGGTATCGCGGCATTCGAGGGCGGATCCCGGGGCGAGCACAAGCTGGCGCGGGGATTGGTGCCGGTCGAGACCTATTCCGCGCACTGGCTGGCGCACCCTGAATTCGCCGCCGCCATCGGGCAGTTCCTGACGCGGGAATCGCACGGCGTCGGGCATTACGTGGACGAATTGAACGAGCGCAGCCCGTTCAAGGGAACGCAAGAACACGCGCGCCAGGCGGGGATCGCCTCGAAGTCCAACTGAAAATCAGTTGCGGCGCTCGTCGAGTCAGTCGTGATTGCAATGCTATCGCGACGCGGAGATGTTACCGTATTGTCATGGCCCGAAGGCACCCGCTCCATCATGAAGTTCTGCAGTGACTGCGGCGCGCCGGTTCGGCTGCGCGTGCCGCCCGGGGACACACTTCCGCGCCACGTCTGCGACCACTGCGGGGTCATCCACTACCAGAATCCGCGCATGGTCGTGGGCTGCATTCCCGAGTGGGAGGACCGGATCCTGCTGTGCCGGCGTGGCATCGAGCCGCGCCACGGCATGTGGACTGTTCCGGCAGGTTATATGGAAAACGGGGAAACCACTTTCCAGGGCGCCATCCGCGAAACGCTGGAGGAAGCCACCGCCCGTGTCGAGATCGGCCCGCTCTACGCGCTCTACAACATCCCGCACATCAACCAGGTCTACATCCTGTTCCGGGCGCGGCTGCTCGACGCCGACGTGCGCCCCGGAGCGGAAACGCTTGAAGTCGGGCTGTTCGCGGAAGGCGAGATTCCGTGGGACCGGATCGCTTTCGCCAGCGTGCGCAACACCCTGTCGCACTATTATAATGACCGCCGCAACGGCGAATTCAGGTTCCACATGGGAACCATCGAACAACCGAAAACGACGTGATCTATGCTGACCGTCCGCCGCTCTGAAGCTCCACTCGGTGCCGAAATCCTCGGCGTCGACCTGTCCCGGAATCCCGATGAAGCGGTGTTTCGCGAGATCGTCGACCTGTTTCACGAGCACGAGGTGATCTTCTTCCGGAATCAGCAGCTCACGCCGGACCAGCATGTCGCCTTCAGCAAGCGCTTCGGAGAGCTGGAGCACCACGTGAGGAAGGACTGTTGCAGGCCGGGCTATCCCGAGCTCTTCGTGGTGTCGAATGTCCTGGAAAACGGCAGGCCGATCGGCACCCGCGATGCCGGGTTGTTCTGGCACTCGGACCTCTGCTACATGAGCGAGCCCAGCCGCTGCTCGGTGTTTTACGCGCGAGAAGTGCCGCACGACGACCAGGGGCGGCCGCTCGGCGACACGATGTTCGCGAGCGCTACAGCCGCCTATGCCGCGTTGCCGGACGCGACGAAACTGCGGCTCGCGGGGCGGAACGCGGTTCAGTCGTACGCCAAGGGCTACTACCGGGACCGCCAGAGCGGCCCCCGGCCCCCGCTCACCGACGAACAACAACGGCGCACGCCCGACATCGAGCACCCGGTGGTCAGAACTCACCCTGCTACGGGCAGGAAATGCCTGTTCGCGAACGAAGGCTATACCTCGCGCATCGCCGGCCTCGATGCGGCAGAGAGCGACGCCCTGCTCGCGCAGCTGTTCGCGCACGTTACGCGACCGGAGTTCGTGTACCGCCATCAGTGGCGCGTCGGCGACCTCCTGATCTGGGACAACTGCTCGACGCAGCACCGGGCGGTGATGGACTACGAGTTGCCCCGGCGCCGGTTGATGGAACGCGCCACCCTGCGCGGCACGGTCCCGTTCTAAGCGCCGGCCGGCCATCCGCCGGATAAGCCTTGTCCAGCAATGGCTTTCGAGGCCCGGTCGGACAGACCACGAGTCGCCTTACGCTGCCCCGCACCATTCAGTAACCTTCTCATAAGAAACCCTTTTCAAAACGGTCACTTAGGCGTAATATTTGCGCCACCTGCCGGGTGCTCCGCGCTGTCATCGCCGCAGGCTGCAAAGTCGTTGAAGCAGTAAGAGAACGGTAACAAAGGAGCTGGATGAAACCGACCGACATCGGTGCGCCTGACTACTTTCACAAGGTAGTGGATTGTCAGTGGGCTTGTCCGGCCCACACCCCCGTCCCCGAATACATCCGGTTGATCGCCGCAGGCCGCTACGGCGATGCCTACATGGTCAACTGGCATTCCAACGTCTTTCCCGGCATCCTCGGCCGGACCTGCGATCGCCCGTGCGAGCCGGCGTGCCGCCGCGGGCGCGTCGAGGAGCGCAACGCCGAGAAGCCCGAGCCCGTGGCGATCTGCCGTTTGAAGCGCGTGGCAGCGGACAACAAGGAAGACATCCGCGACCGGCTCCCGAAACCCCCGAAGCAGAAAAACGGCAAGCGCATCGCCTGCATCGGAGCGGGGCCCGCCTCACTCACCGTCGCGCGCGACCTCGTCCCGCTCGGCTATCACGTCACCGTCTACGACCAGGATCCTCGGGCGGGCGGCATGATCTGGTCGCAGATCCCGCGCTTTCGCCTGCCGATGGAAGTCATCGACGAGGAAGTGGGCTATATCCTGGACCTGGGTGTCGAATTCAGGGCTGGCGTCAGGATCGACAGCCTGAAGAAGCTCATGGCCGAGGGCTACGACGCGATTTTCGTCGGCAGCGGCGCGCCGCGCGGCCGCGATCTCGACATCCCCGGCCGGAAAGAGGCCGCCGCCCGCATCCACATCGGCATCGACTGGCTGTCGAACGTGTCCTTCGAGCACATCAATAAGATCGGCAAGCGCGTGATCGTGCTGGGGGGCGGCAACACCGCGATGGACTGCTGCCGCACGAGCCGGCGCCTCGGCGGCGAAGACGTGAAGGTCATCGTGCGCTCCGGCTACGAAGCAATGAAAGCGTCGCCGTGGGAGAAAGAAGACGCCGTGCACGAGGGCATCCCCATCCTGAACTACCTCGTGCCCAAGGCCTTCACGCACGAGAATGGCAAGCTCACCGGCATAACGTTCGAGAAGGTGAAGGCCGTCTACGACGGGGAGGGGGAAAAGCGGGGCCGCCGCCTGGTGCCGACGGGCGAGGCCGACCAGCATTTCGAGTGCGATGACGTGCTGGTCGCGGTCGGCCAGGAGAACGCCTTTCCCTGGATCGAGCGAGACGTTGGACTACAGTTCGACCGCTCGGGCATGCCGGTGGTGGACAAGGTCACCATGCAGTCCACCCTTCCCCACGTGCTGTTCGGGGGCGACTCGGCATTCGGACCGAAGAACATCATCTGGGCGGTCGCCCACGGGCACGATGCGGCCATATCGATCGACAAGCTGTGCCAGGGCGAGGACGTGCGGGAGCGCCCGTCGCCGCTCGTCAACCTCATGTCGCAGAAGATGGGCATCCACGAGTGGAGCTACGACAACGACATCTCGCTCGCGCAGCGCTACAAGGTCCCCTGGCGCGACAAGAAGGTGACGCTGCGGGATATCAAGGTCGAGGTCGAGATGGGCTTCGACCCGAAGACCGGCTTTGCGGAGGCGCAGCGCTGCCTCAACTGCGACGTGCAGACGGTGTTCACCAGCAAGCTGTGCATCGAGTGCGACGCCTGCGTGGACATCTGCCCCATGGACTGCATCACGTTCGCGGGCGACGGCGACGAGGCCGACCTGCGCGCGCGGTTGAACGCGCCGGCCCGGAACCTGTCCCAGGATCTCTATGTTTCCGACGCTCTCAAGACCGGGCGCATCATGGCAAAGGACGAAGACGTCTGCCTGCATTGCGGGCTGTGCGCCGAGCGCTGCCCGACCGGCGCCTGGGACATGCAAAAATTCCTGCTCGACATGACCCACGCCGGCCCGGGATGCCGCAGCCCGAAACGCAAGGCGGCCTGACGAAACGACCGTGATGAAGAGAATAGAAGCCACCAACGATTTCGTCGTCAAGTTCGCCAACGTCAACGGCTCGGGCTCGGCTTCGGCGAACGAGCTGTTCGCCCGCTCGATCCTGCGGATGGGCGTGCCGGTGTCCCCGCGCAACATCTTCCCGTCGAACATTCAGGGCCTGCCGACCTGGTACGAGGTGCGGGTCAACGAGACCGGTTACCAGGGGCGGCGCGGCGGCGTGGACCTCGTGGTCGCGATGAACCCGCAAACCTGGACGCAGGACGTGAAGGAAATCGACCCCGGCGGCTACCTCTTCTACGACAATTCCAAGCCGCTGCCGAAATCGAAGTTCCGCGACGACGTCAATGCGATCGGCATGCCGCTCACCGAGATCTGCAACGCGACCTACACTGATCCCCGCCAGCGCCAGCTGTTCAAGAACATCATCTACGTCGGCGCCCTGTCAGCGCTGATGGAGATCGACCCGAACGAGATCGAGCGCCTGTTCTCGGAGCAATACAAGGGCAAGGAAGCCCTGCTCCAGTCGAACATCAAGGCGCTGCGGCTCGGCCGCGACTACGCGCGCGAGCATCTCGCCTGCCCGATCGGGCTGCGCGTGAAGCGCGCCAACAGTGTCGGCAACAAGATATTCGTGGACGGCAACAGCGCAACCGCTCTCGGCGCGGTCTACGGCGGGGCGACCGTGTGCGCGTGGTACCCGATCACGCCGTCGTCCTCGCTGGCGGAGGCCTTCATCGGGCACTGCCGGAAGTACCGCGTGGATCCGGCCACGGGCAAGCACCGCTACGCCATCATCCAGGGTGAGGACGAGCTGGCGTCGATCGGCATCGCAATCGGCGCGGGGTGGAACGGCGCGCGCTCGTTCACCGCGACGTCCGGCCCGGGCATCTCGCTCATGCAGGAATTCATCGGGCTCGCCTATTTCGCCGAGATCCCGGTCGTCATCGTCGACGTGCAGCGCGGCGGCCCCTCCACCGGCATGCCGACGCGCACGCAGCAGTCGGACCTGATCTCCTGCGCCTACGCATCGCACGGCGACACCCGGCACGTGATGCTGTTCCCCGAGGACCCGACCGAATGCTTCGAGTTCGCGGCGCAGGCGTTCGACCTCGCCGAGCGCCTGCAGACGCCGGTGTTCGTGATGACCGACCTCGACATCGGCATGAACACGCGGCTGGCGGATCCGTTCCAGTGGGACGACACGCGCGCCTACGACCGCGGCAAGGTCATGACCTATGCGGACCTCGAGGCCGGCCGGGAATTCGGCCGTTACCTCGACGTGGACGGCGACGGCATCCCGTTCCGCACCTACCCCGGCACGCACCCGGCGCGCGGAGCCTACTTCACGCGCGGCACCACCAAGGACCGTTACGCGCGCTACAGCGAGGCCGGTCCCGATTACGTGGACAACATGCAGCGCCTGCAGCGCAAGTTCGACACCGCGAAGACCCTCGTTCCCAAGCCGCTGCTGCGGCCCGCCGACAAGCCGGCGCGCTTCGGCGCCATCTTTTACGGCTCGACCAGCCCCGCGATGCAGGAGGCGCTCGACGTGCTGTCCGCGCGCGGGATACACGTGAACGCGCTGCGCGTGCGCGGCTTCCCGTTCCAGGACGAGATCGCCGATTTCGTCGCCGCGCATCCCTGGATCTTCGTCGTCGAGCAGAACCGGGACGCGCAATTGAAGACCCTGCTCGTCAACGAGGCGAAGGTGAACCCGTCGCGGCTGCTGTCGGTACTGCATTACGACGGCACGCCGATCACCGCGCGCTTCATCGTGGACCAGATATCCCAGCATGCCGCGGCCCGCACCGTGGTGCCGCTGAAAAGAGTGGTGTCATGACCTATCTCGCGAAACCGAAGCTGCATCACCCGACCCTCGCGAAGAACGCGGTCGGCTATACCCGCCGCGATTACGAGGGGGCGATATCGACATTGTGCGCGGGCTGCGGCCATGACTCGATCTCCGCGGCGATCGTGCAGGCGTGCTGGGAGCTCGACATCGAGCCGCACCGCGTCGCCAAGCTCTCCGGCATCGGCTGCTCCTCCAAGACCCCGACCTACTTCCTGGGCAACTCGCACGGCTTCAACAGCGTGCACGGGCGCATGCCGTCGGTGCTGACCGGCGCCAACCTCGCCAACCGCGAGCTCATCTACCTGGGCGTATCGGGCGACGGCGATTCGGCCTCGATCGGGATCGGCCAGTTCGCCCACAGCGTGCGGCGCGGCGTGAACATGGTCTACATCGTCGAGAACAACGGCGTCTACGGCCTCACCAAGGGACAGTTCTCCGCCACCGCCGACAAGGGGTCGAAGTCGAAGCGCGGCGTCGCCAACACCGATGAGCCGCTCGATATGATCGGCATGGCGCTGCTGCTCGGCGCCACCTATGTCGCGCGCAGCTTCTCCGGCGACAAGAAGCAGCTGGTGCCGCTCATCAGTGCCGCCATCCAGCACCGTGGCGCCGCCTTCATCGACGTGGTCTCCCCCTGCGTGGCCTTCAACAACCATCCGGGCTCGACCAAGAGCTACGATTACGTGCGCGAGCACAACGAGGCGGTCAACCGGCTCGATTTCATCGAAGGCCGGGACGAGATCACCGCCGAATACGCGCCGGGGCAGGTGGTTGAAGTGGCGCAGCACGACGGCGCGCTGCTGAGGCTGCGCAAGCTCGCGCCGGACTATGATCCGACCGACCGCATAAAGGTGATGAAATACCTTCAGGAGCGCGCGGCGGCCGGCGAAGTGGTGACCGGGCTGCTGTACCTGGATCCGGCGTCGTCCGACCTCCACGAGCACCTCAACACCGTGGAGGCTCCCCTCAACCAGCTCGCCGAACGGGAATTATGCCCGGGCAGCGTGATGCTGGATCGCATCAACGCCGCGCTGCGCTGACGGCTGACGGCTGACGGCTAGGGTTTGAGCCTGATCGCCAGGCCGTAGCAGAAATACCCTGAAGACCAACCGCCGCTGTCGTTCAGGCAGTGCAGGTTGACGACGCCGTCGGCGCCGAGGCTGGCCGCTTCCGTGGTGAGCGCCGTGATCGCCATGCCGGCGTCGTTATGGACGGGAACCCCGAACGCCGAACGCCAGCTGCCGGTCCACAACCGCTTGAGCACCGTGTAGCGGGCAAGCGTCAGCTCGCCGGCGTCGAACACCCGGATGGGCGCCGCTTCGCCGGCCAGCGCCGGCGCTGGAAACGCGGAGGCGAGGCACAGTAGCGCTGCGCAAGTCGTGCGGGCAATCCGGCTCATTGGGCTTCCTCCCCTCGGGGTGCTGTTCCGGTGCAACCATTATAGGCAAGGCGTCCTGCTGCGTTCGCGTTTTCGTCGTAAGCCATTGAGAGAATTACCAATCTCGGTTATAGTGTCTCGAACAATACGAGACTCGAGCCCATGTCCACCGCCGCGAAAGCAACCGAGCGCCAGAAGGACCGCCGGCTCGAGTTGTCGCAGGTGCTCGCCGACCTGGTGGCCGACGGGTTGGTACCCAAGGAAATCGCGGACGAGCTTTCCAAGAACCGCCGCTTCGCGCGCAGCGAAGTGCATCCGCTGGTGGTGATCGCCGACCAGAAATGGAAGGACCCGCGCCAGCCGCGCAAGGTCCTGCACCTCGAGGCGCTCACCCAGTGGCTGGCGGAGAAGGTCGGGCTGCCGTACTTCCACATCGATCCGTTCAAGATCGATTTCGCCGCGGTGACCAAGACGATGTCGAGCGCCTATGCCGAGCGCTTTCACATCCTCCCGGTCGCCATCACCACGCGCGAGGTCACCATCGCCACCAGCGAGCCGTTCGTGCGCGACTGGGAGGAGCAGATCAAGCAGGTGCTGCGGCTCGATATCAAGCGCGTCCTCGCCAACCCCGTCGAGCTGCAGAGCTACCTGGTCGAGTTCTACAACCTGGCGCAATCGGTCAAGGGCGCGACCGCGAAAGACAAGGGCGCGATCAGCGACATCGCCAATTTCGAGCAGCTGGTGCAGCTCGGCCGCAGCGGCAAGCTCGACGCCAACGACCAGCACATCGTCCACATCTGCGACTGGCTGTTCAACTACGCGTTCGAGGAGCGCGCGAGCGACATCCACCTCGAGCCGCGGCGCGACATCAGCAACGTGCGTTTCCGCATCGACGGCGTGCTGCACCAGGTCTACCAGATCCCGACGCCGGTGATGGGAGCGATGACCAGCCGCATCAAGGTGCTGGGGCGCATGGACGTCGTGGAGAAGCGGCGGCCGCAGGACGGGCGGCTGAAGACCGTCTCGCCGGACGGCCAGGAGGTGGAATTGCGGCTCTCCACCATGCCGACCGCGTTCGGCGAGAAGCTGGTGATGCGGATCTTCAATCCGGAAAACCTGGTGAAGGACTACAAGGAGCTCGGGTTTCCGGAGGAGGACGAGCGCAAGTGGATCCAGATGTCGAACCAGCCGCACGGCATCCTGCTGGTGACCGGCCCCACCGGCTCGGGCAAGACCACCACCCTCTATTCGACGCTCAAGCAGCTTGCCACGCCCGAAGTAAACGTCTGCACGGTGGAGGACCCGATCGAGATGATCGAGCCCGCCTTCAACCAGATGCAGGTGCAGCAGTCGATCGGCGTGGACTTTGCGAGCGGCATCCGCACGCTCATGCGCCAGGACCCGGACATCATCATGGTCGGCGAGATCCGCGACCTCGAGACCGCCGAAATGGCGATCCAGGCGGCGCTTACCGGCCACCTCGTGCTCTCCACCCTGCACACCAACGATTCGCCCTCGGCGATCACCCGCATGCTCGATATCGGCGTGCCGTCCTACCTGCTGCAGTCCACCATCCTCGGCGTCATGGCGCAGCGGCTGCTGCGAACGCTCTGCCCCCACTGCAAGGAGCAGCGCGACCTCGAGGACTCGGCGTGGGAACAGCTGGTGGCGCCGTGGAAAGCACCCAAGCCCAAGGGCACGACCTACGTCACCAAGGGCTGCCTCGAATGCCGCATGACGGGCTACATGGGGCGGGTCGGCATCTACGAGACGATGGTGTTGACGAACGAGCTCAAGCGGGCGATCACGCAGGAAACCGACCTGGTCGCGCTGCAGGAGAAGGCCTACAAGGAAGGCATGAAGCCGCTGCGGATCAGCGGCGCGCTGAAGGTCGCCGCCGGGCTCACCAGCGTGGACGAGGTGCTACAGACCGCCCCGCCGCCGACCGGCGACCGGCGGCAGCAGCCGCGCTGAGAGGCGTGACTCGTGACTGGTGACTGGTGACCGGTCGCGAAATTCAGCAAGAAACGGGTGGAAACCGCCGCCCGCCCGCCTTAAGCTTGCGGCCATGGAAAACCTGGTCGCCGCCCCCAACGAGCAATCCGATACCGCGTCGGCAGCCCGGGATTACGAGCGCATCGCGCGCGCCATCGAATTCCTGGGACGGAATGCCGCGGACCAGCCCGATCTTACGGAGGTGGCCCGGCGGATCCACCTGAGCGAGCATCACTTCCAGCGGCTGTTCACGCGCTGGGCCGGCGTCAGCCCCAAGCGGTTCCTGCAGTACCTCACCGTGGAGCACGCCAAGGCGCGCCTTGCCGAGTCCCGCAGCGTTCTCGACCTCGCCGCCGGCGTGGGGCTTTCCGGTCCCGGGCGGCTGCACGACCTCTTCGTCACGCTCGAAGCGATGACGCCCGGCGAGTTCCGTGACGGCGGGCGCGGCCTCGCCATTCGCTATGGGCTGTGCGAATCGCCCTTCGGACGCTGCCTGATCGCGACCACGGCGCGCGGCATCTGCGCCCTGCGGTTTGCCGAGGACGAGAGCATGGAGCGGGCCGCGCTGCGCGCAGAATGGCCCCATGCCGCCCTCCAGCACGATCCCGTGAAGATGGCGGATCTGGCGCATCGTATCTTTGCGCCCCTGGGTCCACGCCCGGCGCGACCGCTTGCGCTGCTGGTCAAGGGCACCAACTTCCAGATCCAGGTCTGGCGCGCGCTCATCCGCGTGCCGTTCGGGTCCGTCGTAACCTATGGTGATGTCGCAAGCCGCACCGGCCATGACAAGGCGGCCCGGGCTACGGGACGCGCCATCGGCGCCAACCCGATCGCCTGGCTCATTCCCTGCCATCGCGTCATCCGGGAATCCGGCGCGTTGGGCGGCTACCGGTGGGGGCCGACGCGCAAGGCTGCGATTCTGGGCTGGGAGGCAGCGCACGGATTCGGGTGATGGGTGATCGGCTTGACCGAGCGCGGCTCGCAGTCCATTATTGCCATCGCACTGTTTTGGTGCGGTGCGCGCAAGGGAGGAGTCCATGATAAGAATCCACCGCTGTATCCCGGTCCTGCTGTTGTTGCTGGTCGCCGCGTCACTGTTCAACTCGCCAGAGGTCGCCGCGGCCGAGCCGCCTCCACCGCCGAAGCTGGATGCGGCAAACACCGCGTGGATGCTCACCTCGTCGGTGCTGGTGCTGTTCATGACCCTGCCGGGGCTCGCGCTGTTCTACGCCGGGCTGGTGCGCATGAAAAACGTGCTTTCCGTCCTCATGCAGTGCTTTGCCATCACCTGCATCGTGACGCTCGCGTGGGTGGCCGTCGGCTACAGCATCGCATTCGGGGACGCCGGGGCGCTCAACGCCTGGTACGGCGGCTTCGAGAAGTCTTTCCTGTCCGGGATCGAGGTCAAGACGGTCAAGGGCAGCATTCCGGAGACCGTGTTTGCGATGTTCCAGTTGACGTTCGCGATCATCACGCCGGCGCTGGTGCTCGGCGCCTACGCCGAGCGCGTGAAGTTCTCCGGCATGCTGCTGTTCAGCGTGCTCTGGCTGCTCGTCGTCTACTGCCCGATCGCGCACTGGGTGTGGGGCGACGGCTGGCTGGCGAAGAAAGGCATCATGGATTTCGCGGGCGGCACCGTCGTGCACCTGAACGCGGGCGTCGCGGCGCTCGTCTGCGCGCTCGTGCTCGGCAAGCGCCGGGGGTTTCCCGAAACGCCAATGCCCCCGCACAACATGACGATGACGGTAACCGGCGCGTGCATGCTGTGGGTGGGCTGGTTCGGGTTCAATGCCGGCAGCGCGCTCGCCGCCGACGGCGCCGCGGGCATGGCGATGATCGTCACGCACATCGGCGCGGCGACTGGCGCGTTCGCGTGGATGGTCTGCGAGTGGCTGCGCTACGGCAAGCCCTCGGCGCTCGGTGTCGTGACCGGCATGGTCGCGGGACTGGGCACGATCACGCCGGCTTCGGGCTTCGTCGGACCGCTCGGTGCGCTGGCTATCGGCGCCGCTGCCGGAATCTGCTGCTTCTTCGCCACCAGCTACATGAAACAGGCGCTGAAAGTCGACGACTCGCTCGACGTGTTCCCGGTCCACGGCGTCGGGGGCATCATCGGCACCATCCTTACGGGCGTGTTCGTGGCGTCCACTTTCGGCGGCAACGGCT
>MERD01000080.1:18814-23661 GCA_001771935.1 Betaproteobacteria bacterium RIFCSPLOWO2_02_FULL_67_26
CCACTTTCGGCGGCAACGGCTATCCCGAGAAAGTCACGATGGGCGACCAGGTCCTGGTGCAGATCATCGGCGTGCTCGCGGTCGCGGCCTGGTCCGGCATCTTCACCTGGATCCTGCTCAAATTGAGCGAGGTCGTGGTCGGCATGCGCGTGACGACGGAAGAGGAAACGGACGGTCTCGATACCGTGCTGCACAACGAGAAAGGCTACAACCTGTAAATCCGGACGCCCTAGTGCTCGGGAGCCGCGGCTCCCGTACCCTAATCGCCGTTCATCGCGCGCGTCCTCCGATTGCCTGTACAATTCGCGGCCTCATGACATTGATGGGCAAAGGCCGCATGACGGAATCCGCGAAGCAGAGCCAGGAGGCACTCAACAAGGCCATCGTCGAGCGCTACTTCCGCGAAGCCCTGGATCAACGAAAGATCGAGGTAATGGCCGAGCTCATGGCGCCGGACGTCGTGCTGCACCGCCCCAGTTACGACGTGCACGGCGCTGAAGCCGTCGTGCAGCGCTGGCGCGCCATCTCGAAGGATTTCTCGGCGTTTTCCTCGGAGCTGTCGGGCATGGTTGCGGAAGGGGACATGGTCGCGGTGCGGGTCTTCCACCGCACGAAGATGCGTCCCCACACGTTTCGCAGCCGCGGGGTCGCCGTGACGCTGGCCAAGGAGCAGGAAGTGAACTGGGGGACCATCGCGCAGTTTCGCCTCAGGAACGGCAAGATCGTCGAGGAGTGGGTGATGCGCGACGAGCTCGGCATGCTCACCCAGATGGGCCAGATCGTGGTCGAGCGTTGACCGGTCACGAGTCACCGGTCACGGGGTCTAGCGCGCCTTGCTCAACAGGCGCATGCCGCGGTCCAGGCCATCCAGCGTGAGCGGGAACATGCGCTCCCCCATCAGCTGCCGCGTGATGCGTATGGACTCGTGGTAGTCCCACATTGATTGGGGCTGCGGATTCAACCAGATCGCGTTGGCATACACCGCCAGCAATCGCTGCATCCACACCGCGCCCGCTTCCTCGTTGGTGTGCTCGACGCTGCCGCCGGGGTACCCGATTTCATACGGGCTCATCGTCGCGTCCCCCACGAATATCACTTTATAGTCATGTGGATAGGTATGGAGCACGTCCCACGTCGCGAGGCGCTCGGCGGCGCGCCGGCGGTTGTCGCGCCACAACCGCTCGTAGAGAAAGTTGTGGAAGTAGAAGTACTCCAGGTGCTTGAACTCGACGCGCGCCGCCGAGAACAGCTGCTCGCAGATGCGAATGTGGTCGTCCATCGAGCCGCCGATGTCGAGGAACAGCAAGACCTTCACCGCGTTGTGCCGCTCCGGGACCATCTTGAGGTCGAGCCAGCCGGCGTTCTTCGCCGTCGAGCGGATGGTGTCGTCGAGGTCCAGCTCGTCCGGCGCGCCGATGCGCGCGAACTTGCGCAGGCGGCGCAGCGCCACCTTGATGTTGCGGGTCCCGAGCTCGATCGTGTCGTCGAGGTTGCGGAATTCGCGCTGGTCCCAGACCTTCACCGCGCGGCGGTGGCGGGATTCGGGCTGGCCGATGCGCACGCCCTCGGGGTTGTAGCCGTATGCCCCGTAGGGGCTGGTACCGGCCGTTCCGATCCACTTGCCCCCGCCCTGGTGCCGGCCCTTTTGCTCCTCGAGCCGCTGCTTGAGCGTCTCCATCAGCCGGTCCCAGCCACCCATGGACTCGACGAGCTTTTTCTCCTCGTCGGACAGGAGCTTCTCCGCGAGCTTCTTGAGCCATTCCTCCGGGATCAGCAGCGCGATCTCGTCGACCTGGACGATGCCCTTGAAGTAGGCCGCGAACACGCGGTCGTAGCGGTCGTAATGCTTCTCGTCCTTTACCAGGGCGGCGCGCGCGAGGTAGTAGAACGCCTCCATGCTGCCGAACGCAACGCGCTTCGCCAGCGCCTCGATCAAGGTCAGGAACTCCTTGATCGAGACCGGGACGCCCCCTTCCTTGAGCTTCAGGAAAAACTCGATCAGCACCGCAGGCTCCGAAGCCGGCACCCTCAGAATGACGGCCGGCCCGCCACGATTTTGCGCGGGCGGCTCATGGGCCGCTTCTCGATCACGAGCACGCTGTCATAGTAGTGCATGCAGTACGTCGCCCGCGTGAAATCGTTCGATTGAAACCGGTCCGGCTCCCGGGAATGCCAGGCGTTCAACTGGTCTATGAGCGCCTTGCTGAACTCGACGAAGGACCCCGCTTTGCGATAGCCCCCGCCGAAATCCTCCCAGTACGAGGTATGCAGGTCCTCGCACAGGTACACCCCGTCGTCCGCGACGTGCCGGTAGAGTTCCTCGAACGTGGCGATCTGCTGGTTCATGAAATGCCCGCCATCGTCGACCAGGATGTCCGCCCGCGGCACCTCCATGCGCAGTTGCGCGAGAAATCCGCGGTCCGCCTGGTCGCCGATCATTATCTTCGTCTTCTCGTCCTCGAATGCCTTGCACCGCGGGTCATTGTCGACGGCATAGAGCCGGCAGCCGGGGCCGAAGTAGTCGTGCCACATCTCGAGTGAGCCGCCATGAAAGACGCCGACTTCGAGCACCACCGGGGACCGGCCCCGGAATCGCGCAAAATGCCGGTGGTAAATGTCCAGGTAATGGTCCCACTTCGATACGTAGCGCCCGGTGTGATTCGAGAACCAGCCGGCCAGGGGGTTCTCGCCGGGAGCGGCAACGGTCTCCGCTTTTCGGCTCCGGCCGGGCCCGAAAAACATCTCCCTGAGGATGCGAACCAGCATGGAACCGCTAGCGTGACCGCCGCGACATGAACACCAATCGCTCGAAGAGATGCACGTCCTGCTCGTTTTTCAGCAGCGCGCCGTGCAGCGGCGGGATGATCTTGTGGCTCTCCTGGCTGTGCAGGGCCTCGGGCGGAATGTCCTCGGCCATCAGGAGCTTCAGCCAGTCGAGAAGCTCCGAGGTCGAGGGCTTCTTCTTGAGCCCCGGCACCTCGCGAATCTCGAAGAACGCCTGCAGCGCCTCGCGCAGAAGCTGCTTCTTGACGCCGGGATGGTGCACGTGGACGATCCGTTCCATGGTCTCGTGATCGGGAAAGCGGATGTAGTGGAAGAAGCAGCGCCGCAGGAAGGCATCGGGCAGCTCCTTCTCGTTGTTGCTGGTGATCAGCACCAGCGGCCGGTGGCGCGCCCTGACCAGCTCCTGCGTCTCGTAGACGTAGAACTCCATGCGGTCGAGCTCGCGCAGGAGATCGTTGGGGAACTCGATATCGGCCTTGTCCACCTCGTCGATCAGCAGGACGGCGGGCGTTTCGGCCGCGAAGGCGCTCCACAGCATGCCGCGCACGATGTAGTTCCGGATCTCGTGCACGCGCGGGTCGCCGAGCTGGGAGTCGCGCAGCCGCGACACGGCGTCGTACTCGTAGAGCCCGTGCTGCGCCTTGGTCGTGGACTTGATGTGCCACTCGTAGAGCGGCCGGCCCAGCGCCCGGGCGATCTCGATCGCGAGCATGGTCTTGCCGGTGCCGGGCTCTCCCTTGACCAGCAGCGGCCGCTCCAGCGTCAGCGCGGCATTCACCGCCATCATCAGGTCGTCGGTCGCAATGTAGGTATCGGTACCTTCGAAACGCTTCATATGTCTTCCGTGCTGTTGGCGGCAGCGCTCAGCTAATAGCCGTGAGCGAACTGCTGTTGATGGCGAGTCTCGCATCCGCTTTTACCAGCGTCAAGGAATCGCGCTAACATCGTCACGCCATGGATGCCTCCGCCCGAAACGCCGGACCCGCGATCGTCCTGTGGCCGCTGCCGCTGATCGGCGGACTCCTTCCCGCCGTCGCCGCCATCGTTGCGCTCTGGCTGTCCTTCAAGCTCGATCTCATCGCGCCCTGCATGCCACTGCTCGACGGCTGTGTCTCGATCAGCCGCGCCGCGCGGCACGATCTGCCCAACCACATTTTCCGCGCGCTGGTGCTGCCAGCGGCCGTATTGCAGGCGCTGACCTGGCTGTTGTGCGCCGGCTGGCTGAGGGGCACGGGGGCGCGGGCGCGCGGAACGCTGCTGGTTCTGCCGTGGCTCGGCGTCCTCGCCGGCGTGTTTCTCATCCTCTACGGGACCTTTCTCGGCACCGAGGGACAGGCCTATCGCTGGATGCGCCGTTACGGTGTGATCTTCTACTTCGGCTTCACCTATCTGTGCATGCTGATCGCGAGCGGAACGCTGTGGCGCATGGCGCAGGCGGGTACCATTGCGCTCCCGGCACGGCTCGACCGGATGCTGGTCGCGCTGTGCGCGGTCACCCTCCTCATCGGGCTCGCCCAGGTGTTCGTGCCGCCGTTCCTCGACAGCGCGGACTACAGGAACCGCCTCGAAAACGTCCTTGAATGGTACGCCGCCCTCGCCTTCACGCTGTTTTTCCTGGCATTGGCATGGCTGTGGAGGCACGCGCGCATTGTCGCGCGCCTGGGGAACCAGGAATGAACCCGGCGCAAAATCAAAACCGGGACGGAACCGGGCCCGCGCCGCGGTTGCGCTGCATCGTGAGCAGCATCAAGGCCATCACCGAGAAGGCGGCGCCCGCATAGAACGTCGAGGCAGCGCCGATCCGGTCCCACAGCAGCCCTGCGAGCACGCTCGCGATCAGCATCGCGATTCCGCACACCAGGTTGAAGAAACCGAACGCCGTGCCGCGCAGGTGAGCGGGCGCGGTCGCCGCCACCATCGTCGCCAGCAGGCCCTGGGTCAACCCCATGTGCAGGCCCCACAAGGCGACACCCAGTGCAACCGCGGTCAGCCCGGTCGCGAGGGCCAGCACAAGGTCGGCGACGATCAGCACGGACAGTCCCGCCCCGAGCAGCGCCTTGTGG
>MERD01000080.1:23675-28694 GCA_001771935.1 Betaproteobacteria bacterium RIFCSPLOWO2_02_FULL_67_26
AGGTGTCGGGCAGCCCGAACTGCTGGGCCCGCAGGATGAGAAATGCCTCGCTGAATCGGGCAAGCGTGAACGCCGCGCCCGCGGCGACCACCCACCAATAGGCCGTGCCCAGATCGGTGAGCGTCTGCCACCGGATGGGCGATGGCGCGTTCCGGTCGCTTGCCGGGACTCCCGGCTCGTGAACGCCGAACATCAGGATCAGAACGGACAGGACAGCGGGTATTACGGCAAACCAGAACACCGCCCTGAAATCCCCGGCCCACAGCACCATCAATCCGATGGCCAGCAACGGACCGAGGAATGCGCCGACGGTATCGAGGGATTGCCGCAACCCGTACGCAGCGCCGCGAATTTCCGGCGGCGTCAGATCGGCGACCAGGGCGTCGCGCGGCGCCCCGCGAATTCCCTTGCCGATCCGGTCCATGAACCGGGCGGCGAACACCCAGTGCACGGTAAGGGCGAGCGCAAAGAGGGGCTTGGAGATTGCGCCCAGGCCGTACCCCAGCACGGTCAGTCCCTTGCGCTTCCCAAGCCAGTCGCTGAGGGTTCCCGAAAACACTTTTACGATCAGCGCGGTCGCTTCCGCCACCCCCTCGACGACACCGACCATCAGCGCCGTGGCGCCCAGGGACGTGACCATGAATACGGGCAACAAGCTGTGGATCAGCTCGGAGGACACGTCCATGAACAGGCTGACGAAGCCCAGCATCCAGACGCCGCGCGGGATCCGTGCGGTTGCAGCCATGCGGAAGCCCTCAGTTCGCGATGTCGGCCTTGCGGTCGATGTCGTAGATCACGCCGCTGTCGTCGCACTCGACCAGCCTGACCGCATCGCGGTGCTTTTCCAGGACGGCGCGCGCGCCCTGGTCGCCGTCGAGCGCGAGCAACTCGTCGCGAAGTTGCGCGCCGAAGCCTACCGGGTGCCCGCGTTCGCCTTTGTAAACCGGCGCGGCGATCCGCGCGCCCTCCTCCAGCGCCGAGATGACTTTCCTGATGGTGTCCGGCGCAATCCGCGGCATGTCGGCGAGTGCGATCACCCAGCCGTCCGCGCCGCGCGCCTGCCCCACGCCGTGCGCGAGCGTCGCGCCCATGCCGCGCGCCGCGCCCTGGAACATCGTGACCTGGCAGCCCTCCTGCTCCAGCATGTCGTAGAGCGGAAAATCACCCCAGCGCACCACCGCGATCACATCCGGCGTCACCGCCAGCAGGTTGCGGGCAGCATGGGCGGCGATCGCCACGCCGTCCTCCAGAGGGTGCAGCAGCTTGTCGCCGCCGAAGCGGGAACCGGTCCCGGCGGCAAGCAATATCCCCGCGATGAGCTTCCGGTCTTGTGCCATGTATCCGCCGATTATAGCGGCGCCGCCGAGACGCACGGCAAAACCGCGGGCGAGCCGTTATATACTGCGGGTCGCCGGTCACCGTTCACTTTTCCCAACCGTCATGCCGAAATTCTGCGCCAACCTCACGATGCTCTGGAATGAGCTCGACTTCATGGACCGGTTCGGCGCCGCCGCCAGCGCCGGATTCAAGGGCGTCGAGTATCTATTTCCCTACGACCACGACAAGCACCGCATCGCGGAGCAGCTGAAGAAGCACGGGCTCACCCAGGTGCTGCACAATCTGCCGGCCGGGGACTGGGCAAAGGGCGAGCGCGGCATCGGCTGCCACCCCGACCGCGTCAAGGAATTCCAGGCCGGCGTCGCGCAGACCATCGAATATGCGACTGCCCTGGGCTGCAAGCAGGTCAATTGCCTCGCCGGGATACGGCCGCGGCACCGGGATCCCAATGACGCGCGCGAGACCTTCATCAAGAACCTCCAGTACGCGGCGCCCCGCTTCAAGGACGCCGGCATCAAGCTGCTGATCGAGCCGATCAACACGCTCGACATACCGGGATTTTTTCTGAATCACTCGAAACAGGCGCTCGACATCATCACGGCGGTCGGCTCCGACAACCTGTTCCTGCAGTACGACATCTACCACATGCAGATCATGGAAGGCGATCTCGCCCGCAGCATCGAGACGAGTCTCAAGTTGATCCCCCACATGCAGCTCGCCGATAACCCGGGGCGGAACGAGCCGGGCACCGGGGAGATCAACTATCCCTTCCTGTTCCAGCACATCGACCGCATCGGCTACCCGGGCTGGATTGGCTGCGAGTACAAGCCCAGGGCGACGACCAACGCCGGTCTGGGCTGGATCAAGCCGTATCTCGCTTGACGAAGCCCCGGGGCGGCGACACAATCAGCGCACCAAAAACCGCGGACGCCGGTCCGGTAACGCGGCTACCCAAGGAGAGAGCCATGAAGAAAGCATACGTATCGCGCCTTTTTGTTTTTTCCGCCGCTGTGGCGCTCGCGCTTCCCGTCGCCGCGCAGGAACTGAAGATGATGACCGGGCCGCAGGGCGGTTCGTGGTACCCGCTCGGCGGCGCCATCCAGGGCATCCTGGAGAAGAACATCCCGGGCGTAAAGATGTCCGTTGCCCCCGGCGCCGGCATCTCCAACGTGCTGGGCGTGCAGACCGGCAAGGCCGACCTCGGCTTCGGCAACGCCAGTTCCACCTACGACGGGGCGCTCGGGCGCGATCCCTTCAAGCTGAAGACCGGCAACGTATGCCACGTCGCCACGCTCTACTTCCAGTACTTCCACATGGTCGCGCTCGCCGACGCGGGCATAAAGACCGTGGGGGACGCGACGGGCAAGGCGCTCACGACCCAGCAGAAGGGAAATACCGGCGAGCAAATGACCCGCGATGTGCTGAAGATCTATGGCCTCGACTACGGCAAGATGTCGAAGGTGAACTTCGGCTCTTACACCGACTCGGTGTCGCAGTTGAAGGACGGCCATGCACAGGTGTTCGGGCTGATCACCACGGTGCCCGCTTCGGCGGTGATGGATCTCGCCTCGGCGCGCGAAATTCGCGTGCTCGAGATCCCCGAGGACAAGTTCAAGGCGGCGCAGGCGCTCAACAGGGGCTACGACAAGCGCATCATCAAGGCCGGCAGCTACCCCAAGCAGGACAAGGACATCCAGACCATCGGGACCTGGACCCACCTCATCGCGAGCTGCAAGCTGCCGGAACAGCTCGTCTACAACATTACCAAGGCGCTCGCCACCAACGTCGGGGACCTCGGCAACGTGGTCGCCGCGGTCAAGGGACTGTCGGTGAAGGACATGGCGACCGACGTCGGCGTGCCCTACCACCCGGGCGCGCGCAAGTACTACCAGGAAGCCAAGGCGTTCTAGGCCCGGCTCGAACGGTGGCGGCGCGGGATTTTTCGCGCCGCTCTTTTTTTGCGCCGTGACGGCGGAGGGCAGAGTGAACGCCGAGCGCCTGCTGAAATGGATCATCGCGGCCACCGCGGTCGGGATGTCCGTATACCACCTCACGATCGCGTTCATCGGCGCGCCCCAGGCCCTCTTCTTCCGCGGCGCCCACCTGCTGTTCGCGATGATATTGGTGTTCCTGCTCTACCCGAGCCTCGTCAAGTCCAGTAAGACCCCGGAAGAGCATGTCTTGCGCGATGACGCGGGCGGCACGATCGGCGCCAGGGCGACTACCGCCTCGTGGCTCGACTGGCTGCTGATCTCGGTCACCGCCGGGACCATCTTCTACGTGTGGTGGGAGCACGAGCGCCTCATCACCCGCTTCGTCTACGTGGACAGCCCCGAGACCGAGGAACTGGTCCTGGGCGCGATCTTCACCCTGCTGGTGCTGGACGCAACGCGCCGCGTCATCGGCTGGGCGTTGCCGGTGACCGCGATCATTTTCCTGGCCTACGGGCTGTTCATTTCCAACGTCCGCCTCGAGCAGATGATCGAGATCATGTACCTCACGACCGAGGGCATCTTCGGCCCCACGCTCGGGGTGTCGGCCACGTTCGTGATCATGTTCGTGCTGTTCGGCAGCTTCATGGAAAAGACGGGCGTCGGGCGCCTGTTCATGGACTTCGCGCTTGCGCTGACCGGCCACACGGCTGGCGGCCCCGGCAAGGTTGCCGTGGTGAGTTCGAGCCTGTTCGGCACCGTATCGGGCAGCGCGGTGGCGAACGTACTCGTGGACGGGCCCATCACCATCCCGCTCATGAAGCGCTCCGGCTTCCGGCCGGCGTTTGCCGCCGCGGTCGAGTCGGTCGCCTCCACCGGCGGCCAGATCATGCCCCCGATCATGGGCGCCGCCGCCTTCGTGATGGCGGAATTTCTCGCCGTGTCGTACTTCCAGGTGACGATCTGGGCCATCATCCCGGCGATCCTCTACTACGTGGCGGTGTTTTTCGCGGTGCACTTCGAGGCGAAGCGCGTCGGCCTGCTGGGTCTGCCGCGCTCCGAAATTCCGCGCTTCGCCACGGTAATGCGCGAGCGGGGGCACCTTTTCATCCCGATCCTGGTCGTTTTGTTCGGATTGATGGCCGGCTACAGCGCGCCGTACTGCGCGCTTGCCGGCACCTTCTCCTGCATCCCGGTGGCGATGCTGCGCAAGAGCACGCGCGCGGGAATCACCTGGCGGACGGTCTGGGATGCGCTCGAGGATGGGGCCAAGAACTCGATCGCGGTGGCGCTCGCCTGCGCCTGCGCCGGCATCATCATCGGCGTGATTTTCCTGACCGGCGCCGCGGTGAACTTTACCGCCTTCGTCGTTGGCCTCGCCCAGCAAATGCTGCTGCTGGCGCTGGTGCTCACCATGCTCGCCGGCATCGTGCTCGGCATGGGCATGCCGACCACCCCCGCGTACATCGTCATGGTGTCCCTGCTGGTGCCCGCGCTCATCAAGCTCGGCGCCCCGGTGCCCGCCGCGCACATGTTCGCGTTCTACTTCGCCATCCTGTCCGCGATCACGCCGCCGGTCGCGCTGGCCGTGTACGCGGCCGCGGGACTCGCGAAGGCGAACCTCTGGGAGAGCGGCTGGGCAGCGGTGCGCGTCGGCGCGGCCGGATTCATCGTGCCGTTCATGTTCATCTACGAGCCGGCCCTGCTGATGATCAACGGCTGGGATGAATGGCACGTGAGCCTGCTCGCA
>MERD01000080.1:28722-28918 GCA_001771935.1 Betaproteobacteria bacterium RIFCSPLOWO2_02_FULL_67_26
GCCTGGCCGCGGGAATGTTCGGCTACCTGCTGCGCGAGACGCGGATCTGGGAGCGGCTGTTCCTGCTGGCGGCCGCGCTGCTCCTCATCAAGCCCGGCCTCATCACCGACCTGATCGGGCTCGGGTTGCTCGCCGGCGTCCTCGCCAACCAGAAGTTCCTGGGCCGCGCTCCGGTTTCCGGGCCCGCCGCGAAGTA
>MERD01000081.1:0-1224 GCA_001771935.1 Betaproteobacteria bacterium RIFCSPLOWO2_02_FULL_67_26
GACCTACCTGCGGACGGTGGGGCCCTTCTATGGAATGTTCGGCCTCGCGTTGTCACTTTACTTCGCCTCCCAAGGCGCGGGCCGGCTGCTGTGGCCGCTCCTCGGCGCCGTGGCGCGCCTTGCGATCGCGGCGCTCGCCGGCTGGCTCGCGCTGCGCTGGACCGGTGAGCTCTCGCACGTGTTCCTCGCGCAAAGCGCCGGGCTTATCGCCGCTGGCCTCATCAATTGGGCCGCCGTCGCGGGCGGCGCCTGGTTCGGTTCGCTGACGTGGCCGTGGTCCGCGGCAGCCGCGCTGCAAAGGAGATCGCCAATATGAGCGGGAAATATCTCGAAGACTTCGCCGTCGGGCAGATCTACGGGTCCGGACGGATCACCGTCGAAAAGGAGCGCATCAAGGCGTTCGCGGCGGAGTTCGACCCGCAGCCTTTCCACCTGGACGAAGATTGCGCGCGCCGCTCGATATTCGGCGGCTTGGCGGCGAGCGGCTGGCATACCGCCGCGCTCACGATGCGACTGCTCGTCGCGAGCGACTTCAAGCCTGTCGGCGGTATCGTCGGCGCGGGGTTCGACGAGTTCCGTTGGCCCGTTCCCGTGCGCGCGGGCGACGAGCTGCACGTCGAAAGCGAAGTGCTCGAGGTACGGCCGTCGAAATCACGTGCGCATCAAGGATTGCTCAAAGTGCGAACGACGACGAAGAATCAGAAAGGCGAGGCGGTGCAGGTTTCGGTCGGCACCCTCGTCGTGCCGCGGCGCCCGACGTAGTCCCCGGAGGTTCCCATGCTGCAGCTCCGTAATGTTCCCTTCATTACCCTCGTCGGCCTGTTGCCCTTCGTCTTGGCGGCATGCAGTGACGCCACTTCTTCCTCAACTGACCCGCGGTTGCAGCCTCCGCTGGTGCGGATCGAGACAGTCGAGAGCTCCGTCCAGTCAGAGCGTTCGTTCACTGGAATCGTCGCGGCCCACGTGCAGAGCGACCTGGGATTCCGAGTCCCAGGGAAGGTCCTGGGACGCTTGGTTGATGCCGGGCAAACCGTCAAGCGCGGCCAGGCGCTCATGCGTATCGATCCCACGGACCTGAGGCTTGCCATGCGAGCGCACGAGGAGGCCGTTGCGGCCGCCAGGGCGCGCGCGCGCCAGGCTGCGGACGACGAGGCGCGATACCGCCGCCTCGTCTCCGCGAACTTCGTCTCGGCAGCGGCCTACGACAAAGTGAAGGCTGCCGCC
>MERD01000081.1:1252-2997 GCA_001771935.1 Betaproteobacteria bacterium RIFCSPLOWO2_02_FULL_67_26
TCTCGGCAGCGGCCTACGACAAAGTGAAGGCTGCCGCCGAGGCGGCCCGAGCGGAGCTCAATGCCGCAGACGCCCGGGCCGACGTTGCGCGTAACGAGACGGACTACGCAGTCCTGCTTTCTGATGCGGACGGCGTGGTAGTCGAGACTCTGGCGGAGCCGGGGCAGGTCGTCGCTCCCGGGCAGGTCGTCGTGCGTGTGGCGCGTGCCGGACCTCGCGAGGCAATCATCGAGCTTCCCGAGACCCTGCGCCCGGCGATCGGCTCCACGGGCCAGGCAACCATGTACGGAAGCAGGCTGACGGGCTCTGCGAAGCTTCGCCAGTTATCGGACGCGGCAAACCGTCACACTCGCACATTCGAGGCCAGGTACGTGCTGGAAGGCCCTTTGGCCGAGGCGCCGCTCGGCTCGACCGTGTCCGTCCAGATATCGGACGCCCGGTCCGCGCCGGCGCTGCAGGTACCGATCGGCGCGATTTTCGATCCAGGCAAGGGTCCCGGCGTATGGCTGGTCCAAGGAGAAACGCCCCGGGTCACTTGGCGGGCCGTGCAAATCGCCGGCCTCAGCGGCGAGGCGGCTTCTGTCGTCGGCAATCTCGAAGCCGGCGATCGCGTCGTGGCGCTCGGTGCGCATCTGCTGCACGAAGGCGAGCACGTGCGACTCGCGCAAAGCGAGGCCGGACGAAGCCCGGCCGTCAACGGCGCGAGATAGCGATGAGCGGCTTCAATCTCTCCGCCCTCGCCGTACGCGAGCGCTCCGTTACCTTGTTCCTGCTCGTGGCGATCTCCATCGCCGGCGTCGTGGCTTTCCTGACGCTGGGCCGGGCGGAAGACCCTTCCTTCACGATCAAGCAGATGACCGTCGTAACGGCCTGGCCGGGAGCGACGGCGAAGGAGATGGAAGAGTTGGTCGCCGAAAGGCTGGAGAAGCGGATGCAGGAACTGCGCTGGTATGACCGGACCGAGACCTTTACGCGACCGGGCCTGGCGTTCACTACGGTGATCTTGCTTGACAGCACGCCGCCCGCCGATGTCCCCGATCAGTTCTATCAGGCGCGCAAGAAACTCGGCGACGAGGCCCCCCACTTGCCGCGTGGCGTCATCGGTCCGATGGTGAACGACGAATACGCCGACGTGACCTTTGCGCTGTACGCGCTGAAGGCGAAGGATGAGCCGCATCGGCACCTCGTCCGGGAAGCGGAAGTGTGGCGCCAACGACTGCTTCACGTGCCGGGCGTCAAGAAGGTGAACATCATCGGCGAGCAAGCGGAACGGATTTTCGTCGAGTTCTCCTACGACCGCCTCGCAACGCTGGGCATCTCCCCCCGGGACATCTTCGGCGCGCTCAACAGCCGCAACGCCATGACGCCCGCCGGCGCGATCGAAGCCAACGGCCCGCAAGTCCTCATCAGGCTGGACGGCGCCATCGACGATCTGCAGAAGATCCGCGATACGCCTGTCGCTGCGCAGGGCCGCACGCTGAAGCTCGCCGACATCGCCCAGGTGAAACGGGGCTACGAAGATCCGGCGAGCTTCCTGATCCGCAGCAACGGCGAGCTGGCGTTGCTGCTCGGCGTGGTCATGCGCGAGGGATGGAACGGCCTCGACCTCGGCAAGGCGCTGGAAAAGGAAGCGGCGGCAATCAACGCGGAAATGCCGCTCGGCATGAGCCTCTCCAAGGTCACGGACCAGTCCGACAATATTCGCACGGCCGTCGACGAGTTCATGGTCAAGTTTCTCGTCGCCC
>MERD01000081.1:3011-15275 GCA_001771935.1 Betaproteobacteria bacterium RIFCSPLOWO2_02_FULL_67_26
CCCTCGGCGTGGTGATGCTGGTGAGCTTTCTCAGCATGGGATGGCGCGTCGGCATCATCGTCGCCGCGGCGGTTCCCCTGACATTGGCTGCGGTATTCATCGTCATGGCGGCCACCGGCAAGGACTTCGACCGCATCACGTTCGGCTCGCTGATACTCGCCCTGGGACTGCTGGTCGACGACGCGATCATCGCCATCGAGATGATGGTCGTGAAGATGGAGGAGGGTTACGACCGCATCAGCGCCGCGGCCTATGCGTGGAGTCATACCGCCGCGCCCATGCTCGCCGGGACACTGGTGACCGCGATCGGCTTCATGCCAAACGGCTTCGCCAGGTCGACCGCCGGCGAATACACCGCCAACATGTTCTGGATCGTCGGCATCGCGCTGATCGCATCCTGGGTCGTCGCTGTCGTGTTCACGCCTTATCTCGGGGTGAAGCTGCTCCCGAACATCAGGAAGCGCGAGGGCGGGCACGAGGCGATCTACGACACGCCGCGCTACAACCGCTTCCGCCAGCTCCTTGGTGTTGTGATTCGCCGCAAATGGCTGGTTGCGGGGAGCGTGGTCGGTGCATTCTCGATCGCGGTGCTGGGCATGGCCGTGGTGAAGAAGCAGTTCTTTCCGACTTCCGATCGCCCGGAGGTGCTGGTCGAAGTGCAGATGCCGTATGGGACGTCCATCGACAGTACAAGCGCAACCACCGCCAAGGTCGAGGCCTGGTTGACCAAGCAACCGGAAGCCAAGGTCGTTACTGCGTACATCGGACAGGGGGCGCCGCGCTTCTTCCTTGCTTTGTCACCGGAGTTGCCAGATCCCTCGTTCGCGAAAATCGTCGTATTGACGCCAGGCGAAGAGGCACGGGAGGCGCTCAAGCTGAGGTTACGAGAGGCGGTGGCCGACGGCCTGGTGCCGGAGGCTCGCGTGCGGGTTACGCAGATAGTGTTCGGCCCGCCCTCGCCCTTCCCCGTGGCTTTCCGTGTGATGGGGCCCGACCCCGAGAAGCTTCGTGACATCGCGGCGCAGGTACGCGCAGTGATGCAGGCCAGCCCCTTGATGAGAACGACGAACAGCGATTGGGGCGAGCGCGTGCCCACGCTTCGTTTCGCGCTCGATCAGGACCGCCTGCAGAGCATCGGTTTGACCCCCAGCGACGTGGCCCAGCAGATGCAGTTCCTCCTGAGCGGCATCCCGATCACCGAGGTCCGCGAAGACATCCGTTCGGTGCAGGTCGCGGCGCGTTCTGCCGGAAACACCCGGCTCGATCCGGGCAGGATCGCAGACTTCACGTTGGTGGGAGCGGCTGGCCAACGCATTCCGCTGTCGCAGATCGGAGCGGCGGAAGTCCGCATGGAAGATCCGATCCTGCGTCGCCGCGATCGCACGCCGACGATCACCGTGCGCGGCGACATTGCGGAGGGTTTGCAGCCCCCGGACGTGTCCACCGCCGTGTGGAAGGAGCTCCAGCCCGTCATCGCGAAACTGCCGGCGGGTTACCGGATCGAGGAGGGCGGCTCCATCGAGGAATCCGGCAAGGCAAATCTCGCCCTGGCTCCGCTGTTCCCCATCATGATCGCCCTCACGCTGATCACGATCATCTTTCAGGTCCGCTCGATCTCCGCGATGACCATGGTGTTCGCCACCGCGCCGCTGGGCCTCATCGGCGTCATTCCGACCTTGCTGCTTTTTCAGCAGCCGTTCGGCATCAACGCGCTGGTCGGGCTGGTCGCCCTTTCCGGAATCCTGATGCGCAACACGCTCATCCTGATCGGCCAGATACGCCAGAACGAGAATGATGGACTGGCGCCACTCGATGCCGTGGTCGAGGCCACCGTGCAGCGCTCCCGTCCGGTCATTCTGACGGCGCTCGCGGCCATGCTGGCCTTCATTCCGCTCACCCATTCCGTTTTCTGGGGAACGCTGGCTTACACCTTGATCGGCGGAACCTTCGCAGGGACGGTTCTCACCCTCGTGTTCCTGCCGGCCTTGTATGCCATCTGGTTCAGGATCAAGCCGGTCGCGAACGGCGTGCACGCCGCCGGCGAGATTCCGGCGGAGCCCGCCCTGTCTAGCAGAAGAAGCCAGCTTCGAGCGTTATCGGAATCGCCTTCATCGCAAATCGCACAGGAGACATGACCTTGAGTGGACACAACCCTTTCGCCGTCAAGCAAGAGCTTTCATGAGTACTTCCAGAGTTGCCATCATCGCAGGCGCGCGTACGCCGTTCGTGAAAGCCGGTCAGACGTTCGCGGGGCTCGGCCCACTCGCCCTCGCGACGCATGCGGTGCGCGGGCTGATCGAGCGCCATCAGCTCGATGCGAGCGGCATCGAAGCGATCGCCTTCGGCGCCGTCGTTTCCGAGCGCAGCAAGCCGAACCTCGCGCGCGAGATCGTGTTCGACGCGGGGCTGCCTGCCTCGATCGAAGCGCAGACCGTTTCGTCCTACTGCATCACGGGCCTACGCACGGCGACGATCATCGCCGACGCCATCGCGCGCGGGCGCGTCAGCGCCGGCATCGCCGGTGGCGTGGAGTGGCTGAGCGGGGCCGATCCCGCCACCTTCCGCGAGCCGTCGACGGGCCTCAGCATGGGCGAGCACACAGAGATCACGCGCAAGAAGTGGGAGATCGCGCGCACCCGGCAGGACGAGATCGCGCTCGCGAGCCACCGCAACGCGGTCGCCGCCGCCGAGAAGCTCGCGGCAGAAGTCGTGCCGCTCGAGGGCGTCACGCGCGACTCCGGTCCGCGCGCCGACACCTCGCTCGAAAAGCTCGCCAGCCTCAAGCCCACATTCGGCCCCGACGGCACGATCACCGCCGGCAACGCATCGCCCGTCACCGACGGCGCCTCTGCCGTGCTGCTGATGAGCGAGGAGCGTGCGAGGCGCGAAGGCCGCCGGCCGCTCGCCTTCATCGAGGCGATGGATTACGCAGCGCTGCATCCGGACGAAGGCCTGCTCATGGCGCCGGGCATCACCGTGCCGCGCCTGCTAGCGCGCGCCGGGCTCAAGCTCGCCGACATCGACCTCGTCGAAATCCACGAAGCCTTTGCCGCGCAGGTGCTCGCGAACGTGGTTGCCTGGGAGCGCGGATGGAAAGGTCCCGCGACCGGACCGGTTGATTGGAACCGCGTCAACGTGAACGGCAGCTCCGTCGCCGTCGGCCACCCGTGGTCGGCGACCGGCGGCCGGATCCTCAGCACGCTCGCCTACGAAATGGCGCGCCGCGACGCGCGCTATGGCCTCGTCAGCATTTGCGCCGCAGGAGCCATGGCCGGGGCGTTTCTGCTGTCGCGGGAGGCCTTGTGAAACGAGGTCGAACGTCCACTGAGTTCACCACCACCACCTCCCAGTGAAAGGCATTCCCATGAAAATCGGAAGTATGGACATTGGGCAAAGCAAGACAGCGCTCGTTACGGGCGCCTCGTCGGGCATCGGCGAAGCCACGGCGGAACGCCTCGCGATTGCGGGCTATAAGGTCTACGGCACCAGCAGACGCCCGGCCAAGGCGAAGCAGCGATCGTTCGAGCTGCTGCCCCTCGACGTGACCAGCGATGAATCCGTCGCGGCCATCGTCAAGGAGCTGCTGCGCCTGGAGGGTCGCATCGACCTGCTCGTGAACAACGCGGGCTTCGGTGTCGCCCCAGCCGGGGCGGAAGAGAGCTCCATCGAGCAGGCGCAATTGATCTTCGACACGAACTTCCTCGGAATCGTGCGGATGACGCGAGCCGTTGTGCCTCACATGCGACGTCAAGGAGCCGGCCGCATCATCAATATCGGTTCCGTGCTGGGGTTCCTGCCGATGCCGTACGCGGCGCTCTATGTCGCGACCAAGCACGCGGTCGAAGGCTACTCGGAGTCGCTCGACCACGAGCTGCGCACCATGGGCATCCGGGTATCGGTAATCGAGCCCGCATACACGAAGACGCAGTTCGATGCGAACTTCCTGGAGCCCGACTCCAAGCTCGATGAGTATCGCGAGGTTCGCGCATCCGTGCGCAAGACCCTCACGGAGGTGATGGCCGCTGCCGATGATCCAAGCGTCGTGGCCGAGGTCGTGCTCGAGGCTGCCAGCGCGGCGCGCCCGAAACTCCGATATACGGCCGGTGTGCGCGCGGGCCGCCTGCGACTGCTTCGCCGATTTGCGCCTGCCGGCTTGATGGACACCGGGATTCGAAAAGACCTGCGGCTGACGGACTGACGCAGGGGCGTTTACCAGGCCTTCAGCCCCTGGAGATCGTGGATCGTGATACCGATGTGTTCGATGCGCAAGAGCTGCGCTTCCTGAAGAACGCGCAAAGCGTGGTTCACGCGCTGACGAGAGAGCCCCGAAAGGTGCCCGATTTCTTCCTGGGAGATCTGCAGATAACTGTCGGTACCCGGATAAAGCAGCGGGTTGAAAAGGGACGCCAGACACTGCGCCACTCTTGCTTCCGGCTCGCGCAGCCGGTCGTTGTCGACCAGGGCAATCATCTGCGCGAGCCGTTCGTTCAGCTGATCGAGGATGATTCGATTGAACGGGATGCTGCTGGAGAGCAACCAGTGGAAGATTGGGCGTGGCATTGCGGCGATGCGAGTATCTCGCAACGCAACGGCGTCGTACCGACGCGGCTCGCTCTTTAACAGCGAGCCCTCTCCAAACCACCCGCCGGCGGTCACTCCGGTGTAGGTCACGGTCTTGCCTTCGGGGGACACGGTCCCGAGCTTGACGAGTCCCGAAACTACACCGAGCCACGCGTTAACCGGCTCTCCTTTTCGGCAAACATGACATCCGGCCGAAACCTCATATTCGGTGATGGCGCTGAGCACGCGGTCGCGATGACGGGTCTCGATTGCAGCTGCCCACCGAGAACTCCGCACTCCATCCACGGGAGCGTCTGGTAGCTCGATCTTCAAGGTCCCCTCCTCGATCCAACGGCTCCCTGTATATCACGCAAACACGGCCGCGGCTCCGATGCGCCGCACAAGCGAAGCACGGAAGGGGAAGGTCATTGTCTTCCGGACGACAGCGGCGAAATGGCTGGTCGCCTACAGTGTATGAGTCCGGCGAAGTTTCAACCGGAAGGAGAGGGCCATGAAGCTGACCGTAGAGTCGCCGTGTACGAAGGAAACCGAAGTACCGATTACGCGGCGAATCTCGAGTGCCGCGAGTCGCGGCATCGCTCGCACCAACACGGGCCTTACGACCACTGAACAGGCTGGCGACTCGGTCGGACGGAACGTAACGTCCCGCCGGCCGAAGTTGCACGTCCGCAGCGGGCATGGATGAGCGAACCGCTCCTGACGGTGGAGGACCTCCACCTGGCTTTCGGGGGCGTGCGCGCCCTGCGCGGCGTCAGCCTGGAGGTGCGCCGCGGCGAGATCTTCTCGCTCATCGGTCCGAACGGCGCCGGCAAGACTGTGCTCCTGAACTGCGTGAACGGCCTGTACCAGCCGGATCGCGGGCGCATCCTGTTCGAGGGACGCGACCTTGTCGGAATGAAGCCCTATCGCCGCGCCGCGCTGGGCATCTCACGCACGTTCCAGAAGATCGAGCTCTTCAGCGGGATGACGGTGCTCGACAACATCCGCCTGGGCCGCCATCTGCACATGCGAAGCGGACTTTTCACCGGCGCCCTTTACGCCGGGCCTGCCGCCCGCGAGGAGATCGTGCACCGCGAATTCATCGAGCGCGAGATCGTCGATTTCCTGGAGATGACGCACCTGCGCAACAAGGTGGTCGGGATGCTGCCCTACGGCTTGCAGAAGCGCGTCGAGCTGGGGCGCGCGCTTGCCCTCAATCCAAAGCTTCTTCTGCTCGACGAGCCGATGGCGGGGCTCAACCTCGAGGAAGTCGAGGATATCGCCCGCTTCATCATCGACATCAACGAGGAGGAGCGCTGGCGCGTGACGTGCATCCTCGTGGAGCACGACATGGGCGTCGTCATGGACATCTCGCACCGCGTGGCGGTGCTCAACTTCGGCGAGAAGATCGCCGAGGGCACGCCCGAGGAGGTGCAGGCCGAGTCCCTAGTGCTTCAGGCCTATCTCGGAGAGGAGCAAGGTGACTACAGCTCGCGCCGCTGAAAGGCGGCCGATCACGCCCGAGCTGACGCTGCCGAAGCTCCTGCTCGAGACCGCGCAGCGCTACGACGACGGCAAGATCGCCATGCGCGAGAAGGAGTTCGGGATCTGGCGCCCGATCACCTGGCACCGATATCGGGACGAGGTGCGCCATCTGGGCATGGGGTTCACGGCGCTCGGACTCTGCGCCGGCGACAAGGTCGCACTGATCGGTCACAACCGCCCGGAATTGCTGTGGGCCGAGATGGCGGCGCTCGCCGTCGGTGGGGTCGTGGTCTGGCTGTATCAGGACGCACTGCTGGAGGAAGTTCAGTACCTGGTGGATCACTCCGACGCCCGCTTTCTGATCGGCGAAGGGCAGCAGGAAGTGGACAAGGGGCTCGCCGTCAAGATGCGCTGCGCTAAGCTCGAGCGCATCGTCTGGGACGACCCCAAGGGCATGCGCGGGTACGACGACCCCGCGCTCCTGAGTCTGACCGAGGTCCGCCGCCTCGGACAAGAGCTCGACGCGAAGGACCCAGGAGCGTTCGAGCGCATGGTGGCGCGCGGTCAAGGAGACGACGTTGCGCTCCTCTTTTACACGTCGGGGACGACGGCCAAGCCCAAGGGCGCTTTGCTCACGCACACCAACATGCTGAAAATGGGCCAGAACCTCATGGCCGTGGACCCGTGCGGCGAACGTGACGATTTCGTGTCGTTCCTGCCGTTCTCCTGGATCGGCGAGCAGATGATGTCGATTTCCTGCGGGCTGCAGGCCGGCTTCACCCTGAACTTCCCCGAGGATCCGGAGACGGTCCAGCACGACATCCGCGAGATCGGGCCGCAGGTGCTCTTCTCGCCGCCGCGGATCTACGAGCAGATGGTCCGCACGGCGCAGGTGAAGATGCTCGACGCACCGGCCCTCAAGCGGCGCGTTTTCGACTGGGCCCGCGAGGTAGGCGACGAAATGGCCGAGCGAGTATTCGCCAAGAAGCCAGTCCCCGGCGGCCTGCGGTTCAAGTACCGGTTGGCGGATCTGCTCGTCTTCCGCAAGCTGCGCGATCATCTCGGGCTGGCGCGCATCCGCCACGCCTACTCGGGCGGCGCGGCGCTCGGTCCCGACCATCTGCGGTTCTTCCACGGCATCGGCGTTAACCTGAAGCAGATCTACGGGCAGACCGAGATCGCCGGTATCTCGGTGGTGCACCGCGATGGCGACGTAAAGTTCGACACCTCGGGGCGGCCGATTCCCGAAACGGAGATCCGCATCTCTGGGGACGGTGAAATCCTGTCGCGCAGCCCATGCGTGTTCAAGGGTTACTACAAGATGCCGGAGGAAACGGCGCGCACGCTGAATGACGGCTGGCTGCATTCGGGTGACATCGGCTTCCTCGACGGCGAGGGCCACCTCGTCGTCTTCGACCGCCGCAAGGACGTGATGACGCTCGCAGACGGGAGCCGCTTTTCCCCGCAATTCATCGAGACCCGGTTGAAATTCAGCCCATACATCAAGGATGCCTGGGTCATCGGCGACCGGCGCGATGCAGTAAACGCTGTCGTCTGCATCGATGCAGGCGTCGTCGGCAAGTGGGCCGAGGAGCGCCACATCCCCTATACCTCCTATCCGGAGCTGTCCCAGAAGGCCGAGGTGCGGGCCCTCGTCGCGGAGGCAGTGGGCCACGTCAACAAGGCGCTGCCGGCGGCGGCCCGCATATGGCGCTTCGTGAACCTGCACAAGGAGTTCGACGCCGACGACGAGGAGCTGACGCGGACCCGCAAGCTGCGCCGCGAATTCCTCGAGGAGCGCTACCGCGACATCGTCGAGGGGCTCTATTCGGGGTCGGGGGAAATCGAGCTCGACATGACCATCACCTATGAGGATGGCCGGGTCTCGCGCTCGAAGACCACGCTGCGGGTCGTCGACGCGGCGGGGGCCTGAATGCGGCTTCTGCTCGAGCTGGTGCTCTCGGGGATCATGGTGGGCTCGATCTACGCCCTGGTGGCCCTGGGCTGGACGGTCATCTACAAGTGCTCAGGGGTCCTCAACCTCGCCATGGGTGAGTTGACCCTTATCGGCGCCTATGTGTGCCTAACGTATTACCAGTGGGGCTTCCCGTTTCCGGTGGCGCTGGTCGCCACGCTGATCACGGGCTTCATCCTCGGCCTCGTCACCGAGCGCCTTTTCCTGCGCCGGATGATCGGCGAGCCGATCCTGTCCATCATCATGATCACCGCCGGGCTCTCGTTCTTCTTCCGGGCGGTGGTGGGCTTCGTCTGGGGTACCGACACGGTGGTCTTCACGCCTCCCGTCTTCCCGCAGGAGCCGCTGCGCTTCTTCGGCATGGTGTTCGGGCAGGTCTATCTCTGGAGCTTCGCGGCGGCGATCCTGCTTCTGCTGGTGTTCGTGTGGTTCTTCGCGCGCAGCCGCTGGGGGCTCGCCATGCAAGCGACCGCCGACGATGAAACGGCTGCGCTCTCCCTCGGCGTTTCCGCCAAGTGGGTGTACGCGCTCGCCTGGGCAATCGCATTCATGGCAGCGGGAGTCGGTGGCACGCTGCTTGGCAATATCAACGGCCTCAACATCTCCGTCGGCTACCTCGGCCTGCTGGTGCTGCCGGCGGTCGTCCTTGGCGGGCTGAACTCGGTGCCGGGCGCGATCGTGGGCGGCATCGCGATCGGCGTGCTGCAGAACCTTTCCGACGTCTACATCGGTCCCCTGACGCAGGGCGGGGTGAAGGAGATCGCGCCCTTCGTCTTCATGATCGGCGTGCTGCTCATCCGGCCGTACGGACTCTGGGGCTGGGTGAGGATCGAGCGCGTATGACGTACCGGCCAAGCGGTGTCTATCACCAGACCTACGCGGCGAGCCACGCCTGGTGGCAGTCGAATTTCGTGCGCACCAAGATGGCGCTGCTCGTCATCTTTGTAGCCACGCTCCCGCTCTACGCCAGCCTCTACGTCGTCTCGGTCGCCAACATCGCGCTGTACACGATGCTCTCGGCGCTCGGCGTGCAGCTGCTCACCGGTTACTGCGGGCAAATCACGCTGGGTCACGCCGCCTTCATCGCGGTCGGCGCCTATGTCACCGCGATGGGCGTGCTCTTCTGGGGCCTGCCCTATCTGGTCGCGGCAATCCTCGGCTGCCTCGTCGCCGGGCTCTGGTCGGTCGTGTTCGGGCTGCCGTCGGCGCGCATCAAGGGCTTCTACCAGATCATGACCACGATGGCGGCGCAGTTCATCACCGTAGATTTCATCATCACCCACTATGTGAGCCGAGTAGGAGGGCGCGAGCACTACTTTTCGCTGCCTCCGGGGACTGTCACCATCGGCGGTTGGCCCGTGGACAGCGAGGTCAAGGTTTACTATCTGGCGGCGGCGCTCACCTTTGTCTGCTTCGTGGCGCTCGCCAATCTGCTCCGCACCAAGGTGGGCCGCGCGTGGATCGCGATCCGCGACAACGACATCGCGGCAGAGGCGATGGGAGTGAATGTCGTGGCCTACAAGCTGCTCGCATTCTTCGCCTCCGGCGTGCTCGCGGGCGTGGCGGGGGCGGTGTGGATCCCGTCGCTTCTTTTCGTGAGCCCGGAGCACTTCCAGCTCTCGTGGAGCCTGTGGATCGTCGGCGTGATCCTCATTGGCGGCGTCGGGAGCCTGCACGGCGTCGCCTTCGGCGCCATCTTCGTCACCGTGATCCTCGAGCTGCTGAAGCTCGCCGTAATCCCGCTCGCCGAGGTCTATCCGGCCCTCACCGAGCGCTTCCTCTACGTGAAGGAGGCCGCCTTCGGGCTCGCGATCGTGCTGTTTCTGCTTTACGAGCCGCGCGGATTGGCCTACCGCTGGCAGCAGCTCAAGAACTATTTCAACCTGTGGCCGTTCGCTTACTGATGAGAAGGAGGGAACCATGAAACGACTAACGCTGTGGATCCTCACACTCGGCTTCGCGCTCACGCTGCCCGCGACCTGGGCGCAGGAGATCAAGCTTGGCTCGCTGAACGACCTCACGGGCCCGACGTCCGACGTCGGAAAGGACGTCGCGCTCGGCATCCGCGAGGCCGTGCAGTACGTGAACGACACGGGCGGTATCAACGGCAAGCGGCTGCGCCTGTATCTCTACGACTACGGCTACCGCGTGCCCGAGGCGATCACCACCTACAAGCGCTTCCGCGACTTCGACAAGGTCGTCGGGGTGCTGGGGTGGGGAACCGGCGACACCGAGGCGCTGTCGCCGACGGTGAGCAAGGACCGCATTCCGTATCTGTCGCACTCGTTCGCGGCGAAACTCACCGATCCCAAGACCGCGCCCTACAATTTCGTGTACGGCACCGACTACTCCTCGAACGGGCGAGCGGCGATGACCGCCTGGTTCGACGAGGTCTGGATGAGGGACGCGCGCTTCAGTGACGCCCGCGCCAAGGGCCAGAAGCCGCGCGTCGTCATGTTCTACCATTTCGCGGTGCCGTACGCGAGCGCGCCGATCAAGGCGCTCAAGGAGCACGCCGCGCTGCTCGGCTTCGAGGTCGGGCCCGACCAAAATGTCACCCTGACCGCGCTTGATGCGCGGAGCCAGGTGCTCGCGGTGAAGGACTTCCGCCCTAATCTGCTGTGGCACGGCAACACCACGATGTCGGTCGCGGCGGCGATTAAGGACGCGAACGCGCTCGGCTTGGGTGCCGATCACATCGTCAACAATTGGGGTTATGACGAGAACTTGGTGCGCCTTGCGGGTCCCGCCGCCGAAGGCGTAATGGGCATCGCCGTCACCGCGTTCTACGGCGAGAGCGCTCCGTTGATGGACAAAGTGGTCGAGTACGCCAAGAAGGTCAACCCGGGCGTTCCGCAGGAGGTGCGGATGATCCGCACTGTCCAGGGCTGGGCCCAGGTCCTCATGATGGCCGAGGCGATGAAGCGCGCCGACAAGGCGGGTAAGCTCACGGGACCCGGACTGCGCGAAGCCTTCGAGACCTTCCGGGACTGGACCCCGGGTCTCGGCGTGCCGCCGATCACCCTCTCGGCGGCGGATCATCGGCCCGGCCCGGTCGTTCCGATCTACCGCGTCAGGGGCGGCAAGTTCGAGCGGGTCACGAACGTGGACCTGAGGGCGCGCTGGCCCGCGCAGTGGCAGCGCGAGTGGATGGGCTATTGACGTTGCCGCGTCCCGGCTCGTGCGATGCTCAAGGTGAACAACATCGAGGTGCTCTACCACGAGGTGATCCTCGCCCTGAAGGGCGTATCGCTCGATGTGCCGTCGCAGGGCATCGTTGCGCTGCTCGGCGCCAACGGCGCCGGAAAGTCCACCACCCTCAAGGCGATCTCGGGGCTGCTCAAGCACGAGAACGGCCGGGTGACCGAGGGATCGATCGAGTTTCTCGGCGAGCGCATCGACCGAAGCTCGGCGGAGGAGATCGCGCGCCTGGGCATTATCCAGGTGATCGAGGGCCGGCGGGTTTTCCCGCACCTGACGATCGAGCAGAACCTGAAGGTCGGCGGCCACCTGCGCAAGAACGGCGGCGACATCTCGGCCGGCCTCGAGATGGTTTACCAGTATTTTCCCCGCCTCAAGGACCGGCGCGGCGTCGCCGCCGGCTTCGCGAGCGGCGGCGAACAGCAGATGCTCGTCATCGGCCGGGCGCTCATGGCGCGGCCAAAGCTCCTTCTGCTCGACGAGCCATCCATGGGGCTGGCGCCGCTGCTCATCAAGGAGATCTTCGAGATCGTCACGCAGCTCAATCGCCAGGAACGCATCCCGATCCTGCTGGTCGAGCAGAACGCCAAGCTCGCTCTCTCGGTCGCGCAGTACGCCTATGTGCTGGAGACCGGCCGTGTGGTGATGGACGGCGAGTCCGCGAAGCTGCGTGAGAACCCCGACATCCGCGACTTTTACCTGGGACTCACCGACCTGGGAACGCGCAAGAGCTTTCGTTCCATCAAGCATTACAAACGACGTAAACGCTGGGTGTCGTGAAAAGGAGAGACCAATGAACAGACTATTCGGCAGCGGTATTGCAATCCTCGCCATGCTCGCGGCCGCGGGCTGCGCCACCATAGAGCCGTCTTCGATCGCGGCGAGCCCGCAGGTCAAGCTCGACCGGGTGGAGGTCGCGAGCTACTTCCCGTATGCGGCGCCGCCCGCGCGCGTGCCACTCGTCCTCGCGTTCGTGTTCAACGTGACGAACCCCAATGACCACGCGGTCACCCTGGAAGAATTGCGCTTCGCCTACGCCTTCG
>MERD01000082.1:0-1539 GCA_001771935.1 Betaproteobacteria bacterium RIFCSPLOWO2_02_FULL_67_26
CCATCTTGAAGTGCTTGCTGAGGGCGATGCCCTGCTTCTGGTACGACGACTTCACGCCGCCGGCGCCGTACAGCCGGTTAGGCTGGGAAGTCAGTCGCTCGTACGTCAACCGGCCGACGAACTGCCCATCTTCGATTACGAACGGGACTTCATAAGAACGGACTTCCAATACCGCGCGTGAGCCCTCACCGCCCGCCGCCGGGTGTCCGAAGCCCGGATCGAAGAACCCCGCGTAATGGATGCGGAATTCTCCCATCAAGGTGTCGTACGCAATCATTTCAGCCGCGTGCGTTGGAGGAACTCTGACCGGCTCGCGCGAGCCGAGGATGTAGAAATTTGCCGGGTCGAGGACCAGGCCGCCGCGGCGAGGCGCATGCACCGGATCCCAGAAGTCTCTGAAGTCATAATGCCGAACCTTGTCGATGTCGATCAGCCCTGCATGGTTCTTCGCCTTATAGCCGATCAACCCACCGAACGCGTCACCGCGGACGTCGACTGAAACCGGCAGACCGTTGCGAATATCGTCTTCGCTGATGTCCGAACCGATGACCTGCGCCTCTTCCTGGAGACGTCTCAACGCCTCGTCCGTCGTGGGCGGATTGCCGCGACGTATCCGGATCTGGCTCAGCCGGGAGCCCTTGCGCACCAGCACGCTGAACGTGCGCGGCGAAACCTCGGCATAGAGAGCCCCTTTGTACTGTTCCCGGACGCGGTCAAACTCCGTGCCATGGTCAGTGATCAGCCGCGTGAAGATGTCCAGACGGCCTGTCGAGCTCTTGGGATTCCCCATCGCCGAAGTGCGATGCCGCATGTTCAAGTGTTCGAGCAAGGGAACGACGTAAACGCAGCCGCGCTCCAGTACCCCACCCTCGCTGATGTCCATCTTGTGCATCGCGAGGTCTTCAAGCCTTTGCTCAACTGTCGCACTCTTTCCAGGCAAGAAGCTTGCGCGCACGCGATACGCAACCGGCCCAAGTCGAAGATCCAGGCTGGCGGGTTGAAATTGATCATCCTGGATCGTGTCGATCGCCTGGATTTCCCTGGTTACCCGGACCAGATGTTCCAAACCCTGCGAAGGCAGTATCCCCGTCGAATGCGCCGCGACTTCGGACTCCTCGCCGACATCGTCGAGGACACCTTGTTGCACCAGGACGTTATTCCTGTGAGCCACTTCCGCCACCAAGTATTCTTTTTTGACGTTCCACGATGTCGAGTTCGTAGTACTTCGTATAGCACGTCAGGCTACAAAACCCGCCCCTTGCTTTTTGCCCTGAGCCGACTCGTTCAGTCGGGGGAAATGCTTTTCCGCAGAACGGACAAATACCGCGTTCCCAACAATCAGACAGAAACGCTTCCTCGGTAATAGCCAATTCTGTTGCTCACCACGGAGTCATTAATCGGCTGATTTCGACGCCGAAGACGTAATATTACTCCCGGGACAAGCTGAGTGGGCTGGCTTAGTGGTCCGTCCCTGGACGTTTTCTGCCTTCCGACTTCTGACTTCGGCGTCAGCCGCTTGCCGGGTCCTGTCGGAACGGC
>MERD01000082.1:1611-19681 GCA_001771935.1 Betaproteobacteria bacterium RIFCSPLOWO2_02_FULL_67_26
GCGTTGTCTCGATTCAGTACCTGTACCGGGAGATCGGATCAGCCACCGGCCATTCCGCCACCCGGCCGCGGCTGACCGTCCGCTACTGTCCGAAGGCGGCCCTTGGTGGCTTCTCAGTTGTAGTGCTTGCGCTCGCCGCGCCGGACGCGCCGCGACGCCGGTCGGGCTTTCGCACGGCCATTTGCACGGGCCGGGCGGGCGCCGTCATCGACCGGGCCGGTGCCCGGTTCGCCGTTGGGAGCTTCGCCAGTCTGGCCAGACTGGCCAGACATGCGTATACTTGGCACATGAGCCACGGAGACCCACATGCGCCTTAACATACTTGAAGCGAAGAACCGGTTGTCCGAGCTGGTGCGCGCCGCATGTGCCGGCAAGGAAGTTGTGATCGCGAGGAATGGGCAGCCGATGGTGCGGCTCGTGCCCGTCGCGGCAGCCGCCGGACTCAAGGGTTTCGGTTCGTTGAAATCCGTTCGCGGCGATGTCGACAAGGCGTTCACGCCCGCCACCGAGCGCGAGATCGCGCGGCTCTTTCGCGGCCGCACGTGACGCTGCTGCTCGATACGCAGGTCGCGATCTGGTGGCTCGTCGGCAGCCGCCGGCTCGGCGGCCCGGCGCGAAAGCTGCTCGCCGGATCAGCCTGCGTATTCTCGGCGGCCAGCGTCTGGGAAGTCGCCATCAAGCACCGCCTCGGCAAGCTGTCCGTCGCGCCGGCGCTGTTTCGCGATCGCATGATCGCGGCCGGCGCCGAGTTGCTGATGGTGTCCGATACGCATGCCATCGAAACCGCCGCGTTGCCGCGCCACCACGACGACCCCTTCGACCGCATGCTGATCGCGCAGGCGCGCGTGGAAAAATTGCGGGCCATTTCCGCGGACAAGGCGTGGCGGGATTACGAACTCGATCTCGCGACCGTCTGAGCGCGCTAATCCGTCATTCGTAGTGCTTGCGCTGCGAGCGCCTTCTGCCCACCTGCTGCACGACGCCGCCGCGGATGGCGTAGGGCGGGGTGAGCTCGAAGCTGCCGTAATTCGGATTGAGGGGCTTGAGGAACCTGCGCTCGCCGTCGAAGACGAGCTGGCGGAAAAAGACATCGCCCGCGAACTCCACCACCACGTAGGAGCCGTCGCGCGGCGCGTAACCGGGATCGACGATGACGACGCAGCCATCGGCGAACTCGGGCTCCATGCTGTCGCCCAGCACGCGCAAGGCGTAGGGTTCGAGCGCGCTGCAACTGTCCCGAGCCATCTCTTCTCCTTTGCTGCGCGCGTGCCTAGGCCGGGTCCGAGGGCTTTTTCTTGTGAAAGCGGACCACTTTGTCCTTCCGCGCCGGCTCGTCGGTGAAATGCGGGCGCTTTTGCAGCGGCCTCCCGGCGGCCTCGGCGAGTTCGCGCTCGCGCGCGCTGATGAGCGCCAGGCACTCCCGCAGATCCTTGATGGTCCCGTCCGACAGAGGGTGGCGCATGCCGTGCGGCGTCGCGGTGTCCTTGATGACGTTGGCCAGCGTGAGTTTCACCGCCATGAGGATGCGCTGTTCCATGGAAAGCTCCGAATCGGTCATGGCGTGTTCAGGTATCGGGTTGCGGCATCGGCAGGCCCGCGAGCTTGCAGATCTCGTGGACAGGGTCGCTCGGGAACAGGCTGTAGATGTGCTTCTCGTAGGCCTTCCGGTCGCGGAAGTGCGGGCCGCGGTGCTTGCCCAGCTCCAATACCATCTTGCGCATGGTCGGGAGGCTTTGGGTCCCCTCGTAGTAGTCGCGGAAGTACCAGATCAGCTCCCAGTGGTCCACGTAGAGCTCGATCCCGTCGCGCTGCGCCAGGGCGCGCGCGAAGTCTTCGCTCCAGTCTTCGAGGTCGCGTAGAAACCCTTGCTCGTCCGTCTCGATCATCTTGCCGTTGACGTTGAACTGCATGCCCGGGCCCGCCTAGCCAGCGTACTAGAAGTATAGCGAGCCCCAATCGACTCCGCCGCCGTCGCGCGCGCAAGCTTGGTTTGAAAACAGCTTGACCATCGCTTATCATGCGCCCGTTCAGCGCATCGAGGAGCGCGACTCATGGGCATCGTCTACTACGAAGCCATCGACCGCATGGAGAAAAGCGGCGTCGATCCCGAGTACATCAACGGCTGGGCCGGCGGCTTCTTGCACAACCCCAGGCGCGAGGAGCAACGGGTCAACGAAGCCTACGAAGCCGGCTACGCGCACGGCCTGGAAAAGAACACCAGCGGCTTCCAGGCCTGGATCAGGAAGTAGCCGGGGGCGCGCCGGCGCCGTTCTCGGCAAGCGCGCGCCATTTTGCGGCCTCGTCGGCGTCACGCTCGACGCCCACGCCCTTCTCGTACATCATCGCCAGCGTTGACTGCGATCCTGCCAGGCCCTGATCGGCCGCCAGCCGGAACCATTTGGCGGCCTCGGCAGGGTCCGCCCGGGTGCATTCACCCTGGAAGTACATGAAGCCCAGGCCGTGCTGCGCGAGGGCATAGCCCTGTTCGGCAGCGGCACGCATCCATTTGACCGCGGCTGCGCAGTTTTTCACCATGCCCAGGCCCACCTGGGCCATGATCGCAACGCGGTATTGCGCCTGTGGATCGCCCTGTCCCGCCAGCGGTTCCAGCAGCTGCCTGGCCCTCGCGAACTCCTTGGCCTCGAAGGCGGCGATTCCGCTGGCCAGCTCCATATCCAGTCCCGACATGCCTCTCTCCGGGGAGTATTATCCCTCAATAAAGTGCATTGACCGGTTTCCATGGCCATCATCAGCACCCGCCCTTCGGTGGCGCTCGTCAAGACCCGCTGGCGCAAGAACGGCGCGCCGCGCACTCTCGCCGAACGCGCGGGCGTGATCGGCGCGAACGTCTGGAAGATCGCGCTCGAGATCTTCAAGCACATGGAAAAAGAGGAGTTCCGGTTCGGCTCGGACCGCCTGGTGACCGACGTGATGGCCGAGTTCATCGCTTTTCAGCTTCAGCTCGCCGATCGCGCGGTATACGGCAGGCTGAGCGACGCCGACCGCGCCACGCTCATTGGCGAGGCGGCCCGTCACCTGGCGGCGACCATGGAGAACAATCAGCGCGACCTGCTCGGGCCGGGCGAATACCGCAAGCCTTTCATCGACCTGCTCAACGCCCGCTTCGAGGAGTACGCCGGCTTCGAGTACCCCGGGGGGGAGCCGGGCTTTCCCTGCCTGCGCTTTTTCGCCGCCAAAGTGTCCGATGCCATGGCCGCGAGCGGCAACAAGTGGGTGGTCGAGCAGATCATGGACATCGAGGCGCCGGAAATGGTGCGCCTCATCAGGAAGCTGATCGATCAAACGGTGAATACGGCCCCTCTCTAGCGGACGGAACCCGCGCCGGCGCGCGCCGGAGCATCTTCGAGGAGGGCAGCCATGGCGGTTTCACGGGCGGCGGTGTCGAGCGCGAGCAGCTCACGGGTCGTCGCCAGCCAGCGCTCTTTTCCTCCGTGCACGACGTGCCATAGTCGGTCCAGGGCACCGCAGCGCAGAAAATGCTCGTACGCGCCCAGGGCCTGCGGATAAAGCTGGCGGCGCGGGGCATCGAAGGTGGCGAAATAGAAATGCAGCGCCGGCAGGTTGGCGCGCTGCATCAGCGCTGGGAGTGTAGAGAGGCAGTCGGCGAGAAGATCGCGCACCGCGCGCGCGATCGGCTCGCTCCGGGTGCGCGCGACCGATGCCATCATTTCGCGCCACCGGTCGCCCAGCAGTTCACCGGCCATCGCCTCGCCGACCTCGTGCAGAATCATGGTTTCCGCCTCGTTGTCGGCCATGCGCGCGAGCGCCGCTTCGGTGTCGGCGATGAAATCGTAGCCCGCCAGCGCGCGCGCCATGGCGTTGTCCTGCTTGCGCCACTGCCATTCCTCTATTCTCTCCCACAGGTAGCGGCGCACCGACTCCAGGCGAAGGAAGATGGTGCGCCCCTGCAGCATCGCCGGCGGCGCGGCCAGCTCGCGCGCGTATTCGCAGGACGAGACCACGATCGTGAAGCCGGACCGCTCCTCGACGCGCAGCAACCGGCCCAGGAAGAATATCGGCTTCTGGAAGCGCCCGTAGCCGGCGCTGTACACGTAGCCCTGCGGCAACAGCTCGCGGTTCGCGGCGGCGGCGTCGAATGGATCCAGCTTGCCGCGCCCCAGCGGCAGTTGTGCGAAATCCTCCATCTCGATTCCCTGCCATTGCTGTTCGCGCCCTTTCAGCCAGTCGCCCAGCTCGTCCTTGGGCAGGCTGCGCGCAAACGGCAATTCGTTCTCCCAACGATAGTATTCGCGCATCTTGAGCAGGAAGGTGCAAAGCCCGTATTCGCCGGCGTGGCGGGCGTCGGAGATGTCGCAGTTGCGCTGCACCACGTTCTCGAGCTGGGGAAAATTGCGCATCGCGGCACCGGAAAGATATACTTAGTCTAGCATTGCTCCTTTCCCCCGCCGAAATGGCCCGAGCAACATATCCCAAGCCGCACATCACGCTGGACATGAAAGGCGCGGCCTGCCCGGGGCCGATGCTGGGCGCAAGGCGGGTGCTCGACGAGATGCTCGCCGGCGAAGTGATGCTTCTGGTGTCCGATTGCCCGGGAACGAAGGACGACCTGCTCTCGTGGCCCAGCTATGCCGACGTCGAGATCCTCAAGATGAGGAGAATGGCGCAAGGCGGGACCGGGTACTACATCCGCAAGGGCAAGGACCGGCGTGTATCTCCCCACGCCGTGCTCGACATGCGAGGCGCCACCTGCCCCGGACCCGTCGTGGAGGCGAAGAAGCTTCTCAATGGCATGCGCAAGGGCGAAGTGCTGCAGCTCGTGAGCGACTGTCCGGGCATCAGGGCGGACGTGCGCAGCTGGGTGAAGGCGACCGGCCTGGAGCTGGCCGATACCCGGGAAAATGCGCCTGGCCAATACCAGTTCTATATCCGCAAGCGCTGATGCAAGCGTCGCCGTCCCGTGGAGGGTAGACCATAATGAGCCTGATGGACGCGATCACCGGCGCCGAAAGTGGCGCCGACAAGGACCCCCGTTTCCCTCATGCACCGGAGGGCTGGACGCCAGCGGCCGCGTTGAAGGCGGCGCGCACGGAAGGCCTGGAGCTCGGCGAGGACCGGTGGGCAGCGCTGCGCGCGCTGCAAGAGTACTTCGCCAGGCACGACGCAACCGCCGTCAACCTGCGCGAGTTGCACGACGCGCTCGATGAAAAATTCCATCGCCAGGGCGGCATCAAGCACCTGTATCGGCTGTTCCCCGGCGGGCCGGTGGCGCAGGGCTGCCGGATCGCGGGGCTCAAGGCGCCGGCGGGCGCAATCGACAGGAGTTTCGGCAGCGTCGCCTAGGGATCGGCCGCAATGACGCGGACGAAATCCGCCGGCCCGGGCGGCGGCGGCCTAGCGCTTCTTCATGAAAAAAATAAACTCCTTGTCGGACGTCTCGGACGACAACAGCGGGTTCCCGGTCTGCTTGGCGAACGCCGCAAAGTCCTTGACCGACCCGGGGTCGGTCGCGAGGACCTTCAGCACCTGCCCCGAGGCCATGTCCGTGAGCGCCTTCTTGGTGCGCAGGATCGGCAGCGGGCAGTTGAGCCCGCGCGCGTCCAGCTCCTTGTCGAAATTCATCGCCGTTCCTGTCACTCGATTCTCCTATGGGGAAACCGCGGCGGCCCGTTGCTTGAGAAGCATGCGCAGGGACTTGTTGCGCTCCTGCAGGTCGCGCGCGAGCTGCACCGCGACCATGAACTGCAGGTGGTGGCCGACCGGCGCCGCCATGTCGAACAATTTATGGAACGCGTCGCGCGGCAGCACGGCTGCCGTCACCGGCTCCTTCGCGGTGCAGGTGGCGCTCGCGGGCATGTCGTCGATGAGGGACAGCAGCCCGAACAGCTCGCCGACGCGCAGCTCGCGCACCTCCGGCTGGCCGCTCACCTCGTCCGCGCGCCGCACCTCCACCGCGCCGTCCATCAGCAGGTACATCGCCGTGCCCGGCTGCCCCTGCTCGATGAACCTGTGGCCCGCCGGATACTGCTCGATGTTCATCAGCCCGGCGAGCACGGAGACATAGGCCGGCGTGAAGCTCTGAAACGCCGGCAGGGTGTTGAGGAACGGCAGCAGCTCCATGTCAGGTTCCCGGCACGCGGTCGAAGAACGACTTGAGCCAGTTGTGGCCGCGCGTCGACGGCCCATCGTCCGGACCCGCGGCGTGCGCGGGCCCGGCGTCGTGGGTGGTCAGCTCGGAAAATGAGCGGGAGGAGGTGCGCAGCCGGTCGGCCAGCATGTTCACCAGCTGCCGCAACATCGCGTTCGCGATCTCGTAGTTGGTGGCGATCAGCTCCCCGAACTTCTCGTGGCGCAGCCGCAGCAGCCTGACCGGCGTCTCGCTCTCCACCGTCGAGCTCGCCAGCAGCTCGCCCGACAGCACCGACACCTCGCCGAGCAACTGGCCCGGGCCGGCATGCCCGAGCCGGATCGCCTTGCGGTTCTCCTCCACCGAGATCGTGAGCTTGCCTTCGAGCACCATGTAGAGCGAGTCCACCGGCATGCGGTCGCGGATGATCTTGCGGCCCGCCGGCAGCTCGAGCGCGGTGGTCGCCCCCACCAGGACCTCCAGATTTTTCGGTCCCAGCTCCTTCGCCACCGCCGGGAAGCACTTCTTGAACTCTTCGATCAACTCGGGTTTCGCGGCCATGGCCGTTTGCCTGCGCTTTCAATGCATTGTGTACGACACGCTGACGCTAGCATACGGCAGCGTGCGTGGGAAGGAAATCCATGCTTTCGCCACCGCGCATCGCGGCGGGATTTTCGTCAAAAAAGCACCGAGTTACGCTAGAATTTCGCGATACCATCCAACGCGGGGGAGACCATGAAACCAGCGGCAATACTGCTCGGCGGAGCCCTTTTGCTATCCGCCTCCGCGTGGGCCGGCCTCGAGGAAGGGCTCGCCGCGTACCGCAAGGGCGAGTTCCAGGCGGCGATCAAGGAATGGCTGCCGCTCGCGGAGAAGGGCAGCGCCGATGCGCAGAACAACATGGGCGTGGTCTACGAGAAGGGCCACGGCGTCCAGCAGGAGTTCGTGCAGGCCGCCGCCTGGTACCGCCGCGCGGCCGAGCAGAACCACCCGCAGGCGCAGAACAACCTCGGCGTGATGTACGAGCGGGGCATGGGATTGAAGCCCGATCTCAAGCTGGCGGCGGCGTGGTACCGGCGCGCCGCGGAACGCCGCAACCCCAACGCGCAGAACAACCTCGGCGTGCTCTATTACGGCGGGCGCGGCGTGCCGCAGGATTACAAGCAGGCAATGGAATGGTACCGGCGCGCCGCGGCGCAGGGGAACACCAACGCGCAAAACAACATCGGCGTGCTCTACGAGCGCGCCCTGGGCGTGCCGCAAAGCTACGCCGAGGCGGCGCAGTGGTACCGCCGCGCCGCGGAGCGCGGCCAGGCCCAGGCGCAGAACAACCTCGCGGTGCTCTACGAAAAAGGACAAGGCGTGCCGCAGGACCTGAAGGTGGCGGCGAACTGGTACCGCAGCGCCGCGGACCAGGGACACGCGCAGGCGCAGAACAACCTCGGCGTGCTCTACGGCAACGGGCGCGGCGTGACCCAGGACATGAAGGAGGCGTACATCTGGTTCACGCTGGCCGCCAGCCGCGGCAACCCGAGCGCCCCCGAAAACCGCGACTTCGCCGACCGCCGGCTCACGCCGGAAGAGCGCGAGCAGGCGCAGAAGTTCGCCAGGGAATGGAAGCCCAAGGTCGTCGCCACGCAATGATACGCCCGGGCCGCGCGGCCTGAGGAAACGGAGAACCGGTTGCCGTTGCGTGCCCCTCTGCGTGTCCCTGCCGGCGTGCGGCGGGCCCTGCTCGCCGCCTGCTTGCTGGCGGCGCCGGCAGCCTGGGGCCAGTTGCCGTTGCCGATCACGCCCGGCGCGGTGCTCGATACCTTGCCCGACCGCCGCCCGGCGCTGCCGCCGACGCCGCCGGAAGTCGTATTCCCGGCGCCGCGCCCGGGCGCGAAACACGATCCCCGCTCGCCGCGGTTTCTCGTCAACGCGCTCGCGTTCGCCGGCAACACCGTGTTCTCGGAGCGGCTGCTGAAGCGCCTCACCGAGCGCTTCGTCGACCTGCAGTTGAACCTCTACGACCTCGACCGGGCGGCGGACGCCGTCACCCGCTACTACCGCGAGCACGGCTACCCGATCGCCCGCGCCATCGTGCCGGCACAGAAGGTCGAGAAAGGCGTGGTGCTGATCGAGGTGATCGAGGGGCGCATCGCCGCGATCAACATCATCGGCAACAAGCGCTACGGCGACGACGCGATCCTGGCGCGGCTCGCCAACCTGCCCCGCCGCGAGCTGGTCACCGTCGAGGCGCTGGAGGAGGGCCTGCTGCTGCTCAACGACCTGCCGGGGCTGTCGGCGCGCGGGACGCTGCAGCCCGGCGCCGAGTTCGGCACCACGGACCTGCTGGTCCGCGCCGAGGAAAAGCGGCACGCCGGCTCGCTCGGGCTCGACAACCGCGGGCGCGAGGAGGTCGGCCGCTACCGGCTCGATGCCGGATTCGACCTCAACAACCCGCTGGGCCTGGGCGACCAGCTGGGCCTGCGGCTGATCGAGTCGCAGCAGGATCTGCTCACCTACGCGCGCGTGAGCTACGGCGTGCCGCTCACCGCTGGCGGGCTGAAGCTGACGTCCACCTATTCGCAGGTGGACTACCGGATGGCGGGCGACTTCGCCGCGCTCGGCATCGACGGCGAGGTGGTCACCGCGGAAATCGCGCTGTCCTATCCGGTCCTGCGCAGCCGGCGCCGCAATATCTTTCTCGGGCTGGGATGGCGCAACACCGTTTCTTCCCAGCGCGCGCTGGGTGTGGCGACCCGCGCCGACCACATCAAGCTGATGTCCGCCAGCGTGCTCGGCAGCTGGGTGCACGAGGATTCCGCCGCCACCTACGCCTACGCCGCTGTTTCCGGAAACGGCAAGAGCAACCCGACCGGCCTGGCCCAGGACGCGCAGTACGCCAAGTTCGAGATCGACGTGAACCACCTGCGCGCCGCCTCCAAGACCTGGGACCTGTACCTGCGCGCCAATCTCGTGGTCTCGCACGACGCCCTCGCCGACACCGAGAAGATGTCGCTCGGCGGGCCCGACAGCGTGCGCGGTTACCTGTCCGCGGAGCTGCGCGGGGATAACGGCTACCAGGGCACCATCGAGCTGCGGCGCCAGTTCATGCTCGCCAACGTGCCCGGGGTATTCAACCTGTTCTACGACGCCGGCGCCGCCCGCGCCAAGGGCTTCGGCGGCACGGACTCGATCCGTAGCGCCGGCCTGGGAGTAACCGTGTTTCCCCGCCACTACCTGCGGGCCAAGCTCGAATACGCCCACGCCACCAGCGACCGCCGTTCCCAGGACGGACGGCGCGAGCGCGCGTGGCTCACGATCACCGCGAGCTACTGACGTGAAATACGCGCGCCGGGCACAGTCGGGCCTTGCTATACTCGCCGTAGCCCCACGGACATCGCGTTCGCCGGAGAAGCAGGTGCCCGTTCACCGCCGCTCACGCCGATTTGCACCCAAGCCGCTCGCGCTCGCTCTGGCGCGCATCGGCTTCGTCAGCCTCCTCGCCGCCCCCCTGCCCTACGCCGCCGCCCAGCAGCTGCCGAGCGGGGGCACGGTGGCGCACGGCGCGGCGACGATCCAGAACCTGAGCGCGACCCGGCAGCGCATCACGCAGAGCTCCGACAAGGCGATCATCAACTGGCAGGGCTTTTCGATCGGCGCGTCGAGCTCGGTGCAATTCGTGCAGCCGGGCGCGTCCTCGGTGGTGCTGAACCGCGTCACCGGCAACAACCCGTCGGCCATTTTCGGCAGCCTGTCGGCGAACGGCCAGGTGTTCCTGGTCAATCCGCGCGGCATCTACTTCAGCCCGACCGCGAGCATCGACGTCGCGGGACTGGTCGCCTCCACGCTCAACATCCGCGACAGCGATTTCCTCGCCGGCCGCTACACCTTCTCGCGCGAGCCGGGCGCCCCGGGTCATGCCAGCGTGATCAACGAGGGCCGCATCACGGCGCGCCCCGGCGGCTACGTCGTGCTCGCCGGCGACTACGCCGCCAACCGCGGCGTGATCGAGGCGCAGGGCGGCAGCGTCGCGCTCGCCTCCGGCAGCCGCGTCACGCTCGACTTCCACGGCGACGGGCTGATCAACCTCGCGGTCAATGAAAAAGCGCTCTCCGACCTGGCGGGCGTCGCCAACGCGGGCGAGCTGATCGCCGAGGGCGGCCGGGTGGTGATGACGGCGGCGGTCGCGCGCGATCTCGCCGGCACCGTCGTCAACAATACCGGCGTCGTGCGCGCCACCGGCACGGTGCAGAAGGACGGCGCGATCTACCTCGTGGGCGACGGCGGCGACGTGACCGCCGGCGGGCGGCTCGACGCGAGCGGCCCGCGCGGCGGCAACCTCACCGTGCAGGCGAAGGCCGGCACGACGCTCGTGTCGGGACAGGTGGACGCGAGCGGAGCCGAGGGCCGTGGCGGCACCGTCCAGCTCCTCGGCGAGCGCGTCGGCCTCATTGCGAACGCAAGCGTCAACGCTTCCGGCACCAGCGGCGGCGGCACGGTCCTTGTCGGCGGCGACTATCAGGGGAAAAATCCCGGCATCCAGAACGCACAGCGCGCCTACGTCGGGCCCGACGCCACGATCGCCGCCGATTCCACGCAGGCGGGCGACGGCGGCAAGGTCATCGTCTGGGCGGACGGCGACACGCGCTACTTCGGCTCGATCTCGGCGCGCGGCGGCGCGCAATCCGGCAACGGCGGCTTCGTGGAGACGTCCGGGAAGAACGTGCTCGACATCGTCGGCGCCAGGGTCGATGCCGGCGCGCCCAACGGCACGCCAGGATCGTGGCTGCTCGATCCGCGCAACGTCACTCTTGTGAACGCGACCGCCGGTGGGGCATTCGGCGGAGGCAGCCCCGATATATTCACGCCGACCGCAGATGATGCGACGGTGGACGTCGCGACCATCAATGCCACGCTGGGCGGCGGCACCAGCGTGACGATCACGACCGGCAGCACCGGGACGCAGGCGGGCAACATCACCGTAGCCGCGCCGGTCAGCAAGACCGCTGGCGCCGATGCCACGCTGACGCTCACTGCCGCAAACGACATTCTCATCAACGACACAATCACCTCGACTTCAGGTGCCCTTGGTGTAGTGCTCGACGCCACCGGCAGCATCAACCTTGCCGCCGCGATCACCAGCAACAACGGCGATATCGCCCTGCAGGCCGCAGGCACCGGAGGAATCGCCCTGGGGGCGAACCTCGCCGCCGGCACCGGCACGGTGCGCCTGGTGTCCGGCGGAGCGATCAGCCAGACCGCCGGGGCGATCACGGCAACCGCGCTGGGAATCAACACCACCGCCGCCGGCGCGGTGACGCTCAATCAAGCGGGCAACGCCGTCGGCACGCTGGCGGCGAACCTCGCGGGCGCCGGCTCGGCGCTTCAATTCACCAACAGCGCCGCGCTTGCGGTTGGCTCGGTCGCGGCGGCGGGCGCCTTCGCCAATACCGTCGGGATCACGACCAACGACGGCGCGCTTACACTGACGGCAACAGACGTCAATATCGGGCAGGCCGTCTCGGTCGGAACCGGCGACGTGACGCTGAGACCGGTTGCGGCGGCGGCCACCATCGGCATTGCCGATGCCAGCAAGAGCTTCAACCTGACCGACACCGATCTGGGCAACATCACCAGCACCGGTCTCATCACGGTAGGGGCCAACACCAACACGGGCGGCATCACCATCGGCACCGATGGCGCGCTCGCGCAGGGTGCGAAAAACTTTTCCTTTGTGACCGCTGGCGACATCGCGATCGGGCCCAACAGCTTCACCACCGGCGGCAACGTCACGCTGACCGCCGATGCCGACGCCAACGGAACGGGGGCAATCACCACCGGTGCGGGCGCTGTGGGGGCGAACCTGCTGCAGGCGACGGCGGCTCAGGGCATCGCGCTTAACACCAGCGTCGATACGCTCACCGCCGTCAACAGCACCAGCGGCGGTGTCACCATCGACGAAACAAATGCCATCACCCTCGGCTCGGGCGGTGTCGGGCTCGCCAGCGGAACCGGCAACGGGGACATCACGGTGAGAAGCGGCAGTGACATGACGCTGACGCAGAACATCAACCCCGGCACCGGCATCGTGCGCCTGAATTCCACCGGGGGCGGCATCACCCAGGGCGTCGGCGGCGGCAGGATTTTCGGCAGTGCGCTCGGCGTCCGGTCGTTCACGTCGGCCACGTTCCGCACCGAAACCGGAGTCCCGCACAACGACGTCGACACGATCGCCGCGGATACCGGTGCGGGCAGCCTGACCTACATGGATCTGCCGGGAGTGGGGCCAAACACGCTCACGATCGGAACCGTGAGCGCCGTAGTCACGCTGTTCCCCGCCGTCTCGGGTCTCAATGCCACGAGCGGCAATATCAGCGTCACGGCGGATGGCAACCTGATCGTCAACCAACCCGTCACCACCACGACGGGCGTGATCACGCTCGCGACCAGCGAAATCACCTCCGCCGACGCGATCCTGACGCTCAATGCCAACCTCACCACCAATAACACTGCCAGTCCCAGGGTAGTGCTGAATTCCGCGGACTCGATCAACCAGACGGGCGGTGTGATCACCACGCCACGGCTGGCGGTACGGGCGGCGGGCGGCCCGAACGATGACAGCGTGCTGCTTACCGGAGCCAACGCTGTGGGAATGGTCGCGGCGGAAAAGCTCAATCCACTCGACGGCAGCACCGGTGGCATTCAAGATTTCACCCTCAACAATGGAAGCAACGACTTGACTGTTGGCACGGTAGACGGGATCACCGGCGTCACGGCCACGCCTGGTGACCCGGCGACGGACACGCCCGGATTGCCTGCGGACTTCGGCAGGGTGACGCTCACCTCGGGCAGCATCGCCGCTACCAGCCCGATCAGCACCGGGGCGGTGGACCAAGGTGCGGTGACGCTGCAGCCGCAGGCCGGCACCGCGGTCAATTTCGGCACGGCCGCCGGCTACGGGCTGACCCAGGCCAACCTCGACCAGATCACCACCGGCTCGCTGCGCGTCGGCCGCACCGACGGCGGCGCCCTCGCGGTCAACGGCGCCATCACTCCGCCGGCGGGCTGGAACACGCTGATCCTGCGCGCCGGCGCCGGCGGCATCAGCCAGAGCGTTCCCCTCACCCTCGGCGCGGCGGGCAGCCTCGGCGTGGAATCCACCGGAGCGGTGACGCTGACCGACGCGGGAAATACCCTGGGCACGTTCGCGGCAGCCCTGACCGGCACGGGCGCGCTGCGGTTCAACAGCAGCACGGCGTTCACCGTCGGACTGGTCGGCGCGATCCCCGGCACGCCGCCCATTTCAGTTCCCACCTTCACCCTTACGGGCATCAATACCAGCGCCGCCACCAATCGGGACGCGACGCTGACCGGCGCCGGGCAGATCACGCTCGACGCCGACGTCAACGCCGGAATCGGAACCGGCACCGTCGCCTTCAGCACCACCGCCGGCGGCGTCAGCCAGAACTCGGGCGCCATCACGGCGGACAAGCTGCTCCTGCTGGGGACCGGCAACTTCGGCCTGGCGCAGACCGCCAACCGCGCGGGCACGCTGGCGGCGAACGTGACCGGAGGCGTGAGCTACAGCGAAGCGGACGCGGTCATCGTGGGTAGCGTCGCGCATCCGGCCGGGCTGGCGGGCGGGCCCACGACCGGCATCACCACCGGCGGCAGCAACGTCACCCTGGCGGTGGACGGCCTCACGATCAGCAATGCGATCAACGCCGGCACCGCGGGCGTGACGCTCACCACCGCCACACCCGCACGGCAGATCACGCTCGGCACCGGCGGCGCGGCCCCCCACCTGCAACTGACGGACGCCACGCTGGATCTGGTGACCGCGGGCGCGCTAACGATCGGCGACCCCGCGCATTCCGGTGCAATCCTCGTCCAGGGCGGGGGACCGATTGACCCCGCCAACGTCAGCGCGGGCGGCCAGCTCACGCTGCAGAACACCACGGGAGGCATCACCATCAACGACGTGCTGGGCGCAACCAACCGTCCGGTCGTTCTCACGAGCGCCGCCGCGATCACGGATAGCGGCGGCACGACCGGCGTCAGGGCTACCAGTCTCGCGACGACCTCGGCCGGCGGCATGTCGCTCACGGGCAGCGGCAATCAGGTCACGACCTTCAATGCCATCGAGACCGGCGCGGGCAGCGTGACGCTGACCAACAACTCGGCCGGGCTCACCATCAACGGCATCCAGACCACCACCGTCCCCTTCCAGACGATGCAGGACGCCGTCGTCAGCAACACCGGCGACATCACGGTCCAGGCGCCGATCAACACGCAAAACATCGGCGACCCGGGCGCGATGCCGGTCGTGCCGCCCACGCCCAACGCGACGAGCAACATCTCGCTCACCTCCACCACCGGCTCGATCGCCGTCAACCAGAGCCTCACCGCGGGCAGCGGCGGCACGGTGACGTTGAGCGCTGGGGGCAGCGGTGCCCCGTGCGCGGCCGGGGTCTCGGTGTGCCAGGGCAGCGGGCAGATCACGGGCACGAACCTGCGCCTCACCGGCACCGCCGCCAACGGCGCGTTCACGCTCGACTCGGCCACCAACGACGTCGGCACGATCGCGGCGAGCGTCCAGGGGCCACTCACCTACCGCGACGCCAGCTCGATCACCGTCGGCAGCGTCGGCGGCACCAACGGGATTACCACGAGCAGCGACGTGGTGGTGCTCACCGCGGGCGGGGCGGGCACGATCGCGGTCAACCAGGCCGTCAACTCCGGCACGGCGACCACGACCCTCACCGCCGCGGGCCTGACCCAGACCGCCGCCATCACGGCGGGCGGCCTGCTGGTGGGCGATACGAACACCGCGACTTCCGGCACCTATACGCTGACGAACGCCGGCAACAATGTCGGCAGCCTGTCCGCGGATATTTTCGGCAGCTTCAGCTATCGCGACGCCGACGGCTTCTCGGTGGCGCCGGTCGCGGGGAGCGCGACCGGCATCAACACGCGCGGCGACATCTTCACCGGCGCCCTGACCCTGAACGGCGGCGGAACCATCTCCCTCCTCAGCAACGTGAGCGCGGGCGGCAACACGATGACCATCAGCACCACCGCCGGCGGCGTCAACCAGACCGGCGGCGGCGTGAGCGCCTTCTCGCTGAATCTGACCGGGACCGGGACCTTCAGCCTCAACCAGACCGCCAGCAACGACTTGACCGTACTGGGGGCCAACGTCACGGGGCCTTTCAGCTACGGCGACAAGAACGCGCTCATCGTCACGACGACCGGCGTCGCTTCCGGCAACAACGACATCTCGCTCACCGCCACCCGCCTGAGCGTCCTGGGACACGTGAACGCGGGAACGGCGAACGTCACGCTCACCACGCTCGAGACCGCGGCGAGCAACGACGACATCGTGCTGAACGCGGCCGGCAACGTGATCACCGGGACCACGGTGCGGCTGGTGTCCGCGGACAGCATCAGCCACATCGCGGGCACCATCAACGCCACCAACCTCTTCACCCAGGCCGAGGGCAGCAACAACGTCGTCTCCACCGCGACCGGCGAGGTCTGGTACGACGTCGCGGGCGAGACCACGTTCAACCGCACCGTCGTGGCCGACCGCGTGGTCATCTGGTCCTCGACCGGCAACCCGACGGTGAACCAGACCGGCGGCTCGATCACGACATCGGAGCTGATGTTCATGGGTTTCATCGGCAGCCCGGTCTTCAACTTCAACCAGAACAACAGCGCCTCCACGATCGCCGGCACGGGCGACGCCACGGCCAGTATTCTCAACGGGTCGCCCAGCGTCAATTACACCAATACCGGCGCCCTGTCGGTGGGCTTCGTGACCACCACCAACGGGCCCGGCGGGTTCGTGCCCGCCTCGGCGGTCGGCTTCGACACCAACGGCGGCAACGTCAGGCTCGTCACCGGCGGCGCGCTGAGCCTGAACGAAAGGCTCAACGCCGGCGCCGGGGCCGCGCAGTTCGTCGTGGCGAGCGGCGGCATCACGCAGTCGGCGTTCGCGCCGATCACGGCCGGATTCCTCCTGATCGGCAGCGGCGGCGCGAACGCGGCGGTCAATCTCGCCACCGCGACCAATAACGTGACCGTCATCGGCGATTTCGCCGGCAACGGCGTTTCCGTCGCCGGACCGTCGTTCACGTTCCGCGACGCGGACGATGTTTCGGTCACCGGTCCCGTCAGCGTCGCCAACGCCGGCCCCGCCAGCGTGGACATCCGTTCGTCCGCCGGCACGGTCAGCGTCTCCAACAACGGCGTGACGACCTTCGGTTCGATCGCCGCCACCAGCACCGGCAACGTCGCGCCCGCCACGGTCAACCTCACCGGATCGACCGGCGTCAGCGTCGCGGGGACGATCACGGCCACCGGCGGCGGCACCGGAAGCGGCGTGAACGCGGGCGTGACGCTGGAAACGCTCAACGCCGGATCGTTTGGCGGGCCGGTCACCGTCACCGGCTCGGTCACCGCGACCGACAACGGCGGCGCGACCCCGACGGCGGCCGCGCCGCACAGCGCGCAGATCACGGTCCGGGCGCGGGACCAGTTCTGCGGCTTTGGACCGCCCTGCGGCACGGCCAACGTCCGTAACCTCACCGCCACCTCCAGCAACGGGCGCGCGGTGGTGGACGTGTTCTCGCAGCGCGGGCTGACGGTGAGCGGCCCGCTCGCCGCGACCGGCCAGACCCGCCCGCTGGTCAAGCTCGACACGCTGGTCAAGGATTCGAGCAACAACGTGGTGAGCAGCGCGAACATCGCGACCAGCGGCACGATCACCACCGTCTCCACCTCCGAGACCTCGGTCAACACGCTGCCGAACGACGTCACCGGCGGCGTCTCCGTCACCGGCGGCAACACCGTCACCATCGGCGCGAAGGTGGAATCGCGCCACCAGGACCCGGCGCTGCGCGCGCAGGACGGCATCGCGATCGACACCCGCGCGAACATCAACGTCAACGCCGGCATCGCCACCACCTCCGGCGGCGGCATCGGCATCACCACCGGCGGCAACGGCACCGTGTCGGGGAACGGCCTGATCGAGGCGCAAAGCGTGAACTTCCTCGCCCCGAAGAACCAGGCCACCTACAACGTCAAGACGCGGATCGAGGCGCCCGGCGGCGGCGGCGGCGGCAACCTGAACGCGCTCGGCGGCCGCTCGATGACCATAGACAACAGCGCGGCGTCTGCAAGCTCGATCCTGATCGCCGCGCTGGGATTCATCGACGCCACCGCGAACCCCGCGGTGGACCTGCCGATCGGCGATCTCTCCGTGATTCATCCCGGCACCTTGCAGATCGCGACCCTCAACAACACCAATCCCGGCAACATCTTCAGCAACCCGGTATCGGACCTCACGCTGGTCGCCAACGATTTCATCACCATCCCCGGCGCCATCACCACCATGGCGGCGACCCGGGCCACCATACGGCCGTTCTCCAACACCCGGAACATCCAGGTTTCCAATACCGGGACCAGCGACGGCTTCAACCTCGTGCTGACGACCCAGCTGACCGGCACCGTCGGCACCGGCTTGCTGCAGCAGTTTCACCGCGACGCCTCGCTCGTCATCGGCGGGCCGGACCACAAGGGCGACGTGAGCGTCGGCCTCGGCGGCCTGTTCACGCTCGGCAACATGGACCTCACCTTCCAGACCGGGTCGAACGGACGGGTGATCCGCAACTTCTTCTCGGTCTCGCCCGACGGCGGCGGCACGGCCAACAGCCCGCTCGGGCCCGAGCCCAAGGTCCCCTTCCCCCAACTCGGCTACCCGGGCTCCGACTACGCGCCGCCGGAGGCGGAGTCCGTAAGCGGCATCGGGCGCATCACCTCGAACCGCGTGCACCTCATCGAGAACAACACCTTCCAGCCGACTCCCGGTGTCACCATCGTCGGCAGCTGCGCAACGCCGTGCCCCGGCGGCAGCGCCGGCGGCGCCGCTCCCGTCAACCCCGGCACCGGCACCGGCGGCTCCGGCGGCGG
>MERD01000083.1 GCA_001771935.1 Betaproteobacteria bacterium RIFCSPLOWO2_02_FULL_67_26
ATGAGTCAATGATAAGGAGTGCGGTCAGCTCCGGCGGGCATCCTCACCGGTCGCTGCCGGTCAGCTGGAACGCCGCCCCCCACCGCGGGCCTGAACGTTCCGGCTTCATGGTTTTCAAGACACCGATGCCGCGATAAGACGCGTTTTCAAAGTGCGTGCTACGATTGCCGCTCCCGCAACTCGAAGGAGTAACCGTGAAGCTTTACACGAGCTCGACGTCGGGCAATGCCTACAAGGTGCGGCTGCTGCTTGAAATGCTCAAGGTGCCGTACGAAAAGACGGTGCTCGATTTCTCCAGGCAAGAGCACAAGCAACCGGCCTTCCTGAAGCTCAGCCCGCGCGGACAGGTGCCGGTGGTCGAGGACGAAGGTCGGACGTATTGGGGCTCGACGGCGGGTCTCGTCTACATCGCGCGCAAGCACGGCGGCGACCAGTGGCTGCCGGCCGATCCGGCGCCGATGGCGGAAGTGATGCAATGGCTGGAGCTCGCCCAGAACGAGCTGCACTACGGCCTGCAGTGGGCGCGCGGCAGCAAGACCGGCATCCGGAAGGTCGGCAGCTACGATGAGTACTACGGCTACGGCAAGAACGGCCTCGCCGTGCTCGAGGGCCGCCTCGGGAACAACCCGTGGCTGGCGCTGGGGCGCCCGACGGTGGCCGATGTCGCCTGCTACCCGTACGTGTCGGTGTCTCCCGAGGGCGGGTTCAAGCTCGAGGATTACCCCGGCGTGCTGGCCTGGACCCAGCGCTTCACGGCGCTGCCGGGCTGGATCAAACGGCTGTGACCGATTTTCGCTACGCCCACGCCCACGCCGCGGACTGGCGGGAAGCCGCCAATTCCTGTCTCGCCCAGCTGGGGCAAGGGCCGGCGAGCCTCGGCTTTCTCTACGCGACCGACCTGCTGGCCGATCACCTCGCCGACATCCTGGCGCTGTTCAAGAGCAAGACCGGCGTGCGGCACTGGGTCGGAACGCTTGGCCTCGGCGTTTGCGCAAGCGGGCGGGAATACCTGGACGAGCCGGCCATCGCGGTGATGGTGGGCAATTTCGAGCCGGATACCTTCCGCGTATTCTCGGGCGTCACGGCCGCCGCCGACGTGGACAACGTCGCGCTGAAGTGCGGCGAGTCGGCGCCCAATTTCGCGATCGTGCACGCCGATCCCCACAACCCGGGCGTCGCGGAGCTCGTGACCCGGCTTGCCGGCAAGGTCGAGAGCGGCTTTCTCGTGGGCGGGCTCACCAGCTCCCGCCGGCGCAACCTGCAGATCGCCGACGGCGTGGTGGAGGGCGGGCTCTCGGGCGTCTCGTTCTCCGACGGCGTGACCGTTGCCACGCGCCTGACGCAGGGCTGCTCGCCGATCGGGACCAAGCACGTGGTGACCGCCTGCCAGCACAACGTCATCATCAGCCTGGACGGGCGCGCCGCGCTCGAGGTGTTCAAGGAGGACATCGGGGAGGCGCTCGCGCGCGATTTGAACCGCATCGGCGGCCACGTCTTTGCCGGGCTGCCGATCACGGGCAGCGACACCGGCGACTACCTGGTGCGCAACCTCGTCGGCATCGACCCCGCCAACCAGTTGATCGCCATCGGCGAATTGCTGCAGCAGGGCTCGAGCATCATGTTCTGCCGGCGCGACACCAAGACCGCGAACGAGGACATGACCCGCATGCTGGAGAGCATTCGCAAGGGCCTCTACTCGCGGCCGCGCGGCGGGATCTATTACACGTGCCTCGGGCGCGGCGCAAGCCTGTTCGGGCCCAACTCTGAGGAACTCAAGATGATTTGCGAGTCGCTCGGCGATTTTCCGCTGGTCGGGTTCTTCTGCAACGGCGAGATCTCGCACAACCGGCTCTACGGCTACACCGGCGTGCTCACGCTGTTCGTATGACGTGGCTCGAGCGCATCGTCGAAATGCTGCCGCTCACGTGGCTGGACGTGGCTGCGCTGGTGCTGTTCGCCGCGGCGTGGGCCGTGTACCAATGGTACGCGGACTACAGCGCGACGCCGCGCCCCCGCCTCGGCCGGGAGATGGACCGGTTCACGGGCGAGTGGCTCGTGCAGATGGCCGGGCGCGACAACCGGATGGTGGACGTCAACGTGCTGCGCAACCTGACGCGCAGCTCGCAATTCTTCGCCTCGACCACCATGCTGATCCTCGGCGCGCTCGTCGCGCTCATGGGCTATGCCGAGCAGGCGGCGCTGGTGATGGCGGACCTGCCGTTCGCGCAACTGGTGTCGCGGCGCCTGTGGGAAATCAAGATCCTGGTGCTGCTGCTGATCTTCGTCTACGCCTTCTTCAAGTTCTCGTGGTCGATCCGCCAGTTCAGCTTCGGCTCGATCCTGGTCGGCGCGACGAAGAAACCGACGCCCAGCCCCGAGCAGTACGCGGTGCATACGAACCGCATCGCGGTGATCCTGTCCTTCGCCAACCGCAACTTCAACCAGGGGCTGCGCGCCTACTACTTCGGCGTCGCCGCGCTGTCGTGGTTTCTGCACCCGGCATTGATGATGGTGGTGACGCTGGGCGTGATCTACGTGCTGCACCAGCGCGAATTCCGCTCGCAGACGCTCGAATTGCTGCGGCGGGAGTAGGGCGGCAGGCTTCGCCCGCGGTCAGGCGGCGCGCTTCAGCAGGCCCGCCGCGCGCGCTCTCGCGGGGAGGCCGGTGGCCTCGAGGTCGGCCCGCATCTGCTCCTTCGCCTCCGCGCTCATCTCCGCGCACGGCGCGCGCACCGGCCCGCCCGCCATGCCGATACACTCCATCCAGAACTTCTGCTCGGCGATCGCCAGGCGCCCGCCGCCGCCGTAGCCGGGGATCCATTTCGCGAGGACCGAGCGCAGCGGGTTCAGGCTCCGGCAGATTTCCGTGGCCTTGTTCATGTCGCCCGCCAGCGCGGCGCGGGTGTAATCGTTCACCGGCGTGTATCCGGGGACCTGGTAGAGGTGCGGGCAGTAGTTCAGCAGCCAGCGATCGCCGCACACGCTGACGTTGTACAGGAAGGGCGCCTCGTCCGCGACGCTGACCTCGACGTCATGGCCGATGGCGTCGCGCAGGGCGGTGGTGGGCTGGGGCTTGCTGACGCCCTGCTTGAAGCCGCAGATGTTCGGCAGCGCCGCCAGCCGCTTCGCGAGCCGCGGCGAGATCGGGTAGGTGGCCTCGGTGTTGAAGAGAACGATCCCGATATCCACGCGATCGCACACGAACTTGTAGTAATCGTGCACGGCGTCGTCGCCGCGCGCGGCGACGTAGGGCGTCAGGATGATCACGAAGTCCGCGCCCGCCGCCTGCGCATGCTGTGACAGCTTGACCGCCTCGTACGGGTTCTGATGGTGGCAGCCCGCGATCAGCGGGATGCGGCCCTTCGCGGCGTCCACGTTGATCTCGACGACGCGCATGCGCTCCTCGTTGGTCATCGCCCAGAACTCGCCGACGTTGCCGATGCAGTAGTGGCCCTCGAGCTTGAGCCGGGAGATGCAATGCTCCAGGTTGGCCGCGTTGCCGGCCTCATCCAGGCGGTCGTCGCCGGTGAAAGTCGTGGGCAGCGCGGTCCACACGCCTTTCAGCACGGTCTTCGCGTATTCCTTGGCTTCGTGCTTGCGGTACTTCACGGGATCCTCCGCGCGGGTCAGGGGCTGGATCGGACCAAGGATAGCAAATTCAACGAGTCACGACTCACGATCCGCGAACCGCCTTCATCAGAGCAGGCGCTGCAGGAACACGACATCGAGCCAGCGTCCGAACTTGCGGCCGACCTCCCGGAAATGCGCGGCACGGGAGAATCCGCAGGCCTCGAGCAGCCCGATGGCGCCGGTGGTCTCGCTGCAGCAGCCGCCGACGAGCGCGTGGTGGCCGAGAGCGCGGGCGCGTTCGACCAGGTCGTGCACGATCTTGCGGCCGATCCCGCGCCGGTGCCAGTCGGAGTGGATGTAGACGGAGAGCTCGGCGGTGTGCCGGTAAGCCGGCCGGATTCGGAATACCTCGAGCGAGCCCCAGCCGATGACCGGACCAGCGGCCTGCGCGACGATGACCGGGTGGCCCGGCGAGCGGCCGTCGAGCCACGCCAGGCGCTGCTCGAGCGTCATCGGCTCGGTGAGGAAGGTGGCCGTGGAATGAACGACGTAATGGTTCTGGATGTCGTTGATGGCCCCGGCATCATCCCGGGTCGCGAGACGAAGCGAGCAGGCGCTCATGCGGCAGAAACCGGCGGGGGCGCGATGAAAGGGAATACTAGCCGCGAGGCGCCGCCGCCGCGGACAGTTTTGTTTCGCCCCGCTCTGCTACCGGAACGTTGCGCCGCCGCAGCACCCAGTAGCCGACGAACAGGCCGACCGGGATGCAGGAGAGGATCGCGAGCTGCCGGTCCGGATGCAACAGTACGACCAGCGAGATGGCAGCCAGCGCTAGCCGCAGCAGCCAGTCGACCGCGCGGTGGTCCGCGAACCGCGCCTGGATGCTGAAGATGATGCCAATCGTTGCCGTCATGATCAGCAGCATGGCCCCGATCTGCGCAAGGCCGGGCTCGAGCACGAGCTCCGGACGGGTAAATACCCCGGCCATCAGGACGAACAGCCCGACGCAGATCAGAATTGCATGGAACAGGGTCTTCATGAAGGACGTTTCCGCGATCTTCGATGTCACCGCGGCGGATACGGACGTGGGCGGCGTGACCTCGCCCCAGACCGCGATGAAGAACGCGAAGAAGTGGACGACCCACGGGTCCACGCCGGCCTTGATCATCGGCGGCACGATCACGAGGGCGGTGATGATGTAGGTCGGCGCCGGCGGCAGCCCGGTTCCGAGCAGCGCGCCGAAAAAGAAGGCGACGAGCGCCATCGCCGCGAGGTTGACCCCCGCGGCCGCGATGAGGAGGGAGCCAACCTTCGTCGGCACGCCGGTGATGACCATTGCGCCGGTCATGATCGACAGCGTCGCCAGGAGGAGCGTCAGGTCGGCGGTCATCTCCGCGAAATACTCCACGAAGCGCCCGAGCGTCCCGGTGAGGTTGCGCCACGGGCGGCCGGGCGCCCGCGCGACCGCGATCAGGTGCGCGACGACCAGGCTGCCGCCGATTCCGATGAAGACGTAGAGCGCGGCGAACATGGGCGCGAGATGCAGCACGGCCATCACGCCGATCAGCCCGCCGACGACGCCGACGAAGGCCACAATGTTCATCCAGTCCGTCCAGCGCATGCGCTCGGCGACGACGGTACCGAGGCGCGCGCGGTGGCGCGTCGAGAGCAGGTAGACCGACACGCTGACGCTCACGTAGTAGATGATGGCGGGCGCGTAGCCGCGCGCGACGACGTCGAAATAGCTGCGCCCCATGAATTCCGCCATCAGGAAGGCGGCGATGCCCATCACCGGCGGCATCAGCTGGCCTCCGAGCGAGGAGGCGGTCTCGATGGCGGATGCGATCTGTCGGGGCATGCCGGCACCGATCATCGCCGGGATGGTCGCCGACCCCACGGTGATCGCATTGGCCGCGCCGCTTCCGCTCACGGTGCCGACGGCCATCGAGCCCAGCACGGCGGACTGCGGCAGGGCGTGAGGCGAGCGCGCGGCGATCTGCTTGGACGCCCTCAGGATCGAGTCCACGCAGCCGAAGGCGCGCAGCGCGGCAAGCACCAGGATGAAGGAGCCGATCAGCGTCAGCGCGAGCTGGGACAGGTTGGAGAAGACGCCGGTCGCCATCTCCACGCTCATGGCGCTTGCGATGCGCTCCCAGGTGAGCCCGGGATGGAAGAACATGCCGGGCACCACCGAGCCGTATACCGCGTAGAGCATCAGCAGGGCGTTCAGCACGAACAGGACCAGGTGGCGCCTGCGGGTGTACTCCATGATCAGCACCACCATCAACGATCCCATGGTGAGATCGGCCGCGTTCCAGGTCCCGGCGCGCACCGTGCCGATTTCCTCGTACTCGACGAACATGTATACGGCGACGGCGAGCGAGGTGACGATGTAGACCGCGCCGATGACGCCGCTCGCGACGGCCGGGAGCCGCGGATAGAGCTCGCCCTTGCGCAGCTCGTCCAGCGTGAACAGGATGAAGGTGACCGGAACCAGCACGAGTGCGAGCAGGGCCGGCCCCCCCTCGCTGGTCCAGTAATAGACGAAGAGGTAGAGGAAGAAGAGAACAGCCGTCAGGGTGTACAGCGCATTGGCCACGGCGCGCGCCCGGGGACCGGGCGCCGCTGAACCAGGCTGGGTCGGAATGACTGCCATGCGAAAGTCGGGGGCAGGCGCTGGTCTGCGCCCGCCCCCGGCTCAATTCACCCGTCGCGCCCTGCTACTTGGCGATCCGGGAATCCCACTTCGCGTCCCACACGCCCTTCTCGCGCATGTATTTTGCGAGTCCCGGATGGATCGGCAGGAGGTTCGCGGCGGAACTGACGCCGAGTTTCTGGAACCCGGGCATGTCCTTGGCGATCTGGGCGAAGCCCGGATCGGCCTTGACCAGGTCGGGAAGGTTTTTCTCGATCACCTTGAGCATCTGGTAGACGTCGTCCTGGGGAACCTCGAGGCCGACGTGGAAGCCGTAGTAGAACGGCAGCACCACTACCTTGTCGGCGTGAACGTCCTTCTTGAACACCTCCGGCTTCAGCTCGAGGATGGCGAAGCCGGCCTTCTTGAGCGCGGCGATTTCCGCGGTGCTGGGGTTGACCGCCGCCCAGTCGGCCGCCAGCGAGGCTTCGGCGATCCAGGGCGCGAGTGCGGCTTCGCCGGTGGTGTACAGGCCGAACCCGTCGATGCTGCCGCTCTGGAGCAGCGATCCGGCCGCGGACAAGTCAACCTGGCGATACGTGTACTTCATCCCGAGCGCCTCGAATGCCCGCTCGAGCTGGGCGCGCGTGTCCCACGGCGGCATCCCGGTGAAGAGGGCCTTGCCGGCCAGATCGTTCCAGCCCTTGTATTTGCCCTTGTCGCGCGAGTGCACCGCCATGCCCATGTCGACGGTGTAGGTCCAAAGGGACTGTACCGGCTGGCGTTTCATGCCCGCCTTGAAGCCCTTGAAGCGCTTGATGTCGTTGGCCATTTCGTAGAAGGCGATGTCGGAGCCGTAGTAGCCTTCGAACTTGCCGGTGGCGTAACCCTTGATGGTCACGACCGCCCCCGGCGTCGGCTGCACGGTGACCCGGTAATTCGGCATTTCCCGGTTCAGCACTTCGGCGAGTATGACGAGCGCCTTGTGTCCCGCCGATCCAACCGCCGAGGTGCCCCACGGAATTTCCTTCACCTGCGACAGCGCCGGGGCGGCCGCGGCGACCGCCAGGCCCGTGACCAGCAAGGCAAGCGTGCGTTTGAACATGACTGATTCCTCCTTTGTGGATTGGGCGGATTCTTCTGGCGATCCTCCCCCGGCATTGTATTACAACCGCGCTGCTGGTGGGGATGCGGTTGTCCCTCGTCACGTCACTGGAATGAAGAGCCGGGTTTTCCGAGAAACCTGACTTCCGCGGGGGTCGAAGGGCGCCCGAGCGCCTTGTTACGGTGGGGAAAACGGCCGAAGCGCTCGATGATCTCGAGGTGGCGGCGGGCGTAATCCAGGAAACTCTCGTAGTCCTTGCGCCAGGGGGGCGCGACCGTATGCGCGAGCCCGTCGAAACAGCGCACCCCCAGCCTTTGCAGCTCCATGTCTTCCGCGTGCTCGAGCGGGATGTAGAAAAATGCCCGCTGGGCGGGAATCAACTCGCGGTCAACCCCGATATTGATGCCGGCAACGGCAATTCGCTGCGCAGCCGGGTCCTGCGCGAACGCGCCCGCGGTGCCGCGGTGGATGTGGCGCGAGAGCTGGTCGAGCACGATGATGAGCGCGCTGCGGCCGCGCGGCGTTGCCGTCCAATCCTTTTCGAGCTCGCCGCGGCTGGCGCGCTGGTGCAGGGCGCCGAATTGCTCCTTGATTTCCGCGTCGTAGTCGCGCCCGTCGCCGAACCACATCTTCCGCTTCGCGGGGTCGAGCGCGCCGTCGGCGCCGCAGGCGCCGAACCAGAAGTCCAGCACTCCCTCAATCTCGTTCATGCTTCCGCTTCAGCAGCGCGCCGAGATTCTCGAACGGCCGGTGGGTGGCCTGGGATTCCTTGCTGCTCCCGGCCGCCTCGCCGTCGCGGCCGGCGCTGTCGAGATAGCGCCGGTGCTCGGCCTCGTGGCAGTAGGTGCACAGCAATTCCCAGTTGCTGCCGTCGGGCGGGTTGTTGTCGTGGTTGCCGTCCCGGTGATGGACTTCGAGCAGCTGCAGGTTGGCGTGCGTGAATTCCCGCGCGCAGCGGCCGCAGACCCACGGGTAGAGCTTGAGCGCCTGCTCGCGGTAACCTTTTTCGCGCGCGGCCCGCGCGCGCCGGTCCTCCGCGATCACGCGGTCCAGCCGGCCGGCGTCGGGTGCTGATTTCCTGGTTGGCACGGTCCTCCGTGCTCCCTGATGGCGGTTACGAACCAATCCTATTAAATTGAGCTTGTCTTTTCCTAGTGGTTCAGCCTTTGGTTACGACGTGAACTTCCGTGGTCACGGAGTTCGCGATGAAGCACTCCTTGTGCGCCTTGTCGTGCAGCCATTCGAGGTCGGCTGCCGTGGGCGTTTTCGCACCGCCGAACGCAATCTTCGGGTGCAGATCGACGCGGGTGATCGCCATCTTGCCCGCGGCGTTCTTCTCCAGGTGGCCGATGGCTTCGTCCTCGTAGCTCTCGACGACGAAGCCCCTGTTGCACGCCACCGCGAGGAAGGTGAGCATGTGGCAGCTCGACAGCGCCGCCACCAGCGCCGCTTCCGGGTCCACGCGCTGCGGGTTGCCGAGATAGGCGGGCGCGGCCGAGGCGGGCACCTCGACGCCGTTCGGGAATTTCCAGGCGTGGTCGCGGTTGTAGGTCTTGTAGGTGAAGTCCTTGTCACCGCGGGACCATTTGATCGTGGCTTTGTGCTCGGACATCGCTAAAAGCCGACCGCTTGGCCGTCGGTGCGCCGCTCCGACGCGCCGAGATAGCCGTCTACCATCTTGTAAATCAGTTGGGCACGGCCGAAGTCAGTGCTCCAGCGGTCGGCCTGGATCATGCGATGGCCGCGGGCGCCGAGGTCGTCCAGTACCGCCGTGGGAACGCCTTGCTCGATATTGACGTCGAATTCCGACTCGACGCGCCAGCGCGGCGCATCGGCCGCGGCTTGCGGGTTCTGCCGGTGGTCCACCATGCGCAGCATGACCTGCGCGTGGCCCTGGGCCTGCATCGAGCCGCCCATCACGCCGAAGCTCATGACCGGCCGGCCGTCCTTCGTGACGAAGCCGGGGATGATGGTGTGGAAGGGGCGTTTCCGCGGCGCGACCACGTTCGCGTGACCCGGCTCGAGGACGAAGCCCAGGCCGCGGTTTTGCAGGCTGATGCCGGTGCCGCCCACGACCACGCCCGAGCCGAAGCCCGAGTAATTCGACTGGATGTAGGAGACCATCATCCCGGACGCGTCGGCGGCGGTGAGATAGACCGTGCCGCCCTGCGCGGGCGTCCCATGCCGCGGACTGGCCGCCTTCTCCATGCTGATCGATTTCGCGCGCTCGCGGAGATAAGCCTTGTCGAGCAGCGCCGCGGATTTCACGCGCATCGTCGCCGGGTCGGATACGTACTCGTAGGCGTCGGCGAAGGCGAGCTTCATCGCCTCGATCTGCAGGTGCAGGCTGTCGGCGGAATCCACCGGGATCGCGCCCATGTCGAAGCCTTCGAGGATGCCGAGCGCGATCAGCGCGGCGATGCCCTGGCCGTTGGGCGGAATCTCGTGCAGCGTATAGCCGCGGTAGTCGATGCCGATCGTTCCGACCCAGTCGTTCCGGTGCTGCGCCAGGTCCTCGGCCGTCAGCGCTCCGCCGTGTTGCGTCGCCCACGCGGCGATGCGCTCCGCGAGGTCGCCGCGGTAGAACGCCTCGCCCCGGGTTTCCGCGATGCGCTGGAGCGTTCTGGCATGCGCGGGCGCGAGGAATTTCTCGCCCGCTTCCGGGGCGCGTCCGCGCGGCATGAAGGCCTCGGCGAACCCCGGCTGCGACTTGAGTTCCTGCACCTGCGCTGCCCACAGCCGGGATATCGTCGGCGACACCATGTAGCCGTCGGTGGCGTAGCGGATCGCCGGCTCGAACAGGTCGGCGAATGGCAGCTTGCCGAACTTTTCCGACAGGTCCACCCAGGCCGACACCGCGCCCGGCACCGTGACCGAGTCCCAGCCGCGCCTGGGCATCCCGGACCTGTCCTTGAAGCGGTCGGGCGTCCATGCCGCGGGCGAGCGGCCGGAGGCGTTGAGCCCGTGCAGCTGCCGGCCGTCCCACAGGATGCAGAACGCGTCGGCTCCGATGCCGTTGCTGGTGGGCTCGACGACCGTCAGCGTGATCGCGGCGGCGAGCGCGGCATCCACAGCGTTGCCCCCTTTCATCAGCATCGAGAGCCCCGCCTGCGCGGCGAGCGGCTGCGAGGTCGCGACGACGTTCTTCGCCAGCACCGGCATGCGCTGGGAGGGATACGGGAAATCCCAACTGAACGGCTTCATATGAACAGGTCGAGAGGTCGAAAAGACGGGAGATCGGGAGATCGGGAGATCGAACAGACTCCCGCCCTCACGGAATCCATGGTCACAGCGGCTCGATTCCCGCTTCCTTCGCCACTTTTCGCCACTTCGCCAGCTCGGAGCGGATGAGGGCGGCATGCTCGTCGATGCCGCTGCCGACCGGGTCGGCGCCGCGACTGATCAGCACTTTGTTGTTTTCCGGGTCCTTGATCGCGGCCACCAGGGCGCCGTTGAGCTTCTCGGCGATCGGCCGCGGGATGCCCGCCGGGCCCACGAATCCGAACATGCTCCGCACCACGTAGCCCTTCAGGCCCGCTTCCTCCATGGTGGGAATGTCCCGGGCCGAAACGGAGCGTTGCTCGCCGGTCTGCGCGATCATGCGGAGCTTCCCGGCCTTCACATGGCCGAACAGCAGCGGCATGCTGGCGAACAGCATCTGCACGTGGCCCGCGAGAAGATCGATCAGCGCCGGCCCCGCGCCCTTGTACGGGACGTGCGCGAGCTTGATCCCGGCCACCGAGTTGAGCATCTCGCCGGCGAGGTGGCCGATTCCGCCGCGCCCCGAGCTCGAATAGAAGATCTGTCCCGGCCGCGACTTGGCGAGCGCGATCAGGTCCTTCACCGACTTCACCGGCATCGACGGGTGCACCACCAGCCCGGAGGGAACGTCGACGATGACGCCAAGCGCGGAGAAATCCCGCGCCGTGTTGTACGGGATGTTCTTGTAGGTGGAGGGGTTGATGACGAAGCTCGCGGCGACCAGCCCGGTGGTGTAGCCGTCGGGGGCGCTTCTCGCGATGACGCTGCCGCCCACCGTCCCGCCGGCGCCCGGACGGTAGTCCATGACGAAGTTCTGGCCGACCGCCGCGCTCATCTTCGGCTCCAGCAGGCGGAAGAACACCTCGCTGTTGCCGCCCGGCGCCGCCGGATTGATGATGCGGATCGGCTTGACGGGGAATGCCTGGGCGGTTGCGGCTCCCCACGGGCAGCCGAGCGCCACGATTCCCGCAGCGACCGCGATGTAGCGCCGGTTGATCCGTCTTCTCATGCGAACCTCCTTTTCGGGTTTGACGGACGGTTGGTCCGATTCGTGGGCCGCACAATGGCCTGCCGCGCGATGATACACCACCGATAATCTCCGGTCCCGGCGCCGGGCGCGCGTTCCGGATTGCGGATAAAATTGCCCGGTCACGCACGTCGCCTGGAGCTGGAGGAAGAATGGCCACCCACCGCATGAGCATCATGGGCACCCGTCACGTCGTCTCGGCCGGCCATTACCTCGCGGCGCACGCCGGCTTCGAGGTCCTGGAGGAGGGCGGCAACGCGATCGACGCCGGGGTTGCGGCGGGCATCGCGATCGGCGTGCTGCAGACCGACAAGGTCAACTTCGCCGGGGTGGCGCCGCAGATCATCTATACGGCGAAGAACAGGAAGGTGCATTGCATAGACGGCCTCGGCGTGTGGCCCCGGGCGATCACGCCGGATTATTTCCGGAAAAGGCACGGCGGAAAGATTCCGAAAGGCGTGGAGCGTTGCGTGGTGCCCGCCGCGCCCGACGCGTGGATCACGGCGCTCGAGAACTTCGGCACCCTGGGCTTCGGCGAGGTCGCCTCCTACGCCATCCGTTTCGCGCGCGACGGCTTCCCGATGCATCCGATGATGTCGGAATTCATCAGGAAGAACGAGGAGAACTACAAGCGCTGGCCGGGCAGCAGGAAAGTTTTTCTGCCGAAAAACCGCCCGCCCGAGGTGGGCGAGGTGTTCCGGCAGCCCGACCTCGGCAGGACCCTGCAGTACATGGCGGACCAGGAGAAAAGGGCGGCGCGCAAGGGGCGCAAAGCCGGGCTCAAGGCGGCCCGCGACGCGTTCTACCGGGGCGACATCGCGCGCACGGTGACGCAGTACATCGAGAAAGAGGGCGGCCCGATGCGCTTCGAGGACTTCGCGGACTTCCGCGTGAAGTTCGAGCCCACGGTGCGCACCCGCTTCAACGATATCGACCTGCACGCCTGCGGCCCGTGGTCGCAGGGCCCGGTGCTGCCGATGGCGCTCAACATTCTCAAGGGCTTCGACCTGAAGTCGATAGGGCACAATTCGCCGCAGTACATCCACGTCGTGACGGAATCGCTGAAGCTCGCCTACGCCGACCGCCACCATCATTTCGGCGACCCGCGCTTCGTCGAGGTGCCGATGAAGGGGCTGCTGTCGGACCGCTACACCGCGCACCGCCGCTCGATGATCAGCCTGGAGAAGGCATGGGCGGAGATGCCGCCGGCAGGCGACCCCGAAACGCTCGCCGATATCCGGCAGCGCTGCGTGCCGGCGCCCGAGTCGGACGACGCACCGGGTCCCGGTGACACCTCATACGTGTGCGTGATCGACCGCCACGGCAACGCGTTCTCGTGCACGCCGAGCGACGGCTCGGACAAGACGCCGATCATTCCCGGCGTCGGGATCCTGTGCTCCGGGCGCGGCACGCAGTCCTGGTCGGATCCGTCGCATGCCAGCTCGGTTGCGCCGGGCAAGCGGCCGCGGCTCACGCCCAATCCCGCGATGGCGCTCAAGAACGGGCGCGCCTACATGCCGTTCGGCACGCCGGGCGGCGACGTGCAGTGCCAGGCCATGCTGCAGGTGTTCCTGAACGTCAACGTGTTCGGCATGTCGCCGCAGGCCGCGGTCGAGGCGCCGCGCTTCGCCGGCTACAGCTTCCCCGGCTCGTTCGAGCCGCACCCGTACTATCCCGGCCGTCTCCACATGGAGAAGAGCCTCGCCGAGGAATTCGGGGAAGAGTTGCGGGACATGGGGCACAAGGTCTACGAATGGGACGAGGGGACCTGGCTGGCGGGCGCCGTGTGCACGATCGTCGCCGACCACAAGAACGGAGTGCTGCACGGCGGCGCCGACCCGCGCCGGCCGGCGTATGTCCTGGGATGGTGACCTGTGACCTGTGAACGGTGACCGGCACTTCCTGACATGGCTGGCGCTGTCCACGGCAGTCTGTCTGGCGCAGGCGGCGTCCGCGGCCAGCATCGCGGTTGACGTCGGGCACTACCTGGCTAAGCCGGGCGTGATCAGCGCCCGGGGCGTTCCCGAGTTCGAGTACAACCTCCGGCTCGCCCGCGAGGTCTCCGCAGCGTTGCAGCGCGCGGGCCACACCGTGCTCCTGATCGGCGGCGACGGGCTTGCGGAGGACCTGTGCAAGCGCGCAACGCGCGCGAACGGCATGGATCTTTTCATCTCGATCCACCACGACTCGGTGCAGCCGCGGTTTTTTTCCGCCTGGGAGCACGAAGGCGAGACGCGGCCCTACAGCGATCATTTTTCCGGCTTCTCGCTCTTCGTTTCACGGCTCAACGGGCATATCGGCGCCAGCCTCAAGTGCGCCTCGGCTATCGGGGCCGGGCTGAGGCAGGCGGGGTTCGCGCCCTCGCGTTACCACGCCGACCCGATACCGGGCGAGAATCGCCCGTTTGCCGACGAGGCGAACAGCGTGCACTATTTCGACAACCTGGCGGTGCTGAAGACGGCGAGCATTCCCGCGCTGCTGTTCGAGGCGGGCGTGATCGTCAACCGCGACGAGGAATTGCGCATGCGCGACCCGGCCGTTCGGCAACCCATGGCCGGCGCTATCGCGGCGGCGGTCGGCGCCTGCCTGGAACGACGTGGAGCGGGGGGATGAAGGCGGAAGGCGGAAACTGGTAGCGGCATGCGGCGAATGCTTTCGAACATTCTCATTCCGGTGGCGATCGCCTACGTGGCAGTGCTGGTGCTGGTGTTCCTGTTCCAGTCGCGCCTCGTGTTCTACCCGGAGATCGGGCGCGAGGTCGTGCTCACGCCGCAATCGTACGGGCTGCGCTTCGAGCCGGTGGAGATCCTCACGGCCGACGGCGAGACGCTCGCCGCGTGGTGGGTGCCGGTGGACAACGCGCGCGGTTCCGTCCTGTTTTTTCACGGCAATGCCGGCAACATCTCGCACCGCCTCGACTATCTGCTGATGTTCAACCGCCTGCGCTACTCCACGCTGATCGTGGACTACCGCGGCTACGGGCGGAGCACCGGGTCGCCCTCGGAGGAGGGGACTTATCGTGACGCCGAGGCGGCGTGGGATTATCTGCGCCATGCGCGGCTCGCGCAGCCGGAGCGCGTGGTGATTGCAGGCGAATCGCTGGGCGGGGCGGTGGCGAGCTGGCTCGCGGCGAAGGTCGGGCCGCGGGCCGTGCTGCTGTTCTCGACCTTCACCTCGGCGACCGACCTGGGGGCGGACGTCTACTGGTTCCTGCCGGTGCGCATCCTGAGCCGCATCGGCTACGATAACCTGGAACACCTGAAGTCGATTCGCGCCCCTGTGTTCATCGCGCACAGCCGGGACGACGACATCGTGCCGTACCGGCACGGCAGGAAGCTGTTCGAGTCGGCGGGCGAGCCCAAGGCGTTCGTGGAGATGCGCGGCGGGCACAACGACGGGTTCATCTTTACGCGGACGGAGTGGGTCGCCCAGCTCGCCGCCTTCCTCGACCGGCACGCGGGAGGCCAGTGATCCGCCGCCTGCTGCAGGGTTTCAACTGACCACCAACCGAAAGGAGGACGATCATGTCGAAGAACCAGTTCATCAATCCACCGGGCCTGCCGCGTCCCGGCACCTACACACCCGTCGTCGCGACGAGCGGCGGCCGGACCATTTACGTCTCGGGCCAGGTGCCGGTGAACGAGAAGGGCGAGTTGGTGGGCAAGGGCAATCTCGCGGCGCAGGCGGAGCAGGTCTTCCACAACATCGACGCGGCGCTGAAGGGCGCCGGCGCGACATTCGCGGACGTCGTGAAGATCACCACGTTCATCGTCGGCTACAAGCCGGAGCACCGCGCGCTGATGCACCAGGTGCGGTCGCGCTACGTGTCGAAGGACAACCCGCCGGCGAGCACGCTGCTGGGCGTGCAGTCCCTCGCTATTGCGGACTACCTGATCGAGGTCGAGGCGGTGGCCGTGGCGGACTAGAGGCCGAGTATCGCCTTCACGCTTTCCACCACCGCCTCGGGCCTGAACGGCTTGCTCATGTAGCCGCTCGCGCCGTAGGCGAGCGCCGCCACCACGTCGTCGCGATCGACCGTGGCCGTCATGACGACGATCGGCACCGTCTTGAAGGTCGGGTGATCGCGAAGCCGGCCGAGCAGCTCGAGACCGCCGACGTCGGGCAGCGCCACGTCGAGGGCGATGGCGTCGGGCGGCGGCTGCTTGTTCAGTTCGGCGATGATTTCCTCGCGCTTGCCCGCTGCCCGGGTGTCGAACTTGGCGAGCAGCAGCGCGCGGGTGACGACGAGCGCGTGGGAGTCGTCGGCTTCGATGACGAGGATGGTGTGCTTGTCGCCTCCGGCGTGCGGCGCGATGCGCTTGGCGGGCCGGTTGATGATGTTGACGTGATACCCCGCCTTCTTGGAAGGGCGGATGCCGGCGATCGTCATTTCCGCGTTGCGCTTCTGCTGGAGCGTCGGTTCCTTGACCGGGCGGTTGATGAAGCGCGTGAAATCGAGGTCGTTGTCCGCGGGGGCGGCTGCCGGCGCCGGCGCGGCGATGCGCTGGAGGTAGCCGTCGGCGACCAGCCGGTCGATGGCGGCCCGGATTTTTTCCGCCGGCGCCTGCGGCAGCTTGATCTCGAGGTAAGCGAGCGTGGCCTTGTCCCCGACCATCCCGAGCAGCGTCTTCAGCCCGGTCGTGAGCTTGCCCGGCTTGGCCGCGAATTCGGCCTTGCCTTTCGGCGTCTGGCTGAAGGTGTCCGTCATGTTCAAGGGTGGCCGTCAGTCCGTGCGCAATGAGCGGCGCGGTGGCGTCGGCTCGATTGCGCACAGCCATGCCGGCGCGCAGCGTTCGGAAATGGCGGAGATTATGCCATGCGCCCACTCGCCGCGCCTGCTGCAGCCTCCGTCAGCCGTCGAGCAGCGCCGCCACGTGATCCGCGATGGCGAGCGAGGACGTGAGGCCCGGGGACTCGATGCCAAAGAGATTGACGAGACCGGCTACGCCATGGTCGCGGGGACCCTGTATCAGGAAGTCCGGGGCGGGCTGGCCGGGGCCGTGGATCTTGGGCCGGATGCCGGTATACCCGGGCCGCAGCGCGGCGTCCTCGAGGCCGGGGTAGTAGTCGCGGATCGCCTTGTAGAACGCCGCTTCGCGGCTCTCGTCGAAGCGGTAGTCCACGCGGTCTATCCACGAGAAATCGGGGCCGAACTTGACCTGCCCGCCGAGATCGATGGTGACGTGCACGCCGAGCCAGTCCCGGCGCGCGACCGGGTAGACCAGCCGCCGGAAGGGTGCCTTGCCGCTGAGCGTGTAGTAGTGGCCAATGGCGTAAAACGCGGGCGGAATGGTCGCCGGCGGGATGCCGCTGATCGAGCGTGCCACCGCCTGGGCGTTGAATCCGGCGGTGTTGACCACCATCCGGCAGTGCAGCGTCACCGGTTCCGCGCCCCCGACTTCCAGCACGATGCCGCCGCCGGCCCGCCCGGAGACCACCGGGCTCGCCAGGGCGAGCGCGGCGCCGTGTTCCTGGGCCTCGCCGAGATACGCGAGCATCAGCCCGTGGCTGTCGATGATGCCGGTGGAGGGGGAGAGAACGCCTGCCACGCCTGCCACTTCGGGCTCGAGTTCGCGCAGGCGCTGCGGCTCGAGCCATTCGAGATCGCCGACGCCGTTGATGGCGGCCTGTTCCCGGTACTGCTTGAGGCCCGGGACCTGGTCCGCGCCGGTCGCCACGATGATCTTGCCGGTGCGCCGATGCCCGACGTCGTGCCCGGCGCAGTAGCGGTACAGCGCCTGCTTGCCGGCAACGCAGAGCCGCGCCTTCAGCGAACCGGTGGGATAGTAAATGCCGGCATGGATCACTTCGGAATTGCGCGAGCTGGTATGGGTGCCGAAGGCGGTCTCCGCCTCCAGCACGACGACCTCGCGCCCGCTCATCGCAAGCCGGCGCGCGACGGCGAGGCCGACCACGCCGGCCCCGATGACGGCGCATTCGACACGTTCTGCCATAATTCCATCGGGTGCAGCAAAGCGCGAAGTTTACATCGGATGAACTGCGTGAATGGTGAATGGTGAATGGTGAGTAGTGAGTGGAACCCGGATTTTCTCTCGCGTTCGCCGATGTTCGATCCGTTGCGGGTACACGCGCCTGCGGCATTCGGCGACGATTGGCCGTCTCCCGCGGATCTGCAGCGGCTGCTTGAGCAGCGCGGGCCGCGGGTGAGGAACGCGTCCGGGACGCCGTTGCGTCTCGTGGCGCAGGGGCGCCGGCCGCGGACCCTCGAGGAGCGCTACGAGGCGCGCATGTTCCTGCGGGGAGAATTGCAGGTGCGGGAACGCAACTGGCACGACCTGCTCAACGTGCTGGTGTGGCTGGCGTTTCCGCGCGCCAAGGCCGCGCTCAACGCGCGGCATTACGCGGCGCTGGCCGCGCAGCGCGCGGCACGCGCGCCGAATCGCGGGCCGGCGCAGGACGCGCTGACGCTGTTCGACGAGGGCGGCGTGATCGTGACGTCGGGCGACGACGAGCTGATCGACTGCCTGCGCGGCTGGCGCTGGAAGGAGCTGTTCTGGGCCCGGCGCGCCCGGCTGCCGGCGCGCATGCGTTTCCATCTCTTCGGCCACGCGCTCTACGAGAAGGCGCTGCAACCCTTCATCGGCATCACCGGCCGCGGCATCGTGATCAAGGCCGGGGCGGGCCTGCCGGGCGCGCCGCTGGCGGAGCAGCTTGCCGTCCTGGACGCGGCGCTCGCGGCCCATTTGTCCGATCCGGCCACGCTCGCCGCGACCCGCGAGCTGGAGGTTGTGCCGGTGCTGGGCGTGCCGGGGTGGTGCCGGGACAACGAACGGGAAGCGTATTACGACAACACGGACTACTTCCGCCCGGCCCGGACACGCGGGGATGAGGTCACGCCGAAAACATCGTAGTGCGGTTCTTTCCCCCCGCCTTGCTCGCGTACATCGCCTGGTCGGCCTTGTCGAGGATGGCCTCGAGATCCGCGCCGTGAGTGGGATAACAGGCAACGCCGATGCTGAGCGTCGCCTCCACCGTCTTCCCGCGCGTCGAGAGCGGGGCGGACTCCATGCTCTTGCGGATGCGGTCCGCCACGCCGACCGCGCCGCTGCAGGGGGTTTCCGGCAGCAGCACCACGAATTCGTCTCCGCCGTAGCGCGCGATGAGGTCGGTCTGGCGCAGCTGTCCCCGGATGCACTCCACGGTGAGCTTGAGCAGCCGGTTGCCGGTCTCGTGGCCATGATTGTCGTTGACCGTCTTCAGGCTGTCCGAATCGACCATGAGCACGCTGAAGGGGCGGGCATAGCGCTCGGCCTGGAAGAACACCCGCTCCGCCACCGCGGCAAACGCGCGCATGTTGAGGACCCCGGTCAACTCGTCGGTTTCGGAGAGCACCTTCATGTGGCCGTAGGCGCGGCGGATGTCGGCGGACAGCATGGTGGTGATGTAGGCGACGAGCAGCATCGGCGAGATTTGCGCGAGCAGCCGGGCGCCGAAAGGCAGCGACAGCACATCCTCGTGCTTCTGCGGGTAGCCGAGCCAGATGTAGCAGACCGCGATGAGGCCCATCTCGAGCAGCGTCGCAATCTTGCCCAGGGTCAGGGCGCTGACGATGATCACCAGGATGTAGAGGTCGCTGAGCGGGCTGTCGGCGCCCCCGGTGTACGCCAGCACCCAGGTGATGAAAGCAATCATCACCCAGGTCTCGAGCGCGATCTTCCAGTGGGTTTCCTGGCGGTAAAAATTGGCGTAGTGGAAGGACAGCACGAACGCGGCGAAAAAGAGCAATGCCATGGACAGCGCCGCGGTCACCTCGTCATCCGGCGCGAGCACCACCTGGTAGAGCATGACCAGGATCAGCAGCAGCCACTCGATTTCCGCCACCGTGCGCGTGAACCCGCGCAGCTCTTCCGAGCTCAGGGCGGGATCGAAGATCAGGTGGGGCTGCATCGAGCGGGGTCCGTGAGCGCCGTCTCAGGGCAGGAGCATAGCAAGTCTACGCGTCCTCCGAGAATACCGTCACGCGGTTCCGGCCCTGCAGCTTGCTGGCATACAGCGCACGGTCGGCGTTCTTGGCGAGCATCTCGAAGCTTGCCCCGTGCTCGGGATAAGCGGCGACGCCCACGCTGACCGAAGTCGGGATCGCGCCGCCGAGCGGGGTGCCGGCGATGTGGCCGCGGATGCGTTCCGCGGCCTCGGCGGCGGCGTCGGACCCGGTCTCGGGCAGCAGGCAGACGAATTCGTCGCCCCCGTAGCGGGCGATGACATCGGTCGCGCGCAGGTCGTGCTTGACGCAGGCCACGATGAGCTTGATCAGACGGTCGCCGGCATCGTGCCCGTGGTTGTCGTTCACCTTCTTCAGGTTGTCGGAATCGATCATCAGCAGGCTGAAGACGCGGTTATAGCGCGCCGCGAGCGCGCACTCTCGCACGGCGATGGCGTTGAACGCGCGCATGTTGTAGACGCCGGTCAACCCGTCGGTCTCCGAGATGAGCTTGATCCTTGCCATGGCGTTCAGGATATCCTGCGACAGCATGGTGGTGATGTAGGCGACGAGCAGCATGGGCGCGAGGTCCGCCGCGAAATTGCCGGCCGTGATGATCGAGAGGAACGAGGCGTCCGTCGTGTAGCCGAGGAACAGGTAGCAGGCGGCGATCAGCCCCACCTGCAGCAACGTCACCATCTGTCCCAGGGTGAGGGCGCTGGTGACGATCGGCAGCAGGTAGAGATTGAGCAGCGGGCTGTCGAGCCGCCCGGTGTAGTAGAGCACCCAGGTGATGAACACGATCATGATCCAGGTCTCGATGGCCAGCATCCAGCGGCCCGGGTGGCGGATGAAATTGAAGTAATGAAACCCGATGATGAACGCCGAGAACGCGATCAGCCCGGAATAGATGGCGACGGTGTTGTCCTCGGAGCGGTCCTGGAAGATGTGGTAGAGCAGGATCAGGATCACCAGCAGCCATTCGATCTCGGCCACCGTGCGCGAGAAGTCCCGCAGCTCGGTGGACTCGAGCTCGGCGTCGCCGGCCGGGCGGGCGCCGGTCCCGTCCAAGGGGGCGGACGCGCCGGGTGGGCGCGGTGGCGTCGGGGTCGTTACGGTTTCCAATCTCGCGGTCATGTTAATCGAAAACGGGGTTGATTGCGCAGGGCTCGAGTCGCTGCATATGATAGCGGAATGCCTCAGGCGGACGGCCGGACATGACAAACACGGTTACCCTGCCGATCTGGCTGTTCGTCATCCTCCTGCTGCTGGCGGCGACCGGCCGCTGGTACCGCTTCGGCTACGCCTGCGTCAATTTCGGCCGGCCGGTCTCGATGCGCGATTACGTGCGGCGGACCGGCGTGGATTTCCGGCGGTTCGACGACCCCGCGCGGCACCACGAGGTCGAGCGGGTCGCCGCGCAGCTCATGGAAGCGATCATGCGCGTCGTCCCGGTGCTGCCGGTATCGCTGGTCGCCACGGTGTTCCTGCGCAATCGCGACGCCGGCATGTCCGAGCTCGAGATGAAGTCGTCGGTCTACGATCTCATCCTGCAGCTCGAGGCCGCGGGCGCGCACGTCTACGTGCCGCGCGGCGATCTCGATTATGCGATCGGCGTGGGCCTCCGCATGCTGACACTGCGGCGGATGGTCGAGGAGCGCGACGGCGTCTATCACGCCGATCCCGCCGAAGCCGCGCTGCTCGCCTACTACGCCAACGCCATCGAGCCACTTTTCCCTTAATATTCAATCCGGACCGGCTGCGGGCGGGTCATTGAACTCGGACCATCCGCCCCCATCTAATTGCGGAAGCGACACGCGGAGGAACGCCAGCCATGAAACGGATTTTCCTGCTCATCCTGACCAATTTTGCGGTGCTGTTCGTGCTGAGCATCTCGATGCAGCTGCTCGGCATCGACCGCATGCTGGCGCAGGAAACCGGATTGAACCTCCAGGGCCTGCTGCTGATGGCGGCGATCTTCGGGTTCGGCGGCGCCTTCATCTCGCTCGCGATCTCCAAGTGGATGGCGAAAATGGCGACCGGCGCGCAGGTGATCGAGGTGCCGTCGAACATGACCGAGCGCTGGCTGCTGGACACGGTCAAGCGCCAGGCCGACAAGGCGGGCGTCGGCATGCCGGAAGTCGCGGTTTACGATTCGCCCGACATCAACGCCTTCGCAACGGGGTGGAACCGCAACAGTGCCCTCGTTGCGGTGAGCACCGGCCTGCTGCAAAACATGACGCAGGAAGAGGCCGAGGCGGTGCTCGGCCACGAGATGAGCCACGTCGCCAACGGCGACATGGTGACGCTGACCCTGATCCAGGGCGTGCTGAACACCTTCGTCATTTTCCTGTCCCGCGTCGTCGGCTTCCTGGTGGACCGCGTGCTGCTCCGGAACGAGCGCGGCTACGGCATCGGCTACTGGGTGACCACCATCGTCGCGGAGCTGGTGCTCGGAATACTGGCCGCCATCATCGTTGCCTGGTTCTCCCGGCAGCGTGAGTTTCGTGCCGACGCCGGCGGCGCTGCGCTGGCGGGCCGCGAGAAGATGATCGCCGCGCTCGAGCGGCTGAAGCTGAACCAGGAGCAGTCGCAACTGCCGGCGCAGATCTCGGCGTTCGGCATCTCCGGCGGCGGCGGCATCATGCGGCTCATGATGTCCCATCCGCCGCTCGACGAGCGGATAATCGCCCTGCGCGAGGCCCCGGCGCCCGGCCGGCCCGAGAGAGTGTCGCCTGTCCGCCGCGTCTGACAGCGGGCTTTTTTGCGTACTTCAGGGCTTGAGCACGGGGGTCTTGAGATTGCCCCCGATGGCGAGCGTGCCGCGCGCCACGACGATCGTCTTCGATCCGAGCTCGGCGCTCACGCGGCCGGACAGATCGCCGGCGGCGTTGACGTCGAAGCTGCCGTTGGCGTTCAACGGCCCGGACGCGAGCTGGACCTGGCGGTAGGCGTAATTCTTCCCGGAAACCTGGAGCGAGCCGGTAAGGGTGCTGAAAACGGTCTTGCCGCCGCGCATCCCGTCGCGCGACGGGTTCTGGACGGCGCGGACGAGGTCGACGTTGTTGAGCGAGCCCCGCTCGATGTTGAACGTCGCCTCCAGTTTCGGCGCCGCGAACAGGTTTTGGAGCCCGGTGCCCTCCAGCGCGAAGACGGCGTTGGCGGTGAGTTGCCCGGTCGCCGTGAAATCACGGGTAAATGCCGACATCAGCTTCGCGAGATCGGCGTTGGCCACGTTGAAATCGCCCTCCACGCGTATCGCGTCCGCGCTCCAGCTGGCCCGCGCAGTGCCCTTCACGGGGGCGAACCCGAGCTTGCCCTCGAAGCTGGTAATGTTCGCTTGCTGCGGCTCGAATAGCGCTTCGAGCGCGAGATCGTCGAATTCCAGCGCGGGGCCGAGCGGCGGCTTCCAGCCGCGCGCTTCCAGGGTGACGCGCAGCGCCTTGTCCTTGGGCGCAAGTTCGACCTTGACCTTGCCCTCGGTGAGCACCGCGCGCTGCAGCGCACCGTCGGGCCCCAGGGTGACGTCGCCGTCGAACGCAGGCAGGTCCAGGGACTTGACCGCCAGCTTGACGGCCCGCAGCTTGAGGCGCCGCACCTGGAGCGGCTGGCCGCCCGCCGCCGGCTTGAGCCAGCCCGGCACCAGCGCAAGGGCGTACTGGTCGGCGCTCACCGACTTGATCTCGACCTCGTTGAAGCTCTTGCTGGCCCCGAGCAGCGCCATGGGGCCCGCGTTGACGACGATGCTCTCGATCTTGGTTTCCTGCAGCTTGCCGATGTTTACGCGCTCCAGCGTGAGCTGAGTGCGCAACAGGGAATAGCGCAGGGTGGATATCGAAACCGGCACGCCCAGGCGGTCCGCCAGGATCTTCTGGGCCCCGCCGATGAAGTTGTTGAGTGGAATCGCTTCGAGCAGCCCGACCACCCCGGCGATCAGCAGGACCAGCGTGATGCCGATCACCTTCGGCCAGCTGGTCGGCTGCTTGACCCGAACCGCGACCCCGGCTGAGCGCGAGTCATCCTCGCGCTTCTTCCGGTCCTCCGCCGCCGCCTTGGCGCGCGCCGCCGCCTCCTGGCGGTAGCGCGCCTCGGCTTCCATCTCGGCCTGCTCGCGCGCCTTGATCTCCTGCTGCACGCGCGCCTTGATCTCGTCCTCCGACGAGGCGCGCAGCTGCTGTTCCTGCATGACGCGCGCAACCGCCTCGGCCTTGGCGCGCGCCTCGGCCTGGGCGCGCGCCTGGCGCTCGATTTCCATCTGCGCGCGCGCCTGCGCGACCGCCTCCTCGGCCTTGCGCGCGATGGCTTCGGCGTCCGCGCGCGCTTTCATCGCGGCCTGGGCGTTGCCGCTGTTCGCCAGCTCCTGCGCCCTGGCTTCGGCCTCCTCGCGCGCCTTGCGCGCGAGCTCGGTCTGGCGCTCGGCCTCTTCGCGGGCCTTCTTCTCCGACTCGATCCTGGAAGCGATCTCAACGGTTGCCCTGGCCTCGGCTTCCTCGCGCGCCTTGCGCTCGGCCTGGATCATGCCCTCGACCTCGGCGCGTGCCTTGGCCTCGGCTTCCACCCGCGCCTTGGCGAGCGCTTCGTCGCGCGACTTGCGCTCGGCCGCGGCACTGGCTTCGGCTTCCTCGCGGGCCTTGCGCTCGGCCGCGATCCGCGATTCTGCATCCTCGCGCGCCTTGCGCTCGATCTCGGACCGGGCCTCGGCTTCATGCCGGGCGCGGTTGGCCTGATCCTGCAGCTCTTTCATCTGCGCCTTGGCGCGCGTATCCGCCTCCTCGCGCTCCTTGCGCTCCCGCACCTCGCGCGCCTGGCGCTCGATTTCCTCGCGCTGGCGCACCTCGGCTTCGACTTTCGCCTTGCGCTCGGCTTCGACCCGCGCCTCGGCTTCGACCCGCGCCTTGGCCTTGGCTTCCTCGAGCGCTTTCATGGCGGCTTCCATGCGCGCCTGGGATTCCGCGTCGCCGCCGCCGCCGCCCGATGCCACCTGCGTGGCGGCTTTCGCTTCGGCCTCGGCCTTGGCCTTCGCGGCTTCCTCCGCCTTGGCGATGGCCTGTGCCACCGCTTCTTCGGCCGCCTTCGCGCGCGCCTCGGCCTCCTCGCGCGCCTTGCGCTCGGCTTCCTGGTGCGCCTTGATCTCGGCCTCCATCCGGGCGCGCTGCTCGGCTTCCTGTTTGGCGCGCGCCTCGGCCTGGGCCAGCGCATCCTGCAGCGCTTTCATCTGCGCTTCGACCGCCGTCCGCGCCTTGGTTTCGGCGTCGGCATGGGCGCGCGCCTCGGTCTCGGCCTTGGCCCGCGCCTCCGCCTCTATCTTGGCCTTGGCCTCGGCTTCGGCCTTGGCCTCGGCGTCGATCCGGGCACGCGCTTCGGCTTCCGCCCGGGCCTTGGCTTCGGCGTCGGCCCGCGCCTTCGCTTCCATGGCCGCCTTGACCCGCGCTTCGGCCTCTGCCTTCCCCTTGGCATTCGCCGCCGCCTTGGCCTCCGCCTCGGCCTTGACCCGCGCTTCGGCCGCCGCCTTCGCCGCCGCCTCGGCCTTGACCTTGGCTTCCGTTTCGGCCTTGACCCTTGCGTCCGCCGCGGCCCGCGCCCGCGCTTCCGCTTCTTGCTTGACTTTGGCTTCGGCCGCCGCGCGCGCTGCCGTAAGCGCCCGGGCCTTCGCCTCGGCCTCGGCCTTGGCCCGTGCCTCGGCCTCGGCGTTCAGCTTGGTCATTGCCTGGGGGGTGGTGAAATCGAAATCGTCTTCCGTTGCTGCAGGGGCGCCTGCCTTTGCCGCGGCGGCGGGCGCTGCCGGCTGCGCGGCTTCCGGAGACGAAAAGACCCGGATGTAGCCGTCGGTGGTCAGCTTCGTGAGTGTTTCATCGAGCGCCTTGGCGTCCACGCCCGATTTCTTGAGGAGGTCGGCAACGGTGGACTTGCCGTCCACCGCCAGGAACACCTGGCCGCCCGTGCGGTCCAGCTTGGCGGTCTTGTTCTTGACTTCCAGCACGCCCTTGGGTGTCTTGGAATAGATGGTCTTGGGATGTATGGGCATGGGTGGGATGGCGTATCGGCCGGCGCCGCGTGCGGAATAGCCTCGGGTTTTCAGGCCATTTCCGCCATTGCAATAGTAGGTTCATTATAGTCTAATACCCCGCTAAAACTAACAGGCAGGTTGCTGGATTTCCGGGGCGCACGACGATGCACGAACGACGCAACGATTACGACGTCACCAATCGCGTCAACACCACCGACCCGAAGGCGGTATCCGAGGAAGTCTGCCGCATCTACCGGGATCTCTACCAGCTCGGCACACCGCGCAATCTCAACCAGGTGTTCACCGACCTGGCGCGGCTCTACCGCGGCGAGAACCCCGGTTATTGCGAGTGCGACACGGATTATCACGATGTCCAGCACGTGCTGGACGTGACGCTCGGCATGGCGCGCCTGATGGATGGCTGCGTGCGGGCAACCAGCTCCGAGACCATTACCGAGCGGCTGTTCCGGTTCGGGATCATCACCGCGCTCCACCACGACTGCGGCTACATCCGCCACCGCAAGGACACCAAGCATGCGAACGGAGCGGAGTACACCGCCGTGCATGTTTCCCGCGGCGCGCGCTTCCTGGAGGAATACCTGCCCACGATCGGCATGGCGGACCTCGCGCAGGCCGCCGCACGCACCGTCCACTTCACGGGCTACGAGATCCCGGTGGACAAGATCAGGGTGCCGGGGCCCGAATTCCGGCTGATCGGCAACCTCCTCGGCAGCGCCGACATTCTCGCGCAGATGGCCGACCGCTGCTACCTCGAGAAATGCTACGACCGGCTCTATCCGGAGTTCGTGCGCGGCGGCATTGCCCGCAAGCGCCACAAGGACGGCCACGAGGAGATCATCTTCGCCTCGGCTGCCGACCTGATCTTCAAGACGCCGCGCTTCTACCAGGGCGCGACCAAGCGCCTGAAGCAGGATCTGGGCGGGTGCTACAACTACATCGCCGAGCACTTCGGCGGGCAGAACCTGTATTTCGACGAGCTCGAGAAGAACATCAGCCACGCGCGCTCGATCGCCGTCGAAGGCGACATCTCGCTGCTGCGCCGGCGTCCGCCGAAGCTCACCGAGGGCGCGGAACCCGGGCAGGCGCAGAAGCTGCTGATCTAGCCGCCCACCAGCAGCAGGATCTTCCCGGTGTGCCCGCTCGATTCCATGAGCGCGTGCGCGCCGGCCGCTTCCGCGAGCGGAAAGGTCCGGCCGGTCACCACGCGGATGGCGCCGCGCTCGATCAGCGGCCAGACCTTTTCCTCCAGCTCGCGCGCGATCCTCGCCTTGAAGGCGGCCGGCCGCGTACGCAGTGTCGAGCCGGTGTAGGTCAGGCGCTTCAGCAGCACGGGCATCAGGTTGATGTCCACCTTGGAGCCGGCCGCGAAGGCGAGCTGGATGATGCGGCAGTCGTGGCTCGCGGCCTTGAAGTTCTTCTCGATGTTTGCGCCGCCGACGATATCGAGGATCACGTTCGCGCCGCCCGCCTGGCGCACGATCTCGACGAAGTCCTCCTGCCGGTAGTCGACCACGCGGTCGGCGCCCAGGTCGCCGCAGATCCGGCACCGCTCCTGCGGGCTGTCGGTCGCGATGACTTTCGCGCCGAACGCCTTGCCGAGCTGGATCGCCGTCGTGCCGATGCCGCCCGCGCCGCCGTGCACCAGGAACGTTTCTCCCGCCGCGAGACCGGCGCCCATGAAGACGTTGCTCCAGACGGTGAAAAAGGTCTCGGGCAGCCCGGCCGCGTCGCGCAATGCCACGCCCTTCGGTATCGGCAGGCACAGCTCCGCGTCGACGGCGCAGTATTCGGCGTAACCGCCGCCGTTCGCGAGAGCGGTCACCTGGTCGCCGGCCGACCAGCGCTGCACCTGGCTGCCGACGGCGATGACCTCGCCGGACACTTCGAGCCCGAGCAGATCCGAGGCGCCGGCGGGCGCGGGATACAGCCCCTTGCGCTGCATCAGGTCCGGGCCGTTGACGCCGGTTGCCGCGACCCTGACCAGCACTTCGCCCGGCGCGGGTTCGGGCCGCGGCCGGGTGACGGGCGTGAGGACTTCGGGCCCGCCGGGCCTGGAGATTTCGATCGCTTGCATCGGTCGTGGAAGATCTGCGGTCGTTGCGGAGCGTGATGACCGGCATTTTTTGGAGCGCCGGTCTTGTGTTCTAATACTAACACGCCAAAAAACTGGAGATCGCATTGGCTTCCGCCTTCGTGCCCGGGCACAACCGTTACGATTACGTCCCGCTTACCGGGCGCAAGGACTACAGCTGGCCCGGCGGCAAGCGGCTGGCGTTCTGCATCACCACCAACGTCGAAGTGTTCGCCTTCGGCAAGGGCAGGGGGCACGACAATGCCAAGCACGGCGAGCCGCAGACCCAGCGCAATTATTCCTGGCGCGACTACGGCAACCGCGTCGGCATCTGGCGGCTGTTCGACCTGGCCGCGGAACTGCAGATGCCGCTCGCGCACAACGCGAACAGCCTGCTCTACGACCATGCGCCGCAGATCATGGACCGCATCCGGAGCCGGGGCGACGAGATCGTCGGGCACGGGCGCACCAACTCGGAAAACCTCCACGATTTTCGCTGGGAAGCGGACGAGGCGCGCGTGATCCGGGAGGTGACCGAAACGTTCGCGAAGCGCGAGGGCCGGCCGCCCAAGGGCTGGATGGGGGCGGGCACCTACGAGAATCCGTGGACCCCGGACCTGCTGAAGGAGGCGGGCTACACCTACATCATGGACTGGCCGCACGACGACCAGCCGATCTGGATGCGGACGCGCTCGGGGCCGATCCTGTCGGTGCCGTACCCGGCGGAGCTGAACGACTCGCCCCAGATCATCCACCGCCAGCACACCGGGCGTGAATTCTGCGACATGATGGTGGACCAGTTCGAGGAGATGGTCGAGCAAAGCGAGCGTCACCCGCTCGTCTGCAATATCTCGATCCACCCCTACGTGTTCGGCTACCCGTTCCGGCTGCGTCCGTTGCGCAACGCGCTCAAGCACTGCTTCGCCAGCCGCTTCATGGGGCGCGTCTGGAAATGCAAGCCGGAAGATATCGCCGACTACTGCGCTTCGCTCCCGCCCGGTATCGTCCCCGGCGGCTGATTCACGCCTTTGACGCGAGGCGCCGCAGCGCCCCGCGATCGACCTTCCCGACGCCGATCTCCGGCAGCGCGTCGAGTACCACGACCCGCGCGGGCACGCAGGCGCGCGTGAGCGCGCTGCGGACGAGCTCCTGGATCGCCCGTTCGCGAACCGAAGCTCCCCCCTGCGCCACGACGAACGCCACCGGCACCTCGCCGAGATCGGGATCGGGCGCGCCGACGACACAGCAGCTGCGCACGGCCGGGTCGTGCAGTATGGCCTCCTCGATGCGTCCCGGCGACAGGTTTTCACCGCCGCGGATGATGATCTCCTTCAGCCGTCCGCTCACCGTGAGATAGCCCTCGGCGTCGAGCGCGCCGAGATCGCCGGTGCGCAGCCACCCGTTGCGGATCGACGGCCCGTCTCCGTGCGCGGACGGCGGGACGTAGCCTTTCATCAGCGACGGCCCGGCGATGCAGATTTCGCCTTCCGTGCCGGGCGCTACCGGCGTTTCCTCGACCGGCCTGAACACGGCCACGCGCTGGCCGGCCAGCGCGGTGCCGACCGTGCCAATCTTGCGGGCGGCCGTGGGATTCATCGCCACCGTGCAGGTGGCTTCGGACAGACCGTAGGAATGGATGAGCGGTATCCCGAGATGGCGCTCGACTTCCCGGTGCAGCTGCGCGGTCAAGGGCGCGGACCCGGAGCGCGCGAATCGCAGGCTGGAGAGCGCGCCGCGCGGCGGCGCGTGAGCGAGCAGGCGGGAGTAGTGCGTCGCGACGCCGGTGATATACGTGGGCCGGTGCGCGGCGACCTCGTCGAAAAACGTTTCGGCGTGAAACCGCTCCAGCATCACCACCGACGCGCCGCAGGCAAGGGGAACGATCAGCAGGTTGTTGACGCCGTTGGTGTGGTGCATCGGCATCATGTGCAGCACCCGGTCCGCGGGCGTGACGCCGGTGCGCTCGGCGACGCCCCGCGTGTTCGAGAGCAGGTTGCCGTGCGTCAGCAGCACGGCCTTCGACGTGCCCGTGCTGCCGGTGGTCGAGAGCAGCACTGCGTCGTCCGCGGGCGTGAGATCGGTGACGATGCGCGGCAATGCGCTGCGCGCATCCTCCAGGCGGATGACGGGCCCCGGCGCGGTTGCCGCCGCGACTTCCGCATGCCCGGCGTCGGCCAGGCGCCAGCGGACGTCTGAACTGCGCAACCGTAGTCCAACTTCTTCCGGAGGCAGGCGCGGATCGATAACATTGGCCACGCCGCCCGCCGCCAGGATGCCTAGAAAACCCGCTGCCGCGTCGGCGGTCCGGCCCGCGAACAGGGCGACCCTCTCTCCGCGGCGCAGCCCGCGATCGAGCAGCAGCCCCGAGACGCGCATGACGGCGTCCGCCAGCGCGGCGTAGTCGAGCCATCGTCCGCCGGCCCACAGCGCCGGCCGGGCGCGAATCGCGGGGTCGCGCGCGGTGTCGAGTATCCGCTGGGGGATGGAGGTGGCGTTCACTTGATCGCGCCTTGCTCCCGCAGGCGCGCGATCTGCTCCGGCGGCAGCGACAGCAGCTCGCCCAGAACGGCGTCAGTGTGCTCGCCCAGCCGCGGCGCCGGCCGCGATGGCGTGCTGCTTATGTCGGACATCTTGATCGGATTGCCGGGCATCCGCACCTTGCCCACGTCCGGATGGTCGTACTCGAGAATCATCTCGCGCTCGGCGACCGGCGGCTCGGCGAACGCGCCGTCCAGGTTGTTGACGGGCGCGGCCGGCACCTCGGCGGCGCGCAGCCGCTCGAGCCAGTCCGCGACCGTGCGCGTGCGAAACGTCCGTTCGAGCTGCGGGACCAGCGCCTCGCGATGGGCGATGCGGGCGGCGTTGGTCGCGAACCGTGGATCGGCGGCGAGCCCGGGCTCTCCCAGTGCGTCGCAGAGCTTGCGCCAGAAACCCTCCTGGCGGGTAGCGACGACGAGATGGCCGTCCTGCGCCTCGAAGGCCTGCCAAGGCACCGAGTACTCATGCGCTGAACCCGGCGGCCGGGGGAGCACGCCGTCGGTCAGCCACAGGGTGGCGATGTAGCTCAGCAGGTTCAGCATCGCGTCGAACATCGAGATTTCCACGCGCTGCCCGCGACCGGTGCGCTCCCGCGCGTAGAGCGCGGCGAGTATGCCCTTGCACGAGTAAATGCCGCCGCTCATGTCGGCGAGCGGAATGCCCACCCGCACCGGCGGGCGACCGGGCTCGCCGGTGATCGCCATGTGGCCGCTGATCGCCTGGATGATGAGATCGAGGGCGGGGTAGTCCCGGTAGGCGCCGGCCGTGCCGAAGCCGGTGACCGAGCACTGGATGATGCGCGCGTTGATGCGGCTCAGCGTCTCGTAATCGATCCGCAGCCGCTCGAGCACGCCGGGACGGAAGTTGTCCACCACCACGTCGGAGGCTTTCACGAGGTTGTAAAAGACCTCGCGGCCGGCCTCGGTCTTGAGATTGATGACGATGCTCTTCTTATTGCGGTTGAACGTGAGGAACAGCGCGCTCAGGCCCCGGTACGGCGCGACCGACGGGATGCGGCCGAGATCCCCTTCGGGCGTCTCCACCTTGATCACCTCGGCGCCGAGGTCCGACAGCACCTGGCTGCCGTAGGTGCCGGCGATGATCTGGCCGAGCTCCAGCACGCGCACGCCCTCGAGCGGAAGGGACATCGTTGCCGCCCCTCAAAGCCCGAGGCCGCGCGCAATGATGTTGCGCTGGATCTCGGAGGTGCCGGCGCCGATGACGGCGAGCCGCGAGTCGCGGAAGAAGCGCTGCATCGGGTATTCCATGCAGTAGCCGTAGCCGCCGAGGACCTGCAGGCCCATGTCGGAGATCGCCTTGTACGATTCGCCGGTGTAGAGCTTCACCACCGCCGCGTCGTGCCGCGTCGCCTTGCCCTGCGCGAGCAGCCACGCAAAGCGGTAGACCAGCAGGCGCGAGAGGTCGAGCATCACCTTCATGTCGGCGAGCTTGTGCGAGATCGCCTGGAACTGCCCGATCGCGCGCCCGAACTGCTTGCGGTTCTTGGCGTAATCGAGCGCGTAGTCGAAGGCCGCGGCGGCCGCGCCGGTACGGGCCGCCGAGAGGCACAGGCGCTCGTACCAGAGCGTGGTGTCCACCGCGTCCCAGCCGCGGTCGACCTCGCCGAGCACGGCGTTCGCCGGCACCTTGACGTCGGCATAGAACACCTGGGTGGTGCCGATCGCGCGCTGCCCCAGCGTCTCGATCTTGCGCACGGTGATGCCCGGCAATGTCGTGTCCACCAGGAAGTTGGTGATGCCGTGCTGCTTCTTCTCCCCGGAGGCGGTGCGGGCGACCAGCAGGCAGTAATCGCTGATGTCCATGCCCGAGGTGAAGACCTTCTGCCCGTTGATGACGTAGCCGTCGCCGGACCGCGTGGCGCGCGTGGTGAGCGCTGCCGCGTCCGAGCCGGCATGCGGCTCGGTGAGCCCGAAACAAAACGACAGCTCCCCGCGCGCGACGCGGGGCAGCAGCGTTCGCTTTTGTTCCGGGGTGCCGTGCGCCAGCACCGCGTAGCCGCCGTAGGTCAGCGTGCGGAACACCCACATCGCGAGTTCCTCGAAATGCCGGCCCGCTTCTTCCAGGAAGATCGCGAGCTCGATCGCGGAACCGCCGCTGCCGCCGTACTCCGCCGGTATCGTGAGGCCAAGCCAGCCCTGCTTGCCGAGCGCGTCGTACGCTTCGCGCGGCGGGCGCGCCTCGCGGTCGCAGCGCTCGGCGTATTCCGGCGGGCAGACCGCGCGCAGCAGTTCCTGCACGTGCCCGCGCAGGGCTTCCTGCTCCGGCGTGAAGGAGAAATCCACGGCTATTTCCCGTCGAGGCGCGCCCATTCCAGCACGCGCTTCGCGCGCTGGTACATGGCGTAGTCCACCAGCTTGCCATCCACCGTGATGGCCGCCGACGCCCCGGTCTTTTCCACCGCCTCGAACTCGCTGACCACGCGCCGGTAGTAGGTGGCGTCCGCTTCGGACACCGCGTAGGCCTGGCGCGCGGGCGCGATCTGCTTGGGATGAATCACCGTGCGCCCGACGTAGCCGAGGCGGGCGGACAGCGCGCAGTCCTGCGCGAAACCCGCCTCGTCGGAGAGATCGCTGAAGACGCCATCGAGCGGGGTGACGCCGGCGGCGCGGCTCTCGAGCAGGACCTTGGAGCGCGCGTAGAACAATTCGGTGCCCTCGATCGACCAGCCGCAGCCGAGGTCGGTCTGGAGATCGCCGTCACGCGCGCTGCCGATGCAGGTGGCGCTGACGCGCGGCGTGGCGCGCGCCAGCTCGTAACAACGCATCACCCCGAGCGCGGTCTCGAGCATGGGGACGATCCTGACGGTGCCGGCGGACATGCCTTTCGCCGCTTCGAGCCGCTCGAGCATCGCCGCTGCGTCCTTCATCTCCTCAACCGCCTCCACCTTGGGCAGAAAAATCGCGTCGAGCCCCGGCCGCACCACGGCCGCAAGATCGTCGGCGAGGAGTCCGGTCGCAACGGCGTTGGTGCGAACCGTGATCACCGGGCGCGTGGCGGCGGGCAGCGCCGCCGTGCCGTCTATCGCCTGCGCCACCAGCACGCGGGCTTCCGCCTTCGCCAGGATCGCCACCGAGTCCTCGAGATCCAGGATCACGGCGCTGGCGCCGCTATCGATCGCCTTCGCCATCACGCGCGCCCTGGCTCCGGGCGCGAACAAGGCGGTTCGTATGTGCTTCAAAGCGGGACTCCTCCGGACGGGTGCTCCCGGGATGATAACAGCGCGGCGGGACCGGGGTGCCAGGTCGCCGGCTCAGGCGACTTCAGCAGCGAATTCGCCGGCCGGGTCCAGGCTGTCCAGCGCGGAACGTTCGCGCGCGGTGAGCGGCGCGGTCGGCGTCGCCCCGTTCGCGTCGAACTTGAATCCGGTGCGCCGGACGATTTCGTCGGGCGTGACCTGCGGATTCCACGACTCGAGCGCGAGGCGGCCGTCTTCTTTCTGGAACACGGCGAGCGGGGTGACCACCGTCTGCAGGTTGCCGGCGGCGGTGACGAAATCGAGCTTTTCCACGAGCGTGCGGGTGGAATGCTCGGTGCGCCAGGTCGCGACGCGCCGCGCCGTCGGCATCATGACCGCCGCGCCGCCGCCGCCGGGCAGCCGGACCTTCGGGTTCCGCCACTCCCCGATCACCGAGACGTTGGTGCGGCCCCGGCCATCCACCTGCGCGCAGCCGAGGAACACGAGGTCGAGCCCGCCGCGCGCGCACAGGTCATAGAAGTCCTCGTTGGCGAAGATGGCGGGGGAGCCGGCTACGATGGCCGGATCGCTGCTGGAATGCGGGACCTTGCCGGGCTCGGGCTCCACCCCGCCCGCAACGTTGAGCCAGGTAAAGTGAAAATCGTACGCGCGCTTGGCCAGCAGGCAGGCGAGCATCGGCAGCGTGGAATTCACGCCGCTGAACGCGAGCTCGCTCGGCCGTATCTGCCGCGCGAGGTTGACGACGATGTACGAGAACGGGGTCCAGTCGTTTTTCAAACTATCTCCGGAGCAGCGTTGAGATGCGCCTCAAGCGCGCCGTCTTCATCCCGCAGATAGGACTCGACCGCCGCGTAGTCGATCTCGTAATCCGGGTGCATCGAGCCTGGCCATGCTCCGCGCGGCACGATCGCGGCGGCTTCCACCATGAAGCCCGGAACCAGCGTGAGCTCCGGCTGAGCCGCGAGCGTTGCGGTCGGTACGAGTCTTTCGGCCGTGACCAGCACGCGCTTCGCCGCGCGTGTCAGCGGGTGGTCCCAGAACGGCGAGCCCAGCACGCGCGCATTGCCGTGCTCGTCCACTGCGTTCACATGGATGACCGCCACGTCGGGCCGGATCGCGGGGATGACGTAGACCTCTTCGCCCGAGCCGTAGGGATCCTTGACCTTGCGCCAGCCGTTCAACGCGGCGAGGTCGCTGCCGTGAACGCCTCCGACCGGCTGGAAGGGGACCCCATATGCGGCTGCACGCAGCCCGGCGACGAGCGTCATTCAGGCGTGCTCTTCGAGCGCGGCCTCCTTGCGCTCGATCGCTCTCCGGTACCACGGCGCCAGGCCGAAATTGCCTTCCATCGCGACGATGCCCGCGCGAACCTTCGCGACCGCGCCGGCACGGCACAGCAGGTCGAGGTCGTAGCCGGGAGAAGGCTTGATGATCTCCAGCCGGCGCCGGCGCTGGCGCGCGAGTTCCCGCACCAGCGCGAAGGCGCCGCGGTGCAGGAACACGCCGCCCAGCCCGAGCGCGCAACCGTCCGGAATGTGGGCTGCCAGTTCGGGTAAGCTCACGAGCTTGGACGGCGCGGCTTGTGGCATGATTAGCTTTCGCTGGTCCACGAAAATCATAGCTGATATGGGCCTCATTGAGGGGAAGCTCGCGAACATGGGGCTGCGGCTGCCGCCGGTGCATCCCTATCCGAGCCCGAACCGCATCCCGTGCGTGCAGGTCGGCACGATACTGTTTCTCGGCGGGCACAGCACGGCGCGGCATCCGCTGATGCTGGGCGCGAAGAACACCGGCAAGGTGGGGCTGGAAGTGACGGAGCAGGAGGCCTGCGTTGCCGCGCGCGCGGTCGCGCTGCAGATCCTCGCCTCGATCAAGGCGCTCACCGGCGACCTCGACCGCGTAAAGCGCGTGATCCGGCTGCACGGCATGGTGAACTCCGCGCCCGGCTTTGAGCGCCAGTTCGCGGTGATCGACGGGGCTTCCGACCTGTTCTACGAGCTGTGGGGTCCGGAGCGCGGCGCCCACGCCCGCTCCGCCATCGGCGTGGCCGAGCTGCCGCGCCGTTCGATATTGGAGATCGTGGGGGAGTTCGAGCTTTATCCCTGAAACCTGGAGGAGGAAGAGCCATGAACGCGATATCACGGTTGGCGTGCCTGATCCCGGTCGCGCTGTCCCTTGCCGGCGCCGCGGCGCAGGCGGTGGCGCAGGCCTATCCCGTCAAGCCCATACGCATCGTCGTGCCGTTCCCGCCAGCGAGCGGGGCGGATATCCTGGCGCGCGCGGTGGCCGCGAAGCTCACGCAACGGTCCGGCCAGCAGGTCCTGGTGGATCCGCGGCCCGGAGGCAGCGGCATCATCGCGGCGGAGGTCGTGCTCAATGCGCCGGCCGACGGCTACACGCTGATGGTGGGAACCTCGTCGACCCACGCCATCAGCCTGAGCGTGCGCCGCAAGCTCCCGTACCACCCCGTGCGCGATTTCATGCCGATCTCCAAGATCGCGGTCGTGCCGATGCTGGTGACGGTGCATCCCTCCGTGCCGGTGAAGAACGCGAAGGAGCTGATCGCCTTTGCCCGGTCGCGGCCCGGGCAGATCGCCTTTGCCACGGCCGGGATCGGCACGACCGGTCATCTTGCCGGCGAGCTGTTCAAGTCGATGGCCCGCGTGGAGTTCGTGCACGTCGCTTACCGGGGCAGCCCGCAGGCGCTGATCGAAACCGTCAGCGGCCAGGTGTCGATGGCGATTTCGCCGATCCTGACCGCGTATCCGCAGGTCGCGGCGGGCAGGTTGAGGGCGCTCGCGGTGACCACGCCCCGGTCATCTCCCACCGCGCCCAGCGTGCCGCCGCTGGCGGAGGCGGCCGGCCTGCCGGGCTATGAGGCGACCTTGTGGTACGGGCTGTTCGCGCCGGCCGGCACGCCGCGGGATATCGTGACGCGGCTCAGCAGTGAAGTGGTGGCGATACTGGGGCTCAACGACGTGGGCGAATCGCTCAGGAAGCAGGGCGCGCAGCCGGAGGGCATGACCCCTGACGCATTCGCCGCCTACCAGAAGTCCGAGATCGCGAAGTGGGCGAAGGTGGTGAAGGAATCCGGCGTCACCGTCAATTGATCCGCGCCAGCGGCTGGACGCGCGGATCAGGCTTAGGCAAAGATGGCATCAGGAGTTTTCGACGACGCGCTGATCGGGCACCTGTGGAGCACGGACGAGCTGCGCGCGATCTTCAGCGACCGCGGCCGGGTGCAGAAGTGGTACGACTTCGAGGCGGCGCTGGCGCTGGAGCAGGCCGGGCTGGGCATCATCCCGCGCGCGGCCGCGCAGGAAATCGCCGCCAGGGCGAAGGTCGAGAACGTGGACCTTGCCGCGATCGCCGCGGAAATCCGCCGCATCAAGCACCCGCTGGTGCCGGCGCTGAAGGCGGTCGAAAGGCTCTGCCGGGACGGGCACGGCGAATTCATCCACTTCGGGCCGACGACGCAGGACGTGCTCGACACCGGCACCGTGCTGCAGATGAAGGAAGCCCACGCGGTCTACCTGCGCGACCTGAAGGCGATCGGCGGCGCGCTTCGCGACCTGGCGGAAGCGCACAAGGCGACGCCGATGGCCGGCCGCTCCCACGGGGTGCAGGCGCTGCCGATCACCTTCGGCCACAAGGCGGCGATCTGGCTCTCCGAGATGGGGCGCAATTACGAGCGCCTGCGGAGCCTCGAGGCGCGCGTGTTCGTCGGTGGAATGGTCGGGGCGGTGGGCACGCAGGCCTCGTACGGGCCGCAGGCGTTCGAGCTCGAGCGGCGCCTCATGCGGCGCCTGGGCCTCGGGGTCGCCGACATCAACTGGCAGCCGGCGCGCGACCGGTTCGCGGAGTACGTGTGCGTGCTGGCGATCATCGGCCAGACGCTGGGGAAGATCGCGAACGAGATCATCAACCTCGAGCACACCGAGATCGGCGAGGTGTTCGAGCCCTTCAGCGAGGGCAAGGTCGGCTCCTCCACCATGCCGCACAAGCGCAACCCGTCGAGCTGCGAGGCGGCGGTGAGCGTCTCCCGGGCCCTGCGCTACAACGCGGCGTTCATGCTGGAGTGCATGATCATCGAGCACGAGCGCGACGGCTCGGCGTGGCGCGGGGAGTGGAAGGCGCTGCCCGAGTCCTGCCTGATGGCGGGCGGGCTGCTGGCGACGATGAAAACCGTGCTGTCCGGCCTGCACGTGGACGCCGGGCGCATGCGCAGGAACCTCGATCTCCTGGGCGGATTCCTGCTCTCGGAGCGCGTGATGTTCGCGCTCTCGGACAAGGTCGGCAAGCAGACCGCCCACGACCTGGTGTACGAGGCGTCCATGCGCGGCATCGAGCACGGCGCCAGTTTCGAGCGGGCGCTGATGCAGGACCCGCGCGTCGCGGCGGCGCTCACGCCCGAGGCGCTGCGCCAGGCGCTCGACCCCACGACCTACGTCGGCCTCGCCCCGCAGATCGTGGACAGGGTGCTGGCCGAGGCGAAGGCGAGCGGCTGGCTGGATTGAAAGATGAAGATCTCGATCCTCGACGACTACCAGAACACCGTCCGCACGCTGCCGTCGTTCGCCAAGCTGGCCGGGCACGACGTCACCATCTGGAACGATCACACCAAGGACGTTGACACGCTCGCCGCGCGGCTGAAGGACACCGAGGCGCTGGTGCTGATCCGCGAGCGCACGCCGATCCGCGCGCCGCTCATCGAGCGCCTGCCGAAGCTGAGGCTCATCAGCCAGAGCAGCGTCTACCCGCACATCGACGTGGACGCGTGCACGCGCCGCGGCGTCGTGCTGTGCTCGAACCTGCACCCGGGCGAGCCGTCGTACGCGACCGCGGAGCTGGCGTGGTGCCTGATCATTTCCGCGATGCGCAGCGTCCCGCAGGAGGTCGCGGCGCTGAAGGCCGGCCGGTGGCAATCCACGATCGGCGGAGCGCTGCGCCATCGCACGCTCGGCATCCTCGGCTATGGCCGCATCGGGGCGGTGCTGGCGCGTTACGCAAAGGCGTTCGAGATGCGCGCGCTCGCCTTCGGCCGCGAGCGTTCCGCGGAGCGCGCGCGCGCCGACGGCGTCGCGGTCGCCGCGAGCAGGGAAGCGCTGTTCGAGCAATCGGACGTGCTCACGCTGCACGTGCGCTTGACCCCGGAGACGCGCGGCCTGGTCACCGCGGGAGACCTGGCGCGCATGAAGCCGACGGCGCTGATCGTGAACACCAGCCGCGCGGGCCTGATCGAGCCGGGCGCGCTCGTCGCCGCGCTCAGGCGCGGCCGCCCCGGCCTGGCGGCGGTGGACGTGTACGAGGAGGAGCCGATGCTGGACCCGGAGCATCCGTTGCTCAAGATGAGCAACGTGGTGTGCACGCCGCACCTGGGCTACGTCGAGCGCGACGGCTACGAGCGGATCTTCGGCGCGGCCTTCGACCAGATCCTCGCCTTCATCGCGGGCAAGCCGCTCAACGTCATCAACCCCGAGGCGCTCATCGGCAGCCGTTGACGAGCGCGGGTGGTATTATTGAATTGAATAATTGCATCGAGGAGACCACACCATGCAGCTCGTTCGCCATGCGTTTTGCGCGGCCATCACCGCCGCTTGCACGTTGCACTTTGCCGCGCCCGCGTTGGGGCAGACGGATCGCTATCCCTCGCGGCCCTTGCGGATGATCATTCCTTTCGCGCCGGGCGGCGCGTCGGATTTCATCGGCCGCATATTGCAGCCCAAGCTCGCGGAGGCGCTCGGGCAGCAGGTGGTCGCGGACAACCGCCCGGGGGCCTCGGGAAACATCGGGGTCGAAACCGCGGCCCGGGCGACGCCCGATGGCTATACGTTTCTGCTCGGGAACGTCAGCTCCACGGGGATCAACCCGAGCATGTTTCCGAACTTCCCGGTGCGGGTGCTGCGCGATTTGATCCCGATAACGCTGGTGGTCGATGTGCCGGGCGCGCTGGGGATACACGGCGGCCTGCCGCCGAACAACCTCAAGGAGTTCGTCGCATACGCCAAGCAACATGGCGGCAAGTTGAGCTACGGTTCCGCGGGATACGGCAGCGCCCAGCGGATGGCGTTCGAGTACTTCATGAGCAAGGCGGGCATCAAGCTCCTGCACGTCCCCTACAAGGGCGGCGCCGGAGCCTCGACGATTGCGACGATCTCGGGCGAAGTTGCCGCGACGATGGTCACCACCGCCTCCATGGTGCCGCACGCCAGGACCGGAAAAATCAAGATCCTCGCCGTGGTCTCGAAGAAACGCGTGAACGCCCTCCCGAACATTCCGACCATGATCGAATCGGGGTACCCGGAACTCAACCTCGGCTCCTGGCAGGGAATTTTCCTGCCCAAGGGCACGCCGCGCCCGATCGTCGACACGCTCTTCAAGACCTTCACCAAGGTGGTCCACGATCCGTGGATCGGGGAACGCTACGCGAAAGCGAGCGCCCAGCAGATCACCAGCGACTCGCCGGAGGATTTCTCGAAGTTCATGAGGGAGCAGAACGCGTTCTGGGGGAAGCTCATCAAGGATCTCGGTATCGAAACCCAATAGGCATCAGTCGTCCCAGGGTTTGAGGCCCGCGGCGCCGCGGCCGGCGACGCGGCCGGTGACGAAGCATTCGGCGATGTTGCCGCCGGAGAGATAGAGGTGGCCGAAGGCGCTGCCGAGCTCGCCGGCGGCGTAGAGGCGCGGGATCGGCTTGCCGTAGACGTCGATGACGCGCGACTGCGCGTCGTGCACCGGGCCGCCCTGGGTGTTGGACATCGTCGCCCACACCGGCGCGCCGTAGAACGGCGGCTTCGTGACGGACGTCATGGTGCCGCCGGGGCGGCCGTAATCCTCGTCGCGGCCGCGGCCGCATTGCTCGTTCCAGCGCGATACGGACCCGACCACCGCCTCGGGCTCGAGTCCGAGCTGGATCGCGAGGCCCTCGAGCGTGTCCGCGCGCTTCAGCACGCCCAGCCCGACCTCCTTCAGGTTGTCGTCGCTCCAGGTGTAGCGGATGCCCTTGTCGTTGGAGGTCGCTTTTCCGAGCGGGTACTGCTTGCGCCCCTCTTCGTCGCAGATCATGAACGCCGGGTTGCGCGGAAAGCGCTGCCGGACGGGGTCGTAGTGCTGCATCGGCCGCACGCCCGTGTCCTGCGTGTAGGGCTGGTACTCCGACATGAAGCGGCGGCCGTCCTGGTCGAGCAGGATCCACGCCATCTTCACCCGCGCGCGGCCCTCCTCGCCGGGGAACCAGTCGGGGAAGCGCTTGAGGCGGATCGCGTACGGGTAAGCCGGATCGGGGTGGCGGAAGCCGTAGGCGCCGTGGATATGCCACATGTGCCACAGCGCCGCGCCGAGATCCTGCGCCATGCGGATGCCGTCCCCGGTGTTGGTGCGGGCCGCGGCATTGTAGACGGGCTTGCCCTCGAGGAACTGGGCTTTCATCTCCGCGTTGCCCTCGAACCCGCCGCAGGCCAGGACCACGCCGCGCCGCGCCTGGATCGCGCGCCCGGCGCCGTAGGCCGCGACCTCCACGCCGCGCACTTCGCGCGTTCCGGGTTCGGCGATCAGCCGCAGCGCCGGGGTGGCGAGCCGGGTTTCGACCCCGCGCTTCCGAAGGTGGTCGTGGATGATCTTGTAGAGCTTCGGCCCGCCCGGCGCGCCGTTGGCCCACGGGTAGTGCCCGGCGGCGTCGAATCCCGGAACGTCCACGACGGTGGTGTGGTAGAACGCCTCGTTGCCGGGAAACGGGTAGTTGGCCCCGACGCGCCGGCGCTCGGGATCGTCGGGACCGCCGCCCGCCGCCTCCGCCACCGAGGTGCTGATCACGGCGCCGTTGATCTTCGCAAGCTCGCGCACGGCGGCCTCCAGCTCGCACATGCCCCCGGCCAGCACGCGCAGCACGTCGTCCGGCGTGCGCCCGTCGTTGGTCGCCTGGAGATAGGCGAACGCGGCCTGCGGATCGCGCGCGCTGCGCACCGCGCCGTAGGAGCAGATCGAAAGCCCGCCCGGGACCTCGGATTTCTCGATCAGCAGGACTTTGGCGCCCGCGTCCGCCGCCGTGATCGCCGCGATGCCGCCGGCCAGGCCGGATCCGGCGACAACGACGTCGGTGCTCTCGTCAAACCGCATCACGATGCCGCGGATGCCGGTTCAGGTCGCCGGCGCCAGGACCTGGATGTGGTCGCGGTTGACATCGATGAACGGGGCGGCCAGCACCTGGCGGCCCCCGAGCTCGGGCTCGTAGACCTCCGCGTCGGTGACGGCAATGAAGCCCTTGGCCTCGACGATGAAGTCCGTCACGCGCGCCCCCGGCAGGACGTCGACGTATCCCTTGATGCGGTACTGGCCGGTCAGGATGGTGACCCTGGTCCGGTTCTCGACTTTATCCATAGCTTTTTCTCCTTGCGGCTCAATCGAAGTTCAGGACACCCGAATTCGCGGGCTCGAAAATGATGATACCGCCGACGGCCGCCGAAAGCTTCACCATCAGCCGCCGGTTTCCCAGGATGTGGACGCGCGCGCGGGCGCGGCGCAGGAATTCGCCGGTTGCCGCGATGTCTTCGCTCTCGAGGATGCAGCCGGCGATCCAGGGCAGCGACGGCGGCACGACGTCGAGCCGGCGCTGCAGAGTTTCGCGGTCGAGAAACAGCAGGCGGCCGCGCGCGGTGTCGATGCGCCACACGCTCCCGCTCACTTGCGCGAGCAGCCCGGTGTAGCGCGCGAAGCGCCGCGCCGCCTCCTGCGCGTCGGCGACGCGCAGGATCACTCCGCTCAACGCCGCCGCCCGGTTGGGATGATCCAGCCAGCGCCGCTGCCAGATGAGCTCCGGCGTGTGCTGCTGGCAGAACTGGATGCGGCCTTCGGGCATCGTGCCGGGAGGCACCCGCACCACCGTGAAGCGCACCGTGCCTTCCCCGGACTCGGTGCCGATCTGGCGCTGGAGGGCAACGGGAGGCAGCGGATCAAATCCGGATTTCCGGATCCTGGCGTGATCGGCTTCGGGCGCCGCGGTGCCGAACGCGATGAGATGCGCGCCCGCATAGCGCTTGATCGCCGCGCGGAGCTGGCCGGCGTGCGCAGTGTCGCCGGTCGGCGTGACGATTTCCAGGTACCCGCGCCCCAGCATCACGCAGCGGTTTCCCGCGCCGGCGGGCACGAGCGGCCCGCCCGGCTCGGAACGGTGCGAGTGCGCGGAAAAGGGGGTCAGCGTGAAACCGAGCTTCTCCAGCGCGCTGCTCGCCGCATCGATGTGCGGCACGAAGTGCGCGACGTGGTCCAGCACCAGCTCTCCTGCTGCGGGCACCTGAGCGGAAGCGACGGAGATCATTTCGGCGGTCGGCAACGGCGTGAATAGTGAACGGTGAACGGACCGATCTCCACTAGCGCGGACGAATTCTCAGTAGCCGCGGCGGGAATCGACGCGGTTCTTCAGCGGCTTCCCCTTCAGAAACCGCTCGAGGTTGGCGAACCAGATATCGAGGGAGATATCCAGGTAGTGCTCGCCGTCGTCGCACGAAATGTGAGGCGTGATGACGAGGTTGGGCGTGTCCCACAGCGGCGACTCCGGCGGCAACGGCTCGGGGTCCACGACGTCGAGCAGCGCGCCGGCGAGCTCGCCGCGCCGCAGCTTCGCGGCCAGCGCCTCGTGATCGAGCACCTGCGCGCGCGCGATGTTGATGACGCCGGCGGCGGGCTTCAGGAGATCGAGGCGCGCGCGGCTCATGAGGTTCCGGGTGTCGGGGGTGAGGGGCACCGCCAGGACCACGTAATCGGCCAGGGGCAGCAGCCGGTCGAGCGCGGCGGTCTTGTGCACGGTATCGGCGTGGGGGACTCTCTTCCCGCCGCGGCTGACGCCCGCCACCTTGAGTCCGAGCTGCTTCGCCGCGCGCGCCGCCGCCTGGCCGAGATCGCCGAGGCCCACGATGAGCGCGGTCTTGCCGGCGATGCTCGGCGAGAACACCTGCTGCCAGCGGCGCGCGTGCTGGTTGGAGATGATCTCCGCCATGCGCGTGTTGAGCAGGGTGTAGGCCATGCGCATGTACTGCTCCGCCTTCACGCCGTGCGCGCCGTGGTTGTTGGTGAGCACCGCGCCCGGCGGCAGCCAGTCGAGCGGCAGGAACCGGTCCACGCCCGCCATGGTGACATGTATCCACTTGAGCCTCGGCGCGCGTTCCGCGAGGCGCTCGAGGCGGCCGCGGATGCCGATCAGGAAGTCGGATTGCCCGAGCGCCTGGTCGAGGGTCGTGCCGTCCCAGCCGATGCTCGCTTCGAGGCGTCGCGCGAGCCCGCGGTGCCGCGCGCAGGCCGCGGCCCAGCGCGCCTCGGTCAGGTGGTACACCTCCGGCCGCCCGCGCAGGTTCTCGATGTGCACCCGGAATTTATTGGCAGTCGTCACCGGATCGCGGGGGCTTGGCCGCGAAGGCGGAGCCGCGCACGCACAGGCGGCCGCGCGCGTCCTGCCACAGCTTTTCGTCGGCGTGGAGCCTGCCCAGGGCGCGCGCCACGGCCTGGAACTCGAATTCGCCGAAGTGCTCGGCGATCTCCTGGTAGTACTTCGGTTCCGTCTCGATCAGCTTGAGGATCCGCTCCGCGAGCTGCGCCGCGACCCGCTCGTCGTGGCCGGCGGCCTTCGGCCCGGCGTCGGCCTTGCCCTTGACGTAGTCGGCGATCTTCGCGCGGTCGGCGTGGGCGTAGGCGATGCGCTCGAACCGCTCGCGCGGGATGCCTTCGCCGATGGTGGCGTCGATGCCGACCTTGGCGCCGGTCGGCACCATGCCCGGCGGCGTGACCGCGAGGCTCGGGTCGAGCGGCTTCGCGCGCGCGCCGGGGATGATGATGACGTCCTGGTCGCCCTGCACGCGCGTGGCGATCGCCCATTCGACGTCGGTGGCGTCGAATACGTCGATGTCGTCGTCCACCACCACCACGTGCTTGATGTCCTGCGCGGTCAGGGCGGCGAGGAGCGCGTTCTTGCCTTCGCCGGCCTGCTTCCTGATCGATACGATGGCATGCCAGAAGCCGCAGCCGCCGAGGGTCACGTTGATGTCCTTCACCTGCACCCCGGCGTTCCTGAGTGCCCGGCGGATCGCGGTGTAGCGCGTCGGCGCGGCCAGCCAGGTGTTCTCCCACGGCATGTGCAGCGCGTAGTAGATCGCGTCCTTGCGCCGGGTGATGGCCTTGACCTTCACCAGCGGATTCCAGTGCAGCCCGCCCATCAGGCGCGTGAACTCGCCGAAGCGGCCCTCGGGATGCGTCCAGCCGGTCGGCAGGATCTCGGCCTCGAGCACGATCTCGGCGTCGGCGAGGCAGGGCATGTCGATCGTCTGGCACGTCGTGAGCTCCACCGGCGCGCCGCGGATGCCGCCGGCGATCGCCATCTCGTCCACGCCCAGCGGCGCGCGGAAGCCCGAGCCCATGATCTCGAACGGGTGGGTGCCGATCGAGATCGAGATCGGGCAGGGGCGCCCCGCCTCGAACGCGCGTTGCGCGAACAGGCGCATGTTGTTGGGCGTGACGATGTCGATACCCGTCAGGTTCCGCTCCTTCACCATGAAGCGGTACATGCCGGAGTTGATGCCGTATTCCGGGTCTCTCGCGATCACCACGCCGGCGGTGATCATCGGGCCGCCGTCGTGGATCGAGGACATCGGGATCGGCAGGCGGAACAGGTCCACCTCGCCGTCGGTTTCGATGACTTCCTTGTGGCGCGCGGTCTCCACGGCTTTCGGCTTGATGGGATTGTCGATGCCCTGCTGCAGCCGGTGCTCGATCTCCGGGTAGCTGGCGCAGCCCATGGAGAGGATGGCGCGGTTGCGCGTGCGGATGATGCCGGAGACGACGGGCATGTCGTAGCCGATGACGTTGTGGAAGAGGAGCGCGGTCTCCGCCTGGTCCACCAGCGTGGCGATGTGCCGGATGTCCACCGGCTGGCGGATGTCGGTCAGCTCCTTCCCGGCGCGCAGCCGGTCGAGGAACTGCCGGAAGTTCTCGTGCCGCACGTCCGGTTTTTCCATCTTCATTGTGCCGGGGGCTCCTTCATTCCCTGCCAGCGCTTGATGCGGTTGTGCTCGACGCCGAAGAGGTCGAGCACGCGGCCCACCGTGTGGTTCACCAGGCCGTCCACGGTTTTTGCGCGGCTGTAGAAGGCCGGCACCGGCGGGTAGACGATGCCGCCCATCTCGGTCACCTGGACCATGTTGCGAAGATGCGCGAGGTTGAGCGGCGCCTCGCGGACGATCAGCACGAGGCGCCGGCGCTCCTTGAGGATCACGTCCGCCGCGCGCGAGACGAGATTGTCGGAGAAGCCGAGCGCGACCGCGGCGAGCGTCTTCATCGAGCACGGCGCGATCACCATGCCGTGGGTGACGAACGAGCCGCTCGAGATCGAGGCGCCGACGTCGCGCACGTTGTGCACCACGTCGGCGAGCTTCGCCAGGTCCTTGCGCGTCAGCTTGTGGTCGTACCAGGCGTTGAGCGCGCCGGCGTCGGAGACGATGAGATGAGTTTCCCAGCCGCCGATCGCGCGCAGCGTCTCGAGGATGCGCACGCCGTAGATCGACCCGGTCGCGCCGGTCATCGCGACGATCAGGCGCTTCTTCCGGCCACCGGCCGCTTTCTTGGCGGTTTTCATAATGGAATCAGGCTATATCCTACACGACTGCCCAATGCGTGATGGGTGATGAACCGCGTTACTTGGGCGCGGCCGTAAAGTACGTCCCTCGCCCGCTTGCCACCAGCGCGCCATCCTTGTCGTAGAGGTACGCCTCGGCGGTGGAGTACTGGCTGCCCATGCGCACGGCGCGTGCCTTCGCGGTGAGGTCGCCCGGCATTGCGGCCTTGTGATAGTCCACGCGGATGTCGATGGTCGGCACCGGCCGGCCGAGCTGCGCGGCGATGGCGTAGTCGGCCGCGACATCGATGATCGCGGCGAGGATGCCGCCGTGGGTGTAGCGGCGCTCAGGATTCACCACCCACTCCTCGCGCCACGCCGCCTTCACCTCGATGCCTTCGGCGTCAACCTTCAGCACAGTGAAGTTCAGCCAGCGGTTGAACGGTCCGCGAGTGATCAGTTCCTGAAGCTTTTCCTTAGTGACAGGTTCTTCAGCCATGTACTGGGTCCTATTAGCCCGCTAATCAATTCTAGAGGATGAGTTCCAGATACTCTCCGGGCTTTACCGAAGCAAGGGCCGAGGCGATGCCTGGCACGTGCGCGCTTAACCGCGGCCAGCTCGTCGTGGGCAGCACCAGAACGGCAAGCTTCCGGCCGGACAGGGATTGCTGATGGCGCAGATTCTTGTCGGTGGTTACAAGGACATCAAACCGGCCTTCGGCAGCCGCGAGGAGTTCGCCGTTGGTCAACCGTGACCAGCCGAGCTCGAAGGCGGTTTCGACTTGATGCCCGGAGAAGTGCTGCCTGAGAGGGAGAGGAACGCCTTGGTCGAACAGGATCCGCATTCCGACCGCAACTCAGGCGGTTTGAACGCTTCGTGCCGCGTGCTCGAGGACGGCGTCAACCTGTTCGCGAGTGACGCCGGGAAACCATTTGAGGAATTGGTCGACCGTAGCGCCGCCTTCGAGGTTTTCGAACAGGGCGCTCACCGGCACCCGGGTGCCGCGAAACACCCACGCCCCACTGAGCTTTTGCGGGTCGCGCTCGACGGCCTGGCAGGTGGTCCAATCCAGCATGGGGATACTCTACTTTGAACCGGTCCGCGGAGCAAACCACAAAAGCGGGTGAATGGGTCACAACCCAACAAGCGGCATCTTACCTACCTTTGGAGATATCCTTCGCCGTCGTCTTCAGTATCTCGATGAAGCGCCGGGCGGCGGGGGAGAGGTAGCCGTCCTTTCGGTAAGTCACCATGACGTGGCGCGCGATGGTGAGTTCCTTCACCGGAAGCACAGTTACCGGCAGCGAACGGCTCGTTTGTCGAACCGCCCGGCGAACGCCCTGGCCGAGGAAACCGGCGTAGGCTATCACCCGCCGCCGCACGACACTCGAATTGGAAATCATGGTGAATTGGGGCAGAGGAAGCCCCTTGTTCTCGAACGCGCGAGTGAATGCGTCCCATACCGGCCCACTCGCGCCCGGTCTGACCCACCGTTCTTTCGCAGCCTCGGCGAGAGTCACGCGCCTGCGCCCGGCCAGGCGATGCGTGGTCGAAGCGATGACGACGAATTCATCCTCGTAGAGGGGCTCATGCACGAGATCGTCCGCCTGCGCAGACGGGCTGGTGCTGACGATGAAATCGAGTTCTCCTTTTCGAAGCGCAAGCACCATGGATTCCAGCGACGTCACGGTAACCGTCAGCGCGATCTTGGGCGCTTCGTTAAGCAGGGCAGCGGACGCCACGGCAACCAGTTCCTCGAGGACGCCTACCTGCGTGCTGATGCGCAAGTCTCCCGACCGCCCCTGGCTGAGGTCCGTGATCTCTCGCCCAATGTCCTGGCGCACGAGTCGCAGCCGTTGCAGATGTGACTGCAGGGCACGACCGACCGAGGTCAACTCAACGCCTTTCGGGGTGCCTTTGACCAGTTTTGCCTGCAGGGATTTCTCCAGCCGGCGCAGGCTCATGCTCAGCGCCGGCTGGCTCAGCCCGAGCGCTTCCGCTGCCCGCCCAAGGTGTCCATGTTCGGCAACGACGGCGAAATAGTCGAGGTCCCGTTCGTTCATCTCTATAAGCGGAATTGATTGAGATGGCAAAACCACATAATTGCGTAGATAGATTCCGGGTGTCAACATGCCCGTGATTCTGCACGGCTTACATTGTCGAAGGAGGCTTTCATGAGAACGGTCACGTGGATGCTTGCACTGCTGCTGATGGCTGCTGCGCAAACCGCGGGCGCGCAGGCCTATCCCACGAAACCCGTGCGCATCATGGTGGGATATCCGCCGGGCGGTGGTGTCGATACCGCGGCCCGCATGGTGGCGGGCGCGCTTTCCGGGATCTGGGGTAGTAGCGTGATCGTCGAAAACCGGCCGGGCGCGTCCGGCAACATTGCCACCGAGTACACGGCCAGGGCTGCGCCCGACGGCTACACTCTGGTCCTGTGCAACCTCGGTTCGCACAGCGTCACGCCGGCGCGCTTCAGCAAGAGACTCAATTACGATCCGATCGCGGACTTCGCATTTCCCGCCATGATCGGCGGCGTGCCCAATGTCTTCATGGTGCATCCCTCGATGCCCACGAAAAACCTCAAGGAGTTTGTCGGCTACGCCAGGGCGCATCCCGGCAAGGTGAACTTCGGTTCTTCCGGCGTCGGCGGGTCGCCCCACCTGTCCGTGGAGCTGTTCAAGATGACGAGCGGAATCGATATCGTGCACGTGCCCTACAAGGGAGTGGCGCTGACCCTCGCCGATGTCATGAGCGGGCACATGGAATCCGCGGTCGGCAACCTGGCTGGCGCATCGCTGGCGGCAATCCGGGCGAAGAAAGTACGGCCCCTCGGCGTCACCTCGGCGAGTCGCAATGCGCAGGTGCCGGACGTGCCGACCTTCGCCGAGCAGGGCGTGCCGGATTACGACGTCACGGTTTGGTACGGGATCTGCACCCAGTCGAAGGTGCCGCAGCCGATACTCGCCAAGCTCAACGCCGATCTCAACAGGCTGCTCGGCAGCGGGCCGTTGAAGCAGCGCCTGGAGGATCAGGGCATCACGGTCATGCCCAGGTCACCGGAAGCGTTCGCCGCGCAGGTCAGGTCGGAGATCGCCAAATGGACCTGGGTGGTGCAGCAGGCGAAGCTCGAGTCGGAGTAAGTCACTCATCAGCGGGCGCGAAGCGCCCCCCGGCGACCCATAGGCGTAGCCGCTCCCGGTCGATCTTGTTGGTGCCGGCGAGCGGTAGTTCCTTGAGGAAAAACACGCGCGCGAGTGACGGGAGGCGGTCCCATTCGCCAGCGCGAACCGATGCGTTCGTGTCAGATCAGATTACGCAACGCACGGCCCGAAGGGGTGCGGTAGGTCCTGAAGTGGTGTGCGTCAGTGGTGATGATATCGAATACCCGCAATTGGTCGGCGAGCCAGACGAGCGAAGCGTCGGTCACGTCCATCTCGGCGTCGCTGTATTTCTCGACGAGGGCCGCAATTGGCACGATGGCGGCCGGTGGTAGCTCATGAAGGGTCGCTCCGCCATCCTTGACCCACCGCAGGAACCGCACGCCGGCGTGTGCCGGCAGGAGATGAACGGTTTCGACCAGGACGGGCCAGGTAGTCAGCAGGCTGCCCCGGAACCCGCCGAAGAAGGCGGCGACGCGCGGGTGTTCGCCGTCTCTGCGATTGAACCAGGCGACGAGGGCACCGGTGTCAACGAGCGTGCCTGGCACGGATACGCTGCTTCAGGTGGCGACGGGCGTTGCGCGACAGGTCCTTCGGGCCGTCGAAGCAACCGACCAGCCCGTGCTTCTGCGCAAGCTCCGCCGGCGTCTTCGCACCAGCGCTCCTCGCGAACAGGCCCAGCGCCTCCTTCACGATGCCGCTCGGCGTCTTGCCAGTGGCCGCGCCCAGCCGCTCGATTTCGGCTTGTTCCTGGTCGGATAACCGCACCGAAAGAATCTTCATCAAGGCTCCGAACAAGTGTAATACAGGTCCATCATACACTCGACGGATGCACGGAGCAAGACCGGATCACGGCTTTCCCGGGGCGACTTCCTTGGCTGTCTTCTTCAGGATCTCGATGAACCGCCGGGCGGCGGGGGAGACGTAGGAGTCGTTGCGGTAGATCACGCCGACACGGCGTATACGCTCCAATTCCTTGACGCGAAGCTCGGCAAACCGGACTTCCGGAGACGCTTCTCGTGCCACTCGCGTCGAGCTATAGCCGAGCAGGTTGGTGAAGGATGCAAGATAGTCCCTGAGTGCTAGGGAACCGGTTACCACTGCGATCCGGGGTGGTGGCAAGCCACTTTCTTCGTATCCGCGGCGCATCCGCTGCGTTGCCGGCGAATTGGCCGCCAATATTACCCACCGTTCCTGCGCGAGATCGGTGATGGTTACCCGCTTGCGCGACGCGAGACGGTGATTAACAGAGGTGATGACGACGAATTCGTCCTCAAATAAATGCTCCTCGACGAAATCGTCGCCAAGCGATCCCGTAATTGGACCCACAACCAAATCGAGTTCGCCGTTCCGTAATGCCGAAAGCAACGCGTCCGTCGGCTCGATTGTCACCGCGAACGTGACGTTCGGCGCTTCGACGAACAGCGTCTTGCATGCTGCCGAGACGGGGTAGCGTATGAATCCCAGGACCACGCCGATACGCAGGTGCCCGGCGCGTCCATGACCGATGTCTGCCGCTTCCTGCGCGATGTCATCGAGCGCCAGGCGCAGCCGGCGTACGCGCGACAAAAGTGCAGTTCCGGCCGCAGTGAGGTCAACGCCTTTGGGTGTTCGTTTGACCAGCTTCGCGCCAACTGAGCGCTCCAGTCGGCCCAGGCTCTTGCTGAGGGCGGGTTGGCTCAAACCCAGAGCTTCCGCGGCACGCCCAATGTGGCCGTTCTCGGCAACGACGGAGAAATATTCCATGTCCCGCAATTGATCCTTCATAACTCGAATTCATGAAATTGATAATTCCAGATAATTGCGAGAATCGATATCCGGTGTCAACATGGCTTCGCGATTCGGAGCAGTGCGAGGGGTGCAGCCAGCGATGCAACAAAGGAGAAAAGTCATGATACGACCGATCCTCAGATGCATCAGCGCTGTTCTCGGCGTGGGCCTGTTGCTGCTTGGAATGTCGGCACACGCGCAGCGCGCGTCCAGAAGTTCAGAACCTGGCGCAAATTTGTCGAATGGGCAGGCTTATCCA
>MERD01000084.1 GCA_001771935.1 Betaproteobacteria bacterium RIFCSPLOWO2_02_FULL_67_26
GGTGAAGACGCTCACCGGCGTGGACACCGACCGCCTGCCGGAGGAGAAGGCGCGCGGCATCTCGATCGACCTGGGATTCGCCTACTGGCCGCTCGAGAGCGGCGCCGTGATCGGGTTCGTGGACGTGCCGGGCCACGAGCGCTTCATCCGCAACATGCTCGCCGGCGTGTGCGGCATCGATTTCGCGCTGCTCGTCGTCGCGGCCGACGACGGCGTCATGCCGCAGACCGCCGAGCACCTGCACATCCTGGACCTTCTCGGCATCCGCCACGGCGTGGCGGCGATCACCAAGTCCGACCGCGTCGCGCCCGAGCGCGTCGAGGCCGTCCGGGCGGAAGTGGCCGACCTGCTCGCCTCGACCCGCCTGGCCGGGATTCCCGTGCTTGCCGTGTCCGCCGTGACCGGCCTGGGCATCGAAGCGCTCAAGCGGCAATTGTCCAACGCCGCAGGCTCATACGCCGCGCGCATGACCGAAGGGCAGCACTTCCGGCTGGCGATCGACCGCGCCTTCACCATTGCCGGCAGCGGGACGGTGGTGACGGGAACGGTCTTCAACGGCGCCGTCGCGGTGGGCGACCGGCTGGTGATCTCGCCCAAGGGCACCCCGGTGCGCGTGCGCGGCGTGCAGATGCGCGGAAAACCGGCCGAGCGCGCCCAGGCGGGCCAGCGCTGTGCCCTGAACCTGACCGGCACCGATCTCGAGACGGTCGCGCGCGGCGACTGGGTGCTGGCGGAAGCGATACATGCGCCAACCCAGCGTCTGGATGCGCGCGTCAACGTGCTCGCTTCGGAGGCGGAGCCGCTCGAGCACTGGACGCCGCTGCACCTGCACCTCGCAACCGCCGACGTCACCGCCCGGGTGTCCATACCGAAGGAGGACGCGATTGCGCCGGGCGCTTCCGCCATCGTGCAGCTGGTGCTGGCCAAGCCGGTCGGCGCGCTGAACGGCGACCGCTTCATTCTGCGCGACCAGTCGGCGCGCCGCACACTGGGCGGTGGGGTCGTGCTTGACCCGCACGCCCGGGCGGGGCGGCGCGCATCGGAGGCGAGGCTGGCCGGGCTCGCTGCGCTGGAGCAGGGCTCGCCCGAGGCGGCACTCGCCAAAATGCTGACGGACCCGGGCCGAGGCGTGGACCTCGCCCGCTTCGAGCAAACGTTCAATCTCAAGCCGGAACGCGCCGCCGCCCTCTATGCCGCAGCGGGCGTCGCCGTTCTCGGCAAGGACGTCCGCACCGCTGTCGCGCGCGAGTGGCGCGACAATCTGCGCGAGCAGCTGCTGGCGGCGGTACGGGACTTCCACCGCGCCCAGCCGCAGGCAGTGGGTGTGGAGCCCGCGGCACTGCGCAAACAGCTTGCGTCGCTTCTGCCCGCGGCTGCGTTCCAGGCGCTTCTGCGCGAGCTTGCCGATGAGCGCAGGATCGAGATCGCGGCCAACCTCGTGCGCCAACCGGGGCACGACGCGACGTCCAATCCCGAAGACCAGAAGCTGTGGCAGATCGTGCTCCCGGCGCTGCAACAGGGCGGATTCGCGCCGCCCCCGGTGGCGGAGCTCGCCGCCGCGTTGAAGCTCAAGGAAACCACGCTCAAGGATTTCCTGCACCGCAAGGCCCGCGGCGGCGAAGTGATGAGAGTGCCGCCGGGCCGCTTCTACCCGCGCGCGACGCTCGCCACGCTCGCCGCCACCGCGCAAGCGGTCGCGCGCGCCAACCCGAACGGGTTCACCGCCGCGCAGTACCGCGATGCGACCGGCGTCGGCCGCAGCCTCGCGATCGAGATCCTGGAGTTCCTCGACACGCTCGCCATCACGCAGCGGATCGGCGACGCGCGCAGGATCCGCAAGGACTTCGTCCCCATCCTGGGCGCCGCCGAACCCGCGAGCGCCCCGACGAAGGCGGCGGCCCCGAAACCGGCGGCACCCGCCACGCCGCGGTCATTGCCACCGTACCGGAGATAGGGGCGCGCTCGTGCCGCGGACCTACGATCTGATCGTGATCGGCGAAGGCGTGAGCGGCCTTGCCTGCGCCGGCCACGCGCGCCGCGCGGGATTGAGCGTGGCGACGTTCGAGTCGAATCTGTTCGGCGGGCTGGTGCTGAACGTGAACGAGCTGGACGGCTATCCCGGAGTCGAATCGGGCACCCACTTCGCTTCCGAGCTGATAGAAGCCAATGCCAGGGCGGGCGTGACGAGCATCCAGGAGGAGGTGACCGCCATCCGCCCCGCCGGCGGAGCGTTCGAGGTCTCGGCCGGCGGCGTCCACGGCTCGCGCCAGGTCGTCATCGCATCCGGCGCCCGGCTGAAGAAGCTGGGCGTGCCGGGCGAGAGCGAGTTCGAAGGGCGCGGCGTTTCGAGCTGCGCCGACTGCGACGCCCCGATGTTCCAGAACGAGGACGTGGTGGTGGTCGGCGGCGGCGATTCCGCGCTGCAGGAAGCGCTGGTGCTGGCGAAATTCTGCCGCAGGGTCCACATCGTCCACCGCGGGAGCCGCTTTCGGGCACGCCCGCATTTCGTGGAACGGATCGGCGCCGAGCCCCGCGTCTCCACCATCTGGAACGCCACGGTCGAGGCGATCCTCGGCGGTAAAATGGTCGAGAAGGTGCGCGTGAAGCGCGACCGGGGCACCGGGGAGATTGCGAGCGCCGGCCTGTTCGCTTACGTGGGGCTCGAGCCCAACACGGCATTCGCGCCGCCGGAGGCTGCGCGGGATGGGCGTGGCTGCCTCGCCACCAACGGTGAGTTCGAGACCGCCATGCCGGGCGTGTGGGCGATCGGCGCCGCGCGCGCCGGCTACAGCGGGCTGCTGCGCGATGCGGTGATCGAGGCGCAGCGCGTCGCGGACTCAGTCCGCGACCGCCTGGATTGAAAAAATAGACAGGATTAACAGGATTTACAGGATTAGATCGAAAGACAAGACCAAGACACTCCATCGAGTTGGGTTTGTGTTTAATCTTGTTAATCTTGTAAATCCTGTCTATTTTTTGTCTTGAGGAAGGGAATCGTCCCCGGTGGGGCGGCCGGACTTCAAACCCGGTTGGGGCCGCTGGCGGTCCTTTGTGGGTTCGACTCCCACTCTCTTCCGCCATCAAACGATGGTTGCAATAATGCCATTTTTATGGCAATATTTATGCCATGAAAGTCACTATTGATGCCACCGGCCGGATCGTCGTGCCCAAGCCACTGCGACTGGCTATGGGCCTGAAACCCGGCCAGCCGCTGGAAATTCGGGCGGGCGACGGACGCCTCGAAATCGAGATCGCACCTACCCCGATGCAATTGAAGAAGCAGGGGAAAGGGGTGGTTGCGGTTCCGGATGCAGAGTTACCCGCCCTCACCGCCCAACAGGTCCGCGACACGCTGGAGCGTGTTCGACGTTGAAGGCGGCGGACACCAGCCTGGTGATCGCTGCGTTTGCGTCATGGCACGAGAGTCACGAGGCTGCACGGCGCGCGCTTGACGGCGGGTTGCGCCTGATCGAGCACTGCGCACTCGAGACTTATTCCGTGCTGACCCGGCTGCCTCCTCCTCACCGGACTTCCAGCGGGGTGGTTCGTGGTTTCTTGACGGCACGGTTTCCTCAACCGTTCCTGAGATTGAGCGAACAGGCCTACAAAGCTTTTATTCTGGGATTGCCCGACCACGGGGTGACCGGTGGCGCGGCGTACGATGCACTGGTGGCCGCGACGGCGGCGGGCTGCAACGCTGAACTCTTCACTTGCGACCGGCGCGCGCTGCCGATTTACGAACGCTACGGCATCCGGACCCGGCTTCTCCCATAAGGGCACTGGCGGTCCTGGCTGGGTTCGGCTCCCACTCTCTTCCGCCACTAATCCGCAATCTCGCGCGTGACGGCGCGCGAATTCCCGAAGCACGGGACATAGACCGAATGCGTCCCCGGACCGCCGGCGACCACGATCCAGATGTCCTCGGGCCGCGGGGATACCGGCAGCATCGTGTCGGGCCCGATTTGCCCCAGCTCCTTGCCGCGCGAGTCGTGCACCCGCAGCAGGTCCTTGTCGGTCATCCGCCGCGCCGGCATCCTGGAACCTTCCCACAGGCGGCGCTTGACCTCGGCCTTGCCCAGACCGGCCGCCTTGAGGATCTCCGCGTGCTCGGGTGAAAGGACCAGCCAGGGCTCGCCGCCGTGGGTGTACTCGTTGCTGGGCGGATGCTGCATCGTCTCGGCGATCGCCCGCAGCAATTCGTTCGCGTTCTTGGTGTGGGTGTTCATGTTCATGGTGCCTTCGGCGCCCACCACCGTGACCGTGCCGGCCTCGCGCCGGTAACCGCGCTCCACGTGCAGCGGCTCCCACGGGCTGGCGTCCTCGTTCTCGGCGCAGCAGAAGGTGTACTTGCCCGGCTGGCCGTGCGTCGCGCGGTCCATCTCGCCCGGCAGCGCGCCGCCGCAGTTCTGCAGCACGAGGCGCAGCGCCCGCCCGATGGCCGCGTTCGCCTGCGTCCCCTGCCCCAGGCAATTGAACGTGCCGTTGACGCCCAGGCGCCGCGCGGCGGGCCCGTTGACGACGACCCAGACCGCGACGGGGTTGGTGGTGGCCTGGATGCCCTGCAGGTTGAACTCGGGCACCGTCACGGCCTCCACCGCGGCGATGACGGCCGGCAGATACCCGGGATCGCATCCGGCCAGCACGGCGTTGATGGCGATGCGCTCGACCGTCGCGGCTCCGAAACCCGGCGCGACGCGCGCCACGATATCAGCCGGCGGCCGGCGCGTCTGCGCGAGCATCCGCTCGACGCGCTCGACGGTCGGCGGCACCACCGGCAGCCCGTCGCTCCAGCGGCGCTCGTGGTAGAGCCGGTTGATCGCCTCGATGTCGTCGGGCGCTTCGAACCGGGCGGCGCGCTCCTCGCCCGTTCCCCGGTGATGCCCGGCGACGCTCATGAATTTCCCCTGGCAACCAGCTTCGCGATGTCCGCAGCGCACTGCTGCGCCATGTCGCGTACTTCGGCGCGGCTGCGCAGCCCGAATGGGTGGGGGATCACGACGATCGGCAGCTCAGGATTGCCGAGGGCCTGCGCCTGCGCGCGGCCGAGCGTCGTGAACGCGGTGGAGCAGATCGTGACCGCGGCGCGCCCGTGCTTCGCGATTTCTACACTGTCGTGGACACTCCACGACGCGCAGGAGCCTCAATCACCCGAGCCGGCGATCACCACGTCGCATTCACCGGCGAGCTCTTCGATGATCTCCTCGGGCGCGGGAACGGAGGCCGAACGCTTCCGGCGCTTGATGACGCTCTTCACGCCGTATTTCGCGACGAGAAGCCGGGCGAGATCGTCCACCAGGTGATTGAAGTTCGGCTTCGCATTGTCGATGAAGCCGATGACTTTCCCCGCGAGAGAATCGAGCTTCTCGCCCTTCCCGCCTGGGTCGGCGCGCCGCGGCGCGGTCGGGTCGTAGAGCAGCACCATGGCGGCTGCGCCGGGCTTACTTCTTCGCGGCCCCCCTGGCCATGCCGAGCTGCGTCAGAATCTCGGCATAGATCTTGATTTCCAGATCCAGGTCCTTGCGGAACTGGGCGGAGCCCGCGTAGGCGTTGAACCAGCCATGCCTGTCCAGCGCCTTCTTCCACGAGGCGGTCTGCACGGTCTTCGACAGCGTCTGGTCCCAGTACTTCACGGTGCCCGCCGGAACCCCGGGCGGGGCGAAGAGGCCGCGCCAGTGCAGGATCTCGACGCCGATCCCCATCGAGCGCCAGGTCGGCACGCGGGCGAGATCCCCCTCGAGCGGCTTCGGCGAGGAGACCACCAGCACCCGCGCCCGTCCCGCCTTCACCTGCTCGATCGCCTCGGACAGCCCGGTGGAGATCACCGGCACGTGGCCGCCGAGCATCTGGATCATGAGGTCGCCGCCGCTCTTGAACGGCACGATCTTGATCTGCTTCGGATTGATGCCGTAGGCGAGCGCCGGGCGCAGGACGTTCATCTGGTCGTTGCTGGGCACCGTGCCCACCCCGAACACGACGGAACCGGGGTCGCCCTTGAGCTTGTCGAGAATGTCCTTCGCGGACTTGAACGGCGAGTCGGCGCGCACCACCCAGACCAGGTATTCCGTGATCAACCGCGCGATCGGCGTCAGGTCATGGTGATCGAGCGTGGTGGTGCCGACGAGCTTGTTGACGTAGACCCGGTTCGACTCGACGTAGAGCGTGTAGGCGTCGCCGCTGCGCTGGTGCACGTACGTTTTCGCCAGGTTGCCGCCCGCTCCGCCCATGTGCTTGAGCACGAAGCCCGTCGGAAGCAGCCGGGTTTCCAGCATCGTCTGCTCCAGCGCGCGACCGGTCAGATCGAGACCGCCCCCCGGGTTCCCCGCCACCACCATCAGGACGTTGCGGTCGGGAAACGCGGCCGCCTGCGTGCCGGCCGCCGCTCCGCAGAGCAGGGCGAGAAAGAATGCCTGTGCCAATCCCTTGATGTTCATCTTCTCCCCTCCGGGTCGCCTGTGGTCCGGTTTGATTATACTTCGCCTGAACGGGGATGGTGGCGCAACGGGTCAAGGAGCTGATGGCATGAACGAGATGAGAGTGCTCGCGCCGACCGGGGTGCTCGGCTCGGGATTCCTCGAAACGTCGTTCGAATCCGCGCTCGCGCGCAAGCCGCACTTCATCGGCTGCGACGCCGGTTCCACCGACCCCGGACCGAGCCATCTCGGATCCGGCGTGCCGGCGTTCCCGCGCGCGGCGGTGAAACGCGACCTGCGGTTGATGCTCGCCGGCGCGCGCCGTCTCGAGGTCCCGCTGCTCGTCGGTTCCGCCGGCACCGCCGGCGCCGACGCGCACCTTGCCTGGACCTTCGACATCGTGAGGGAGATCGCGGCCGAGGAACAGCTTGCGTTCCGGCTTGCGCTGATCCACGCCGAGCAGGACAAGGCGTACCTGAAGCGCCGGCTGCGCGAGGGCCGGATCAAGCCGCTCGACCCGGCACCGGCATTCGATGAAGAGACGATCGCCCGCGGCGAGCGCTTCGTCGGCATGATGGGCGCGGAGCCTTTCGTGCGCGCGCTCGACGCGGGCGCGGACGTGGTGCTGGCCGGGCGCTCGAGCGACACCGCGATCTTCGCCGGCCTGCCGGTCAAGCACGGCTTGCCCGCGGGGCTCGCGTGGCACGCCGCGAAGATCCTCGAATGCGGCGCCGCGGCGGTAGTGAACCGCAAGACGCCCGACTGCATGATGGCGTTCCTGCGCGAGGACCACTTCCTGGTCGAGGCGCCGGACGCGGGACTCCGCTGCACGCCGCAGAGCATCGCCGCGCACAGCCTCTACGAGAACGCCGACCCGTACCGGCTGGTGGAATGCTCGGGGACGCTGGATCTCACGCACTCCCGGTATGAACCCGCCGGTGACCGGGCGGTCCGCGTTTCCGACAGCACCTTCATCCCCGCGCCGCGCTACACGGTCAAGCTCGAGGGCGCGGAAAAAGTCGGTTACCAGAGCGTCGTGATCGGCTCGGTGCGCGATCCCTTCATCATTCGCCAGATCGACGACTGGACCGGCCGGCTCGCCGAGCGCATCCATGCGCGGGTGGCGCAAGTCTACGGCGACGCGCTGCGGCGCGAGCAATACCACCTCAACATCCGTATCTACGGCAAGAACGGCACCATGGGCCCGCTCGAGCCGGTGACGGAGATCCGCTCGCACGAGCTGGCGCTGCTGATCGAGGCGACCGCGCCGGCGCAGGACATCGCCAGCTCGATCGCGGGCATCGTGCGCCACCAGGCGCTGCACCTGCCGATCCCCGAATGGAGCGGGCTCATCACCGCGCTCGCCTGCCCCTACAACCCGGCGCACCTCGATCGCGGCGCCGTGTATCGCTTCAACGTCAACCATGTGGTCGAGCCCGACGATCCGTACGAGATGTTCCCGATGGAGCTGCTCGCGGTGGACGGCCGCAGCGTCCGCAAGGCGGCGGCATGAGCAGGCTGGCCGAGCTGGCGCGGCTGATCCGCAGCAAGAACGCCGGTCCGTTCGAGCTGACGTTCGACGTCATGTTCGACGATGCGGCGACCTACGAGCGCGTCAAGGCGTCGGGCGCGCTCACCCGTGAAGTCATCGCGCAGCGTTACCGCCTGCCGCCGGGCGACGTGAAGTTCTTTTTCTGCGACAATGCCCTGGCGATCAAGGCGTCGATTCCCCGTCCGTTCGCCCAGGGCGACCTGCTTGACGCCGACGGACATGGCGGTCAGCAATACGCGCCGTTGATGGATATCGAGATTCCCTGAAGCGTGATAGCTGATGGGTGACAACCGCTGAATGCGATTCGAGCCACGACCCACGATCCACGATCCACGGTTCTCATATATGACTCTCGCCCTCGATCTCGCCAAACGCATCAACGCGCTGACCTTCAACGACTTGCCGCCGGAGGCCATTCATTGGGCGAAGGTCGGCCTGCTCGACACCGTCGGCGTCACGCTCGCCGGTTCGCGCGAGGACACGGCGCGCATCGTGGAAGGCATCGCGTCGCAGGGCCCGGGCCCGAGCCTGGTTTTCGGCGGCAGCCGCAGGACGGCACCGCTCGACGCGGCGCTGGTGAACGGCACCGCCTCGCACGCCCTCGACTTCGACGACTGCAACAACACCCTCGGCGGGCACCCCTCGGCGCCGATCCTGCCGGCGCTCTTCGCCCTCGCGGACGACGTCGGCGCGAGCGGGCGCGACTTCGTCGCCGCCTACGTCGCCGGCTTCGAGACCGAGTGCAAGGTCGCGCTGGGCGTCCATTTCTATCACTACACGCACGGCTGGCATCCGACCGCGACGCTCGGTGTTTTCGGCGCGGCCGCCGCCTGCGCGAAGCTGCTCAAGCTGCCGGATGACAGGACCGCCACCGCGCTCGCCATCGCCGCCTCGCTCGCGTCCGGCATCAAGGCCAACTTCGGCACCATGACCAAGCCGCTGCACATCGGCCACTGCACCCGCAACGGCCTGTTCGCCGCGCTGCTCGCCCGCGACGGCTTCACCGCGAACGCCAACGCCTTCGGGCACAAGCAGGGCTTCTTCAACGTCTTCAACGGCGAGGGCAACTACGACGCCGCGAAGGTGCTGCCGACCTGGGGACAGCCGTGGGACATCGTGAAACCCGGCATCGCGATCAAGCAGTACCCATGCTGCGGCAGCACGCACTCCGCGCTGGACGCGATGCTCGGCCTGGTGCGCGAGCACAAGCCGTCCGTGGACGACATCGAGCGCGTGGACGTGTGGACCCACACGCGCCGGCTCGAGCACACCAACCGCCCCGACCCGAAGAGCGACCTCGACGCCAAGTTCAGCGTGCAGTACTGCATGACGCGCGCGCTCCTCGACCGCAAGATCACGATCGAGCATTTCGACGGCAAGGCGTACGAAGACGCGGCGGTGAAAAAGCTGTTGCCGCGCGTGCACGCGGCGCCCTATACCGCCGCGCAGTTCCCCGAGGACAACCACTTCGGCGCGGAAGTGAAAGTATCGCTGAAAGGCGGCAAGATCCTGTCGGCCAAGGTGGACCAGCCCTTCGGCCGCACTTCGGACAATCCCCTCCCCGCCTCGCTGCTGAAGGAAAAATTCGACAATTGCGCCGCCCGCGCGCTGCCGGCCGAGCGCGTCGGCCCGCTCTATTCCGCGATCCAGGGATTCGAGAACCTCAAGGACGCGCGCGAGTTGACGGCGATCATCGCGGGTGAAACGCGCAAGCAGGCTGCCGCGTAGGTTCAAAATTTGCCGCCAAGACACTTGCTGTCCCCGTTTATCTCTCCTACGCTGCGGTTCGTTCTCTTCCTCCTCCTGTTCGTCTCCGCGCTGGCGTGCGCGGAGGTGAGCGTGCGGGTGATCGAGGGCGATCCGGGATCGCCGGCGACGCTGGGCCACTGGGAGGAATACAGCCTGCGCATCGCCTACGAAACCGACCGGCCGATACGCGTGCGGGGCGAAGCCTATTCCGCGGGCCAGCGCGTGACCTCGATGACCAGCGGGTCGCCGCGCTACGACCCGGGAACGGGCGAGGCGCTGTTCTGGTTTGCCTTCACCAAGCCGGCGCGCGTGGACCACATCACGGTGTGGGCGGAAGACGAACAGGCGCACGTGCCCGTCGCGCAGGCGGATGTCAAAGTCAGCCTCACGTGGACCGGGCAGCAGCCGGCGGCGCGGCGCCAGAAGGCGGCGTGGGTCGCGCGGCTGCAGGCCGAGCGGGACCGCCGCCACCGGGAAGAAGCGCAGGCGTACGCGAACCGCCCGATTCCGTGGTGGGAGCCGGTCCTGTTCATGGCCGCCGGGTGGAGCATCCCGCTCTATTTCATCGTGCAGGTTGTGGTGCTGTGGCGCTGGCGCGGCGGCTGGCGCATCGCGGCGGCGGTCCCGGCCGTGCCGATGCTGCTCATCCTCGGCCATGCGATCTTCGCCTTCTTCGCCGGCAGCAACATCTTTCCGCTGATCCTGATCTTCACCTGCCTGCCCGCGCTGATCTACCTGCTGGTCCTGGTGGCGCTGCGCCGCTTTCGGCGGCAACCTGAACACATATAAGTAGCCGCATCACCGGGTCCGGCCTCGGATCGTCTATTTTGAAAAAGCCATAGCTTGAACATTCCCAAATTGGGGTTTATCATTCCCAAAATGGGAATAAAGATTAAGCCCCCCAAGGAGCGTCCCCAGCCGGGTGGCGTGGCTAACACGCTGTTCACCAAGGCGCAGCAGCGGGTCCTGGGGGTGCTGTTCGGCAACCCGGGGCGCAGCTTTTTCGCCAACGAGGTGATCGCCCTTGCCGGTACCGGTACGGGAGCCGTGCAGCGGGAGCTGACCCGCCTTGCCTCATCCGGATTGGTCACCGTCAAACGGGTCGGCAAGCAGAAACACTATCAGGCCAACGAGGCATCGCCGGTTTTCGAGGATTTGCGCGGGTTGGTGGTAAAAACCTCGGGTATTGCCGACGTGCTGCGCGTGGCTCTCGCGCCGCTGGCAGATCGGATTGGCGCGGCGTTCGTTTACGGCTCCGTGGCGAAGAAGGAAGATACGGCCTCGAGTGATATCGATCTCATGGTGCTGAGCGACAGCCTGACCTACGGCGAGGTGTTTGCGGTGCTCGAAGAAGGCGCTGCAAGGCTCGGCCGCCGGGTGAATCCCACGGTTTACTCGCGGCAGGAATTCAACAGGCGCATCAGGCAGGGCAACTCCTTCGTCACGCGCGTCCTGGCGCAACCCAAGATCTGGCTGCTAGGAAACGAAAATGCCCTCGGCGCTTGACAACCTGAGCGGCCCCGGCAAGCCTTTGCGAAAAGAGCCGCCGGATGCGAAGGAGTTCGCCGGCTTGAAGCGGTCCGGCCTGGCGCGGCTCAAAGATGCCTCAAGATCCGAGAATTCTTTGGAGAGCCGTTTTGACCTGGCTTACAACTCCGCGCATGCCTTGTGCCTTGCGGCGCTGCGTTGGCACGGTTATCGGGCGGCAAATCGTTACATCGTCTTTCAGGTGCTTCCGAATACTCTGGAATTAGGTCCAGAAATCTGGCGGGTACTGGCCAAGGGTCACGACATCCGGAATCTTGGCGAATACGAAGGCGACCTGAACGTCGATGATCGCCTCGTGGCCGACTTGATTGCGGCATGCCGCGCGGTCGCCGCCAAGCTGGAGGCACTGCCACCCCCCGTTACGGACGCAAAATAGGATGCGGATCTTCGTCCTCGGCGTCGGGGCCACCGGCTCGCTGATCGCGCGGCTCCTCGTGCGCCAGGGCCACCAGGTCAGGTGCGGCGACCGGGACCCGGTCCGCGCGCGCCGCTTCCTCGGCCGGAAATCCACGATCCCGATCCTGGCGGTGAACGCTCGCAACCTGTGGAGCATCGTGAAGGCGGCGCGGGGCAGCCACCTGATCGTCAATGCCAGCCCGGCGTTCCTGAACAAGATCATCCTGCGCGCCGCGCTGCGCCTGCGCGCCCACTATCTCGACTTGGCTTCGCACCAGACCGACAAGCCGTTCCAGGCCGAGCAGCTCCGCTTCAACAAGGCCTTCCTCGCGAAGCGCCGCGCCGCCGTGATCAACGCCGGCGTGGCCCCGGGGCTCACCAACCTGCTTGTCGCGCGCAGCGCGGACCTGCTCGACAGGCTCGACGTGGTCCACGTACGGCTCTTCGAGAGCACCGGCAGCGACGAGCCGGTGTCCCAGTGGTCCTCCGACGCGGCCTTCGACGAAGCGGTGTCGCGGCCGCCCGTCTACCGCCACGGCCGCTTCCGCTTCGGCAAGCGGTTCGGGGAGCGCGAGGTGTTCCGCTTTCCCCGCCCCATCGGCCCGGTCGGCGTGATGCTGTCCGCGCAGGACGAGGTCGTCACGCTGCCGCGCATGATGCGAATGCGCGAAATGGACGTCAAGATCGGGGGCAACGACTTCGAGCGCCTGCGCCGCTTGTACCGGCAAGGCAGGCTCAGGCGCTCCCACGGTCCAGCCGCGCACCGCTTCCCGCAAACGCCGACCCCGCGCCAGGTGGCGAAGCTGGTCGCCCGGGGAGTGCTGTACCACGCGCGCTTTGCCGCCGCCGTGATCGTGCACGGCCGCAAGGGCGAACGGCACGCGATGGTGCGCTGGGACGCCGCCTTCCCCACCCTCCACCAGATCCGCCGCCGCGAGGTGTACACCTCGCCCATTGCCTGGGCAACGGCGCACATGGCGGCGCTGTTCGTGAAGCACTTCCCGCGCGACCTGCCCGGCGTCCATCCGCCGGAAGCCCTGCCGGCCGCGAACCGCCAGGCCATACTCGCCGGCGCGCGCGCCTACGGCATCCGCATCGGCAGGCGCGTCACCCTGCTGAAGCCGCTCGACGACGAAGAGTGATCGCGCGCGAATCCGGGTTAAGATTCGGGCCCGTTACCGGAACGACAGCATGCAGAAGCGCGAAACCGACGTAGTCGTCGTGGGCAAGGGCAACGCGGCGCTGTGCGCGGCGCTGTCCGCGCGCGAGCAGGGCGTGAGCGTTGCGATGCTCGAGGCCGCGTCGGAGGACGAGTCCGGCGGCAACAGCCGCTTCGCGGGCGGCGTGATGCGTTTCGCCTATGCGACGGTGGACGACCTCAAGCGCCTGACCGACATCACCGACGAGGAGGTCGCCGGGAGCGACTTCGGCACCAACACGCGCGAGGAGTATCTCGACGACCTTTACCGGCTGACGAGCTACCGCACGGACCCGGACCTGTCGGAGCTGCTCGTCGATCGCAGCCTCGACACGCTCGCATGGTTGCGCACGAAAGGCGTGCGTTTCAATCTCAACTTCGGCCGGCAGTCCGGGCTGGTCAACGGCAAGCGCGTGTTTTTCGGACGCATGCCGATCGAAGCCTCCGGCGGCGGCGCGGGCCTGGTGCAGAATCTGGACGCGGCGGCGAAGAAAGCCGGCATCGAGGTCCGGTACGAGGCGCGCGTCACCGCGCTCCTCTACGACGGCGAGCGCGTGTCCGGCGTGCGCGCCCGGCACATGGGCAAGGTCACGGAGTTCACGGCGAAATCGGTGGTCCTCGCGAGCGGCGGCTTCGAGGCCAACCCGGAATGGCGCACGCGCTACCTCGGGCCCGGGTGGGAACTCGCGAAGGTGCGCGGCAGCCGCTTCAACGTCGGCGACGGCCTCAGGATGGCGCTCGATATCGGCGCCGCGTCCTATGGCAACTGGTCGGGCTGCCACGCCACCGGCTGGGACCGCTACGCGCCGGAGTTCGGTGACGTGAACGTCGGCGACCAGTTCCAGAAGCACAGCTACATCTTCGGGCTCCTCGTCAACGCCGACGGCAGGCGTTTCGTGGACGAGGGCGCGGATTTTCATTCCTTCACCTACGCCAAGTACGGCGGCGAGGTGCTCCGGCAGCCGGGGCAGTTCGCCTGGCAGGTGTTCGATGCCAAGGTGACCCGGCTCCTGCGTTCCGAGTACCGCATCAAGTTCGTGACCAAGGTCACGGCAGATTCGCTGGAAGCCCTCGCGCCCAGGCTGGAAGGCGTCAACGCCGGGCAGTTCCTGCAGACCGTTCGCGAGTTCAACGCGGCGGTGCGCAAGGACGTGCCGTTCGACCACACGATCAAGGACGGCAAGTGCACCGTCGGCCTCTCGCCGGCCAAGTCGAACTGGGCGCAGCCGCTCGACACCCCGCCGTTCGACGCTTACGCCACGACCTGCGGCATCACCTTCACCTTCGGGGGGCTGCGCATCGACAAGGACACCGGCCAGGTGCTAGACGTCCACTTCCATCCCATCCCCGGCCTCTACACCGCGGGCGAGATGGTCGGCGGGCTGTTCTACTTCAACTACCCGAGCGGCACGGGACTGGTCTCCGGCGCCGTCTTCGGCCGCATGGCCGGCGCCAGCGCCGCCAGGGCGGCGAAGAACTGAACCGCCGGGGCGCCGAGAGAAACAAAGCATTTTTCTCGACTCACGAATCACGACCCACGAATAACGGAAATTGAATGAGCCACGAAGCGAGCACCGATAACCCCTACACCCGCGGCATGGCGGAATTCGTCGCGGGACTCCAGTACGAGGCGATCCCGGACGAGGTCCGGCATCGTATCAAGCTGCTGATGCTGGATTCCTTCGGCTGCGCGCTCTACGGCGCGGATCTCGAGTGGTGCCGGATCCTCCAGGATTTGCTGGCGAAAGTGGACGCGACGCGCGAGTGCGCCGTCTGGGGCACCCGGCGGAAGCTTTCCGCGCCGCACGCCGCGCTCGCGAACGGCACCGCCGTGCAGGGCTTCGAGCTCGACGACGTGCACCGCGCGGGCGTGCTCCACGTCGGCGCGGTGGTGCTGCCGGCGCTGATCCCCATCGCCGAGCGCGGGAAAGGCATGAGCGGCAGGGAGTTCCTGACCGCGGCGGTGGCGGGCTACGAAATCGGCCCGCGGGTCGGCCTGTGCATGGGTCCCGAGCACATCGCGTCGGGCTGGCATTCCGGCGCGACGCTGGGCGTGTTCTCCGCGGCCGCCGGCGCCGCTCGCGGGTTGAAGCTCGACGCCGGGAAGACCGTGCACGCGCTCGGCATCGCCGGCACGCAGGCGGCGGGGCTGATGGCGGCGCAGTTCGGCGCGATGGTGAAGCGCATGCACGCCGGCCGATCGTCCCAAAGCGGGCTCTACGGCGCGCTGCTCGCGGCCGCCGGCTTCACCGGGATCGTCAACGTGCTGGAGAGCGAGTACGGCGGGTTCTGCACCACGCTCTCGCAGTCGAAGGACCACTTCAACCTGCGGGAGCTGACCGCCGGCCTGGGATCAACGTGGCAGACGATGGGCGTCGCGCTCAAGTTCTACGCCTGCGTCGGCACCAATCACACCACGCTGGACGCGATCCGCGACATGCAGCGGGAGCGGCCGTTCGGCGGCAAGGACGTGAAGAGAATCGTGGTGCGCGGCTCGCAGGTGACCGTGAACCACGTCGGCTGGAAGTACGTGCCGCAGGGGCTCACCTCCGCGCAGCTCAACCTGCCCTACTGCGTCGCGACCTGGCTGCTCGACGGCGACTGCTTCGTAGACCAGTTCACCGAGAAGAAGGTGGCGGACCGCGCGCGCATGGCCCTTGCCGACAGGGTCGAGGTCGTGCACGACCCGGAGATCACGGCTCTGGGGGCGAAATTCCGCCACAAGGTGCACGTCGAGGCGCATCTCGACGACGGCGCCGTGCTGAAGCGCACCGTGGAGGCCGCGCGCGGCAGCGAGAAGAAGTTCGCCACCGACGCCGAGATCGTGGAAAAATACCAGAAGCTCGCGCGCAAGGCGCTGCCGGCGGCGAAGGTCGCGAGGCTGCGCGACGCGGTGCTCGGGCTGGAGAAGCTGAAGGACGCCGCCGAGCTGGCGCGTTTGATGTCGGCGGGTAAATAGATGGATACGGCGATGGAGGAAACCATGACGGTATCTCGGCTGCTACCCGGTGCGCTGCTTGCCGCGCTTGCACTCTGCGTCCAGGCGCAGGGCGCGCCACCCTTTCCGACCAAGCCGATCCGGCTGATCGTACCCACCGCGGCCGGGGGCGGCCCGGACACGATCGGGCGCGCGGTCGGACAGCAGCTGACCGACAACTTCGGGCAGACGATCGTCGTGGACAACCGCGCCGGGGCGAGCGGTGCGATCGCCCTCGATCTTGGAAGGAGCGCCGCGCCGGATGGCTACACGATCAACATGATCAGCGCGACCCAGGTGATACGGCCGCTGCTGTACAAGGTGCAGTACGACCTCCTGCGCGATTTCGCCCCGATCACGCAGTTGAGCGCGCAGGCCTACGTGTTGATGACGAGCAACGCGCTGCCCGTGAAGTCGGTGCGGGAGCTGATCGCCCACGCGAAGGCGAACCCCGGCAAGCTCAATTTCGCATCGGTCGGCCAGGGCAGCCAGATCCATCTCATGACCGAGCTGTTCCGCACGCGCGCCGGGATCCAGGCAGTTCACGTTCCGTACAAGGGCATTGCGGCCGCCTATCCCGACGTATTCTCCGGCGGCATCCATTTCGTGTTCGGCGGCATCCTCAGCGCACTGCCCCACGTCAAGGCCCAGCGCCTGCGGGCACTGGCGGTCTCCGGCCCCCGGCGCCTCCGCGCGCTGCCGGAGCTGCCGACGGTTGCCGAAGCGGGCGTGCCCGGCTTTGCGGTCACGCAGTGGTACGGCCTGCTCGCGCCGGCCGGCACGCCGCGCCCGATCGTCGACTTCCTCAACAAGGAGGTCAACAAGGCGCTTCAGCAGCCGGAAGTCGCCGGGCGCATCGCGGCCGATGGCTCCGAGGCGGTCGGCAGCACGCCGCAGCAATTGACGGCCATCATCAAGGCCGAGCGCGCCAAGTGGGTGGGGGTGATCAAGGAAGCGGGCATCAAGGGCGAATAACCTCGAGATGTACGCTTCCGGCATCACACGGCAGCCTCGAGGCGCTGCTGCTGCGGTTTCCGCGGCCCTAGCGCCGCCCCTTTGACTTATACTGTTTGCCCCGTCCCGTACCGGGCCGACCGTTGTGGAGGAAGGGCCGATGTACAAGAACATCCTGCTGCCGACCGACGGCTCGGCGCTCTCCGACGTGGCGACCGACAACGGCCTCAAGTTTGCCAAGGCCGTCGGCGCGAAAGTGACCGGCCTCTACGTGATGATCGAGCGCCAGCCCGAGTCGTTCGAGGATTACGCCCCGGTGGCGGTCAAGGCGCCGAAGCTCGACGAGGTCGCGAAACAGGAGGCGGACCAGTACCTCAAGGTCATCACGGACAAGGCGCGCGCGCTCGGCGTGCCCTGCGAAACCTACTCGATGAAGCACGCCTCGCCGCACCAGGCGATCATCACGATGGCGACGCAGACCGGCTGCGATCTCATCGTCATGGCCTCCCACGGCAGGAAAGGCGTCACCGGCGAGCTGGTGGGCAGCGAGACCGCGCGGGTCATCACCAGCTGCAAGATACCGGTGCTGGTCTACCGCTGAGCGGTAGACCCGGGAGATCGGGAACGCCCTCGCGCACTCCCGCTCTCACGGGGAGTCTAGATCGAGACCGAGCCCGCCGGCGCGCACATCGGCACCGAATAGTCCGAAGCGCCGGGCGGAAATCGTTCACATCCCGCTCGCTATTCGGTGTCATATGTCACGCCCCCTTTCGGGTCGGTCCGCTTGCCAGCGAGGTGCTGCAAGAAGTGTTCCACGGGCCTCCCGGCTCTGAGCGAGCCTCAGTCGTGATCACTCGTGGTACACGAGACCCGCCGCGATGCCCGCCGCGATGAACTCCACGAGGATCGCCGCGAACCAGTAACACGCGAGCACGAGCGGGATCGGCAGGATCACGTACCACCCGTAGCTGTGCGCCACGGACAGCATGGCGCCCATGTACAGTCCGAATCGAAACCCCTGCCCCAGGCCGGGCTTGCCCTTCTCGTAGCCCTTCGCGTAGATCAACGCGAAGAACGGCGCGAACATCAGGTAGCCCACCCAGAAAATCCACATCAGGCGCTGCATATCCGCCTGCGTGCGCCATACCGAGGCCGTCTGCTGGTAGATGCCCTGCAGGAGCACGCCGTGGATGACGAACTCCAGCACCAGCATCACCACGAATACCGCCACGCTCGCCAGCAAC